>JAAFIF010000009.1 GCA_013298625.1 Myxococcales bacterium
CGCAGACCCGAGGCGGTGGTCGTGGCGGACGCGACGAGCAGCGCCGCGACGGAGCCAGGCGCGCAGGGCGTTGGCGGGTCGCTGCAGGCCAGCGCGCCGAGCGTCGCGGGCGAAATCGGGACGCCCGTCGCGTCGGCGAGCGGCGCGACGAGCGCGCGTGTGAGGGTCGAGTGGATGCCCGACGGCGAGGGCGGTGAACTGTTGTGCGGCGCCGCGGCGCCTGCGCGCGCGGTGCGTTGCCCGCAGTGCCCGAGAGAGCCCGAAAACGCGGGGATCGTGCGGGCGTTCGTGGCGGTCGAGCGAGAGGTGATCCGCTGCAGTCCTCCGTCGCGAGCGGACGGAAAGCTCCCCGTTCGCGTGCAGTTCGCGAGCGACGGCCGGGCGACGGCGATGCGGTTTCCGGGCGTGCGCTTGGACGAGGGGGCGGCGCTGTGCCTGGGCAGAGCGCTGTGCACCGCGCGCGTGCCCAATTTTCAGAACCCCGTGGCGACGGTGCCGTACGAGATTCACGTGCTCGTTCCAGAGAGTTGAGCGTTGTTGTAGCGTCGCGCGGCTGAGCGCGTCGCCCGTCGAAGGGCGCGTCGGCGCTGATGGAGACGGGATGGAGACCTCGATGAACTCCCTGAAATTCTGCAAGCAAACGTGTGTGATCCTCGTCGCCCTGGCGCTCGCCGCCTGCGGCGGTAGCCAGTCCCAGTCGAGCGGTCCGTACTCGGACGACCTGCTCAATCGCCTGTCCAACAGCCCGCCGCTCAGCGGACCGATCCCTGGCGTGAACCCCGCGCCGCCGCCCTCGGCTGAGCCTTCTGCGCCGATCCCGCCGTCGGAGCCCGACGTGGTCGAGGTCGACGCGGTCGCGCCCGCGATGGACGCCGCCCCCGAGGCGAGCGCGCCGGACGCCGGCCGTCGTCGCACGCCCGCGAGGCCTGCGGCGAGGCGCGACGGCGGACGCTGATGCAGGACGTTCCCGTCGAAGTGCGCGAGCGCATCGAGCGCGCCAAGGGCACGCCGGTCGACCTCTGGATCGAGCCTGAGTGGCCCGGCGGGATGCGCGTCGTCGTCGTATTTCGCACAGAGAACGAGCCCCCTCTCGGCGTCACCATCGACAGGCTCTTCGAAGCGCAGTGGCCCTTCGCGGGCACCCCGCGGCTGCGCGTCGCGTGGAGGATGCAGGCGATCGCGCGCGACGTGCGGATCTCGACCGTGCAGAGCTTTCAGCTCCCAGGCAGCGACCCTGCGGTGCGCATCGAGGTCGAGCTCGAGGGCGCCGCGCCGCTCGCGTTCGAAGGAGCGGTGATGCACATCGGGCCCGTTCCGCTGCCGAAGCCGGGGACCCGCGGCGAGCCCGAGCACGCCGTGCACGCGCAGACGTTCGACGCCTGAGCGTTCACGGGTTCGAAGGGGGACTGGCTGCGAGAACGCTGCTGTGTTAGACACCGCGCCCCCTTTCGAGGGGAGCAGCGTTGGGACGTACAAGCATCGGTTCACGCGGATGACGAACCGAAGGCCCCCGCCGTCCCGCAATCGATTGCAAAGAGGTTCGTCATGAAGGCCCAAATCCACCCGGAGTTTCCGTACAGCACCATCTCTTGCGCCTGCGGCAACGCCGTCATCACGCGCACGACGCGCGGTGATTTCAGCGTCGACGTGTGCGCCAACTGCCACCCGTTCTACACGGGCAAGCAGAAGCTGATGGACACCGCGGGCCGCGTCGACAAGTTCAAGAAGCGCTTCGAGAAGATGAGCGCGGTCAACGCCGCGACCGCCGCCGCCAAGAAGAAGTGAAGACCACCGGGTGGGGGATGAAGGCCGAGTCCACGGATGGGGGGGATCGGCCTCGCGCGCTCCGAGCGGCTCTGCCGTTGCGCGTCGCGCTCGCGGTGAATCGCCGCCGAACGCGTGCGCAGCGCGTGCGTGCAAGGTAAGTTCACGCCCTCGAAATGAGTGGTGAGCTGAAGACCAAGGTCGGCGGTCAAGCGGTGCTCGAGGGCGTGATGATGCGCTCTCCCAAGTGCTTCGCGGTCGTCGTGCGACGCAAGGACGGCGCGCTGGTTGTGCGCGAGCAGCCGTGGACCGGCGAGTGGGCGATCAAGCTGGCGAAGGTCCCCTTCGTGCGCGGGATGGCGACGCTCGTCGAGTCGATGTCCAACGGATACAAGGCGCTCAACTTCGCCGCTGAGCAGATGGAAGAGGACCTCGTCGCAGAAGAAGAGGCGAAGGCTCAGGCCGAGGCGCTCGCGAGCGGTACGACCGTGAGCGCGAGCCAGAAGAAGTCCGAAGGAGCGAGCGGCGGAGGGCTGAGCAGCGAGGTGGCCAACAAGCTGGCGATGGTGCTCGCGATCGGGCTGTTCATCGCGCTTCCGCAGCTGCTCGCGTGGGCGGCGGGCAAGCTGTTCGGCCCGGGGCTCGGGATGCAGGACTTCGCGTTTCATGCGCTGACGGGCGCGTTCAAGCTTGCGCTGGTCATCGGCTACATGCTGGCGATCCGTCGCATCCCCGAGGTGCGAAGGGTGTTTCAGTACCACGGGGCCGAGCACAAGGCGATCGCGACGTTCGAGGCAGGCCAGCCGCTCGAGGTCGAGTACGCCAAGCAGCACTCGACGCGCCACGCGCGGTGCGGGACGACGTTCTTGATCGTCGTGGTGATCGTGAGCGTGGTCGTGTACGCGGCGGTGCTGCCGACGCTGCTCAAGGGCATCGGCGCGGTCAACGCGCAGGTGTACGCGATCGCGCTGAAGGTGTTGATGCTGCCGTTGATTGCGGGGCTCTCGTACGAGCTGCAGCGGTTGAGCGCGCGCTTCTCGTCGAGCCCGTTGGCGCGGCTGTTTCTGGGCCCGGGCTACATGGTGCAGGGCATCACGACGATCGAGCCCGACGACGATCAGCTCGAGGTCGCGCTCGCGTCCCTCAAGGTGACCCTCGCGCGCGAAGCCGCCGAACAAGCCGGAAAGAGCGCGCCCGTCACCGAGCCCGTCGTCCGCAAGTTTCGCTCGTTCGCTCAGTTCACCGAGCAGTTCGCGATCGCAGGGTTCAAGGGCGAGTAGCCCTTGTCCCTCTCTGGGTTCAAGGGCGAGTAGCCCTTGTCACGCGCTTGGGGTCGAGGGCGAGTAGCTGAGCTGCGCGGGGGGACGTGGCAGGGGTGAGCGCTGGGGCTCAGACGATGCCGGGGCTGCGGCCGCCGACGTTCTCGGAGTGGCCGACGGTGTGCGCGCGGACGTGGGGACGCGCGTGCCAATCGCACCACTGCTTCTCGCCGTTGCTCTCGGCGCGGGCCGTGGCGCAATCGGGGCAGAGCGGCTCGGGGCGCGGGGTCTTCTCGAGGCCCGAGTAGTCGCGGGGACGGGCGACGAGGACCGGGCAGTGGGCGCCTTCGAGGAGCTTCTGCGCGACCGATCCGAGCGCGAGCTTGCGCAGTCCGGTGCGGCCGTGGGTCCCGACGACGATGAGCTCGGCGTCGATGTCGACCGCGAGCTGGTGCAGCGCCGCGGCGGGCTCGCCGACGCGCACGTGCAGGACGAGCCGGGCGAGCTTGGCGACCAGCGCGCCGAAGCGGGTCTCGATGTGCTTGCGGAGCTTGGCGGGGATGTCTTCGAGCTCGGTCGTGCGCTTGGCGAGGATGTCCGCGCGGATCGTCTCGATGTTGCGGGTGATGACGTAGACCGCGTGGATCTCGACGTCTTCGCGCGTGTCGGCGAGGCGAAGGGCCTCGGCCATGGCGTTGTCGCCGGTGGTGTCGAAGTCGACCCCGACGACGACGTTGTAGCCGCTCGGGGGAGGGGGCAGCGTTCGCGTGATTGCGACGCCGAAGGTTTCGTCGATGACCGTCTCGGTGCCGGGGATCTTCGTGTCGGACATGATGGCAGCGGGCGCACTCAAGGCTCGTGCCGACGAAAATTGCGCGTCACTTCCTGCGCGCTGCGCGAGGGAGGTGCAGTTGCTGCCTGCGAGATGCAGTTTGTGCAGTTGCTGTCCGAGCGCGCGGCGCAGTGGAGCGATTGGCTGTATAAGCCCCGGCCGATGGTGTTGCCGATCGACAAGCTCGAGACCCTTGTAGCCCGCGCGCACGAGCTCGACCGGCTCTTGTGCGAGCCGGGCGCGACCGAGGACATGGGTCGCTATCGCAAGCTGATGAAGGAGCGCTCGGACCTCGAGGGGCTGGTGACGGCGTTCGCGCGGTACCAGTCGGCGAGCAAGCAGCTGGCGGAGGACAAAGCAGCGCTGGCCGACCCCGAGCTGCGCGAGATGGCGCAAGAAGAGATTCCGACGCTCGAGGCCGAGCTCGACGAGCTCGAGCGGTCGATGACGTTGTTGCTGTTGCCGCCGGAGCCGCTCGACGAGAAGAACACGATCTTGGAGATCCGCGGCGGCGAGGGCGGCGACGAAGCGACGCTGTTCGCGCAGGATCTTTTTCGTATGTACTCGCGCTTCGCCGAGGGGCGTCGGTGGAAGGTCGAAGTGCTCTCGCTGTCCGAGAGTTCGGTGGGCGGAATCAAAGAGGTCGTGGCGCTCGTGACGGGCGAGCACGTTTACAGCACGATGCGCTTCGAGGGGGGAGTGCATCGGGTGCAGCGCGTTCCGGCGACAGAGACGCAGGGGCGCGTGCATACGAGCACGGCGACGGTCGCGGTGCTGCCCGAGGCCGAAGACGTGGATGTCGTCGTCGAGGCGAAGGATATCGTCGAGAGCGTCGCGGCCTCTGGCGGCCCGGGCGGGCAGGGGGTCAACACGACGAACTCCGCCGTGCAGCTGCAGCACAAGCCGACGGGCATCATCGTGAAGTGTCAGGACGAGCGCTCGCAGCACAAGAACCGCGCGAAGGCGATGAAGGTGCTGAAGAGCAAGCTGTTCGAGCTCGAGCGCTCCAAGCAGCAGTCGGCGATCGCGTCCGAGCGCCGCTCGATGGTGGGCGCCGGCGAGCGGTCCGAGAAGATTCGCACGTACAACTTTCCGCAGAACCGTGTGACCGATCACCGCATCGGTTTGACGCTGTATAAGCTCGATCGGGTGATCGACGGGGCGATCGACGAGTTGATCGTCCCGCTGCGGACGCACTATCAGGCCGAGCGGCTCAAGAGCGAGCTCGGGATCGAGATGGACCTCGGCGTGCGTCGCAGCGACGATTGAGCGGTCTCGGGGGATTTGATGTTATCTCGTGTAATGCCGGGGCGCTGGCGCTTTCGCCGTTGTCGATTCGGCGACGTTGGCTTTACAGTTCGGCGCGCGATCGGGCGAAGGTCTCGCGGCGGTCGTCTGTCCGCGCAATCACAGGAGAGCTGTCGTGACCACGAATGCTGAACTTCGCAGGGCCATCAAAGACATGGCCGAAAGTCTCGCCGAGGGAGTGGTGAAGCTCATCTCGTCGATGTCGCTGAAAGAGCTCGCGGCGCTCACCGGCACGAGCCCGAGCGCGGCGCGCTCGATCGTCGAGGCTCGATCGTCGAAAGCGCGGCCCAAGTCCGGCGCGAAGGCCTCCGCGAGGCAGTCGAGCAAGTCCGAGCGAAAGCCGAGCCGCGCTGCGAAACCAGTGACCAAAGAGCGCAAGCTCAACCGACGAAAGGGCGCTGAAATCGAGAAGCTCCGCAAGGGCGTCCTCGAGGCCCTCAAGGGCACGGACGACTGGCTCTCGGCCAAGGAGATCGGCGCGAAGATCGGCCGAGGAGTGAGCAGCGAAGACCTGTCGTTTCCAATCAACTACTTGCGCGATCGAGGCCTGGTCTCGAAGCAGGGCGATCGCTCGAAGGCGCAGTACAAGATCACCGACGCGGGCCGAGCGCACGACGGCAATTTCACGATCAAGCCGGCCGACTCTGCTGCCGGCTGAGCCGCGTCGGGTTTGTGCTCTCCCCACGATTTGGGCGCAGAGGCGGCCGCGCGCGGCGCCTCGGGGCGCGACGATCGGCGGGCGGCCTCGAGTGGACAGAACAGCGAGGGCGTTGTCGCGAAGTTGCCCGCTCTGTTCGTGGTGTGCGACCGACGATCGTCATGCGCGCGATTCACGGAGTGCTCGGGTCGATTCTGCTCTCGGTCGCCGCCGTCGCGACCGGCGCAGAGGCGCAGTCGCGTCGATCGCAGGCCGCCCAGCCCCGCGCGTCGGAAGGCGAGCGTCGCGTCGTCGCGAGCGCCGCTTCACCGCAGCCCGGGCCGAGCGCGGGTCGGGCTTCGCGTCGCGCCGAACGCGCGCAGCCGAGCGCTCCGCCGTGCCTCGGACCGACGGTCGAGCTGCGCCGCGCCAACGGGGGATTCTCGTGGTCGGGGGCGTTGGTGGATTGTCGGGGACGGGTGCGGCCCGAGGCGCTCGCGGCCATCGCGGCCATCGCGTCACCGCAGTCCGGCGCGCATTCGTTTGGGCCCGATTTGTCTGCGCTGACTGCGGAGATTCGTCGCGTCGCGCCGGTGGCGGGCTGGGCGTTGGCCGAGCCGCCCGTCGAGCGTGAAGCGCGGCGCGCGGGGCAAGTGAGGCGCGGCGCGCGTGTGGCCGCGGTGGCCGAGAGTTGCCCCCGCGGTCAAGAGCCGGTGAGCGCGAGCGAAGCGCGCTCGGACGCGGCGACGCGGTCGCGGGTGGCCGCGGGCGCGCGGCAGCTTCGCGGCGAGGCGCGGCGTCCGGCGCTGCGATGTCGAGCGATCGAAGTGCAGCGCGACCCGCACACGCGCGACGTGGTGCTCGAAGTCGACCGCAGGGTGCGCGTGGTGCATCCGCGGCTGGTCGAGATGCTCGCGCAGGTGTCTGCGCGGTGGCCGGGGCGCGCGATCGAAGTGGTGAGCGGATACAGGCCGTCGAGCGACCCGCACGCGGGCAGCCGTCACGCGCACGCGAGGGCGATGGACTTTCGCGTGGCGGGCGTCGCGCGCGAGGCGTTGCGGGACTTTTGCAGGACGCTTCCGCTGGCGGGGGTCGGGTACTATCCGCACAGCGTGTTTGTGCACTTGGACGTGCGCGATCGAGGCGAGGGCAGCGCGCGGTGGACGGACTACAGCGATCCGGGCGAGCGTCCGCGGTACGGGCACTGGCCGCCGTCGACCGATGACGTCGTGCGCGAGGTGCAGCACATCACGCGACGGGTGGACGCGCTGCTCGAAGCCGCGGCGCGCGGCGAGCAGTGAGCGGTCGAAAGTCGAGATGTTCGCTTGCGGGGTGAGGGGCTTCGGTGCAGAGTGACTTCGCATTCTGTCCTCTGCTGAGGTGCGAAAGCGCCCTCACTACAACGCTGAGCCCCGTGCGTATTGAATCGGGAGACAAAGATCCTAACGGTGTGCAGACCCTGAGTTTTCACAGGGGAGCCTGAAGTCTGGATCGCGTCGCCCACCTAGTGAAAGCTAGGGGTTCATCGCGACGAGGGAGGCACCGGCCACGGTGGTACGGCAGTCTGCGAGGGGTTCGACGGGCGTGATGCTCGGCGGGCTCTCTTTTCTCCGCGGCGGGGGATGCGCTCGGGCGATCGCGGCGAGCGAGCTGTGGAATACCGCGGCGAACGTGCGGGTTTGGGAGGGTTGGTGTTGAAGACGCCAGGATCTCTGCGGTAGAGCGCCGCGGGGAGAGAAGGAGCGAGCTGGTCCGTTCATGTACAGCAAGGCGATCAACGAGCTGGTGCAGCGCGAGAGCGAGTTCATCGATCAGGTGATGTCCGAGGTGGGCAAGGTGATCGTTGGGCAGTCGGTGATGGTGGACCGACTGCTCATCGGGTTGCTCACGGGAGGGCACGTGTTGCTCGAGGGCGTTCCGGGTCTGGCGAAGACGCTGACGGTGCGAACGCTGTGCGACGTGATGCACGCGCAGTTCTCGCGCATTCAGTTCACCCCTGACCTTTTGCCCTCGGACGTCGTGGGCACGGTCATCTACCGCCCGCAAGACGGGGCGTTTACCGCGAAGAAGGGCCCCGTCTTCGCCAACCTCGTCCTGGCGGACGAGATCAACCGCGCGCCCGCCAAGGTGCAGTCCGCGCTGCTCGAAGCGATGCAAGAGCGGCAGGTGACGATCGGCGATCAGACCTTCGCGCTGCCCGACCCCTTCATCGTGATGGCCACGCAGAACCCCATCGAGCAAGAGGGGACGTACCCGCTGCCCGAGGCGCAGGTCGATCGCTTCATGCTCAACGTGAAGGTGGGCTACCCCACGCGCGAGGACGAGCGGACGATCATGGATCGGCAGACGGGCGGGGCGAAGGCGACGGTCAATCGCGTCATTTCGCCAGAGAAATTGCTGGCTGCAAAAGAAGTGATCCCGCAGATCTACGTCGACGACAAGGTCAAGGACTACATCGTCTCGATCGTGTTCGCGACGCGCGAGCCCGAGAAGGCCGGGCTGAAGAGCATGGCCTCGTTGATCAAGTACGGAGCGTCGCCGCGCGCGACGATCGCGCTCAACATGGCCGCGCGCGCGAGGGCGTTTATGCAGCACCGCGGGTACGTCACGCCCGAGGACGTCAAGAACGTCGGGCCCGACGTGCTGCGGCACCGCGTGACGCTCACGTACGAGGCCGAGGCCGAAGAGATCACCACGGATCAAGTGGTGTCCAAGGTGTTCGAGGCGGTCGAGGTTCCTTGAGAGCCCGCGAGCGAGGTCGGCAGTGATCGCGAAGGAGATCCTCAAGAAGCTGCGCAGGATCGAGATCCACACGGCGCGGCTCGCCAACGAGCAGCTCGCCGGGAGCTATCACTCGGTCTTCAAGGGCCGCGGTCTAGCGTTCGACGAGGTGCGCGCCTACCAACCCGGCGACGACGTTCGCTTCATCGATTGGAACGTCACCGCCCGCACCGGCGACCCGTACGTGAAGGTCTTTCGCGAAGAGCGCGAGATGACCGTGCTCTTGCTCGTCGACGCCAGCGCCTCGCAGCGCTTCGGCACGCGCGTCGCGAAGAAGAGCGACGTCGTCGCCGAGATCGCCGCCGTCATCGCGTTCAGCGCCATCAAGAACAACGACCGCGTCGGGCTCGTGCTGTTCACCGACGAGGTCGAGCGCGTGGTGAGCCCGAAGAAGGGCGCCAAGCACGTGATGCGCGTGGTCGCCGAGACCCTGGGATTTCAGCCGCAGGGCAGGGGGACCGACCTCGGTCGCGCCCTCGAAGTGGCCGGCGGGATCTCCCGTCGCCGCGCGGCGATCTTCGTGATCTCTGATTTTCTTCAGGCGGATTCGTACGAGCACTCGCTGCGCATCGCGGCGGCGCGGCACGACCTCGTCCCGATCGTCATCGGCGATCCGCGCGAGGACGAGCTGGTCGACGTCGGCATCGCGTACGTCGAGGACCTCGAGACCGGCGAGCTCGTGGCCGTGGACACGAGCAGCCGCGCCGTGCGCGAGGCGTATCGGCGCGAGGTCGTGAGGCAAAGGACGCAGCGAGACGCGCTGTTCAAGCGGCTCGGCGTGGACTCGATCGCGATCTCGACGGCGCAGCCATACATGCGTCCGCTGGGTGAGTTCTTTCGTCGCAGGGCTGCCAGGATGAGGGCTGCATGAGCACCAGAGAGTTGCGCCTCGCGCAGGTGCGCGGGGTCGCCTCGTGCGTCGCGCTGTCGCTGTTGTCTGCGGGCGCGAGCGCCTACGCGCAAGATGCCTCTGTGTCGTCGAGCGATGACGCGGGCGCGGTCGAAGACGTGCTCTCGCTCGCGAGCGATGGCGCGAGCAACGCGCTCGTGAGCGATGGCGCGAGCTCCGTAGCGCCGCGCGAAGGCGACGGGACGTGCGAAGAGGACCCCGTTCCGAGCGGGCACGAGGTGCGCGTCGAGACGCGGGTCGAGCCGGCGCGGCCGAAGGTCGGCGACCGGGTGTTGATCACGTATCGCTTGTTCGCGCGCTCGAGCGATCGCGTCGAGTTCGAGCCGGACCCCGCGGCGTTTGCGCAGCCGGGCGACGAGCTCGAGTACGCGCGGCAGCAGCCCGACCGCGATCGCCGCGCGCACGCGGGCCCCAGCGGGACGGTGTACGGAGAGGTCTCGGTCGCCGTGCAGCCGTTCAAGACCGGCGAAGTGGTGATCCCCAGGCAGCTCGCGCGGCTCAACGCCGCGGGCGACGTCGTGCGCGTGTGCACCCCCTCCGTGCGCTTTCGCGTCGGGGACCCTTTCGGAAACACCCCGCACCCCACGCCCCGCGACCTCACTCCCCCCGAGGAGGTCACCGCTGAGACCCTGCGCTGGCGCTACGTGATGTTCGGCGTCGACGCGGCGTTCGTGTTGATCGTGGCGACGGTGGCGTTGAATACATGGGCGCGCTCGCGGCCCAAGCCCGAGGCCCCGCCGCCCCCGCCCATTCCGCCGTGGATCGTCGCGACCGAGGCGCTCGAAGTGCTCTCGAGGGGCGACCTGCTCTCGCGCGGGCTGACCAAGGACTACTACGACAAGCTCTCGGACATCGTGCGCCGCTACGTGGGCGCCTTGCGAAACTTCGACGCCCTCGAGATGACCACCGTCGAGGTGTTGGCCAAGCTCAAGCGCGTCCCCATCGCGGGCGTGACGACGGCCGAGGTCGCGCACTTGTTGACCGAGTGCGACCTCGTGAAATTCGCCCGCCACGTGCCGAGCCACGAAGAGAGCGAGCAGATCTTGGACGTCGCGTTCACCATCGTGAAGCGCTCGAGCCCCGCTGGGCTCAAGAGCGCCGCGGCCCTCGCCGCCGCGCAAGAGGCGCTCGAATCCAAGGGCGACGCCAAGAGCGAGCCGAAGGCAGAGAGCAAAGAGCCCAAGGTCGTCGAGCACGAGGAGAAGCGAGGATGAGCCCCACGCGGACTGTGCTTCGAACGAGCGCCATGAGCGCGGTGATGCTCTCGGTCGCCGCCGTTGTGTATGGCTACATCGTCGCGAGCAAGGGCTGGCGGATCGACCTGGCCAAGCCGTGGATGCTGCTCACGCTGCCCGCCGCGCTTGCGGCGTTCGTCGCGGGCTGGGTCGTGCTCGGGCGCCGCGACGCGGGCCCAGGAGCGAGCGCGCCGAGGCTCTTCGTCTCGCGCGGCAGCGACCTCGCGAAGCTCCCGCGGGGATGGAAGACTCGCTTCGCCGAGCTGCCCGCGGCCCTGCGCGTGTGCGCGCTGTGCTTGCTCGGCGTCGCGATGACCCGGCCGCAGCGCGTGGACGCGCCAGAGACCCTCGAGCTCTCGGGCATCGACATCGTGCTGGTCATGGACATGTCCGGCTCGATGCGCGCGCAAGACCTCACGCCGACGCGGCTCGCGGCGGCCAAAGAGGTCATCGACAACTTCATCACGCGCAGGCGCACGGACCGGATCGGGTTCGTGGTGTTCGGGCGCGAGGCTTTTCCCGCGTTGGCGCCGACGCTGGACTATCAAGCGCTGCGGCAGACCGTGGCCTCGATGGAGATCGGCGTGCTCAGCGAAGAGAGCCACGCGGGCACGGCGATCGGCGACGGCCTCGGCGCGGCGCTCAACTACCTGCGCCGCAGCGACGCGCGCAGCAAGGTGGTGGTGCTCCTCACCGACGGCTCGAACAACTCGGGGCACTTGGACCCGGACCACGCCGCGCGCTTCGCAGAGTCGCTGCGCGTGAAGGTGTACACGGTGCTGGTCGGTCAGTCCGACGTCGCGCCCATCACGACGGGGCAGGATTTCTTCGGGCGCGCGGTGGTTCAGCAAGCGCGGTTTCCGATGGACCCGGCGCTGCTGCAGCGCATCGCGACGACGAGCGGGGCGCAGTTCTTTCGCGCGAGCGACAAGGCCGCGCTCGAGCAGGCGTTTCACACGATCCTCGATCAGCTCGAGCGCTCGCGCATCGCCGATGCGGGCGTGCGGCACACGGAGCTGTTCGCGTTCATCGCCGCCCCTGCGCTGCTCTTGCTCGCGCTCGAGCTCTTGCTCAGCGCGACGTTGCTGCGGAGGTTTCCGTGAGGTGGGCCGCGGTTCAGTGGCTGTGGATCACGCTGGCGTTGGCGCTGATGGCGTCGGCGTCGCTGCTCTACGCGTTTTGGCAGCGTCGCAGGGCGCTCGCGCGCTTCGGTGACGACGCGCTCGTCAGGAGCCTGCGTGACGGCTCTCCGGCGGCGTTTCGCGCGGCGCGCGGCGTGCTCGCGGTGCTGGCGCTGGTGCTGACGGGGCTCGCCGTGGCGCGGCCGCAAGGCAGGGCGCGCACAGAGGTGCTCTCGCGCAGGGGCATCGACATCGTGGTGTGCCTGGACGTGAGCAAATCGATGCTCGCGCGGGACGTCGCTCCCTCGCGCATCGCGCGCGCCAAGAGCGAGCTGCGGCGGTTGATGGAAGAAGAGCCCAGCGATCGCGTGGGGGTCGTGGTCTTCGCGGGCAGCACGATGGAGTACCCGCTCACGACGGACCACGAGAGCGCGCAGCGGTTCTACCGAGACGTCGAGCCTTGGAGCTTCCCCGTGGGCGGAACATCGATCGGCCGCGCGATTACTGCGGCGCACGAGATGTTCAAGCGCGACCCGCTCTCGGCGCGGCGCTCGAAGGTGATCCTCGTGCTCACCGACGGCGAGGACCTCGACGGCGACCCGGTCGCCGCGGCGCGCGCGGCGCACGAAGAGGGCATCGCGACGTACGTCGTGGCCATCGGGAGCACGGTCCCAGAGCCCATTCCGATGTATTCTCCCGAGGGGAGGATCGTCGGTTTCGAGCGGGATTCTCGCGGCGAAGTGAAGACCACGCGGTTCACGCCCGAGATGGAGACGCAGCTGCGAGGCGTGGTCGAAGCGGGCCACGGGCAGTACATCCGTCCGCGGCAAGGAGAGATCGGCATCGAGCAAGTGCGCCGCGCGATCGGCAACCTGCGTCGCGCCGAGATCGCCGCGTCTCAGCAGACGGTGTACGACGAGCTCGCGGGGTGGATGTTGGTCCCGGCGTTTGTGCTGCTGTTGATCGGGTCGGTGTTCGTCCCCGAGCGGCTCGGCCGCAGGGCGAGCGAGAAGCCCGCGGCGCGTCCTGCGCGCAAGCCGCGGCGCAAGAAGGGGGTGCTGTGATGGCCAGCGCTCCGAAGGCGACGAGCAAGAAGAGCAAGCTCGCGCGCAAGAAATCCTCTGCGAAAGAGCCGGCGAACAGCGCGCGTCCGTGGTGGATCGCGGGGCTGATCGGCGCCGCGCTGCTCGGCGGGACGGCGCTCGCGTGGAAGCCGCGCGAGGTGCTCGAGCCCAACGTGAAGCGCGGCAACGAGCGCTATCGCGCGCGGCAGTTCGAAGAGGCTCGCGACGAGTACGAGGCCGCGCCGGGCGCGGGGCCGAGGTTCGCTGGCGTGCACACGGACCGAGGGCTCGCGCGGTTTCGGCTCGCGATCGCGACGGACGCGGGGGGACTGCCGTTGATGGAGCTCGACGCGGGCGTTCCGGCGGGCGTCGAGCAGGCGCAAGAGGCGTTTCGCGTGGCTGCGCGCGGAGGGACGACGAACGCGGCTGAGGACGTCGACGCGTTCTTGCGCGCGCGCGCGGCGTACAACCTGGCGAACACGTTCTTCTCGACGCGCCAGTGGGACAACGCGATCGACTCGTACAAAGAGGCGCTGCGGCTGCGTCCGTCGTGGGCCGACGCCGCGTGGAACCTCGAGCTCGCGCGCAGGCTGCGAGAGCAAGACCGCAATCCGCCAGACGCCGGTCAGGACGCCGGCGAAGACGCGTCGATGGAGGACCGTCAGCCGCCGCCGCGCGACGCCAACGACAGCGACGGCGGCGAGAACAACCGCGGCGACTCGGGCGGTCCGCGCGACGGCGGCGGCAATGGCCAGAGCGACGGCGGCCAGGGCAACCCCGACGGCTCCAACCGACAGGACGGCGGACCGCAGGGCGACGGCGGAATGGACGGCGGCTCGCCGCCTCCGCAGGGCGAAGACGCGGGCACGACGCCTCCGCCGACGGGCGACGCGAGCGCGCCGCGGACGATGGCGCCGCTCGATCAGCTCGAGCGTTCGTCGCGTAGTTTGCAGCAAGAAATGATGCGCCGCCGCGGTATCGTCCCGCGCACGACGGACGACGATCGCAAATGAGAGCACGCGTCGCGGTGATGGTGGCAGGGGTGTGCGCGGCGTCGATGACGGTCGCTGCGCGCGCGCACGCGACGGTGGTGTTGACGGTCGAGCTCGAGCCGCAGCGCGCGCAGGTGGGCGAGGCGGTGAGCGTGCGGTACTCCGTGCGGCTGCGCGATCAGGGCGCGGTGCAGATCATGCCGCTGAACTTCGGCGAGCTGCAGCTGATGAGCGATCCGTCGCCGCCGCAGGTTCCGATGATGTGGGGGACGGGGTTCGGGTTCTCGATGGAGACGTCCAACGAGTACATCGTTCGCGCGACGCGGCCGGGGCGGTACACGATCACGAGCGGACGCGCGGTGGATCCTCGGACGAACCGCGTGATCGCGCAGGCTGCGCCAGTGACGTTGATCGTGGGCGAGGCGCCGAGCGCGGACGGAGACGCCTCGGTGACCGCAGAGGACCCCAACGCGAGCGGTGACGCGAGCGCGGGCCCCCCGGCGGATCCCGACGCGCCGCCCACGGGGGACATGACGGGCGCGTACTTCGACATGGTCGGGTTCTATCGCGTCGGTGTGGATCGACCGCGGGTGTACCTCGGCGAGCAGCTGACGTACCGACTGTGGGCGTACTCTGCGTCGCCGGACGCGGGGTGCGAGGTGTCCGAAGAGCCGACGTTTCCTGGGTTTTGGAACGAGGCTGCCTTCACGCCCACCCGCGAGTGCGCGCGTCGCTGGTTTTCGCAGCAGGTGAGCGGGCGGTTCATGGCGGTGGGGCTCGTGCGCAAATATGCGTTGTTTGCCACGCAGACTGGGCGTCAGCGCTTCGGCGCCGTCACCGGCACCATCGAGGCGATGACCGGAGGAATGTTTCGACAAGTGCGCCGCGCGGAGTCGCGCACGCCGCCGGTCGAAGTCGAAGTGATCGAGCCTCCGTCGCAAGGGCGCCCCGAGGGGTACGTCCCTGGGACGATCGGTCCGGTGGTGCTCGAGGCGAGCGCGGATCGGGTCGAGTGTCCTGCGGGCGAGACGGTGACGCTCTCGGTGCGCGCGCGCAGCGAGGGGTCGCTCTCGAGCGCGCAGCTGCGGTTCGAGCGCAACGTAGACGGCGCGCGCGTGCGCGCGTCGGAGGGGCGCACGCAGACGGAGGTCAACGCGACGGGGCGCTACGACGCCGTGCGCGTGATGGAGATCCTGGTGGTTCCCGAGCGCGCGGGGACGATCACGTTGGGCGAGGCGACGCTGCCGTATTGGGACCCGAGCGCAGAGCGGTACGGCGTCGCGCGCGTGGCGCTTCCTGTGATCCGCGCGAGCGGCGAGGGCGCGGGGCGCGCTGGGCAGGGCGCGACGCAAGAAGACCCTGCGCGGGTGCTGCGCGGGCTGGGCGCGAGCCCGAGGCTCAAGGCATATTCACCGTTGTTTTCTCGGCCTGGCGCGGCGCTCGGCGTCTCGCTCTTGCCCGCGTTGAGCGCGGCGGGGCTCTTCGCTGTGCGCGCTGCGTTGCGGTGGCGTCGTCGCGCGATGGACGCGCGGGCGAGCGCGACGCAGAACGATCCCGAGTCGCTGATCGCCGCGGCGAAGGCTGCGCTGGGCAGGGACGACAAAGAGGCGTGCGCGCTCGCGGCGAAGGCGATCAGCAAGGCGAAGGCGCTCGTGTCCGACGCGGAGGTGAGCGCGAGCGCCGCGGCGAACGAGCGTGTGCGCGCGGCGAACGAGGCGCTCGAGTCTGTGCGCTTCGCGGGGCAAGGCAGCGCGAAGAGCGCGGTCGAGCTGAGCGCGCAGGCGGTCGAAGCGCTGCTGGAGGCGTTGCAATGAAGCGCGCATGGATGCTCGTCGCGCTGTTGACGGTGACGCCTTCGCTCGCAGAGGCGATCCCGACGACCGAGCTGCTCTCTCGCTCTCGCGCCGCCGCCACGCGCGGCGATTGGAACACCAGCGCGCGCGCGCTCGAAGAGCTGGTCTCGGCGGGCGTCGACGACAACAGCGTGCTCTATGATCTGGCGACGGCCTACGCCAACGCGGGGCGCTACGGCGAAGCGATCTGGCGGCTCGAGCAAGTGGTTCGGCGGCAGGTGTTCGACGCGGACGCACAACACAACCTCCGCGCGACGCGGCTGCGGCTCGCGCATCGAGACGCCGAGCGATCGGGCAGGGCCGTGGCAGAGACGTCGCTTCCGTTGAAGACGGCGTTGGCGGAGGTTTTGCCGATGGACGCGGCCGTCGCGCTGGCGGTCCTGGCGCAGCTGGCGGTGATCGCGAGCTTGTGGGTGGCGCGCAAGCGCAAGGGCGAAGGGGCGCGCATCGGCGGCGTGGCATCGGCGTCGCTGTTCGGCGCGTTGGCAGCGTTTTCGCTGGCGGTGTTGGTGGCGCGCATGGGCGCCGAGCCCGCGGGGGTGGTGCTGCGCGACGGCGTGCGGCTGCTCGGCGCGCCGACGGAGGACGCGATCGCGACAGAGCCCGTGCGCGAGGGCGAGCGCGTGTTGTGGGTCGAGCGGCTCGGGACGTTCGCGCGCGTTCGCACGGTGGACGGAAAGCAAGGGTGGGTGCGTGGTCGCGACGTGGGCGCGCTGGAGTAGCGCGAAGACGCTGCGCGATCTGTGCAACCCGTGCGATAGTCCTCAGCGGAGCCAATGGTCTCAGCGAAGCCGTCGTTGGGTGATGCGGTCATCGATTTCTCGGTGAAGGGGACGCTGTTTCGCGGGCCGGTGTTGGTGTTGCGCCAGCAGGGCAAGCTCGCGGCGGTCGAGGCGAAGCTGAGCGGGGCGACGTTGACGATGGTGAGGGAGCTTCCGTCGACGACGTCGTGGATCGAAGGTCGCAACCTGGTCGAGCTCGAGCAGGCGATCTGCGAAGCGCTGGGCGATCGCGGGCTTCGCGAGGTCGCGCGCAAGTGCACGCAGGTTGAGATCGGGCCGCTGACGCGGTCGATCACCGACGGGATCATTCGTCTCTTCGGCGCGTCGCCGCAGGTGATGTTTCAGCGCATCTCGATGTTCGACCCGCTGGTGACGAAGGGGTCGAAGACCTCTTGGCTGGCGACGGGGGCGTCGAGCGGCGAGGTTCGACTGAAGTACCCGACGTCGAGGGGACTGCCCGACGTGATGGGTGAGTTCTCGGCGGGGATGCTCGAGAGCACCTTTGATTTTTGCAAAGTCGAAGGGACGGTGCGCTTCGCGGGCTGGACCAGCGAGGCGCGCAACGAGTCGAAGCTCGAGGTTCGCTGGTAGCGAGTGTTGCTCAGCGCACGGGCATGGTGAGCACGCGCGAGATCGAGCGCGGCGTGGCCGGCATGTCGAACGGCAGGGTCTGGTCGGGTGAGTTGTCGCCCGCGCCGTTTACGATGCGCGCGAAGAGGGCGATGGTGGTGGTCGCGGGGCGAGGACCTTCGAACAAGCTGGTCCAGGCGATGGACGTCTCGCACACGTCGTCCATGGTCCCTGCGCGGTCCTGGCACTGGGTGCTCACGCCCGTGACGACGTAGGCGAAGTTGGTCCTGCGGTCGGGCACCGCGGTGGTGGGCCAGAACAAGCGCCAGCCCTGCGTTTCGTCGCTGGACATGCTGGTGATGGTGCGCAGGCCAGCGACGCCGAAGGCGCCCTCGACGCCGAAGGCGCCCGCGCCGGCGGTGAGCGTGAAGGCCGAGCTCAGCGCGGTGTCGAGCGCGCCGCTGCGATCGTTGAGCGCGCTGAAGAGCGAGATGCCCGTGGCCGAGCCGTAGTCGCGGTCGATGTAGACGACGATGGCGTTGGCGGGAGAGCCCATGGGGGAGGTTTCGACGCTGCCGCGCACGGCGAGGTAGAGCGCGCGGTCGTCGTAGCAGAGGTAGAGCTCGCGCAGCTCGTTGGGGCCCCACGCGCTCGGGAGCGTGGTGTTCTGGGCGCGCAGGGCCGCTGTGTATTCTGCGGGAGAAATCGTTCCGTCGATGGCGGGGGTGCAGCGCGGGGCGGGGGCTGCGTCGGGCGCGGCGTCCGCGGGGACGCCCGTGTCCGTGCGCGCGTCGAGCGTCGCGTCAGGGTTGGCGTCAGGGTTGGCGTCGGCGCCGCTGTCCATCGCGATGGTGGGGCGATCGTCGACGACGTCCGGCAGCGGAGCGCTCTGGTCATCGGGCGGACTCGGGCGATCGCTCGTGACGTCTGGCAGCGGCGCGCTCGCTTCTCGCGCGGTGTCCGCCGTAGCGTCGCGCCGCGGCAGCGTGGGTTGGCCTTCGACACACGCACAGACCGCGCACGCAGCGACGGCCGAGAGGGCAAGCGAGCGTTGCTTCATCGCGAGTAGCCGGGATGATACTCGTTTGTCGGGCGGTTGACGTACGGCGCGCTCGAACAACGGACGTGACGGTGGCCGCTGCGCGCGACGAGACGCGCCGCGCAAGTTGTTCGAGGACGCGGTGCATACGGCGATTGACAGCGATCGCCCGCGCGGTGAAATGCGCGCGCTGGCGATCATCCGTCGGCCTGCGCTCTCGACGAGCGCTTCACGAACGACCGCCGAGCAGGTTTGGCTGCAACCACCGCCGCTCGGCTCACATGCGACGAGGAATACCGATGGCGAAGGACGATCTGACGATCCTGGTAGCGGACGACGACGTAGAGCTGCTCGCGATCCTCGTGCAACATCTGCGCAGCCGTAAGTGCAAGATCGTCGAGGCGCGCGACGGCAACGAGGCGCTCGACCTCGCGCGCAAGCACAAGCCCGCGGTGATGATCCTGGACGTGATGATGCCTGGCCTGTCGGGCTGGGAGGTCGCCAAGCGCGTGCGCGACGACAAGGACCTCGCGCACACGGGGATCATCGTGCTCACGGCGATCGGCGAGACGCTCAACGCGCTGACCTCGCCGCTGTACGGCGCGGACGCGCAGCTCGACAAGCCGTTCGAGTTCTCGACGCTCGACGAGAAGATCGACGAGCTGATCGCGAAGCCGCGCTGACCGACGCGCGAGCGAAACCGTGGAGAACCTCGCGCCCACGGTGAACATGCGGTAAAACTCGGGTCGATGTCTGTGCTCGGACCGCAGGACAAGGGGCTCGAGGGGGTTGTTCTCGCGGGGCGGTATCGCATCGAGAAGCGCCTCGGCGCCGGCGGGATGGGAGAGGTCTACCGAGCGGTCAACACGGTGATCGACCGCCCCGTGGCCATCAAAGTGCTGCACCGAGAGCTCACGCGAAACCAAGAGATCGTCGAGCGGTTTCTGCGCGAAGCGAAGGCCGCGATCATCGTGCGCCACCCGAACGTCGTGGACGTGCTCGATGTGCTCGAGCACGACGGCGTTCCGTTCATTGTGCAAGAGCTGCTCAACGGAAGCGACCTGTCGCACTACATCGAGGCCGCTGGCGGAAGGCTCGGCGTCGACGAGGCGCTGCCGCTGTTGATTCCCGTGGTCGAAGCGGTGGGATCCGCGCACGCCAAGGGCGTCGTTCACCGGGACATCAAGCCCGAAAACGTGTTTCTCCACGAGGTCGAAGGGCAGGTCGTCCCCAAGGTCCTCGACTTCGGAATCTCGAAGCTCACCGCCGCTGGCGCCAAGCGCATGACCAGCACCGGCACCGCCATGGGGACGCCCGCGTACATGTCCCCCGAGCAGATTCAGGGCAGCGCCGAGGTCGACGCGCGCGGAGACGTCTGGTCCTTCGGCGTCGTGCTCTTCGAAGTGCTCTCCGGTCGACTGCCCTACGAATCCGAGACCGCAGGCGGGCTGTTCGTGCAGATCTGCACCACGGTCGCTCCGAAGCTTGACACGGTGACAACTGGGCTCCCGTCGGCGCTGGTGGACATCGTCGCGAAGTGCCTCGCGCCCAACCGCGAGCAGCGCTACGCGAGCGCCACCGAGCTCGCCCGCGCCCTCCGCGCGATCATGGCCGAGCGCGGCGTCGATTCGACCCACAAGCTCCAGGCGATCGGCCCTGCGATCATCGAGACGCTCGAGGCGAGGGGCGGTTTCTCGTCGGGCCCTGCGCTCTCGATCGAGAGCCCGTCGACGCCCCGCGCAGAAGCGAAGACCGCCGTCGGTCGCAAGCCCGCTGCCACGCCCAAGCAAACCGCCCGAGCGACGCCGTCGGCCCTCGCTGACGAGCACCGCGATCCACGGCAGGACGCGCGCGACCCAGCGGTGTCCTCGAAGGGCCGCTCGACGGTGCTCGTCGCTGGCGCGGGCGTGCTGCTCGTCGCGCTCATCGGCGTGGTCGCTGTCAAAGCGATGGGCGATGCGCCGAGCGCGCCGCGGTCGGAGGACGCAGGCGTCGCAGCGACGTCGGTGGCTGACGCAGCCGCGCAGCTCGCGCAACGCACAGACGATCGCGACGCAAACGCGCTCACCGCAGCGATCATCGCGGTCGAAGACGCAGCGACCGTCGACAACAGCGCCGCGCTCGCCGGCAACGAGAGCGACGCCTCGATCGCGGCAGAGCCCGCAGCGCGCGGCGAGAGCGGGCGCCGTCACCACACGCGCGCGACGCGCGACGCGGGCGCGCGCCTCGCGCAGAGCACGACGAGCACGAGCACGGGCAACACCGCTGCTGCGACGCAGCCGACCCATGGCGCGAGCGCTGCGCACGCGACGCAGGGCGCCACGACGGTCACGACCGTTTCAGGCCGACAGACGCACGCGGCGACGACGTACGAGCCCTGAAAATACCTTCAAACTGAGAAAGAGAGCCGTCGCCCATGATAGGCTTTCTCGATGGGTTACGGAGGATGGCCTTTGGGCAAGACCTATGGGTTTTCGCTGTGCGCAGCGGCGTTGGGGACGCTGGTGAGCGCGAGCGCAAACGCGCAAGTGACGCCCGCGCAGCAGCCGCAGCCCGCGCAAGCGACGCCGCCGGTGGCGGTGGTGGCTCCGACGGCGAGCCCGCAGCCGGCGATCGCGCCGACGCCCGTTGATCCGCGTGAGCAAGAGGCGCGATCGGCGTTCGAGGCTGGCGTGGCTGCGCTGACCGACGAGCGGTACGCCGACGCCCTCGGGCACTTTCAGCGCTCGTACGAGGTCCGTCGCGCGGCGAGCGCGGCGCTCAACCTGGGCGTGACGCTGCGTGCGCTCGGGCGCCTGGTCGAAGCGCGGCAGCGGTTCAACGAGTTCTTGGAGCTCGCGAGCGCGGCGCAGCACGAGCGGCACGACCGCGAGGTGGCCACGTTTATCGCGGATATTTCGCGGCGAATCGGTCGATTGCACATCGCGTTGGTCGAGCCCGCGAGCGCGCGAGTGCTGATCGACGGGCGCCGCGCGATGCTCGACGAGCGAGACGACGTGGTGGTCGATCCCGGAGAGCACCGGGTCGAAGCGGTCCTCGCGGGCTACGAGACCGCGCTGCAGACGGTCAACGTGAGCTCGGGCGGGCGCGCGGAGGTGCAGCTGCGGCTGCGAAGGCCCGCGCAGGACCTTCGGGTGACGCCGACGCCGGTGACTCCGTCGAGCGGAGCGATCTGGCAGAGCCCTGCGTTTTGGGTGTTGGTGGGCGTGGGAGTGACGGCTGCGGTGGCGATTCCGGTGACGATCGCGGTGACGAGCGGGCCGGATATCCCGAGGCTGACGGGGCTGTTTTGCATTCGGACCGACGGCGGGCAGTGCCCGATCGCGGAGGGCGTTCGATGAGTCACGGGGTGCGTTCTTGGTTGAGCGCCGCGGCGCTGACCGTGGCGGCGCTGAGCGGCGCGAGCTGCAAGAAGCCGGCGACGGGGCTGCGCGTGCTGGTGACGACGGACTTCTCGCCGAGCTCGACGACGCCGCCGCTTCACTCGGTGATCGTGCGCGTGTCCGACGTGCGAACGGGCGCAGAGCTCATCGCGGACACGATCAACGTGCTCGATGGCGCCGCGACGTTGCCGCTGAAATTCAGCGTGTTTCTCACGACCGCGGCGAGCGATCGCGTGCGGATCGAGGCCGAGGCGCACACGGTCGACACGCAGGCCAACCCGCGCAACCCCGACGGCTCGACGCGCGCGCTCACCGCGGCGCGCGTGGTGACGGGGTTCGTGGAGGGGCAGATTCGGGTGGTTCCGCTGGTGCTCTATCGCGGTTGTTGGGACGCGCGGCTCGCGTGCACGCCGGACACCACGTGCGGGCCGAGCGCGATGTGCGAGAGCGCCAATCGCGACCCCAACACGCTGCCGGCGTTCGACCGCGACGCAGGTGATCCGACGGACGTGTTTACGCCAGCGAGCGACGCGGCCACCGCGAGCGAAGCGGGCAGCGACGGCGCGATGGACGCCACGGCGGACGGCGCGACGGACAGCGGCGTGATCGTGGACACCGGCGTGCGGCCCGACAGCTCGTGCGCGCTGCCCGCGCCGATGATGTTGCCCGTCTCGATCGCGTCGCCCGAGGCGCCTGACCCCAAGCTGCTCTCGATCGTGACCCGTCCATCGATGCCCGCGATGATGATGGACGCGGGCGCGGGCGGCGCCACGGTCGAGCTGTTGTGGGCGGGGCCGCGCTCGATGAGCAACTCGACCCACGTGTACTCGGCGGGGCTCAGCAAGGTCGCTGGCGTGTACGGAGGCCGGCGCTTGGCGACGATGGGGGCTCCCTTGAGCAGTGGTTCGATCGCGACCATCGCGCTCGGGACCACAACGAATGAAGTCGGCGCGCTCTCGCTCTCGAGCACGATGATGATGATGCCTCCGACGTTGTCGGGGGCCCTCGTCGCAACGGACACGGGTCTACAGGCGCCGACCGGCTTCAACCCGCCGCCAGCGTGGCCGTGGGCCAACGTCGATCTCAGCAACAGCGCGCTGCTGCTGCTCGACAACACACCGACGGTCGCGGTGTGCTCGGTGCCCAACGCTGGGACGCGGATGCCGTGCTACGTGGCGGACAGCCGAGGGATGAGCCGGACGTTCAACTTGGACTTCGGCGCGTTGTCGTTGGCGCGTGCTCGGCTCGTCGGCTTCGTGGTGGCGTCGCGAGCGATGCCCATGATGCCCATGATGCCGCTCGCTCAGGTGCTCCTCGAGCTCGCCGATGGCCAGGGCTACGCGCGCTGCGAATCGGTCTCGACCATCCCTCCCGGCGGCGAAGGCAGCGGCGTCAACATGACGTGCGTCACCACCCAAGTGGTCGGCGGATCAGTGCGGCCAGGATCGCTCTCGGCCCACTGGATTCCCGACGGAATGTGCGGCACCGGAGCGCGGCTCGCCGGCGGCTGGTACGGCGCGCTCGCGCAAATCGTGGGAGGGGTCGAGACGATCGTCGCGGGGGCGCTCGACGTCGCGAGCACAGGCGCGCTGCCGATTCGCTATGGCTCGGCGACGGACATCAACCTGCGGACCGCGGTCTCGGTCGCCCCGATGCCCTGCGAAATGATGATCGCTCGCGCCACGGGCACGAGCCTCTCGTTTGTTCGCGCGACGTTGGACGGCGCGTCGGTCAGCCCTGCTTCAACACCGCTCGTGATCGACGGCAACAGCGTCGTGCGCTCGACCGCGCAGGCGCCGCCCAGCGCAGCGCCCGGCATGATGCCGACCGGTGACGACCACCTCTTCGCCTTCATCCAAGGGAGCGGCGTGTACGTCGCGACCACGACCGTCACGCGCACGTGCCCGTCGTCGATGTAAACGCGCGCTGGTCGGCCGCGGGCTCGGATGTGATAGCGTCGCCGCTCCCACGGATGAAGGTCACGATCTCGCACGAGTTTGCGGTGGACGCAGACACCTTTTGGGAGCGCTGCTTCCTCGACGAAGCGTTCAACCGCGCGCTGTACGTGGACTCGCTGAAGTTTCCTGCGTACGAGCTGCTCGAGTCGAAGGACGAGGGCGGCAAGCTGCGCCGCCGCGTGCGCGTGATGCCCAAGCAAGAGGCCCCGGCGCCCGTGCAGAAGGCGCTCGGCGGCGCGTTTTCGTACATCGAAGAGGGCGTGCTCGACCGCGGCAACAACGTCTACCGCTTCAAGGTCGTGCCCGGCACCCTCGCGGACAAGATCCGCTCTGAAGGCGAGTTTCGCCTGGAGAAAACCGGACCCAAATCGATTCGTCGCGTGGTCGACATGACCATCGAGGTCAAGATCTTCGGCATCGGCGGCATCGCCGAGGGCTTCGTCTCGAAGTCCACGCAGGACACCTACGCGAAGGCCGCGGAGTTTACTCAGAGGTACATCGCGGCCAAGGGACTCTGAGCACAAAGCAAAGGGAGCGCTGAGATGATCAAGTTTACGCTGACCCACGAAATCAACTGCGACGTCGACACCTTCTGGAAGCTCTTCTTCGACAAGGAGTTCAACGACGCGCTCTACAAGGGCGCGCTCGGCTTCACGAAGTACGACCTGGTCGAGTCGAAGGACACGGACAAGCAGCTCGTGCGCAAGGTCTCGGCGATGCCGAAGATCGACCTGCCCGGCCCGATCGCGAAGGTCATGGGCCCCGGCTTCGGCTACACCGAGGACGGGACGCTCGACAAGGCGACCAAGCGCTGGACGTGGTCGCTCACCACGAGCCAGATGGCCGACAAGCTCAAGCAGAACGGCACGCTGCGCGTCGAGGCCGCGGGCGAAGGCAAGTGCAAGCGCATCGCGGACATCTCCGGCGAAGCGAAGGTCTTCGGCATCGGCGGCATGATCGAGAGCACGATCGAGAAAGAGCTCCGCAACGGCTGGGACAAGAGCGCCGAGTTCATGAACAAGTGGATCCGCGAGGGCCGCGCGAAGTGAATCGTGACCGGGTGGCGCGGTGGGGGCCGCCGTCACTACTGGTGTTGCTGCTCTCGTTCGGGGCGTTCGCGTACTTCTTTCGAGTAGGCGACGTCCCGTCCGCGTCCGGCGACGAGGGAAACTGGATGGCCATGGGCCACAGGATCTACCTCGGCCTGCCGACGCGGCTCGGGCCCGACTCGCGCTTCGTCACCACGGCGTTCGCGCGCATGATCTCGCTCGCCTATCGCTTCGGCGGCGTCACCATCGGCGCTGCGCGCTCGGTGCTCGGCGTCAGCGTGCTCGTGGGCCTCGTTGCGATCTACGCGGTGAGCGCGCGGATGAAGTCGCGCGCGCTGGGGCTCACGCTGTGCGCGCTGCTCGCGACGCACCCGTGGACCGTGTGGTGGTCGCGCAGCGTGGTCGTTCCGTACGCGATCGCGCTGATGACCGCGGTGCTCGGGCCGCTCGCGTGGGTGCTCGCGACCAGCGCGTACCGCGAGCCCGCGATGGACAAGCGCGCTTTGTGGAAGCGCCACCTCGCGCTCATCGCCGCGGGCCAGATCCTCGTGTCCGCCCTGCACTTCACGCCGTTCGGACTCTTGCCGCTCCTCGCGTGCGCGCTCTGGTCCCTCGCGGCGCGGGACGGCCGCGCGTCGCTGCGAACGCTCGGCCCGTGGCTCTCGCTCGGCGCCGTGATCGCCCACGCGATCCCGATCTTGATGGACGTCTTCTCGGTCGTACACCAGTCCAACCCGTCGCCGCGCTTCGTGGACTTCGACCGACGATGGCGCAATTTTGTGCGCTCGATCATCGACGGGTACTCCGGCGAACAGACGCTGCGCGACTACGTGGGCGACAACGCGTACACCGCGCTCGGGGTCACGCCCTCGCGCGCCGCGGTCGTCGCGCTGGTGCTCTCGGCGCTGGGCGTCGCGTTCGTCAAGCGCCGCGAGGGCGAAGGGACGCTCTCCGACAGCGCGCGCTCTCTCAGAAACTTCGCGCCGTTGTACTTCTTCGTCGCGCTGCTGTTCTTCCCGCTGGTGCTCGCTCCGGCGCGGGACTGGTGGCTCGCGACCATCGACTCCGAGCGGTACTTCTTCGCGCTGCTCGCGCCGGGCGCGCTGCTCGTCGCGACGCTGGTCCTCTCGGACAAGCGCGCGGGCGCCGTGATGGCCGCGCTGATCGCTGGGTACTTCGCGCTCGGTCCCAACCTGCGGGCGGCCCGGTATTTCGCGAGCGGCGGCGGCCCCGACCACGGCTACTACAGCGCGCACCGCGGCGGCGGCTACCGCGGCTACAAGGTGATGCGCGGCTCGCGCACGGTCACGACCGCCATCCACGAGGCCTGCAGGGACGTCGCGCGCGGCGAAGCCGTCACGATCGCGTTCAACGACTACGCGTTTCATCCCGTGCGCGTGCTCATCCGCGTGAAGCCCGACCACAACATCACGTCGGTGTACATCCGCGACGCGGCGCTGCCGCAAGGGCGGCTGCTGTGCATCCCCGTGTGGCCCGAGGCGATGTTTACGTCGGGCCACATCCCTGGCTCGGCGGTGCAGCAGAACCGCTGGATGCGGCAGTACGCCCTGCAGCGTATGGACGAGCCGCGACGCATCGCCGAGTGGTCGCAGCCCAACGGCGCGCCGCTGCTGGACCTCTACGTCGGCCGCGTGAGCGCGAGCGAAGCGGGGCACCGGCCTCAGTGACCAGCGCGGCGCGTTGACCGTGGCGCGCGGCGCGTGCTTCGATGCCCGCCGTGATGCGCGCGCGATGGAGCGGTGTTGGTTGCGGTGTCTTGATTGTGTGTGTCTCTGCGTGCGGCGGGCCCGCGCCCGTCGAAGACGCCGCTGTCGACGCCGCGTCGCTCGCGGATCGTCCCGCGGACACCGGCGCGGACAGCAGCGCCAGTCCCGACGCTGCGGCGCAGGACGCGACGAGCTCGTTGCCGGATGTCGCTGCGCAAGACGCGATGAGCCCGCAGCCCGACGCGAGCGCGCCGGACGCATCGGCGCCGGACGCGAGCGCGCCGGTGAACCCGCTCGATGGGATCGGCGCGGTCGAGATGGTGCGCGGCGGGTTCATGTTTACCGAGGGGCCGCAGTGGCGCTCGCGCGAGGGCGACCTGCTCTTCACGGACATCCCTGCGAACACGATTCAGCGGTTGCTGTTGCCGATGGCGGTGATGGCGTTTCGGCAGCCGAGCGACAACGCCAACGGGCTCGCGGTGGACGCGATGGGACGGCTGCTCGCGGCGGAGCACGGCTCGCGCTCGGTCACGCGGACGCTCGCCAACGGGATGCGCGAGACGCTCGCGAGCGGGTTCATGGAGGGCGGCGCGATGCGCAGGCTCAACTCGCCCAACGACTTGATCGTGCGCTCGGACGGAACCGTGTACTTCACGGATCCTCCGTACGGAATCAACCCGGCGACGCAGCAAGAGCTGTCGTTCAACGGGGTGTTTCGCAGGACCGCGGCGGGGGCGCTCAGCGCCGAGTGGCGCGGCGCGCGCGCGAGTCGCCCCAACGGGATCGCGCTCTCTCCCGACGAGCGCACGTTGTACTTCACGGACACCAGCGACGGTCGCGTGCGCGCGATGGACGTCGGCCCGGACGGCGCCCTCTCGGGCGAGCGCACCCTCGCGACCACCAGCGGAAACCCCGACGGAATGGCGGTCGACCGCGACGGAAACCTCTTCGTCACCACCAACTCGGGCGTGCAGGTGTTCTCTGCCGCGGGGCGCCTGTGGGGCACGATCGCCGTCCCGATGCAGCCGGCCAACTGCGCCTTCGGCGCCGCCGATGGACGCACGCTCTTCGTCACCGCGCGCAACGCGCTCTATCGCGTCCGCCTCGCGCGCCCGGGGCTGTACTAGGCGTTCGGCTCAGAACGTTCCGTGTACGGACACGCCCTGGTGCGTGGCCACGACCGAGACCGTCGTGCGCTGCTCGGGGCGAACCGCGAAGGTGAGCACCGCGCCCGTCGCCGCGGCGATCGCTCCGCCGATCAGCAGCCCCGTCGTGCTCGCGTCGAGCGAGCGGATGTGCGCGGCCTCGTCGCTCGCTTGTGGGTCCCCTGGGCAGCCGCTCGCGGCGCACCGCGCGCGCAGCGAGTCGTACGCGCCGTTGCTCGCGATCCACACGGCCGCCGACGCGCCGAGCGACGCGACGCCCACGCCGGCGATCACCGGTCCGATCGCAGACCAGCCGCGGGTGACCACCGTTCGTCGCTGAACCGCGGGCATCCGCGGCGGCGGCGCGACGGCCTCGAGCGTGACGCGACCGATCGAGAGGTCTTCTGCCTCGCGCACGGTGATCGTCCGCTCGATCGTCGTCGCGAGCGCGCGAGAGAACGCGATCTGGTGCTGCCCAGCAGAGAGCTCGATGGACACCGCGTCGCTCGCCGCTCCGCAGGGGCGCAGCGGGACCTCGCGGCCGTCGACGGTGACTGTGATCGGGCTGCTCGCCTGGTCGTTGGTGTTGAGTTGCTCGATCCACACGCGTGGCTGGCGATCGACCGCCGCTGGCGCTCCCGGGATCGCGAGCGTGTCGACCTGCGCGGGGGGCGCGTCGGTCTGCGATCGCGTCGCTTGCGCAGCGCACGCTCGTCGCGCGGGCGCGGGCGGAGCGTCGATGCGCACGACCCACACTTGTCCTGCCGCGAGCTCGCGCGAGACCTCGCTCGGCGCGAAGCCGGCGACCTGCGCGCGCAGCGTCTGCCGACCGGGCATGACCCACACGCGCGCGGCTTCGTTGGGAACCAGAGATTCGCGGGCGAGCGGGCGGCCGCTGAGCGACAGCTCGATCCCCGTCGGCAGCGCGGCCACCGCGGTGACGCTCGCCGACGCGACGCGCGCGACGAGCGTGCGGACCATGTCTTGACACCCTGTCAAGACGATCCCGTGGTTCTCCGAGGGCGGCTCGGCGTTGGCCTCTCGTACGCACTGCTCGGCGCTGGTGACCGCTTCGGCGAGCTGTCCGAGCGCGAGCTGCTCTTCGGCGATGAAGCGCCGCACGGACGAGGTCATCTGGAGCCTGCCTGCTTGCTCGGCGAAATAGAGCGCGAGGCTGTGGTTGCCCTGCGTGCGCGCGCGCTGCGCTTGAGCGAGCAGGGCGCGGCGGTCGGGCGGCGCTGCGGGGCGCGACTGCGCGGCGGCGTCGAGCGAGCTCGAGACCAGCGTCAGGCCGAGGGCGAGGGCGCGGAGGCGTGGTGTGTGCTTCATGCGCGGCGCGGCGCGAAGGGTAGCACCCTCTGTCGCTCGACAGGCGCGCAGATCGCGTGCTGTCGCCGTCGCTGCGGGGAGTGAACCTCGCGTCGCGTGGCGGTAGCATCGGATCCAATGACCTACCGAGCGGACCGCAGCGCGATCGAGCACGAGCTCGATGCGCTCAGGCAAGAGCTGGCGACGTTGGCGCGCGCGGTGAGCGCTCCTGTCGAGTTCGAGGCGAGGCGCATCGCGCTCGAGACCGAGATCGCGCGGGTCGAGGGGCGATTGCGCGGAGCGCGGCCAGAGATCCCGCTGTTGAGCCAGCTCAAGGTCGTCGGGCCGTGCGATCAGCCGTGGTCGGCGATGCAGGGCAGCGAGAGCGTTCGGCGCTGCGGGGTGTGCGACCAAAACGTCTACAAGCTCGAGGCGATGACGGTGCGCGAGATCGAGGACATGGTCTTGTTCACCAACGGCGCTCCGTGCACGCAGCTGCGACGGCGTCAGGACGGCACGATCATCACGCGCGAGTGTGTCCGCGCCGAGTCCGAGCGTCGGCTGCGCCGCGGGCGCGCGATGACCAACGTCACCGCGGTGGTGCTGACCGCGATCCTCGCGGGGACGGCTGTGTACTTCTGGCAGAGCGCGAACGAGCGCGCGCACCACAAGGTCGACGGCGGCTCGTCGCTGGGCGTCTCGGCGCTCTAGGCCGCGCCCGCTCAGCGCAGGGCGTCTCGCGCCCACGCAGAGAACGCGCGCGCGGCGTCGGGCGAGTAGGGGCCAGGAGGGCTCGTCAGCGACGCGAGGGCAGAGTCGTGCCGCGCGTATCCGTGGTCTGTGCGCGGGACGGTGATCAGCGTAGCGGCTGGAGAAACGCTAGCGATTCGTCGGTGCTCGTCGAGAGTCGTGAGCCAGTCGCACTCGCCCCAGAGCGCGAGCAGCGGTCTGTTGATCCCTTCGAGCGCCGCGGCCGTGGGGCACTGGTACACCTCGCGCCAGAAGCGCGCGGGGCGGCCGTCGATGGCGTTGTTCTCGACGTCGATCCCGAACATCGCTTTGTGCTCGGCGAGCGAAGCAAACCGCGCCACCGCTTGCGCGACGGTCTCGCCTCGCACGTGCACGGTGGCGCAGAGCGCTTGCTGCGCGCGCACGGCTCGCTCGATCTGCGCTTCGGACGCGCGCTGCATGAGCATCCGTCGGCGCAAGAGCGCGTCGAGGTACTCGGTCCACGTGTCGATGCCCGAGCCCCACACGGCGACGGCCCGCGCCGAGAGCGCGTCGGCGACGAAGGGAGCGTGCAGTCCGCCCAGCGAATAGCCGTAGATCACCCGCGGCCGCGTGGTGAACTTGAGCGCGCTGCTCGCGGCGGTGATGATGTCGTCGCGCTCTTCGACGAACCCCTGCGCGGCGCCGTCTCCCTCGCTGTCTCCGAGCCCTCGTCGCTCGACGCGCACGACGCTGAAGCCCGCGCGCGCGACGTCTTCGATCCAGCGACGCAGCGGGTACTCTGGGGCGCTCGGCCAGTCCCAGCTGTCGCGCCGATAGCCGGGCAACAGAACGACGTGGGCGTCGGGCTCGCGCTCGGACGGGCTGGTGACGATCACGCGCAGCAGCGTGCCGTCGGCGAGCGCGACGGACTCGTAGTGGTTCTTCACTCCTTCGGCGACCTCGCGGGCGCGCTCGTAGACGTGCACTTTGACAGGGCGCGGACGGGCGCCGTCGCGCTCGACCCAGAGGGTGACGTCGTCGCCGTAGCGAAGGGACGCGGCCCAGCTGCGAAACACCGCTTCGCTCGCGAAGGACCGCTGGTCTGCCGCGAGCAACACGTCTCCGACGAGCACGCCTCCGTGGTGCGCGCCGCTGTTGGGCGTGACGGCGGTGACGCGCGCGCCGGGCCCATCGGCGAACCACTCGAAGCGCACGCCGAGCGCGCCGCGTCGCTGCAGAGCGCGCATGGCTCAGCGCACCTCGACGACGCGCCCGAGGCTCTCTCGGTCGTCGAGCGCGACCGCCGAGACCGCCCAGCGGCCTGGAGAAACACCGGTGATCATGGCGCTCGACGCGGCGCTCACCCGGTCGATCACCCAGCTCGAGCGCGCGGCGTCGAAGCGGTAGAGCGCCCACGCGCGCACGGTCGCAGGGGCCGCGTGCGCGACGGTGATCGCGTTGCCGACGGGCGAAGCCGAGGGCGGATCGACGGCGCCTCGCGCGGTGATGAGCGGCGGCGGAAGGGCGGGCGCGCCGTAGAAGTCGCGGCGGAGCATCGCGGCCACGCCCATCGTGTCGCGGAGGATCTGCCGGCCCTGAAAGAACACGTTGCCGAGCGACCCTCGGTCTCGATTGGCGCGGGACGTTCGAATTTGCGCGCGGATCTCGTCGAGCGTCCAAGCGGCGGTCGTCCCGATCTTGGTGATGTCGTTGCCGGCGAAGACGTACGCGCGGCCGCGGGTCTGCTCGGCCCACCAGGGCAACAGGGTGTTGTACGACTGCGCGGTCTGCGTCGTAGGCCAGTAGAGCTGCGGAGCGATGTAGTCCACGGACCCGGCGCGCACCCACGCGAGCGGGTCGCACGCGATGACGTTGTAGGCGTCGAGGCCGTTGATGCCCGCGGGCATTCCGGGGCGGTAGATGCCGAAGGGCGAGACGCCGAAGCGCACCGTGGGGCGCGCGGCGCGCGCGGCCGCAGAGCTCTCGGCGATCATTCGGTTGACGTTGTCCCGTCGCCACTCGTTCTTGCTGGTGATCGTCCCGCCCGCGGCGCGGTACGCGTTGAACAGGTCGTCGTCCGCGAACGGCGTGTTCATCGCGTCGGGGTACGGATAGAAGTAGTCGTCGAAGTGGATCCCGTCGACGGCGTACCGCGTCGCGACGTCGCGAACCACGCGAACGATGTGCGCGCGCACGGCGTCGGCGCCGGGGTTCATCACGATCGCGTTGTTGTAGCGGACCGCGTGCTGCGAGAGCGTGCGCGTGACGCTGTTGCTCGCCGTGGTGAAGCGCGTGTCTGCGGCGCCGCGGTACGGGTTCATCCACGCGTGCACTTCGATGGCTCGCTGGTGCGCGAGCGTGACGAGCACGTCGAGCGGGTCGATCCCAGGGTCGCGTCCCTGCGTTCCTGTGAGAAATCGCGACCAGGGTTCGATCGTCGATCGGTACAGCGCGTCGCTCTCGGGGCGGATCTGAAACACGATCGCGTTGAGCCCCGTCGCCGCGGCGGTGTCGACGATCGTCTGCAGCTCTGCGCGCAGCTGCGCGGCGTTGAGCGACGCCGTCGACGGGTACGTGAGGTTGTAGACAGACGCGACCCACATCGCCCGAAACTCTCTCTCGTGCGAGACCGCAACGAGCGTCGGCGCTGCGCCGGCGTCTTGCGCGGCGTCACCGCTCGCGTCGCGTCGAGCGTCGGTGTCCGTGGCGTCCGCCAACACCGATGCGTCCTCGGGGTTTTGCGCGTCCGGTGCGTCCGTCGCAGCCGCGTCGAGCGCGCTGCCGTCCTCGCGGTCGACGAATGCGTCGCGCATGGCGTCATCGAGCGCCGCGCCGTCCTCCCGCGCGTCTGGCCCGTCGATCGGCCCCGCGCAGGCGGCGAGGGTGGCGAGGGCGATCGTCGAGAGCAGCGGACGTGTGCGCATGGCGCGCGAGCGTAGCAACACCGGACGCAGAGCGGTGCCGCCATGGCGGCCTCCATGGCGGTCTCCATGGCAGCCGCCACCCTTGCCGAACAACGACCCGCGCGTCTCGCAGAACGGAGGAACGGTCGTGCGCGCGTCCTTCTTCTCGTCTCGTCTCGTAGCGCCTCGCCGCTCGGCACGAATCAACAGCGCCGAGACGCAGCGGTGGCCGCGCTCTTGCGAGGCGAGCGCTCGGTTCATGCACGCTCCCTTCGACCTGTTGTCCAAAGGTGTGATCGACGCGACGCTCTCGCCGTATTGCCCGGTCTCGCTGCAAGAGCCTGTCGTCTCCGACGCGCTCTACGCGGACGCTGTGGTCGATCCTCCCGACGATCTGCGACCGCTGCGCGCGCTCGGATTGCTCGGCCGCATGGCGATGGAGCCGTGCGCGATCGAGCCGTTCTCGGGCACTCCCTCGGTCTTCGACGTCGATCGATGCCTCGGGCGCGTATCCCTGCTGCGCGCCGAACACGCGGTCCCTCGCGCGCTGTGGGTCATCGCCGCTGGCCGACCCGAGTCGGTCATCGCGGAGTGGCGCCTCGTCGTGCGTCGCGCGTGGGGCGAGGGAATCTACCAGAGCGCCGTCCGCCGCGCGCCGCGCGTGGTGGTCGTGCGCGAGTTGCCGCGAACGCGAGCCACGCTGCTCGTGCGCCTCATGGGGCGCGGCGAAGATCTGTCCAACGCGGTCGCCGACGCGCTCGCGTTGCCCGAGACGAGCTGGGAGCGGCCCATCGTGCGACGCCTGCTCTTGCGGGTGCGCGACGATCTGGCAAGGATGATCGGACGCAGCGACACGAACGAAGAGGTCGAGATGAGATATCAGCAAATCGCAGCAGAAGCAGACAAGATGCTGGCCGAAGCAGAAGCGCGCGGCGAAGCGCGTGGCGAAGCGCGTGGCGAAGCGCGTGGCGAAGCGCGCGGCGAAGCGCGCGGCGAAGCGATGGCCCTGCGCACGGTGCTCTCGACCCGGGGCTTCTCGATCGACCACGAGACCGACGCGCGCATCGACGCCTGCGGCGACCCTGCCCGATTGCGACAGTGGATCTCGCGCGCCGTGACGGCGAGCACCGTCGCTGCTGTGTTCGAAGACTGACCCGCCGATGGCGATCAACCCGCGCAGGATGCGCAAGCTCACGGTCGACGGCGCGCGCTGGTTCTGGCGCGCCGATGGCGTGTGGGGGCTCGATCAGCTCGTCGTCCTGCGCGAAGACCGTCGCACCATGCTCTGGCTGCGCAACGGAGCGAACCCCACCCTGCGCGTCGTGCGCTCTCCCAGAGACGAGCTCGAAGGCCTCTACGTCGTCCCGAACCTGCCGGCGCTGATGGAGCTCGGACCCGGCGCCGCAGCATCCCTCGCGCGGTGGATCGAGAGCGACGCGCCCAAACAGCGCGTGGTCCCCGCGCCGCTCGCCCCTGCAGCGCTCGATCCCATCCGCAAAGAGTGCCGACGCGAAGGGCGCTATTGGTTCGACCCCGAAGGCGACGAAGACGCCGTGCGCGCGGTGCTCGAAGAGATCCTGCAGCGGCCGGTCATCGCGCCCTTGCTCGCGGAGCTCGAGCGCGAGCTCGGCCCGCGAAAGACCCAACAATGGACCAGCGAGTGCCTCGAGGCTCTCGTCGCGCGCGGCGCGCTCGACGACCGCTGGCTCCGCGCGGACGCCCGCCGCGTGGCCGTCGACGCGCAGCGCATCCGTGACGAAGCGCCGTGCGGATTTCGCTCGTTGAGGGCCCTGTGGGCGCTCGCCAAAGCGCCGCGCGCGGTGCTCGACGCCGAGCGGCTCGCGCGCGAATTCGAGGCTCGCTATCGCGCGTTCGTCAGCGACGATCGCCTGGGCGACGGACCCGCCGCGCTCTCGTGGCTCGTCGTCGAACACCCCCGCGTCGGCGCGATTCCCGTGCAGGATCCTTCGGGCGCGCCCATGACGTTTGCGCCCATGCACGAGTGGTGGGCCGTCACGATGCAGCTCGAGAGCGAAGCGCTGCTCTCGCTCGTCGAGTGGCCCGAGACGACGCGCACCCTCGACGCGTACCGCGCCGACGCGTCCGCGCAGAGCCCGCTGCTCGCGCTCGCGTGGCAGCACACCGAAGAGCAGCGCGCGTGGCGCGCCCTGTGCGAGCGAGGCGTCGAGCTGCGTCGCGACGAGAGCGCCGAGCAAGACGGCGTACACCGTCGGTGGCTCGGCCGGCCTGCGCGCTCGGTGCCAGCGCTGTGCGAGCCGACCGCGGCCATCGCGCGCGCGGGATTTGCGCTCTGGTCCGCGATGCCGTGGCGGATGGTGCTCATCGCGACGGTGCAGCCGTAGCGTAGGCGTTTGCTGCTCGCGGCTGCTTTTGCTCTGCTACGCTCGAGAGATCATCGCTCAGAGCGTGAGCGATGGAGGAGCATTTCGACGCATGAACTCGATGGTCGATCTGGTCGCTGGGCTGCAAAACTACGAGCAGTACCGGGACCTGCACTGGGAGGGGAGCTTCGAGGAGTATCTGACGATCGTTCGTCAGCGCCCGCAGGTCACGCGCAACGCGTTTCAGCGCCTGTACGACATGATCCTCGCCGCGGGCTTCGAGGAGTATGTCGACAACAAGAAGAAGCTCGTTCGGTACAACTTCTTTCGCGACGAGGGCAACGCGCAGCGCGACGCTGTGTACGGCCTGGACATTCCCCTGATGCGCCTCGTGACCGTGCTGAAGGCCGCCGCCGAGGGCTACGGCCCCGAGCGCCGCGTGCTGCTCATGCACGGCCCCGTGGGCTCTTCCAAGAGCACCATCGCCAGGCTCTTGAAGAAGGGCCTCGAGGAGTATTCGCGCACGCCCGAAGGGGCGATGTACACGTTCGACTGGGTCGCGCTCGAAGGCACCGGGCTCATCCCTGAGGAAAGCGACGAGCACAAGCGCGGCCGCTACCCGTCGCCGATGAACGAAGAGCCCTTGAAGCTCATCCCCGAGGATTGGCGCGGCAAGGCGACGGAGAAGCTCGGGCTCAACAGCGACCAGTTTCGCACGCGGATCGACGGCGACCTGAACCCCGCCGACCGCTATCTCTTTCAGAAGCTGATGGACCGCTACGAGGGCCACTGGGACCTCGTGGTGAACCGGCACATCCGCGTGCGGCGCCTGCTTCTCTCGGAGAAAGACCGAGTGGGGATCGGCACGTTTCAGCCGAAGGACGAGAAGAACCAGGACAGCACCGAGCTGACCGGCGACATCAACTATCGAAAGATCGCGGTGTACGGCTCGGACTCGGACCCGCGCGCGTTCAATTTCGACGGCGAGTTCAACGTGGCCAACCGCGGGATCGTCGAGTTCGTCGAGGTGCTCAAGCTCGACGTCGCGTTCTTGTACGACCTGCTCGGCGCGTCGCAGGAGCACAAGATCAAGCCGAAGAAGTTCGCTCAGACGGACATCGACGAGGTCATCCTCGGGCACACCAACGAGGCCGAGTACAAGAAGCTCCTGGCCAACGAGTTCATGGAGGCCTTGCGCGACCGCACCATCAAGATCGACATCCCGTACATCACTCGCCTCAGCGAAGAGGTGAAGATCTACGAGAAGTCCTTCGGCAAAGGAAAGGTGCGCGGCAAGTTCGTCGCCCCCCACACGCTCGAGGTCGCCGCGATGTGGGCCATGCTCACGCGGCTCGAGGAGCCGAAGAAGCACGGCAACCTCTCGCTCATCCAAAAGATGAAGCTCTACGACGGCAAGATGCTGCCGGGCTTCACGCAGGACACGATCAAAGAGCTGCGCAAAGAGGCCAAGCGCGAGGGCATGGACGGGATCTCTCCGCGCTTCGTGCAGGACATGATCTCCAACGCCCTGGTGCGCTACGAAGAGCCCACGCTCAACCCGTTTATGGTCTTCAACGAGATCGAGCGCGGGCTCAAGGCGCACTCGCTGATCACCAACGACGAGCACCGCAAGCGCTACATGGACCTCATCAGCGTCGTGCGGCGCGAGTACGAAGAGATCATCAAGAACGAAGTGCAGCGCGCGATCTCTGCGGACGAGAGCGAGATCGCCAAGCTCGCGGCGAACTACGTGGACAACGTCCGCGCGTACACGCTGCGCGAGAAGGTCAAGAACCGCTACACGGGCCGCGACGAAGAGCCCGACGAGCGCTTGATGCGCTCGGTCGAAGAGAAGATCGACGTGGCCGATAGCCGCAAGGACGACTTCCGCCGAGAGATCATGAACTTCATCGGCGCCCTCGCGCTCGAGGGCAAGAAGTTCTTGTGGAACACCAACGATCGCCTCCGTCGCGCCTTGGAGCTCAAGCTCTTCGAAGACAAGAAGGACACGATCAAGTTTACGACGGTGGTCAGCAACGTCGTGGACCGCGAGACGCAAGAGAAGATCGACGCGGTGAAGACGCGGCTCATCCGCGACTTCGGCTACGACGAGATCTCTGCGCAGAACGTGCTCGAGTACGTCAGCTCGATCTTCGCTCGCGGCGACGCCAAGAGCTGAGCGAGGGCCGATCGGCGATCGGTGTTCGTCCGCGCCGGGTGGGGCGCTGTGGAATGAAGGCGAGCGCCGTTGGGGGGGCGTATAGTCCGACGATCGATGCGTTCTTTCGTGCGATCGCTGCTCGCCTCGTCACTGCTCGCGCTGGTCGGCTGCGACCCCGCGGGCCCGCCCGGAAACTGCGGCGGTCGCCCTCGCAGTCAGTGCGTCGACTCGCTCGAAGTGGGTGACTCGTTTGCGTGCGCGCTGCTCAGCGATCGCACCGTGTGGTGCTGGGGACGCGACGACGACGGACAGCTCGGGTACAGCGCGTCGGACCTTTGCCCGGTGAGCGTGGGCGCGGGGCAGACGCGGTCGGTCGCGTGTCACAATTTTCCGCAGCAGGTGACGGGGCTCGCGGCAGATCGCAGGACCGTTCGCGTGGGCGGGGCGCACGTGTGCGCGGGCGCGGGCGCGCAGGGCTACCAGTGCTGGGGCGCCAACGAGACCGGGCAGCTCGGGACCGGGACGCAGTTCTCTTCGCCGACGCCCGCCATGGTCCCCGCGAGCACCGAAGCGGCGACCAGCATGGCTCCAGGCCGCCACCACACCTGCCGCAGCGCCGCAGGAAAGGTCCACTGCTGGGGCGCCAATCACCGAGGGCAGCTAGGAGTTCGGGACGTCAGCGAGCGCTGCACGCTCGGGGCTGAGATGATTTCGTGTGCGCGCTCTCCGGTCGAGGTCCCCGGCCTCGACTCGGTGAAGCTGGTGGTCTCTGGCGACGCGCACACCTGCGCGCTCACTGACGACGGCGCGGTGTTGTGCTGGGGCGACGATTCGTTTGGGCAGCTCGGCGACGGCGAGCCCGGCGGTGATCCCGCGGTGACCCCCGTGCGCGTGCAGACCGAGCGAGGGGCGCTCTACGGCGTGGTCGAGCTGTCCGCGGGCGCCTCGCACACCTGTGCGCTGCGCGAGGACCGCTCGGTGCTGTGCTGGGGCCGCAACGACCAAGGGCAGCTCGGCGTCGCCGTCGCGATGAACGTCCCGATGGGCTGCGCCGCGGCGTGCTCGGCTCGCGCGGTGATCGCCGACGATTTCGAGGGCACCGGGCTGCTTCCGCAGGGCGACGCGAGCTTTCGTATCGACGGAGACACGCCGGACGTGATCGACCCAGAGCCGGACGCCGGGGTTGCGATGGAGGCTGCGGTGATGATGGACGCGAGCGCTCTGCGCGAGGGGGGCGCCGTGATGGACAGCGGGCACGCTGACGCGCGGGCCGAGGACACCGCGGTGATGCGCGCGCGGCCGACGCCGATCGGGCTCTCGGTCGGCGGCGAGAGCGCGTGCGTGGTGATGGACAACGGGACCGTGCGCTGCTGGGGAAGCGACGCGCTGGGACAGCTCGGCGACGGCCGTCCGGGAGGGTTTTCTCCGGCCGCAACACAAGTGATCGCCTCGCCGGGCGCGACCACGAACAACCCGCTGCAGAGCGTCGCGTCGGTCAGCGTCGGGGGATCGAGCGCGTGCGCCGTCCTCTCGGATCACACCGTGCGCTGCTGGGGCAGCAACGAAGCCGGCGCGCTCGGCACCGGAAATCTCTCTCCCGCCGCGGGCCCGGTCCCCTTGAGCTGGTGACACAATGAACCGTGAATTATCGATTGGGTTGATTGTGTGTGCGCTGCCGCTGGCCGGCGGGTGCCTGGGCGCGCCGGACCCATCGACGCTGCCGCCGTTCGAGCTCACGCCGTCGACGCCAGCGACGGTGTACGGCGCTGCGCAGTGCGAGCCGGGCCGGGCGTCGGCGCAGTTTCGGGGGCAGATCGCTCCGCCGATGGAGATGTTTCCTGGGGCGCGCGCGCGGGTGGCGTTGGCCTTCGACAACTGCAGCGGCGCGGCGTGGCAGCCGGACGTCGTCGCGGTGCGACCTGCAAACGATCAGGCAGATCGCTGGGGAATCTCTCGCGTAGCGCTGCCCGCGGAGGTGCTCGACGGCCGTCGCGCTGTCCTGTGGTTCGAGGTGACGGCGCCCGCCGAAGCAGGGCAGTACGCCTTCGAGTGGCAGGTCGTGCGAGGCGTCAACGAGCGACTGCAGGTGCCCTCGACGCGGGTGGACATCGTCGTGCGCTCGGCGGCGGACTGCGCCGAGCCGGGCCCCGCGGTGCGCTTTCGTCGTCAGCGCGCGCCGAGAGAGTTCTCTGCGCCCGGCGTCGCGATCGACGGCGAGCTGGTCTTCGCCAACTGCGGAACGACCCCGTTGCGCGTCACCGACGGCTACGCGCTGCAGTACATCGGCGACGCGGATCGCGACCGCTTCGGCCTGCGTTCGCTCGCGCTTCCCAACGATGTTTCTCCGGGCAGCGAGGTGACGATCCGCGTGGACGCGCGCACGCCGGACGCGGTCGGCGCGTACGCGTGGCAGTGGCAGCTCGCGCGCGACGGAGAGGCGCTCGGCGAGCGCAGCACATCGGCGACGGTGACCGTCCTGCGGCCGTTCGACTGCGGCGCAGAGGGCGCTCCGGTGCGCGTGCTCGGCGAGGACGTCCCCGCTGTGGTGGACCCTGGGCAGCGCTTCGACGCGCGGGCGGTGCTCGCGAACTGCGGCGACGCGCTGTGGGACGAGCGCTGGGCGCTGCGCGCATCGGCGCCTGCGACCGAGGGGCGATGGGGCACGACGCGCGTGGCGCTTCCGTTGCGGGTCGCGCGAGGGTTTCAGATCGACGCGGTGATCGCTGCGACAGCTCCCGGCCAACCCGCGGTGTACCCGTGGCGGTGGGCGCTCGCGCGGGACGGAGAGCAGCCGTTGCCGGACGCGACGGCGTCGAGGGAGGTTCGGGTTCGATGCGTTCCGCACTGCGGCGATCGCAACTGCGGCGACGATGGGTGCGGCGGCTCGTGCGGCTCGTGCAGCGGCAGCGCGAGCTGCGAGGGAGGGCACTGCGTGAGCCAGGGCCTCTCGTGCGGCTCTCTGCAATGGTGGAACTCTGTCATCGGCTACGCCTACGTCAGCTCGTCCGGCTGGTACGACACGGACCTGCTCGTGCGCGCGAACACGCCCGTGGTGCTGCGACACGACTCGCGCTTGGACCGCACGGGCGCCTACGCGTGGGGCTACATGCCCGAGTTCACCGACCTCGTGACGGGGCAGCGCTTTCGTCTGGTGCACCTGCGGCCGCAGTCGCAGTACGCAACCGTGGTCGGCCGCGTGTATCCCGCTGGGTTCACCGTGGGGATCTCTGGCGGAGACACGTTCGACACGGGCTATTGCCGCGCGGTCCCGGGCTGCGCGCCGGTCAACTGCGGCGCGGGCTCGTGCGTGTACTCGACGGGCTCGCACCTGTGCGTGCAGACGATCGTGCCGTATCGATCGGTGTTTCCCTCGGGGCGCGACGGCTGTCGCTGAGCGCGCTCACGGGGGCGCAGGGCGGATCTCGAGGCTGAGCACGCAGTCTCCGCGGCGCGCGTCCTCGTTGCCGTGGCACGTGTTGCACGTCACTCCCTCGCCGGGATGATACGGGGTCGGGCCGCTCTCGGCGGGGCTGATCCCGCGCGCGACGACGTGCGGAACTCCCTGTGAATCCAGCGACAGAATGAAGAACTCCCAGTCGATCGACCCGCTCGCGTTGTACCCGCCTCCGCGCCGCGCCATCGCGAACAGGTCCCACTTGGTCCGGTCTGGATCCGACTGGATCTCTCGCACGATGATGGCGCGGTCGTCGTAGCGCGCCGCGCCGGGCGCGAGCGGCCGCGAGACGTAGAGCGTCTGTCGTCCCGGCGGGTGGCCGAGGGGCGCTAGCACGCCGAGGTCGTGCGCACGCCACGAGCGATAGTCAGCAAAATCCGGGTCGAACGCGATGAACGTCCCCGGCCCCTCGCGCGGGTCCGCCGTCGTCGCGCTGCACGAGAGCGCCGCCAACGCGAGCAATGACCAACACGACCGACGCACCGGCGCGAGTGTACGCGCTCAGCGCCCGCGCGCCCAGTCGAGCACGGGGCCGAGAAACGCGCGGCGGATCTCGCTGGCTCCGACGAGGGCTTCAGCGAGCGCGACGGCACTAGGAGAGCTTCGTGGTAGCGGCGACAGCAACGGCAACGCGAGTGTGCGGCGAAGAGCTGGGGATTTCTGGGGCGGAGGCCTGGAGCCCAAGGGGCCAGGCAGCAGCGCACCTTCGGTGCGTGGCGCAGCGGGCTCTCGCCCGCAGCTAGCTAATGGAGTCGGTGATGACCCAATCCGCCCCGCTCGTTGGCTCGTGAACGAGCTCTTCTTCGAGCGGGGGTGGACGCGCGCTGCGACAGTGCTAGCGCAATGCGCGATGCGACAGTCCATCATCAAGGTGGCCGTGCATGGGGTGTGGGCGACTCGCTCTCGCATCCCCGTGCTGCGACAAGACGGCGATCGTAGCCTGCGTGCGGCGATCATCGAGCAATTGCTGCGACTTCGTTGTGCTCCGCTCGCGTTCGGTGCGTCCGACGATCATGTCCACGTGCTGTTCTGGCTCGATTCACAAGCGTCGCTCGCACAGATCTTCCGCGCGATGAAGAGCGCGTCGTCGCGAACCGTCGCGACGTCGATCCGTCAGCAATTTCATTGGCAGGACGGCTACGCCGCGTTCGCTGTTGAGCGCGATGCGATCCCCGCGGTCGCGCGCTATGTGACACGACAACGAATTCATCACGCTGAGCGCTCTGCTCTCGCCGAACTCGAAATGCCCGTCTCCACTCCGTTCGAAGAAGCGCTCGTTCGCGAGCCAACGAGCGGGGCGGATTGGGTCATCACCGACTCCATTGGCTAGCTGCGGGCGAGAGCCCGCTGCGCCACGCACCGAAGGTGCGCTGCTGCCTGGCCCCTTGGGCTCCAGGCCTCCGCCGCATACTCGCGATGCTCGTGGCGCCGTGGCCCCTTGGGCTCCAGCTCTCCGCCACGCACTCGCGCTGCTGTTGCCGTTGGCCTCCGAACACTCCCCGCGCTCAGCGCCCGCGCGCCCAGTCGAGCACGGGGCCGAGAAACGCGCGGCGGATCTCGCTGGCTCCGACGAGCGACGGCTCGATCTCTTGCACGATCCACGATGGGTCACCCCGTTGAAAGCTCTCGTACAGGTCGACGCACCTCGCGCCGGCCCGCGCAGCGCTCGCGCGGATGCGCTCGTTGAAGCGCTGCAATCTCGCGCGCAACAAGCGCGCATCCACGTGGGGCGCGAAGCGCTTCTCGAGCGCGGCCAGCCCGAACGTCGGGTCGTACACGGTCCCGACGAACAGCGGTCGCACCGGGCACTCGCGCAGCGCCCCTTCGTAGTCCTCGAACCACGCGTCGAACACCGCTCGCTCTTCGTCCATCGAGCACCACAAGAGCCCCCCGAGCAGGTCGTTGCCGCCGATCGTGAGCAGCGCGCACGAGCGCTCGTCGGGGGCCTTGCGTGGCCACTGCGCGCGCAGGTGCGGCAGCTGCGCGCCGTCCACCGCGCGGTGCGCCAGCGTGACCGCGCCGAGCGAGCCGAGGTCGCGCTCGGCGAACTCCTCGAACAGGTCGTCGCGGTTGGCGCAGAGCAGCGCGCCCGGCGAGACGCGCTCGGAGTTGTACCGCGAGCAGTCGAGCATCGAGTCGCCGAAGGTGTAGAGCGTTCGCATGGGGTGGCCTCTCGGTGGGTGATCTAAACAGTGTGCAGATGTCATGTAAGCGCTGTTTAGATGACGCGCAAGCCCCGCTCGTGACCGGCGCTCGCCGCCCTTCGGTGAAAGCTCGCCGCGACGGAGCGTCCCGGTATATCGTCGCGGATCCACAGCAGCCCGACACGCCGACGATGAAGCGCGCCCCCGTCAAGAAGCCCGAAGACCAGTACCACCACGGAGACCTGCGCCGCGCGTTGATGAGCGCCGCGCTCACGATGCTGCAGCGCTCGCACGGGGACGTCGGCGAGCTCTCGCTGCGCGCGGTGGCGGCGAAGGCCGGGGTGAGCCCAGGGGCGCCGTACCATCACTTCGAAGACAAGACGGCGCTGCTCGCCGCGCTCGCGCAGGACGGGTACATGGACCTCGCGTCGGCGATGGCGTCCGCGGTGGACAACGCGACGGACACGGGCACCGTCGAGCGCGGGGTGCGCGCGTACCTCGCGTGGGCCAGAGCGCACCCGGCGCACTACCGAGTGATGTTTCTCCCAGAGCTGCGCGAGAGGCGCTTCGAGGCGATCCGCGCGGTCGCGGCGGGGACGCTCGCGCAGTGGGCCGAGTGGCTGCGGCTGCTCGTCCCGGGTCGCACGGCGGCCGAAGCGCAGTCGCTCGCGGTCACGCTGTGGTCGGCGATGCACGGGTTCGTGCAGCTGGCGCTCGAAGGGATGCTCGACAAGCCGGGGCTCCCGGGCGGACACGCGCTCGAAGAGGGGCTCGTCGCGCGCTTGTGTGCGATGGCCGAGCGACGCTGAGCGCTTGCGCGCTGACGGGCCCTGCTGGGATCCTGCGACGGTGGTTGCGCTGCTGTGCGTCGCGGTGTTCGTGGTCGTGTCGATCGGGATTCCGCTGTCGTTCATGCGGCCGTATCTGCGCGACCAAGAGCTGCACTGGCCTGGGTTTCGACTGATCGAGCGCTCGAAGGTCGCCGTCGGTGACGGCGCGTTTCGCGACGCGCAAGCGGTGGTCGAGCGCCAGCGGGACATCGCGCCGGGCGTCCCGTGGGCGGTGAAGATCACGAGCTTTCTCGCGATGTACTGCGGGCAGTTCTTTCCGGTGTTGGGCATGTACGCCGTGCTCGGCGTGCTGACGTCGGTGGTGTACTTCGCGGAGTTCGGCGCTCTCACGGGGCTCAACGTGCTCATCGGGATCGTCGGGACCGGCCTGTGGACCATGGCCGCGCGCAGCGGCTGGAAGGCCAGCACGGCGGTCTTGGGCGGCGAGACGCAGCTCGCCGAAGCGTCCCTGCAACGCTCGGTGCTGTGGCACCTGGCCACGCTCGCGACGATGGGGGCGGCGGCGCTGTTCGGCGCTGCGCGCGCGAGAGACGTCACGCTGTTGGCGATCACCGCGCCGTTCTTCGCGCTCGCGGCGCTGGCGTTCTTGCAGCAGGCGGTGTTTCGCAAGCACAAGGCGAAGCTGCCCGACGCCGCGGGCGAGACGCGGCTCCAGGTCGAAGGCGCCGAGGTCATCAACGTGCGCGTGCACAACGTCGCGGACACGCCCTCTGCGCAAGTGCACGAGAGCGACCTGCACGCCGCGGCGGGCCAGCGGGGCCAACGGCAGCGCTGAACGACGCGGTTTACGTAGCTTCACACTCGCGCCGCGCAGAGTCGCTCTACACTCCCGGTCGAGATGGAGCTACGACGACTCGGGACGAGCGGTTTGAAGGTCAGCGTGTTCTCGCTGGGCGCGATGACCTTCGGAGAATCAACGACGTTCATGAAGGGCGTGACCTCGCCCGACGACGAGGCGCGGCGCGTGTTCGACCGCGCGCTCGACGTGGGGATGAACCTGGTCGACACGGCCAACGTGTACTCCGAGGGGCGCAGCGAAGTGCTCACGGGGCAGTGGATCGCGGGCAAGCGCGACCGGGTGTTGCTCGCGACGAAGTGCAGGTTTCCCATCGGGTTCGGCGCGGGCGGACAGAAGCCGGGGCCGTACGACATGGGGCTCTCGCGGCAGCACATCGTGCGCGCGTGCGAGGACTCGCTGAAGCGGCTCGGCACCGACGTGATCGACCTGTACCAGGTGCACATGCAAGACGGGACCGTGGCGATCGACGAGACGCTGCGCGCGCTCGATGACCTGATTCGCCAGGGAAAAGTCCGGTACATCGGCTGCTCGAACTACACGGGCTACCGCTTGATCGAGTCGCTCTGGAGCGCGGACAAGCGCAACACCGCGCGGTTCGAGGCGGTGCAGCTGCAGTGGTCGTTGGCCGTTCGCGACGCCGAGCGCGAGGTGATCCCGGCGTGCCGTAATTTCGGGCTCGGGACGCTCATCTGGTCCCCGCTCGCGCGAGGCTTTCTCTCAGGAAAGTACCAGCGCGATCAGCCCGCCCCCGCGGGCTCGCGCCTGGACGCGTGGAAGGACTCGTTCAAGGCCCTCGACAACGATCGCTGCTGGTCGCTGTTGGATGTCATCCGCAAGGTGGCCGAGAAGCACGACACGACGGCGGCTGCGGTCTCGCTCGCGTGGCTCTTGGCGCGGCCCGAGACGAGCTCGATCATCGTGGGCGCGCGCACGGTCGAGCAGCTCGACGACAACCTGGCGGCGCTGTCAGTGCGGCTCGAACCCGTGGACATCCAGCAGTTGGACGAGGCGAGCAAGCCCGATTGGGGCTATCCGTACTCGTTCATCGCGGCCCGCGAGCCGTGGTGATTTCGTAGTTTTGGACCATGGACGAGGGGCGAACCATCGCGTAACACGCGCACATGCGAATTGCGCGCGGAACGGTGGTCTCCATCGACTACACCCTCACGGACGATGACGGCGAGGTCATCGACACGTCCGATGGCGACGAGCCGTTGGTGTACCTCCACGGCGAAGGTCAGATCGTCGAAGGGCTCGAGCGCGAGCTCGAAGGCAAAAAAGCTGGCGACGAGTTCTCCGTGGATATCCCCCCGGAGCTCGGATACGGCGAAGAGTCGGGCGAGGCGCCGATCCGGGTTCCGCGCTCGGCGCTGCCCAAGTCCCCCGAGCCCGAGGTCGGGATGGATCTGCACGCCGAGTCTCCCGACGGCGAAGAGCAGACCTTCTGGATCGTCGACGTCGCCGACGATCACGTGATGGTGACCGCGGATCACCCGCTCGCGGGCCTGACGCTGCACTTCGACGTGACCGTTCGCGAGGTTCGCGCGGCCACCGAAGAAGAGCTCTCGCACGGTCACGCGCACGGCCCGGACGGCCACCACCATCACTGATCGCACGTCCGTGGGGGACAACAGCTCGAACGAACGGCCGCGACGAGCGCGCCGCTCACTTTCGCTTGTGCTTCGCCTGCCGAGAGATCAACGCGATGCCCGGCGACGTGCCCTCGTTGAGCCCGTCGATGGGCGCGGCCACCATCTCCGTACGCGCGCGTTGTAGCGGGAGATTTCCTGTGCGAGGGAGGGTCTTCGCGGGGATCGCCTTGGCGATCTCGTCGAGCAGCACGGGCATCGCGCTCGCGCGCATCCCCACTTTGGCGGCGACCATGTCCGCGAGCGCAGACGAGACCGAGCGCGGCCAGATGCCCAGCATCGCAGGGGCGATCCCCTCGCGCACCGACGCCGCGTGGCCCGTGAGCAGCTCGCTCGCGAGCGCGCCGACCGCCCACAAATCGCTGGACGCGGTCATCGGTTTGCCCCGCAAAAGCTCAGGCGAAACGTAGGGACCCACGTCGGGAAAGTACTCGAGCTGCTCGATCCAGCGCGCCCGCCCGACCGCCCCCACGATGCCCGCGTCCGTCAGCACCACGCGCGCGTCCGCCGTGATCTGAATGCTCTCTGGGTACACCGCCCCGTGCACGAAGTTGCTGTGCAGCTCGCGCAGGGCGTCCACGGTCCCGCGCAGCACGCCGTGCACGTCGCTCGCAGGCAGCTCGAGGCCCGCGTCGCGAAACGCTCCGAGCACGCGCCGCAGCGAGCGCCCGACCATCCACGGTGACACGACGTACGCGAAGCGCCCGCTCGTGCCCGCGTCCGTCGGAAGCGCGGTGAATCGCAGGGACTTTCCCGCGAGCTTCTCGAGCTCGGTGAGGGCGGCGATGCGCTCTCGCTCTGTGGGAACCAGCGACGGGTGCAGCACTTTGACGGCCACCGATCGCTCGTCGCGGTCGGTCGCGCGAAACGCGTAGCCGAGCGGCCCTGCGCCGTACAGCTCGACGATGGTGTACCGCCCCGCGACCACGTCCCCGGACGCCAGCGGAACCGCTGGCGCAGCGAGCGTCAACGTCTCGGACACGGCTTGCTTCGGCGGCTTGTCGCTCTTCACGCTGGGCGCGCGATCATCGCTCGCAACCTCGTGCTTGTCGCGGACCAACGTCGTCGCTCTCTCCCCGTGGGCGCTTGACCGAACGGGGACATTTGTGGACCCCTTCTGCGCCGTGAGTGCAACGCGTGCGGTTGTTTCAGTGCTCGTGATGGCGGCGCTCAGCGCTCCCCTCACTGCTGTGGCTCAGCGCCGCGACGCGGGCCCCGCCGCGGCGGACGCCGGTCGAAGCCCCGCCGAAGTGACCCGTCGCGCGACGGTGCTCGCCCGCGTGGGAGACGTCACGATCACCGTGGGCGAGTTCGAAGACACGCTCAACGAGGCGCCGGCGCCCGTGCGGCAGACGTACGCGGACCCCGTTCGGCAGCGCGAATACCTGCAGAACATGGTCGATACGATCCTGCTCGCCCGCGAGGCGCGCCGCCGCAACATCGAGCGCAACCCCGAGGTCGCAGGGCAGATCCGCAGGATTCTCTCGACGCGGCTGCAGCAGGTCGAAGTGGTGCAGGCCGTCACGCCCGCCACGGTCAGCGACGAAGACGTGCGCAGCTACTACCAGCAGCACATCGGAGATTGGGTTCAAGACGAGCAGCGCCGCGCGACGGTGATCTACGTCGATGACCGCGCGGCGGCCGACGACGTCCTTCGGCAAGTGCGCTCTGCGCGAGGAAATCTCCGGACCATTCAAGAGCTCGCCCGCACGCGCTCGACGGACCCGCACTCGCGCGAGGCGCGAGGGGACGTGTTCTACTTTCGAGCGACGCACACGAATTCAACGCGCCCTGCGGCCGCCGGCGACGCAGGCGCGAGCGCGGACGCTGGTGCCTCGACGATCGACCCTGCGGTGAGCGCCGCTGCGTTTTCGCTGACGCGCGAGCTCGAGGTGGCCGAGCCCGCGCGCATGGCCAACAACAAGTGGGCCGTCGTGATCTTGACTGGGATTCGCCCGGCGCTCTCGCGGACCATCGATGATCCTGGCGTGCGCAGCTCGATCATCGCGGCGATCGTGCACCAGCGTCGGCGCGAGCGAGAGCAGCAGTTGATGACCCAGCTGCGCGAGCGGCACGCGGTCGAAGAGCACCCCGAGCGGGTGGATCGCGTGCGGTTTCCGCAGACGGATTTGGGCGGGGTTCCGCCGTTCGATCCGGGGACGCCGCCGAGGAGGCCCGAGGGCGAGACGAGCGGTCGGACGCCGGTGCCGGCGCAGCAAGCGCGGGTTCCGATCGCGCGCTGAGCGAGCTTCGGGGGGCGAGAGCCGCAGCCACACGCGAGCCGTGCGCGGCGCGATACACTCGACGCGTGGTGCAGAACTTTCGAACCCCAGACTTCACCAGCGATCCGATGTGCTGTCCGCGCTGCGCGCATCCGTTGCCGCGCGCGCCGTACGCGCGTCGAGTGCAGTGCGAGAAGTGCGGGGCGGACGCGGCGAGCCCGACGTGGCTGCGTCCCGGGGACGAAGTGATGGTGCAGTTCGACCGCCTCGCGTCCTTCGATATTGCGCGCGTGCTCGCGTGCGAAGGGCCCGACAAGATCTTCTGCGAGCTGCGTCCAGGCGCGCCGCTGCGGCTCGAAGAGGTGATTCCGGTGCTGCCCGCGGCTGGCGTGGTGTGCGCAGGAATGCAGGTGATCGCAAACGATTTGCACCGATGGCGCCTCGCGTGGGTGGCGTCGGTCGACGGCGAGACCGTGAGCGTGAAGGCCGAAGGAGAGGAGTTTCAGTCCTCGTTCTTCAACCAACCGCTGCCGATGATGAACGTGCGCGTCTTCGCGGACCCCGCGCGGCGCACGGTGCGCTCGGCAGGCAGCGCGCTGATGGCGCGGCTCAAGGGCGATCCGTTCGGCACGATCGTGAGCGGGCTGATCGCCACGGTGGGGATCGGAATGTTGCTGGTGGTCGCGACGGTCGTTCTCTCGAGCTTTGTTCGCTGCTGAGCGATCGCGCGCTGTGCCTCTCGGCGATGTGGCGTATCGTGACCGGCGATCGAGATGAAGGATCGTCACTGTTCTATGCGGTCGTTCGCGTTGATGACCGCCGCGTGGTTGGTCGCTTGTTCGGATCCGCCGACGATGGCCGACGCGTCGTCGGGCGACGCGCGCGCGGACGCGATCGGGTCGATGGACGCCGCGGTGACCGACGGTTCTGTAGGTGACGGCGCGGCGAGCGACGGCGCTGCAGACGCGTGCGCGCCGACGAGTCGCTGCGGGCAGAGCTGCTGCGGGCCCGACGAGGCGTGCGAGAGCAACGCGTGCGTGCTTCGGTGCGGAGAGCGGGCGCAGTGCGCGACGGCGGCGGGCGCGCGCTGCTGCGCTGCGGGCGACGTGTGTTATCTCGAGGCGTGCGTCACGCCGGGGCCCGCGTGCGACGACTTGAATCGATGTGCTGCGGGCACGTACTGCGATCCCTCGTTGAGGCGGTGTCTGCCGCGCGCGATGGGCGAGGCGTGCGAGTATCGACCGATGCCGGGGGCGTTCAATCCGCAGCTCAAATGGGCGTGGACGAGCGATCCGACGGTGCTGCCGATGCACGCGCAGGTGGAGGTTCCCGCGATGGTGGCGAGCCTGACCGATGACAACGGCGACGGGTTGATCGACCGCAACGACACGCCGGACGTGGTGTTCATCACGCACCCAGGCGGGACCGAGCGAGACAACGGCGTGCTGCGCATCGTGTCGGGCGCGGACGGCTCGAGGATCTTCCCCACGCGCGACCCGGGGTATCGACTGGCGCCAGGCGCGCCGATCGCGATCGCCGACGTCGAGCCGCGCTCGCCAGGCCCAGAGATCATGGCGTGCAGCGAGAACACTGTGACGAACGCTGGGCAGCTGGTGATCATCTCGGCCGCTGGGGCGATCTTGCGGATGGTGGACGTCCCGTGCGGCCTCGGGACGGCTCCTGCGGTCGCGGACATGGAGGGCGACGGCGTCGCCGACATCGCAGTGCGCAACATCGTCGTGCGCGGCGATGGAACGGTGAAGCCAGGCTTCGCCGCGGCGCCTCGCGACACGCGCTCGTACGTCGTCGGCAACGATGACACGCCGACGTTCGCGGACGTCGCGGGCGAAGGCGAGCTCGCGTTGGTCCTCGGCAATCGCGCCTATCGCCCCGACGGAACGCCGCTGTGGAACCGCGCTCCTGCGCTTCCTCCGGGCTATCCCGCGGTCGCGGACATCACGGGCGACGGCCGTCCCGAAGTCGTCGTTGTTCACCCCACGACGCACTCGGTGGTGGCGCTCGACGGAAGCTCGGGCGCGACCGTGTGGGGCCCGATCGAGATCAACATTCTGCCCGTCACGATGGGGCCCGATGGCGGCGGACCGCCGACGATCGCTGACTTCGACGGCGACGGCGACGCCGACGTCGCGCTCGCGGGCGGCTACAACTATCTCGTCCTCGACGGACGAACGGGCCGACCGCTCTGGCACGCGCCGACGAGCGACACGTCGTCGCGCGTGACGGGATCGAGCGTGTTCGACTTCGAGGGCGACGGTCGCGCCGAGGTGGTCTACGCCGACGAAAACCAGCTGCGCGTCTATCGCGGCAACGACGGCAACGTGCTCTGGTCCACGTGCAACACGTCCGTCACGCTCTGGGAGTACCCGGTGATCGCCGACGTCGACGCCGACGATCACGCGGACATCGTGGTGATCTCGAACAACTGGTACCGAGGCGCGCCGCGATACTACCAATGCATGGACGGCCGCATGGGACCGACGGGCGTGCGGGTCTACAGCGATCCGTTCGGCGACTGGGTGCGCACGCGTCGCATTTGGAATCAGCACAGCTATCACGTCACCAACATCGACGACGACGGAGCGATCCCGCGCCGCGAGACGCGCAACTGGACCGTCCCCGGGCTCAACAACTTTCGTCAAAACGTGCAGCCCGAGGGGCTCTTCGACGCGCCGGACCTCGTCGCCATCGACGCGGCGGCGGACTTGCGGATGTGTCCGACGGGCGTGGTCCTCTCGGTTCGCGTGGTCAATCGCGGACGCGCGGGCGTGAGCGCGGGCGTGCCCGTGACGTTTCGGGTGGGCGATCCGATGGGCGCCAATCGCGTCGTCGGCCGCGCGCTCACCACGCGTCGCTTGTTGCCGGGCGAGAGCGAAGTGGTTCGCGTGAACTTCGCGCTCCCGATGGGGATGGAGATGCAGTCGTATTCATACTTCGCCGTGATCAACGATCCCGCCGCGATGCCCAACACCGCGGTGCGCGAGTGCCGAACGACGAACAACACGAGCGCCGCGAGGACCTTTCAGTGCACGGCGCCGGGGTGAGCGTAGCTGCGGCACGCGCGCTGCAGACGTCTCGGGCATGAACAACTCCTCAGTGCTCGTACGCGCCGCGGCCAACCTCGCGTTGGTCCTCTGCGCGGGCGCGTGTGATCCAGTACGACCGGGCGACAGCGGCGTGACGCCGCTCGAAGACGCGACGCCGCGCAGCGATTCGAGCGGCGGCAGCGATTCGAGCGCCGACGCAGGCGTGACGCCGCCGGACGCGGGCGCGCAGTGCTCGTTCGTGGGCGCGTGGCAGGGGACCATCGCAAGCGGCGCGTTTGCGGGGCAAATGTTGCAGTGGACCTTCGCGCAAGGCACGTGGAGCGCGTCGATCGCGACCGGCAGCGTGCAGGGGACGTGGAGTCAGTCGGGCTCGACGCTCGAGGTCAACGACACGGGCTCGACGCCCGCGCACCTCGCGTGCCCCGCGGCCGATCGCGGCGTGTACGCGGCGGCGTTCGACGCGACGTGCGCGACGGTGCGGCTCACGGCGACGACCGAGCCGTGCGACGGCCGCAGGGCGTACGCGGACGGGATCTCGCTGACGCGACGATGACGGGAGCGGGGGAGCGTGCCCACGAGATGCGCAACAGCAAAGCCCGCTGGACGCACGGCTAGAGGACTTGCCCTCATAGTTGCCCAAGTTCAGCCTGGAGAATCGCAGGCGAAAGTGCCCGCAGCCCAAGGGGCCGGGCATCAGCGCACCTTCGGTGCGGGGCGCAGCGGTCTCGCGACCGCAGCTAGCCAATGGCGAACATTCGAACGCGCGATGCTCGTCCGCGGTCCTCGCGGAAGATTCAGTCCTCGACTCGGTCACGACCATCGCTCGATGCAGAGAGCAGCGACGGTGATCGCGTCGAGGATCGTGTCTTCAGTGGGGACCGTGGCTCAGGAAACGACAGTCCCCGCCGAGGTCTATTGGCTAGCTGCGGTCGCGAGACCGCTGCGCCTCGCCCGAAGAGAGCACTCGTAACGGTGCGGGCGCTGATGCCCGGCCCCTTGGGCTGCGGGCACTTTCGCCTGCGATTCTCCAGGCTGAACTCGGTAAACCATGAGGGCTTGTCCTCTGGCCGTGCGTCCAGCGGGCTTTGCTGTTGCGCATCTCGTGGGCGGAGGCGCACGTGCGCGCCGCGCACTCGTCGCTCGCCGCCCGCACGATCCGCAATCACAACGCTTGGGCGTCCCGGACTACTGTGGGTGAGCTCCATCAGCTGTTTCACTGTCAGTCGTGAGGGCGGTTGTTCTTCGGGTCCGGCGACGATGACCGCTCACTGGCAGGTCGCGCTCGCGGCGCGCACGGAGCGATAGCTGTCTTGCCCGCCCATGTACGCGACTTGAATTCGTGTGCCGAACGAGAGGACCCGCCCGTCGCTGCCGCCCGCGTCGTCGGTGACCCGCACCGGGGCTGAGCGCGGCGCGAGCTGCGCGTTGAGCGCCGCGAGCCACAGGTGCTGCTTGTCTCGTCCGCGAACGACCCCGCGAAGCGGACCCATCGTGTACGCGAGCGCCCAGCCGTTGCTGAGCGGCGCTGCGGACGGGGCGAACAGGTGCGCGCCGCGCGGGGCGGTCAGCGCGATCCGCTGCGGTGCCGAGGGCGCCGCGCGAGGCTGAAGGCGCTCGGCTACGAGCGTCCAGGGCTCGTTGTCCGCGCGTCGGGCCGCGTGCACGACGAGCACCTCGCGGCCGTTGGTGGCGAGCGACGGGATCCCCACGCGCAGCGGCGGTGCGGTGAGCTGCGAGAGCGCTCCGATCGGCGCGAGCGACGGGTCCAACCAGCCGCCGTACAGCGCGTTGTCGAAGCGAAACACGACGAACCAGCCGACGTCGCCCACGCGCACCGCGCCGAGGCCCTCGAGCGCGTTGCGCTCGGTGAGCACGTCGATCGCGGCGAACTCCGTCGCGCTTCGATTGCCGCGCACGGGAAGCTGCCAGGTGAGCGGCTGCATGGCGCGCGCGCCGTCGCTGGCGGCGAGCAAGCGGATCACCCCGGACAAGCGGCCTCGCGCGTCGAGCTCGGCGCGCGCTCCGAAGACGAACGGGCGTTCGGGCGCGACGAGCCTGCACTGGTAGGTCGCGTCGACGTGGTAGCTGGACACGAAGCCCGCGCGCGTGGTGCGCGTCTCGACGAGCAGCGAGCGGTGCGCGCCGCAGACGACGGCGCTGTCGTTGGGCTCTCCGTCGTCGCGGGCGTCGACGTTGACCGCGAGCGCGCCGCTGCGAACGACGGGGCTCACGCGAAAGATCGGGTGCTGAAATTGCCCGCCGCCCGGCCGCGGTTGCTCAGCGTCGAGCGTCGAGGCGACCCGCGAGTTGGCGTCGAGGACCACCGCGGCCGAGTCGTCGTCGCGCCCCGCGCTGTCCGCAGGGACGACCCAGCCGACTGCTGTTCGATCCCCGTGCGGCGTGAGCACGAGCGGCGCTTCGAGCGAGGCGCGGCGACCGACGATCGCGGGCTGCGATGCGAGCGTGCACTGCGCGCGCGCCGCGAGGGGCTGCGCGAGCATGGCGAGCGAGAGGAGAGAGACTTCGAGCGCGATGCGCATCGATCGAAGATACCGCGACCCGCAAAAGTGATGGCTCGCTACGTCGCGCCCGCCCATTTCGAGAAGCGCCACACGCCGTAGGCGACGCCGGCGCCGACGAGCGCTCCGCCTGCAACATCGCCGGGAAAATGCACGCCGACGTACACTCGCGAGAGCGCCACGAGCGTCGCTGCGACCATGGCCGCCGAGCCCGCGCGCTTGCCCCAGGCGAGCCACACGATGGTCGCTCCGGCGAAGACCACCGCGGCAGAGCCTGAAGGAAACGAGAAGCTCCCTCGCCGCGGGACGTCTCCGAGGACGTGCACGAATCCGTTGAGCGACGGCGTGTGCGGCGGCCGCAGCCTGCGCACCAGCGGCTTGATCATCTCTTCAGCGACCGAGAGCGAGAGAAACCACGCGAGCAGCCCGTCGCGGACGATCGCCCCTGTCTTCTTGTCGCGCTTGTACAAGAGCGCGATCACGAACACGAGCGGCGGCCAGAGGTAGCCCCAGTTGGTGACGAAGCGCATGAACCCGTCGAGCGGGCCAGGGCGCAGCCCGTGGATCCACTTGAAGAGAACAGCGTCCATCGCGCTCAGCGCCTCCCTCGGGGGCCCTGAAAATCTCCTCGCGAATCGCCGTGACCGCCCGCGTGGGGCTCGCGGTGGTCCCGCGGCTCGCCGCGCTGCGGGCGCGGCTTGGGCTCGGGCTTGCGGCCGATGAAGAGGTAGTTGAAGCCGCGGAGAAAGAAATTCTGCTCTTCAGCGGCTTTGTGAAAGTTGCCCTTCTCGAGGGACTTGTTGTGGCGCACGACCGAGACGACGTCGACGATCTCGACGTATTGGGCCATCGACGAGAAGAGCCCGAATCCCACGGGGGCGAAGCCCTTCTTCTTCTCGTAGTAGTCGCAGACGTAGAGGCCGATGTGACCGCCGGGGACGAGCACGCGCGCGCACTCGCGCAGGGCCTTGTCCATCTCGCGAAAGAAGGTGGGGTCGTAGGCCGAGAGCTTTCCGATGCAGCGCGGGTCGTCGCTGTACTCGATGTGGTCGCCGTAGGGCGGGTCGAGGAAGACGAGCTGCGCAGAAGCCGTTTCGACTGGAATTTTTCGGGCGTCCGCGCGCTCGATGTCCTCGCGGTACGGCGCGATGTCGAAGCCTCGGGCGCGGCGCTTCGTGTCCTTCGCGACGTCGAGCGTGGTGCCCGAGCCGCAGAAGGGGTCGATCACCAGGTCGCCCTCCTTCGTGTAGCGCTGGATGAGGTTCCAGATGACGTACGAGGGCGTCGCGCCGACGTAGCGCTGATCGCCCTGCATCCCCTCGCCGTAGTGCTGCGAGGGGTACTCCCACAGGGTGGTGGTCTGCACGCGCAGCGGGGGTTTGCGCAGGCGTTCGTGCGAGGGCGCGCCGCGGTTGGGGCCATGCGACGGGGACGCAGGGCTGGGGCGCGGGGGACGTCGGTGCGGAGGGCGGTCGTTCACGGCTTTGCCATGAACGGATAGCGAAAATCTCCGGTCGGTGGAGCGAGATTCTCTTTGATCGCCCTCGGCGACACCCATCGCAAGAGGTTGAGCCCCGACCCGGCTTTGTCGTTGGTGCCCGATCCGCGCGAGCCGCCGAAGGGCTGCTGTCCCACGACGGCGCCCGTGGGCTTGTCGTTGACGTAGAAGTTTCCTGCGGCGAATCGCAGGGCGCTCGACGCTTGCTCGACCGCGCGACGGTCGTTGGCGAACACCGCCCCCGTGAGCGCGTACGGCGACGTGCTGTCCACCAGCTCGAGCGCGCCAGCCCAGTCGTCGTCGGGGTACGCGTAGAGCGTCACGATGGGCCCGAAGATCTCTTCGGACATGAGCTTTCCCTTCGGGTTGCTCGTTTGAAAGAGCGTCGGGTGCACGAAGTACCCGTGCGAGTCGTCCACGGTCCCGCCGTGCACCAGCTCGTACTCGCCGGGGTGCGCCGTCGCGTACTCGATGTAGCTCTTGTGCTTGGCGCACGCGCGCGCGTCGATCACCGCGCCCATGAAGTTCGAGAAGTCCCTCACGTCGCCGATGGTGATCTCGCTCATCATGTCCTTCACGCGCTCGCGCAGCGCGGGCCAGCGCGACGCGGGGACGTACACGCGCGAGGCCGCAGAGCACTTCTGTCCCTGAAACTCGAAGCCGCCGCGCACGATGGCCACCGCGAGCGCGTCGAGGTCCGCGCTCGGGTGCGCGAGGATGAAGTCCTTGCCGCCCGTCTCGCCCACGATCCGCGGGTACGTGCGATAGCGGTCGATGTTGGTCCCGATGGTGTTCCAGATGCGGTTGAACACCGCGGTGCTGCCGGTGAAGTGAACGCCCGCGAGGTCAGGGTGAGCCAACGCTTGCGCGCCGATCGCCGCGCCGTCGCCGTACACCAGGTTGATGACCCCCGGCGGCAGCCCCGCTTCGAGAAACAGCTGCATGAGAAAGTGCGCCGAGAACGCCTGCGTCTCTGCGGGCTTCCACAGCACGGTGTTGCCCATCAGCGCGGGCGCCGTCGGCAGGTTGCCCGCGATCGCCGTGAAGTTGAACGGCGTGATCGCGTACACGAAGCCCTCGAGCGGGCGGTGATCCAAGAGGTTCCACTGGCCCGCGGCCGAGATGGGCTGCTCGGCGTAGAGCTTGGTCGCGTAGTGCGCGTTGAAGCGCAGAAAATCAATCAATTCGCAGGCCGAATCGATCTCAGCCTGGTGCGCGGTCTTGCTCTGCCCGAGCATCGTCGCCGCGTTGATCGTCGCGCGGTACTTCGTCGCCAACAGCTCTGCCGCCCGCAAGAACACCGCCGCGCGCGCCTGCCACGGGGTCTGCGACCAGCCCTTGTGCGCCCGCTTCGCCGCGTCGATCGCGCGCGAGACGTCTTCGCTCGAGGCCGCGTGCGCGTGGCCCAAGATCTGTCGGTGCTCGTGCGGGGCGCGCACGGCGAACGTTGAATTCGTGTGCGTCTTGGCCCCGTCGATCACCATCGGCAGGTCGATGGCCTCGGCGCCGAGCTGATCGAGCGCGCGCTCGAGCTCTGCGCGCTCGGAGGAGCGCGGCGCGTACGATCGAACGGGCTCGTTGGTGGGCACAGGAAGCGGGTGAATCGCGTCGATCATGGCGGCGCCGAGTGTCCGCGATCACGCTTCGAGGGTCGAGCACAAGCGCCCGCCGCGCCGCGTCGAGAGCCCTCGGCGTCGGGTCACACCAGCAAGAGGTCTTCGGGCGCGAGCGCGAGGGGATGGAGGGTCCATGTTGGGACGGCCCCAGTATTCAAGACGCTTGTGAATATTCTGGGTGAAGGTTCTTGCGTCGCTTGGGCTGTCGCGGGGCCTTGCGGGGACTGAAGCGAGAGGGTCGCGAGGGCAATCGCGGGGTCGGGCGCGTACGGGACGCCGCCGGGGCGCAGCTCGAACGCGCGCACGCCCTGGACGCCGTAGTTGTCCCAGAGGTCCACGGCGAGCTGGGCGCCCTCGTTGTGCAGGGGGCTGGCGATGGCGAGGGACTGGGCGCCGGCGATGGTTGCTGCGGTGGCGTCGATGCGGCCAGAGACGACGTAGGCGCGGCCCTTGATGCGGAGGTTCGAGCCGAGGGCGCTGTCCGAGAGGTGGCGCGCGTGGCTCTTCCACCGAGAGAGCCAGGCGAGGATCGAGAGCGCGACGAGCGCGCCGAGCGCGGCGAGCGCTGGGAGCAGCTCGGGGGCAGAGCGCGGGACGATCAAGAGCCCCAGCGGAAGCGCGAGCAGCAGGGTGATGGGATAGAACGCGGATGCCATCACGACTTTGTCCGCGGCGCTTCCGGCGATGGCCGAGCGCTCGTCGACGGCGTGGTCGATGACCGACAGCTGCTCGTGCATCGCGGTGATTTGCGCGTCGAACGAGCGACCGTCGACGAGGTTGTTCGTCCCGCAATGCCGACAGCGGCGGGTGAGTCCGTGGCTAGTCAGCCCCGCGCCGCACAAGTGGCAGCGCGGCGGGGACTGCGCGTCGAGCGGGGGGAGGGCCTTCGGGGGCTCGAACGGCTTGCGCAGGTAGAAGAGCGAGGCGAAGACAGTGAAGAGCGAGAGCTCGACGCCCGCGATGATGAGAAAGAGCAGCCACCAGGCGAGGACGGCGCCCGTGGCCGCGGTGTTTCCGTCGGCGATTTGCTCGGTGTGAAGCAGGTCCCAGAGCGAGAGGCGCTCGGGCTTTTCGCTGTAGACCATGGCGAGGGCGATCCCGCCGAAGAGCAGCCACGAGGGGATGGCGAAGGCCGCGGCCATGAGGCCGAGCTCTCCCGAGCGCTCGTCGCGCGTGCGCTCTTGCTGCTGCGCGCGGTGGGCGAGGCGACAGACCTTCTCTGCGGCTTGTTCGACGCGGGCTTGGGCGTTGTCTTCGAGCGGGTCGACCGCGCGGCAGTGCGCGCAGGGGGCAGTGGCGTCGAGCAGGGCGAGCGAGTGCGGCGCGCCGCAGCGCTTGCATGTGGCGATGAATCCTTCACGCATGGGTGGCGAGGGGAGCGATGCGCGAAGCGTTCCATCGGGAGAAGACGCGGTGAAGCGCGGACGCGATGGCGCTGTGCGCAGCGGCGCGCGGCGGCGGTGCGCGAAGTGCGCAGCGCAGAGCGAGCAGCGCGAGAGAGGGGGTAGACAAATCCTGTATACTGGACAATCCTCCACTTTAACGAACATGAGCAGTGAGAAGAGTTCGAAGCGTTGGTTCGAGGACAACTCGCAGTCGATCGGGCGCACGCCGCTCGTGCGGCTCAACCGCGTGACGGATGGCGCGAAGGCGACGGTGCTCGCGAAGATCGAGGGCCGAAATCCCGCGTACTCCGTGAAGTGCCGCATCGGCGCGGCGCTCGTGTGGGACGCCGAGAAGCGCGGCGTGCTCGGGCCGGGCAAAGAGCTCGTCGAGCCCACCAGCGGAAACACTGGGATCGCGCTGGCCTTCGTCGCCGCGGCGAAGGGCTATCCGCTGACGCTCACGATGCCCGAGACGATGAGCATCGAGCGTCGCAAGCTGCTCACGACGTACGGCGCCAAGCTGGTGCTGACCGAGGGCGCCAAGGGGATGAAGGGCGCGATCGCGAAGGCGCAAGAGATCGCGGCGTCGGACCCGGACAAGTACGTGCTGCTGCAGCAGTTCGAAAACCCCGCGAACCCTGCGATTCACGAGCGCACGACGGGCCCCGAGATCTGGGACGACACCGACGGAGCGATTGATATCTTCGTGTCGGGCGTCGGGACGGGCGGGACGATCACGGGCGTCACGCGGTTCATCAAGAACACCAAGGGCAAGGCGATTCGCTCGATCGCCGTCGAGCCCGCGCACAGCCCGGTGCTCACGCAGACGCGCAGCGGGCAGCCGGTGCAGCCGGGGCCGCACAAGATCCAGGGGATCGGGGCGGGGTTTGTCCCCGGTGTGCTGGATTTGGGGCTGGTGGACGAGATCGAGCAGGTGACCAACGACGAGGCGATCGCGTACGCCCGCAGGCTCGCGCGCGAAGAGGGCATCCTCGCGGGCATCTCGTGCGGAGCAGCCGTGGCGGTCGCCGCCCGTATCGCGAAGCGCCCCGAGAGCGAAGGCAAGACCATCGTCGTGGTGCTGCCCGACTCGGGTGAGCGCTATCTCAGCACCGCCCTGTTCGAAGGGATGTTCGACGCCAACGGCCTGCCTGTGTAGCGCGCGGTATAGCGCGCGCGATCGATCGTGCGCACGGTCGGGCGCTCATCATGAGCGCTCTTCGAGACCTCGCGCGCATCGACCTCGCGCGCATCGACCGTGCCGCCTTCAAGGTCACCGCCGCGGGCGACCGCGTGTTGATCCATCCGTTGCCCGCCAAGCGTCGCTGGGTCGAGGCCGAGCTGCACCTGCGCTCGGCGGTGTGCGACGCCGAAGGACGAGTCAAATCCCTGGGGTTTCCGAAGTTCTTCAACTTCGGTGAGCACGCCCCTCACGACGCGCGCTTCGTCGAGGCGCTGGGGCGCGGCGGCGTGGAGTTTCCCGAGAAGCTCGACGGATCGTTGATCGTGGCGGACGTCGATGGCGGCGGCGCGCTCTCGCTGCGCACGCGGCAGTCGCTCGGGTTGAACGAGCTCGAGCCGATGATCAACGCCCTGATCGCCGAGCGCTACCCGCGCTTGCGAGAGGCGCTCGCGAGCGACCCCGCGGTGCGCGAAGCGTGCTCTGTGCTCTTCGAGTTCGTCCACCCGGATCGCCCGGTGGTCCTGCGGTACGAGCGTGCGGCGCTGGTTCTGCTGGCGTTGATGGACAAGCGCACGCTCGCCCCGCGCTGGGACGAGCCGGTGCTCGCGCGCATCGCGGCGCACAGCGGCGTCGAGCGGGCCGCGCATCACGCGCTTCCGCAAGAAGTCACGGGCTTGCGTGCGGCGCTCTCGTCGTGGAGCGACCGCGAGGGCGTGGTTGCGCGCGCGGTCGATCGCGACGGGGCGCCGCTGCTGATCAAGATCAAGACGGACTCGTATCTGCGGCTGCACGCCAACCGGGCTCGCCTCGGCGCAGGCAGCGCTGCGCGCGTCGCGTTCTTGCTGGGAAGCCAGGACGAAGAGGCGTTTGCGCGCGCGCTCGAGGCGCGGGGCTTCGACTACGAGGCGGTGACGTTCGCGCGGCAGAACCTCGGTGACTATTTCGAGCGAAGGCGTCGTAGCGATCGCGCGTTCGACGAGTTGAACAGCGAGTTCGCGGGATCGGGTCGCGTCGGCCGCGGAGACAAGCGGGCGTTCGTCGAGCGGGCGCGCGCGTTCATCGCCGAGCGCCGCGAGCGCTTCGTCGAGCCGATCTGGTTCGACGTCGCGGTCAAGCTCTTCGAGGGGCGACCCGAGGACGCCAAGGTCGTCTCGTACTCGGCGCTGTTGGGCGAGGCAGGCCCGACGGTGCGCCAGTGGATGAAGAGCGCCGAGCGCGAGCTGCGCGCGATGCTCGAGCGCGAAGTGCGCGAAGAAGAGTGAGCGCGGGCGGAGAAGAGCGCGGTCGCGGACGTGCGCGGCGGTGAACGGGGCGTTGATTACGTGGGCGTGGGCTTCTCATGGGGACGCAACGGAGAAGAGCGCGTTCGAGCGGGCGAAGAAGAGCGCGTTCACGGCCGAGTACGACGGTCACGCGCGCGCGTGACGCTGCCGGTGACCCGAGACGCTCGCGCGCACATCGCGCACGGCGCTCAGCGCGCGCTCGTGGCCCGGGACCCGGTGACCGTGAGCCCTGTGAATACCCGGTTACGAATCGAGTAGATGGACTCGCTGCGTTTCTCGACTGCGCGTGCTGCGACTCCCTTCGCAGATTTCGGGACTGGCCTGATTTCGTCCCTCCTCCGTCCTCGCAGAGCCTCGGCCGTCGGCAAATCACGCGTAGTCCCGAGGCGCGATGGCTTCGCCACTGCGATGTGCTGCGGTCGTCGGCGCTCGCTCCGTCGTCAACGAAACGCAGCCATCATCCTCCCCACCACGACAGTCACGCGCTGCGCTCGTGCGCCGCCCCTCCTGCGTCGAAAACTTCTTCGACCGTTTTCGGATAACGAGGGGCGGTCGGCACCAGTTACTCGGGCAACGTTGCCGACGTTGTCGCGCTCGCGCGCTCGGTCCATCGCGTCGTACGCTGACTCGCTCCGCACGCTGAGCGTGGTCGCGCGCTTCGCGCACCTTCCGACGCGAGGCTTCGAGCGTCGCTTGCGGCGGGTTTGCCAACCCGCCGTGGAGCGAAGAGGCTTTTCACAGGGTCGTTCGCTCTTCACCCGTCGCTTGCGGCGGGTTTGCCAACCCGCCGTGGAGCGAAGAGGGGCTTCACTGGGGACTTCTTCACTCTTCGCTCGCGGCGGGTTTGCCAACCCGCCGAGGCGCGAAGAGGGTGTTCACCGGGCTCTTGTTGTTCCGTCGCTAGCGGCGGGTTTGCCAACCCGCCGTGGAGAAGACCGCTTCTTCACCGGGTCGTTCGCTCTTCACCGTCACCCGACGCTCTTCGCCCGTAGCCAACCCGCTGTGCCGAGCGCGCCCTGGCGCCCTGTGAACCGTGGCTGGGATTCGCTATAGAACCCGCCGTGCGGTCGCGGACGGATCCGTGACCGATGGAGCAGCAGGCCAATGATCGTTGGAGTCATCGGATCAGGAGCCATCGGGCCAGACCTCGCGTACGGATTTCTCACCGCGCTCGCGCGGGAGCCCGGCTCGAAGGTCTACCTCGTGGACATCAAGCAAGAGGCGCTCGACGCGGGCGTGGCGCGCATCCAGGGCTACCTCAAGAAGGGCGTATCCCGAGGAAAAATCCAGGACAACGCCGCCAAGGCCATGCTCTCGGCCCTCGTCCCGACGCGCGCGCTCGCCGACCTCGCCGGCTGCGATTATGTGCTCGAAGCCGCGAGCGAAGATCTCGAGGTCAAGCGCAAGATCCTGGGCTCGCTCGAGGCCATCGTGCGCAGCGATTGCCTCATCGGCTTCGCCACCAGCGGGCTGCCGCGCAGAGAGATCGCCAAGACCGCGAAGCACCCCGAGCGATGCTTCGTGAATCACCCTTTCTTTCCCGCGTGGAGGGCGCTGCCGATCGAAGTGGTCTACAGCGGCGACGAGGCGCTCGGCGCCAAGATGGTCTCGACCATCGAGAAGCTCGGAAAGGTCCCCGTCGTCACCGCGGACGTCGAGTGCTTCGCAGCGGATGACATCTTCTGCAACTACATCTCCGAGGCGGCGCGCATCGTCGAAGAGGGCCTCGCGACGCCCGCGCAAGTCGACGCCATCGTCCACAACGCCATCGGCGGCGGCGGCCCCTTCAACGTGATGGACCTCACGAAGGGAAACCTCCTCACGCACAAGTGCCAGCTCTTGATGCAGCACGCCGCGACGGGCACCGCGTGGTTCGCGCCGCCCGCGATCTTGAAGACGCAGGGAGACAAGCCCTGGCACGACCGCAACAACCCCGGGGACAGCAAGCACGACGCGGCGCTCGCCAAGACCGTACTCGATCGCATCCTCGCGGTGCTGCTCTCGCGCACGTACTTCGTCGTCGAGCAGAAGATCGCCACGGAGACGGACACCAACTGGCTCTCGCGCATGGCGCTGGGGTTCAACAAGGGGCTGCTCGAAGTGGGCGCAGAGCTCGGCCCAGAGCGCGTGCGCGAGCTGCTCGTTCGCTACGCAGAGACGCACGCGGGATTCGTGGTTCCCAAGATGGTGGCCGAGCGAAGGCTTCCGGAATTTCGGGCCAACGTGAAGATCGAGCGCCTCGGCGACGTGGGCGTGGTGCGCGTGTTTCGCCCCGAGGTGAAGAACGCGCTCAGCAAGAGCACTCTGCGCGAGATCGACAGCGCGATCGCCGAGCTCGGCGTGGACACGAGTGTCTGCGGCATCGTGCTCACCAGCCAAGATGGCTCCTTCGCGGGCGCGGACATCGGCGAGCTCGCGGCGCTTCCCACCGTAGAAGCGTGCGAGAAGACCTGCCTCGATTCGCACCCCATCTTCGAGCGCATCGCCTCGTGCGCCAAGCCGGTGATCGCCGCGCTCGACGGCCCTGTGATGGGCGGAGGGGCCGAGCTCAGCATGGCGTGCCACGCGCGAATCGTCGGAAAATCCCTGGCGCTCGCGCAGCCCGAGGTCAACCTCGGGATCATTCCGGGCTACGGCGGGACGCAGCGACTGCCGCGGCTGATCGGCCTCGAGCGCGCCGCGGTTCTGCTGCGCACCGGGCGCGCGGTGGGCGCGAAAGAAGCGTGCGAGTGGGGCTGGGCGCACGGTGAGCCCGCGGCGGATCCCCTCGCGACCGCCGTCGCGCTCGCGCGCAGCGCGGCCGCTGGCGAGACGAAGGTCGCGGCCGTAGACCCCGCGCCGATGAGCGTCGGAGCGATGCCCAAGGTGGACCTCGGTCACCGCTCGTTGGCGATCGACGCGATCGTCGTCGACGTGATCCGTCGCGGCCTCGAGCGGCCGCTGGCCGAGGGGCTGCGCGTCGAGGCCGAGGGCTTCGCGCGCTGCAAATCCACGGTCGATATGGACATCGGAATGAAGAACTTCGTCCAGAACGGGCCCCGCGTCCCCGCGGCGTTCATGCACGAGTGAGACGAGCGGAGAGAACCAACATGGCGAACATCAGAGACATCGTGATTCTCGAAGGGGCGCGCCGCACGCCGCGCGCGGACATCCTCGAGAACAACAAGGACGCCGGGCTCTTCGCGCGCTTCTCGACGACGCAGCTCGGCGGGATGGCCATCAAAGCCACGGTGGACGCGACGGGCGTAGACAAGGCGCTCATCGGTCACGTGGTGATGGGCATGGCGCAGCACAGCCATCGCGACAGCATCTACGGCGCCAAGGGCATGGCCTGGCGTGGCGGCTTGGATCAGAGCGTCCCCGCGCTCACCGTCGCGCGCATCTGCGGCTCTGGCGCCGAGGCGATCTCGGTCGGCGCCGAGATGATCCTGGCGGGCATTCGTCACGACGAAGCGCGGCCCTTTCTCGTCGTCGGCGGCGCCGAGTCGATGCAGTACCCGTTTACGCTCTACGGCGCGCGCGGCAAGAAAATCGGCGAAGCCGTGCAGAAGTACGGCCCGATCGACGCCAAGACGCTGCCCGCAGGGACGTATCTGCAGGACCTGCTCTTGATGAGCCTGTACGACCCGTCGGCGAAGCTCGCGATGGCCAACACCGGCGAAGAGCTCGGCCGTCGCTACAAGATCACCCGCGAAGAAGCGGACGCCTTCGGCTACCGCTCGCAAGTGCTCGCGAAGAAGGCGCGCGACGCAGGGGCGTTCGAGACCGAGACCGTCGCGGTCGAGGTGAACACCGGCGATCGCACGGTGCTCGTGAAGCACGACACGCACATCCTCGACGACGTCTCGCTCGCGAAGATGGCTCGGCTCGCGCCAGCGTTCGAGCAGGGCGGGATCGTCACCGCGGGCAACGCGAGCGCGGTCGTCGACGGCGCGGGCGCGATGCTCATCGGGCGCGAGAGCGACGCGGTCAAGCACAACGCCAGGCCCCTCGCGCGCATCGCGGGCATGGGCGTCGCCGCGTGCGATCCCAAGATCATGGGCTGGGGCCCGGTCCCCGCGACCGAGCGCGCGCTCGCCTCCGCAGGGATCACCGGAAAGTCCATCGACCACGTCGAGCTCAACGAGGCCTTCGCGCCGCAGGCGATCGCGTGCATCCGCGACTTCGAGAAGATGGGCATCGATCCCGAGAAGGTGAACCCGCTCGGCGGCGCGATCGCCCTCGGACACCCCCTCGGCGCGACGGGCGCGATCCTCACCATCACCTGCGCCCACGCGCTGCGCCGCGAGAACAAGCGCTACGGCCTCGTCACGATGTGCATCGGCGGCGGCCAGGGCATCTCGCTGGTGATCGAAGCGATGTGACGCCTCCGTAGGGGAGGGGATGGACGGGGCTGACGGCTCGGGGGGCGCTCGCTGGCCGGTTGCCGTCCGTGTGCGCGCCGTGTGAAAACACAACCCCACCATGGCCACTGCGCAGCCGGCGATCCTCGCTCCGCTCTCTCGTTCGGCTCGGTACGTCGAGCTGTCACTCGGCTTCGACGCGGACCCGAGCGAGGCGCTGCGCGCGCTCGCCTCGCGCAAGATCGACGACTCGCTGGTGGTGGGCATCGGGCCCGCGCTGGTGAAGAAGCTCGGCGCGCGGGTCGATGGGCTGCGGGCGTTTCCGAGCTTGTCGGGGCCGGGCTGCGACGTGCCTTCGACGCAGAGCGATCTGTGGCTCTGGGTGCGCGGCGACGACCGCGGGCACATCGTGCACCACGCACACGAAATCGAGTCGCTGCTCGCGCCGGCGTTCTCCGTGCAGCGCGTGAACGACGCGTTCGTGTTCGACGGCGGCAGAGACCTCACGCGGTACGAAGACGGGACAGAGAACCCCAAGGACGACGACGCGCGCTCGGCCGCGATCGCCGCAGGGATCGGCGCGGGCGTCGACGGGGCGTCGTTCGTCGCGGTGCAGAAATGGGCCCACGATTTGCGGCACTTCAACGCGATGCCGCAGCGCGAGCGGGATCACATCATCGGGCGCCGGCAGAAGGACAACAAAGAGCTCGACGGCGCGCCCGCGTCGGCGCACGTCAAGCGCACGGCGCAAGAGAGCTTCGAGCCTGCGGCGTTCGTGCTGCGACGCTCGATGCCGTGGGCCGACGCGTGCGGCGAGGGGCTGATGTTCGTGGCGTTCGGCAGCTCGCTGGACGCGTTCGAAGCGCAGCTTCGGCGGATGACGGGGCAGGACGATGGCGTGGTGGACGGGCTGTTTCGCTTCAGCAAGCCCGTGACGGGGAGCTATTTCTTCTGTCCTCCGCTGCGGGGATCGAAGCTCGACCTGCGCGCGCTGGGGCTCTGAGCCACGCAGCCACTTGCGCGCTGGGCGCGACGGTCGTACACGCCCGGCCCCCCAATTTCGGGGGGTGGTGCCCGAAGTCGCTGCCCGCGCGCGCGGCGAAAGAAAGAGAGCCCTCTGTTGCCTCCACGCAATCCGTCTGCGATCGGCCTCGATTTCGGGACGACCAACTCGGCCCTCGCCCTCGCACGAGACGGCGAGAGCACGCTCGCGACCTTCGCGCGCGGTGATGGCTCGCGCTCGAGCACGTATCGCTCGGTGCTGTTCTTCGAGACGCCTGACGTGGGGCCGCCGCCGCCAGCGATCGCGGGCCCGAAGGCGCTCGAGCGCTACTTCGACACGGGGGGCAGCGGGCGGCTGCTGCAGTCGCTCAAGAGCTTTCTGGCGAGCCCGTTGTTTACGAGCACCGTGGTGTTTGGCAGGGCGTTTACGCTCGAAGACCTCGTCGCGATCGTGCTGACGCGGCTGCGTCGCGAGGTCGAAGAGCAGCACGGAGAGCTCTCGAACAGCATCGTGATGGGCAGGCCCGTGCGCTTCGTCGGGGACGATGGTGACGGAGAAGAAGCGCTGCCGCTCAAGCGCTTGCGCAAGGCCGCGGCGACGGCGGGCTTCGACGACGTGCGCTTCGAGTTCGAGCCGGTGGCCGCGGCGCACAGCTACGAGCGCACGCTCGACCACGACGAGCTCGTCCTCGTCGGAGACTTCGGCGGTGGAACGAGCGATTTCTGCCTCGTTCGCCTCGGCCCCACGCGCCGTCGCGACGCGAGCGCGAGAGAGAAGGCGATCCTCGGGACCGAGGGTGTGGGGCTCGCTGGGGACGCGTTCGACGGCGAGATCGTGCGTCACGCGGTGGCGCCGGCGCTCGGCGCGGGCGGGACGTACCGCTCGTTCATGGAGAAGAAAGAGATCGCGATCCCGCCGTGGATCTACGAGCGGCTGCGGCGCTGGCACCACGTCTCGTTCTTGAAGTCCTCGGACACGATGAAGTTTCTCAACGAGCTTCGCTCGCTCGCTCTCGACAGAGCGAAGATCGAAGCGCTGCTGCACCTGGTCGAGTACGACCTCGGCCCGCAGCTCTTCACCGTGGTCGAAGGGACCAAGGTCTCGCTCTCGCGCGAGCTCGAGCACGCGCTGCGGTACATCGACCCCCCGTTGGAGCTCGACCGCACGTGCACGCGGGCCGAGTTCGAGCAGTGGATCGCAGGGCAGCTCGGCGCGATCGAGGGCTGCATCGACCGCCTGCTCGCGAGCACCAACGTGAGCCCTCGCGACGTCGACCGCGTGTTTCTCACCGGCGGAAGCGCGCTCGTCCCGTCGGTGCGCGCGGTGTTCGAGCGGCGCTTCGGCGCCGACAAGCTGCGCGGCGGAGACGAGCTCACGTCGGTGGCCACGGGGCTCGCGCTGGTCGCAGAAGAGCGCTGAGTCAGCGTCGCGCGCTGTGATATTCGTGAGGGCGATGAAGCTTCGCTTTCGTTCGCTTGTCGGGTCTTTGGTGGTGACTGCTGCGTTGGTTCCGTCGATCGCGTCGGCGCAGGCGGGGCGCGACGGAATGCGCACGATTTCTGCGACCAACGTCGTGTTGAATCGGTACACGACCTTGGGCGTCGCGGCTGCTCCTGGGGCGAGCACGTTGACGGTCGCGTCTGTGGCGGCGCTGGCGAGCAGCGAGTTCGCTTCGATGTCTGTGACCGCGGGCGATCTGCTGCTGGTCTATCAAGCGCAAGGCGCGACGATCGACGGGACCGACACGGCTGCGTTCGGGACGGTCACGAGCTTGGGCAACGCGGGGCGTTGGGAGTTCGTGCGCGTCGGCGCGGTCGATACTGCGACCAACACGGTGACGCTCAACGCCACGGAGCACCCGATGGGGCTCGCGCGGGCGTACAGCGCGGGGGCGCAGGTGGTGCGCGTTCCGCAGTTCTCGAGGCTGCAAGTGTCCGCGAGCGGCTCGATCGCAGCCCTCCCGTGGAACGGCGCCGTCGGCGGCATCGTCGCCCTCGTCTCGAGCTCGGACCTCACCGTGGTGGGCTCGGTCAGCGCGAGCGGCGCGGGCTTTCGTGGCGGCGCGGCGGACAACGACTCCAACGCGCCGGGCTCGAACACCGTGCTTTTTCGCAGCGTAAACAGCGACGACGGCGCAGCGAAGGGCGAGGGCATCGCGGGCGGCGCGGCGGTGTACGACGCGATGTACAACGGTCGCTACGGCCGCGGCGCGCCGGCCAACGGCGGCGGCGGCGGCAACGCGCACAACGCAGGCGGCGGGGGAGGAGCCAACGGCGGCGCGGTCGCTGGCTACAACGGCGCCGGGGTGATGCTCGCTCCGACCGCGGCGTTCGCGTCCGCGTGGGCGCTCGACGCTGCGTTCATCGCGAACGGCGCGGCGCTCACCACGGGCCCCGGCGGCGGCCGCGGCGGCTACAGCTTCTCGTCGCTCAACGCAGACGCGACGGTGACCGCCCCTGGCAGCGCATCGTGGGGAGGCGATCGGCGCCTCGAAGTCGGAGGCCGCGGCGGACGCTCGCTCGGCGCAGCGCTCGACCGCGTGTACTTCGGCGGCGGCGGCGGCGCAGGGGACGCCAACAACGGCCTGGGCGGCGCAGGAGGCGCGGGCGGGGGCCTCGTGTTTCTCGTCGCGCGCGCGATCGACGGCAACGGCGTGGTGAGCTCCGACGGAGCCAACGGCGCGAGCGTTGGCGGCGCAGGCAACGACGCTCCCGGCGGCGCGGGCGGCGGCGGGACGATCGTGCTCTCGTCGGTGGCCCCCATCACGAGCGCGCTCATCGTGCGCGCGCAGGGCGGCACGGGCGGCTCGCAGGGCATCGCGAGCAACGAGGCCGAGGGGCCAGGCGGCGGGGGAGGCGGGGGAGTCGTCTGGCTCGGTCCCATGACCTCGGTGGCAGGCGCGGTGACCGGCGGGGTGAGCGGCACGACGAGCTCGCCTGCGTTGACGGAGTTCAACGTCAACGGCGCGACGAACGGCGCGAGCGGGACGAGCAGCGCGACGCTGACGCCGTGCGCGATGTTCACGGGGATTTGCCCGCTCGACACGCGGACGTTCGTGACGGTGACCTCGCCGATGACGGGCGCGTTCGTCGCGACGCGAACGCCGACGGTCTCGGGCACAGCCGAGCCGGGCGCGACCGTGGTGGTGACCGTCAACGGGATGACCTTCAACGCGACGGCCAACGCGTCGGGCGCGTGGAGCGTGACGCTCGGCGCGATGGCGATCGCGATGGACGGCGCGGTGACGATCTCGGTGACGGCGACGGACGCCGCGATGAACACGGCCAACGCGACGACGATGGTGACCGTGGACACCGTCGCGCCGAGCGTCGCGATCACGACGCCGAGCGCGATGGCGCTCTTGAATACCGGTGCGCCTACGATCCGCGGGACCGCCGAGCCGAACAGCACAGTGACGGTGAGCTTCGGGGCGGGGCGCACGGCGATGGTGACCGCGGACGCGATGGGCAACTGGAGCTACGCGGTTGCTGCGGCGATGCCGCTGGGGGACGGGGCGGTGATGGTGAGCGCGGTCGCGACGGATCGCGCGGGCAACGCGAGCGCGCCGAGCGCGGTGAGCTTCACGGTGGACACGGTGACGACGGTGGCGATCACGACGCCGATGACCGGCGCCACCGTGGGCACGCGCACTCCCTCGCTGCGCGGAACAGCGGAGCCCAACGCCACGGTCACGGTGATGGTCAACGGGATGTCGTTGACGGCGACGGCGGACGTGATGGGGCAGTGGAGCGTGGTGGTTCCCGCTGGAGCGATCGCGATGGACGGGATGGTGACATTTTCTGTCACATCGCGGGACGCCGCAGGAAACACGGCCACCGCGACGAGCACGGTCACCGTGGACTCTCGCGTGGCGGTCACGATCACCGCGCCGATGAACGGCGCGACGATCAACTCTCGCAACCCCACGATCAGCGGAACGGCGCGGCCCAACGCGACGGTGACCTTGGACTTCGGCGGTGGGCGCACGGCGACGGTGACCGCGGACGCGATGGGCAACTGGCGGTACACCGTCCCTGCGGGGATGGAGCTGATGGACGGCGCGATGGTGACCGTGAGCGCGACGGCGATGGGCGCAGAGGGCCCTGTGACCGTGAGCGTGACGGTGACCGTGGACGCCTCGACGACGGTGACCGTGACGAGCCCGATGCGCGAGGCGCGCGTGCGCGAGCGGCGCCCCGAAGTGCGCGGGACCGCCGAGCCAGGCGCGACGATCACGCTCGTGTTCGACACGGGCGAGCGGGCCACGGTGACCGCGGACGCGATGGGCAACTGGAGCTTCACCCCGACGATGGAGCTCGCTGTCGGAGAGAACTCCGTTCAAATCACCGCGCAGGATCGCGCGGGCAACACGGCGACCGAGCGCCACATCTTCGTGGTGGTGGGCTCGACGCCGGACGCGGGGGTCGACGCGAGCGCCGACGGCGCGCTGCCGAGCGACGGCGGCGCAGACAGCGCGATGGCGACGGACGCAGCGGCGTCGGACGGGGCCTCGGACGCGGCCGCGATCGACAGCTCCCTCTCCGACGGGGCGACCCTCCCGCGCGGAACGCTCGAAGGCACCGGCGCCTGCGGCTGCACCGTGGTCGCCAAACCGAGCGCGCTCGGCGGACGATCCGCGCTGCTGATGGTCGCGGCCGCGATGGTGAGCGCCGCGTGCGCCCGCCGAAATCGCCGACGAAGCTGATCCCCGGGGGGCTGTCCCGAAGCGCTCTCTGCCCGTGCCCGATGCGCCGCCGTCGTTTTTTCGGTCACAACCGTGCGGGCCGGGCAGTCCAACGGTGAAGATCGCCCAGTTTCATGGTGAGCCGCATCGAGACCAGCAACGAAGACATCGCGCTCGCGCTCGACGGAGACGCCCGAGCGATCGAGCGCATCGTGCGGGCGCTCGAACGACCGTTCTACGCGCTGGCGCGGCGGATGAGCCTGTCTCACTCGGACGCTGAAGAAGCGACGCAAGAGTCGCTGCTGCGGGTGGTGACGCACCTCTCGCAGTTCGACAGCCGCGCGAAGTTCTCGACCTGGGCGTGGCGAATCGCGGTCAACCAGTGCGTCGATCACCGCGCGCGTCGCCGTCGACTCCCGCTGCTCTCGAGCGAGGCGATCGGCGAGCAGATCGCGCAGGGGCTCGAGCTCGAGGCGCCCGAGCGCGCCGAAGACCGCGCGCAGCTGCGAGAGCTGAAGGCGGTGTGCACGATCGCGATGCTCTCGGCGCTGGACGTCGAGCAGCGGATCGCCTTCGTGTTGGGCGACGTCCTCGAGCTGAGCGGCGACGAGGCCGCGGAGGTGTTGGGCGTCGATCCTGCGGCGTTTCGCAAGCGCTTGAGCCGGGCCCGCGAAGGGCTTCGCGCGGTGCTCTCGCAGCACTGCGGGCTGATCGAAGCGAGCAACGCGTGCCGGTGCCACCGTCGACTGGACGCGGCGAGGTCCCGCGGCTGGCTGGGGCACGAACACGGCGCAGGCGACGCGGACGAAGCTGTGGCGCTGAGCGAGGCCGAGCGCGTGGTGCGGATGTACCGCGCGGACAAGACGTTGATGACGCACAGCGAATTGGCGCTGCGCGTGGTGAGCACACTGCGGACGACGATCCGCGCGAGGGCGTGAGTCAAATGCAATCAAACGAGCAAATCATCAGGGATTTCTACGAGGCTTTCAGCAAGCGCGACGCGGCGGGGATGGTCGCGTGCTACGCGCCCGACGTGGTGTTCTCGGACCCGGTGTTCGTCGGGCTGCGCGGGGCCGAGGCGCGGGCGATGTGGCGGATGTTGTGCGAGCGAGGCAAAGACCTGCGCGTCGAGTACCGCGACGTGAGCGCCGACGAGGGGACGGGGCGCGCGCACTGGGACGCGCACTACACGTTTTCGCAGACGGGTCGTCCGGTGATCAACCGCATCGACGCCAGCTTTCGCTTCGCGAACGGAAAGATCATCGAGCACACCGACACCTTCGATCTCTGGTCCTGGACGCGGCAAGCGCTCGGGGTCTCTGGAGTGCTGCTCGGCTGGGGGCCGATCCGCGGTCCGCTGCGCAGCAAAGCGCGCAAGGGCCTGCTCGACTACATGGCCAAGCACCCCGAGTGAGCGAGCGCTCTTGCGCCTCGCGATGTCCGTGAACATGCAGTGCGCCGCCGTGGACGGGAGGAGTCACACGGGAGTCACAGTCATGAACACGCAAGAGTTGGTCGAGACGCTACGCAACCTCACGCTCGCGCAAGCCGCTGCGCTCAACGCCGGCCTCGCCGAGACGCTGCACATCGACGCGCTCGGGTTGCAGATGGGGGCGTCGCAGCACAGCGCTCCGACGCCGGTCTCGCAGGTTTGCGCGCAGACCGAGTTCGACGTCGAGTTGACCTCGATGGGGCCGAACAAGATCGCTGTGATCTCGGCGCTTCGGCAGGCGACCGGGCTCGCGCTCGGAGAGGCCAAGGCGGTGGTCGAAGCGGCGCCGAAGCTCGTTCGCGAGGCGATCTCGAAGGAGGAGGCCGACGCGCTGCGGGCGAAGCTCGAAGCCGCGGGCGCGGTGATCACCGTGCGGTGAGCTGGGCCGTGAGGGGGGGCCGGGGGCCAGGACCGCGCCGTGCTCGTTGACCCTAAACCCGCTGCCCGTCGCCCTTCGGGGGCGCCGTCCCGCTTGCGCTGCGGGCTAGAACGGGGCTAACTCCCGCCGCCATGGCGGACGCTCACCACAGCGCACACGACGCGCACGACGATCACGACGCGCACGACGCTCACGACGACCACGACGAGCACAGCGCTCCCGATCCCGATGAGTCCACGATTCGCACGCCCATGTGGCTGCCCTTCGTCGGCCTCGGGCTGCTCGCCGTCCTCGCCGTCAGCGTGTTTATCTCGATGTCGCCCGGCACGGCCGCGACCGGCGCCGACGCCGACGCGGGCGCCGCGGCCCCGAGCGCGGCCGCTCACTGACCGCTTCGACTGCGGCGTTCGCCCGACGATCTGTCGTATAGATCGTCGTCATGGTGGACGAAGCAGAGCGCGCGAGGGTGTTCGCGCTGTTCGATGAGGCGAACCAGGCGTTCGCCGAGGGGCGCTACGAAGACGCGAAGCGCGGGGGCGAACAGCTGATCGCCAGCCAATTTAGCGGCGGTTTCGAGCTCGTCGCGCGCAGCCAAAACGCGCTGTGCGACGTCGACGGCGCCGTGGCCACCCTCGAGGCCGGCGTCGCGAAGGCGCCTGGCGTATGGGTGCTCTGGAAGCTGCTCGCCGACCTTCGCTCGGAGCAAGGCGAGCTCGAGTCCGCGCTCGCCGCGTACGACCGCGCCGCCGGCTGCTCGCCGTGCGACCTGCCGCTGGTGAACTTCAATCGCGCCATCGCGTTGCACCGCGGGGGACGCATGGACGAAGCCCTCGCGACGCTCGAGGCCATCGACGTCGCCTCTCTGCCCTATGCCGGGCGAGTGCTCGCGCTGCGAGCGTGCGTCCTGCGTATGAAGGGCAGGCTCGACGAGGCCTCGGCGCTGCTCGAAGCCGCCCTCGAGAACCCCGTCGAAGACCGAGGCTCGTTCGCTGCGGTTTGCTTCGAGCTCGCGCAGATCGAGCTCGAGCTGGGGACCGACCGCACCGTGGTGCGTCCGTTGGTCGTTCAGGGGCTGCAAGCCGACGCGACCCTGCAGGGCCTCGAGCTGTTGTGCTCGATCGACGACCGGACGAGCGAGGCCAACGGGCATTGGCGCCTGTCGATCGAAGGGGCGATCGAAGAGCAAGGCTACCTGCGCGAGTTCTCTGTGATCGCCGAGAACGCCGCGCAAGCCGAGGTCGCTGCGATGGAGCTGCTGCCCGAAGAGCTTCGCGCCGCTGCGCGCGTGGCCGAGGCCGAGCTGTTGGCTGCAATGCCCGGCGCCCGCTCGGGCGTCGTGTCCGCCACGGGGTTCATCTTCTTTGCGCTGGGCGTCAGCGAGGACTGACGCGGTACGATCGGCGCCGAGGAGCGAGCGATGACCGACGAGAGCAAAGCGATCCCGCGTGCGCGCGACGACGAGCGCGACCTCTCGGCTGTGCACGGGACGGTGCTGCATCGCGAGAAGGTGATCTCCCGCGCGCTGGCCGGGATCATGGCGGGAGGGGCGCTGCTCTTTCTGCTCGCGGGCGTGGCCGCGGTGTTCGGCGAGCGGGGGGCGCCGTGGTGGGCGATGGGGTTTCCGTTTGTGATTTCGCTGTTGTTTTCGATGATCGCGCTGATCAAGCCCGTGCTGCGAACCACGGTCACCGACGAAGAGGTGTACGCGCTGCACGGGCTGCGAGAGACGCGCGTCTCGATGACGGCGATCGACGATGTGACCGTGGTCGAAGGGACGCGGCAGGCGCTCTTCGGCGTCGAAGCGGTCGGCCCTGCGGTGACGGCGCGCGTGGTGTTGATCGCGTGGACCGCCGCCGACGGCGCCGCGAAGAAGTGCGCGATCGCGTCGAACGACCCCGAGCAGCTCGCGGGGGCGATCAACAGCGTTCGCTCTGCGCGCGCTTCGCGGCTGTCCTCGCTGCGCGTGGACGTCTACGAAGAGCACGAGCACGAGCTCGCTGCTGCGTCTACGGGCGGACGCGGGGCAGCCGCCGACGGTTGATCGTCGTGGGCGCGGCGCCTGGGACGGGCGTCAGCTGCGTGTTCACCGTGGTGCCCGGCGCGGCGCTCGTCGCGGGCTGAACGGTCGGAGAGAGCCCGACGTTTTGCGTGCTCGAAGGCTGCGCGCCGACGGCGCTCGTCGAGGCCGCGTTGGGCGGAGGCTGGTTGGGATCGACCGGGCGCTGACTGGGGTTCGATGTGATCGAGAGGGTCGCTGCGTGACGCGCTCCCTCGGAGTACGAGCCGAGCCACACATCGTACTGACCGGGCTGCGCGTCGGTGAAGTCCACGCCAGGGTTGAAGCCGAACATGTCGTCGCGGCACCGCCAGCCCGAGGGCGAGTGGATCACGAGGACGGTGTCCGTCGCAGAGGCCGCGAAGATGCGAAGCAGCGAGAGGCTGCTCTGCACGCGCAGCACGAGGTCGGGCTGCCGAAAGACAAACCCGGTGCAGCCCGGGACGCCGAGCTCTTCTGCGCGCACCGCGCCCGGAGCGCGGTCGGCCACGGTGATCACCTGCGGATCCGGAGAGAATCCTGGGGAGATTTCCTGGGTCGCGAGCGTCCCGGTCGCGCCGCCCGTGAGCAGCAAGGGCGCGCGCGAGACGTCGATGCGCGCCGCGGGCATGGTGGTCGCGGCGTCGGGTGTGGTGAAGCTCGCGTCGGTGACCCCGCCGTCTGCGATGCGCTGCGGCGGCGTGTAGATCGGCAGCGGAATGCGCTGCGCGACCCAGAGGTGATACCCGCCCGCAGCAGGGCTCTCGATGGTCAGCGGGCTGCGCGACGAGCTGCAGCGCCACTGTCGATCGGGCCCCCGCACGACGATGTACGATCCGTTCTCCACCTGCGGCGCGGTGATCCGAAGGATCGGCAGCCCCTCGCCGACGCGGAGGATCGCGTCGGGCATGGCCGTGATGCTTCCGTAGCAGTTGGGGACGACCCAGCGCGCGTCGAGCGTCCCGGCGGGGTGCGTCGGGATGTTGATCGAGCGCGTTTCGGGCGTGAATTCGCTGGGCAAATCGATGGTTCCCGCGGCGGCGATCGTCCCGCTCGCGGGGTGGACGAAGCTCACGGGCTCGACGTGCAGCACGCCCTGCACAGCGACGCCGCGCGCGTACGAGCCCACCCAGATGTCGTACTGACCGACGCCGGCTTCGTCGATGAGCACCTGCGGGTTCATGCGCCCTGCTGAGTCATCGTCGCAGCGCCAGCGGCCGTCGTGCGTGTTGACCACGAGCGTGGTGTCCCGCGCGGACTCGACCCAGATGCGCAGCGCGGGCACCGGGGTCATCACACGCAAGATCAAATCGGGCTCGCGCGTGACCCACCCGAGGCACCGCGGGTTGTTGATGAGCGGGCGCACGTTGAGCGTCCCGCCGGTGCGCACCGAGACCTCGAAGGCCCCCGCGTTGGGCCGCGGCGCGCGCAGCTCTCGCACGCCGAAATTCGCCGTGCCCGTGCCGATCGCGAGGGACTCTTGCGCCCGCGCAGGCGCGGCGAACAAGAGCGTCATCGCGACCATCGCGAGCCATGCGGTAAACGATCGTTGCGACATGGTGTGGGCTCCTTTCACAGCCGGCTCAGGTAGTCGCCGAGGGGCACAGACGCCATCGCCATGACGCCAAACGAGTAGGGCTGCGTCGCTGGCCCGGTGCCCGGCGGAAACACCATCACCGCGGGCGCGAGCGAGACCTCGAGCAGCTCGTAGAGGTCCAGCGCGACGAAGCCCCCGAAGAAGAACGCGTCGGACTCTTGCGAGTCGAGCACCGCGCGGTACAAGAGCCCCGAGCCGAACAATCCCGCGCGAAATCCAAGCCGATCGCGGGCGAACGACGGCGACGCCACGCCGATCCCGACCTGCTCGGCCATGATCGGGACGAACCCGGTCGTCACGCCGCCCATGCCGTTGGGCGTGATCGAGAGCATCTCTCCGAGCCCGATCGTGAGGTGAAAATACGCGCGCCACTCGCGTCGTCGTCGAAAGTCGTCGCCGAGCGCGCCCAGCGTTCGAACGAGCCGGTTCGAGTCGACGGTCACGCGAAGGTCTTGCACATCGGTGACCTCGCGCAGCACGCCGACGATGCGCTGCAGCCAGCACGCGAGCGATCGCTCGTTCTCTGCGCACCAGTTGCCGCGGGCGGGAGCGACGCCGAGCGCGACGATGATGTCCTCGGGCGTGATGTGCTCGAGCATCACCAGCATCGTCTCGATCGTGAGCTGTCGGTCGAGCGGGATGATCGAGAGGATGGGGCCGAGCCGCGCGAGCACGGGGCCGCCGAGGTTTCGCAGCGCGTTGAACGCGTCTCCGACGCTGCCGATCGCGCGGTCTCGCAGCGCTTCGATGTCGAGCACGGCGAGCACCCGCAGCATGCGCGAGACGCCGGCCACCGCGCGGCGCAGCGCGAGAAATCGGTCGCTCAGCGCAGGGGCGTCGGGCAGCGCGCGCAGCATCGAGGCGATGGCGCCGCTCTCGGCGGTGGTGCGCACGTTCTCGATGGCCGCGGCGAGCACTTGAAAAGCGCGCACGATTTCAGTGACGCGGTCGAGCGGGATGGAGCCGAGGTTGAGACCGGGGTTTCCGTAGGTCGACGCGCGGGCGAGGTCGGGGATCGCGCGGTGCAGCGCTTGAATAGCTGTGCGCAGCTCAGCGGTCGCGGTCACGAGGGGCCGCATGGCCGCGAGCGCGTCGGCGTCGTTGGGCGCGAGCCTGGTGGTGGCGTCGTACATCCCCCGCAGCGCGCTCGGAACGCACAGCGCCCCGCGCCGCGCGTCGCCCGGAGCGATCGCCGCGGTCGCGTCGATGTGTCCCGCGAGCATCTCTCGTGTCCACCCTGCGATGCTGTCGGTGATGCGCTCGCACTGCGGGTCGCGGCTGTGCGGCGACTCGATGAAGAACCCCGCCATCACGGGGCTCGCGCCGGGCGTCGGCGCGGGGCCTTCTGCGGGCGGCCACGTGTAGCGAGAGAGCCTCCGCTGCACCGCTTGCAGCGCGGCGCGCAGCGCGTCCGCGGACTGCGTGTGCACAACGGGGCGAGTCGTGACGGCCCCGGGCGCGAGCGCGCCGATGCCGCTCGCTGCTGCCGCTCCTGCGCCTGCGGGCGTTGGGCGCGGCGGCGTGGGCGCGGGCGACTGCACGAAGGCGTCGAGCGCGGCGCGGACCGTGAGCAGCTCGCTCCAGGTCTCGAACCAGTCGCCGTAGTCCGCGAGCTGCAGCCACGCGGACGGGTCGAGCAAGTCTTTGCCGAGGACGCCGAGGTTGCCCGTCGAGAGGACGGTGTTGATCAGCGTTCTGAGCCGTGAATTCAGCGGCGGACGCAGCAGGGTCATCAGGTCGTGCGCCACTTGGATCGCGCCGACGAGCCCAGAGGTCCCCGACAGCCACGCGGCGCGCTCGCCGATCTCGTCTTGCTCGCGCGCGCGTTGGGTCGCGCGGGCTTCGTCGAGCGAGGGGTCGTTGGCCTCGGTGCTCGACCCGTCGCGACGGATCACTCGATCGCTCTGCGTGGTCGCCGCGGCGAGCGCGGTGGCCGCGGTGGGGCCTCGCAGCGTTCCTCGTTCGACGAGTCGGCAGAGCCCGACGAGCGGGTGTCCTGCGTCGAACGCGCACGACGGGACCGGCGCCTGCCGAGAGAACACCTCTGTGCGCCCGAGGCTCCAGAACGCGAGGTCGACCAGGTACGCGCGGATGCGCGCCGCGTCTGCGGGCGTCGCGCGCGAAGGCAGCCACGGCCGCGCGGGGTCGTTGTTGGTCAAGAACGTACACGCTACGGGCCTGCGCGCGGCGTCCGCTGCGCACGCGGCCTCGGCGGGTCGTCCCTCGATGAGCTTGATCGGAAACGTCGCGCACGCCTCGCCCGAGAGCCCCGCTTCTTCGCCGTACACCGCGCGTCGCCACGCGCAGTCGCTCGCGACGCTGTTGCCTGGCAGCCGCAGGCGCACCACCGCGTCGGCGATCACCGCGCGCGCGACGGTCGCGATGAGGTTCTCGACGAGCGTGTTCTGCATGCCCGTCCGATCGGTGAGCAGCGACGCGACGTCGTCGAGCAGCTGACGGAGGTACTGCCGATCGCCGACCGGGCCCGTGATCGCAGAGATCGCGTCGGCCACGGCGTTCATCGCGACGCGCCTCGTGCGGTCCGTGATGATCGACTGCAGCACCTGCTGGTCGATCACGCCGCGCGTGTACACCTGCCCCGAGGCCGCCGCGTCCGTGTTGCGCTCGAGCTGCGGACGCGTGCGCGTGGGCTCGCGCTCTTCAGTGCGGACCTCCTCGCGAACGGCCTCGCTCCAGCGCGTATCGCTGAAGAAATCCGCTTGAAACAGCGCCTGTCCCCGCGGCTGCGCGCCGCTCGAGGACGCGCTGCTCGAGGACGCGCTGCTCGACGCCGAGCTGCTGGCGTTCGAGCCTTGCGCGCTCGCGCGCACGGACGCGGATATCTGCGCCAACGCCGACGCCGGAGCGACGACGACGGTCCACGCGAGCGCGGCGCACGCGAGCGCGCTCGCGAGAGAGAATCTTCTCTGACTCAACGGTGCTTCCCTTTCGAACTGCGAGCGCGATCGTATACCGAGCTCAGCGCGCGGGACGCGAGTACAGACAGCGAAAGCCCAGGTTCGAGAACGCCGCGCGCGGCTCGTTGTGTCCGCGGTACCAGAGCCCGTAGCCCTCGCACGTGCACTGCGCGCACCACCACGATCCGCCCCGCACGACGCGCTGCCCTGCGTACGCTGGGCCCGAATCTCTGGAAAAACTCGACCCAATCGCGCGCGCGTCGAGCCCCGCGTCCAGCGATGCGTCGCGCGCCGCTCGCGCGTACGTGTCGCGGTCGTACGTGTCCGCGGTCCACTGCCAGACGTTGCCGACCGGGTCGAAGAATCCCCAGGCGTTGGGCGCAAACGCGCGCACGGGCGAGACGTACACGTGCCCGTCGCGCCGCTCGTTGCGGTGGTGCGACCCGCCTTGCCAATAGTTGAGCAGCGGCCGACCCGATGCGTCGGTCGGCGAATTTCCCCACGGATAGCGCGCCCCCGCGCGGCCCGCGCGCATCGCGTACTCCCACTCGGCTTCGGTGGGCAGCCGTCCTCCGCGCCACGCGCAGTACGCCTCTGCGTCGCGCGAAGAGACCATCACCACCGGCGCGTCGTCCCGCAAGAACGCGCGCGTGTCCGCGTTCTCGACGCTGAATGGACGGCGCCAATCGCCCCGCGGCACGCGCTGCCACTCCCAATCACCGAAGCCCTCGAGCGACTCCATGGGGAGGGTCGCGCGCTCTGCGTCCGTGCGATGCGCGGTCGCGCTGACGAACGCCGCGAACTGCGCGCGCGTCACCAGCGTCTCGTCCATGCAAAACGCCGCCACGCTGACGGCGTGCGCTGGCGTCTCGTCGGGGCGATCGCTGCGGAGCCTCCCTCGCTCGAGCGCGCCCGCTGGGACGCAGCGCGTCGCGAACTCGACCCCGCCGTCGCGCGCGACGAGCGCCCCGCGGTCGGCGACGGATTGCCCGTGCGCGCGCCCGCAGCTGAGCAGCGTCCACGTGGCGAGCAGGGCTGTCGCTCGGTGCGTCACGACGGTGAAGGTTGGGTGGGTATACATCGAGCGCGCGAGCGTGATGAGCGTTGACCGAGAGCGCGCGCGGGGAGTACCAAGATCGCCGCCATGGCCACCTTTCCTGCAGAGCTCAAGTACACGAAGGACCACGAGTGGGCGCGCATCGACGGGACGCGCGTCCGCGTGGGCATCACGCAGCACGCCGTCGATCAGCTCGGCGACATTACGCTGGTCAACATCGACGCGAAGCCCGGCGCCAAGCTCGAGGTCGGCAAGGCCTTCGGCACCGTCGAGTCGGTCAAGGCCGTGAGCGACCTGTTTGCGCCGGTCTCGGGCACGGTCGTCGAGGTCAACAAGGCCCTCGACGCCAACCCCGAAGCGGTCAACGAGAGCCCCTACGAAAACGGCTGGATGGTCGTGATCGAGGTCTCGTCGGGCCTGGACGAGCTGCTCGACGTCGCGGCGTACACCGCGCACGTCGAAGCGGGCTGAGCTCCGGATCTTCGCCGTCGACTGTCACAAATTCGCGTTTACGTCGGCGGTGTCTGTACGCTCGTAGCTCACATGAGCAAGCGTACAGTGCGTTCGTGGAAAAGTGCAGCGATCACCGCAGGGATCGCCGGTGTCCTCGCGTTTGCGGCGGCCTCGCTGTCGATGCGAGCAGCTGGCGCAGACGCGGCGCGATGGGACGTTCCGCGCGAGGGGGCGCTGCCGGCATCGGCGCGATCGTTCGTGGTGACCGATCCGCACAACGCGATGGTGATGGTCGAGCCGCAGCCGACGGGCGCGCTCGCGGGGCACGTCGCGTATCGATCGAGCTTCGCTGTGCTCGGCGCGCAGCGCGGCCCCGGGTGCCGCGCGCAGTGGGTGCGCATCGACGAGCGCGCTTGGGTCTGCGGCGACCGCGGAGAGCTCTCTGCGTCCGCGCCAAACGCGGTCTCGGTCGTCCCTGACACCGAGACGTCGCTGCCGTGGCCCTACGCGTTTACGGGCCGCGACGGCGTGCGCGCGTACCGCACCGAAGGCGCGGCGCTCGCGCTGTCCGAGGACCCGAGCACGTTCGAGCTGTGGGAGGCCAACTGGGGCTTCGCCATCGACGCGCTCACGGGGCAGGGCGACGGCCGCGTGTTGCGCACGCACAGCGGACACTTCTTGCGTCGTCGCGACGTGTACCGCGCGAGCCCCACGGCGTTCGAGGGCGGAGCGTTTCGTGCGCTCGAAGGCACCGAGCGCGGAATCCCCTTCGGCTGGGTCGCCGTCGGCGCGACGCGCGTGTACTCCGCGCCCGAAGAGCGCGGCGCCGGAGAGCCCATCGCGCGCCTGACGCCCGTGCGCGTGTACGAAGTGCACGGACGCTCGCGTCGCGCGATGGCGCGCATCGGCGAGGGCCGCTGGGCGCGCGCCGATCACCTGCGCTGGATCGCCCCCGAGCCTCCTCCGTCACAAGTGGACGTCTCGCGTCGCGAGCGATGGATCGACGTCGACCTCGCCACGCAGACGCTGATCGCCTACGAGGGAACAGAGCCCGTCTACGCGACGATGGTCTCGACCGGCGCCGAGCGATCGCCCACGAACCCCGGGATCTTTCGCGTGTGGGGCCGCTACCTCGCGCACACGATGGACAACACCGAGAACCCCAACCTGCCCAATCACTTTCGGCTCGGTGATGTGCCGTACGTGCAGTTCTTCGACGACGATCGCGGCCTGCACGGCGTGTACTGGCACGATCAGTTCGGGACGCCTCGCTCGCACGGCTGCGTCAACCTCAGCCCTCGCGACGCGCGCTGGCTCTTTCGCTTCACCGCGATGCCGCTCGCGCCGGGTTGGCTCTCGCGCGCGATGCCCGAGGGGCAGGGGACCGTGATCCGCGTGCGCGGACGGTTTCGCTACTGAGCTTCGCTCACTCGAGCGGGCCGCGCGTGAGCACCGCGCCCGCGTAGCCCGCGAGCATCGGGCGGTCGCTGCGGTCGCACCAGATCGACGTCAGGTCGTCGCTCGTGAAGGGGGACTCTCGCGTCCAGCTCTGCCCGCGATCGGAGCTGCGAAGCAGCGTCGCGCCGAGCCCTGCGACGTACCAGGCGTTGCCCGCGACGCACGCGCCGAACATCGACGCCGTGGGCGGGAGCCCCACGCGCGCGATGCGCCAGTGCACGCCGTGATCCGTGCTGGTGAGCACTTCGCCTTCTTTGCCGACGGCGAGCATGTTGCCCTGGTTGTCCCCCGTGATGTTGGTCAGGTCGCGGGTGGACATGTTGATCATGCGCTGCCAGCTCACGCCCTGATCGGTGCTGCGCAGGATGTACCCGTGCGTGGCGACGGCGAAGACCTCGCTCGCGTTGGGGCCCCAGATGGCGAAGAAGTCTTCGCCGACACCAGTATTCAAGCGGCGCCAGGTTTGACCGCGATCGGTGCTCTTGAGGATCAGCCCGCTCGGGCCGGCGATGTAGACCTCCGTCGGGCTCGCAGCCCAGATCGAGCCGAGGCCGCGCGTCCCGTCCGGGGGAGTGTGCGTGGTGAACGTCTCGCCGCCGTCCGTCGAGTGGAGGATCTTCTGATCGCCGGTCGTGAGGTACAGCTCGCGCTCGTCGATGGCCCACGCGGCGATGATGTCCACGCGGGATTCGTGGGTGCGCTGCGTCCAGGTGCGGCCCTCGTCGATCGAGCGGAGGATGCTGCCCGTCCGGCCGACCGCCCAGCGCGTGCGGCCAGCGCCCGCGGTGGCGAGCAGCGAGCCGAGGACGCGGCCGTGCTTCTGCTCCCAGCGCGCGCCCTGGTCGTGGACGCGGTAGATCGCGCCTTCGGTTCCCACGGCGATGCCGACGCGCCCGTCCGACCAGAAGCCGGCGAAGGTCTCGGTGGCGTTGCTCTGTAGCGCGGTCCACGCGCCGTTGCGGCGGACGATCGCCGCGCCGCGCATGCCGACGGCGACGAGCTGTCCTTGCCCGAACGACGTGACCGTCGCCAGGTCTTCTTGCGTCGTAGCCTGCGAGGGAACCCAGTTTTCTCCCAGGTCCGTCGACGTGAGGATCGTGCCGAACCAGCCCGACGCCACGAGGTTGTTGCCCCCCTCGCTGTGCAGCGAGAGCAGCGTCGCGCGAGAGTTGCTCGCGCGCGGAGTCCAGTGCGCGCCGCGATCCGTGCTCTTCAAGATGATCCCGTCGCGGCCCGCGGCGATGATCGCCCCGCGTCCGTTCGACCAGATCGTGTACAAATCCGTGGGGTGGCCGGTCTGAATCGCGGTCCAGCTCAGGCCTCGGTCCGTGCTGTGCGCCACGACGCCGAAGCGCCCCGAGGCCCACAGCTCGCCGCTCGCCGCGTCGCCCCACAGCTCCGTGAGCGTGCCCGCGCCCGCCTCTTGCCGCGCCACGAGGTTGTGCGAGACGCCTCCGTCTCCTTGCGATGGCCGCGCAGGAAAGCTCCATCGCAGCGCCGTCCACGAGTCGCCCCAGTCCTCGCTGCGCACGAGCGCGCCGTTGTTGCCGACGGCGACGAGCACGCCGCGGCCGTCGCCCCAGACGCTCTGCAGGTCTTCGCTCACGCGCGAGGCGCGCACGCGCCAGGTGATCCCGAGGTCGTGGCTCGTCACGATCGTGCCCACGCGGCCGACCGCCGTGACGTGCAGCCCAGAGCCCCACACGCTCTGCAGTCCGTTGGGCTGCGGCCGCGGAAACGACGGCTGCCACTGCACGGACACCGTCGTGTTGCGCGCCACCGTTCGGCTCCTCCCCATGCGCTGCATGCCCACCGCGACCCCCACCGCGACGACGATCAACGCAAACGAACCGAGCAGGACCTTGTTGCCGCTCGCTCGCGGACTCTTCTCTTCACCAGCCATCGCCGGTGAGGGTTGTATCACCCTCGCAGCGCCGAGCGCAGCGCGCGCAGTCGAACGCGCATCGGCGGCTCCGTCAGGATCCGCGCGCGCGAGCCCATCCACAGGTCGTTGCCGCGCCACTCGACGTGCCCCGAAAACGCTCCCCGAAACAGCATCCACGCGACGAAGAACGGGCGCAGCGGCAGCACCCACAGGTGCGCCAGCGCCATGCCTCGGCCGCGGATGATCCAGTGCATCGCGAGGTCGCCGAACACCTGCAGCGCCAGCGCTCCGGCGAAGTACATCGCGTGCTTGGCGCTCGGCGCGACGAGCACGAGCATCGTCGAGAAGAGCACGGGCGCGACGAAGAACTCGAGCAGCGCCACGTGAGGCACCACGCGCCAGCGGATCTGCGACCAGCGCAAGTGCCGCTGGTAGAACTTCTTCAGGTTGCCGCTCGCGTTGACGTTTTGCACGGCGAACGTGCCGAGGTGGAGCCTGTAGCCCTTCTCCATGATCCCCTGCACGAGCACTTCGTCATCGGCGAAGTACTTGCCGATCTCTTGCCAGCCGCCCACTTCCAAGAGCGCGCTCTTGCGCACGAGCATCGACTTGCCGGGCACCGCGACGCGATCGGCCGCGAGCTTGACCGCGTACGTGGTGGAGACGACGTACGCGTTGAGGTGCAGGTTCTCGAGCGCGGCGCCCGCGGTCTTCTCTCCGTCGCCGACGATGGGCGAGGCGACGAGCGCGCTGTTGGGCTCGCCGAGCTTGGCGACCATGTCCCAGAGCGTGTCGGGGTGCACCTTCGTGTTGCTGTCGCTCAGCCACCACGCTTCGTACTTGGCGTGCAGCGAGAGCACCTCCATCTGCGAGATCTTCGGCGAGACGTGCGCGCCCTCTCCGGTGACGAACAGCTGGCTGTCGGCCTCGGGAAACCGCGCCATCACGCGCTGGATCACCGGGTACGCCGGGTCGCTCTCGCTGCGCACGCCGAAGAGCAGCTGCACGCGGGGATAGCGCACGCGAAAGTACGACTCGAGGCACGCTTCGAGGTCGTCGTCCGCGCCAGCGCAGGGCTTGAGCACGGTCACGCCCTGCCAATCGCCCGGCGGCATGGTCCCTTCGGCGGCCGAGTCGAACCTGCGCGCGTGGCGAAACTGCAGGATCATCGCCAGCAAAAGGACCGAGTAGAGGCACACCGCCGCCATCGAGGCCCACGCCAGCAATTGTACGAAATCGAAGCTCATTCTTCTTTCGCCGCTCCGTCGATCGCGCGCTGAGAGTCCCGTGACGAGCGCGATCGGTGTGCTGCAGTGGTACCCCGCGGCCCGCGGGTTCGTCCACGGAGGGAGTCATTTTTGTCCTGCAAATTTGCTGGTGAAATCGCTGCGCTGTGCCACCGTTGCTTCGCGGGGTGCGAACCGCGCTTCGCGCGTGAAGCGCTGCGCGCTACGTTGCGTCGGTGATCGACACGCACGCGCACTTCGACGACGAGTCGTTCGACAGCGACCGTGAATCATGCTGGGAGCGCGCTCTGCGCGAGGGCGTTCGAGCGCTCGTGGTCCCTGCGATCAGCCCTGATCGGTGGCAGCGCACGCTGAGCGTCGCGCGCGAAGGCGCTGTTTTCGCAGCGCTCGGCGTGCATCCGCAGGCGCTGCCAGCGGTCAGCGACGAGGCGATTCGGGCCGCGCTCGATGACGTCCCGTCGCTCGTGCGCGAGCGCCCCAAGCGGGTCGTCGCGATCGGCGAGGTCGGCTTCGACCACACGATCGACCTCGAGCGTGCGTCGCCCGCGAGGCAGGCAGCGGTGTTTGCGTGGCACGCGGAGGTGGCGGTCGCGCTCGGGCTCCCGCTGATCGTGCACGTGCTGCGCGCGCACGATGCTGCCCTCGAAGCGCTCGAGCGCGTGAGGCTCCCGCGGCCCGCGGGGGTGATCCACAGCTATTCGGGCTCGGCTGAGCTCGTCCCGCGCTACGAGCGGCTGGGGTTCTATTTGTCCTTCGCGGGCGCGGTCACGAGGCGGACGGCGAAGCGGCCGCTCGCGGCGGCGCGCGCGGTTTCGTCGGACAAATTGCTGCTCGAAACCGACGCGCCCGACCAGTGTCCGACCGGCGCGCCTGAGGGCGTCACCCGGTGCGAGCCCGCGATGTTGTCGCTGATCGCGCGGGCGGTGGCGACGGCGAGGGGCGAAGACGAAGCCGCGCTGCGCGAGCGGACCGAGCAAAACGCGCGGCGGCTGTTCGCGCTGTGAGCTCGCTCAGCGAGCCCACGCGATCGGCCGCGGAAACAGCGCGTATCCGAAGCCGTCGACCCCGAGCGCGAGCTGCGTGTTGGCGCCCCAGCACCACACGGTGCGGTCGCTCTTTCGAAAGCACACCGCGGTCGCGCTGATGGCGACGTCGGCGACGTCGGTCGCTCCCGCGACGAGCACGGGCGTCGTCCACGGAGAGGTGCCTGGCAAGAACGCGCCGAGTCCGCCGGTTCCCCAGCAGTAGAGCGTCCTGTCGGCGGTGATCGCGCACACGCGCGAGGAGAACATCGCGATGCGCGTCGCGCGCACGCCCGCGGGCAGCGCGACGGTCGCGCCCATCGGGCGAGGCATGGTGTCCCCGACGCCGAGCTGTCCGTTGGTGTTCGAGCCGAAGCCGCGAATCGAGCCGTCAGCGCGGACGATCAGCGTCGAGTCGGTTCCCAAGGCGAAATCCACGGCGTCTGTGACGCCGCCGGCGACCTCTGCGCTCGCGCTCGACGACATCGCCGTGCCGAGGGCTCCGACGCTGCTCGAGCCCCAGCAGCGCACCTCGGAGCCCACCATCGCGCAGCGATGCGAGCTCGTCCCAACCAGCACGCGCGTCGCGCCGGTCGTGTTCGGCACCAGGGTCGTCGGCGCGTTGAAGACCCAACCTCCCGTGTTGCACGAGACGTTGCTCGTCGCGCCGACGCCGTGCACGACGCACACGAGCTGCGTCGACGACGCGAGCTGCGTGATGTTCGTCGGCGTCGCGTACGTGCCCGATTGCCGCACGCCGGACGTGGCCGAAACCGAGGTCGCGCCGAACCACTGCACAGGCGCCCCTGCCATGGGCTGCGCGAACGTCACGTGATAGCCCGTCGCGACGTTGGACCACGAGCCTGCGAGCGGGGTGATGAGCGACGCGGTCGACGGCGTGGGATCGACCGCCCCGAACGTGTTGGCTCCCCAACACGAGACCGCGGTGCCGCTGCGCGCGCAGAAGTGAAAATTGCCCGCGACGATTTGGTCTGCAGAAAACCCAGGGATCGGCTGCGCGACGAGGGTCGACACCGACGAGTTGTCCCCGAGCGAGCCAGCGCCGTTGCTGCCCCAGCACTCGACCTCGCCGCTCGCGGTGATCTGGCAGCCGTTGTTCACGAACGCGAGGTCGCGCGCGGCGCGCAGCTGGCCCACGGCGACGGGCGTCGAGGAGCGCGCGGCCGTTCCGTTGCCGAGCGGCCCGTTGCCGAAGCAGTACACGGGGGACGTGGGCGGTCCGCCGAGGATGCACGTGCGGCTGCCTCCGGCCCACACGCGGCGAATGTCCGTTCCGGGGATCGCTACGTCGAGCGGCGCGAGGCTCTGCAGCATCGGAGACGCGAGCTGACCCGCCAGGTTCGAACCCCAGCAGAGCAGCGTTCCGTTTGCGCGACGGCCGCAGAAGTGGGCGTCGCCCGCGGCCAGCTCGACGATGCCGCTCACGCTCGGGACCACCAGCGCGACGTCCGACCTCGCCACGGTCATCGGCTGCCCCAACGCGAGCTGATAGTTCGATCCCCAGCACGCGACGGTCCCGTCCATCAACAACGCGCACGAGCTCTGCGCGCCAGTCGCGATCTGCTGCGCGGCCATCGGCAGCGGCACCATCCGCGGCGCGGTCCCGCCGAACACGCTGCCGATCGTCCCGCACTGACCGTCGCCGCTGTACCCCCAACACCACACCGTGCCCGTCGTCGTGAGCGCGCACCCGAAGTTGCCGCCTGCCCGCACGCGCGTGGCCATCGGCACCGACGGAACCAACACCGGCGCGCTCACCGCGCTGCCCGCGTTGCTGCCGACCTCTCCCACGGTGTTGCGACCCCAGCAGTACACCCGGCCCGAGTCCACCGCGCACACGAGCTCGCTGTTCGCTGAGATGTCCGTGATGCTTCGCAGTCCCGCCACGGGCCGCGGCGAAGGCGCTGGGTCGAGCGTCCCGTTTCCGACCGCCCCGCTGGTGTTCGCGCCCCAGCACTCTGCGGTCCCGTTGGACAATCGAACGCACGCGCCGTTGGACCGAACCGTGATTTGCTCAGCGCGAACGCAGCTCGATTGCTCGCAGCGCGTCACGCCCGCGCATCGGATCCCGCAGCCCCCGCAGTGGTTCGCGTCGCGCGTCGTGTCGACCTCGCACCCGTTGCTCGAATCACCGTCGCAGTTGGCGAAGCCTCGACTGCAGCGCAGCCCGCAGGAGCCCGCCGCGCACAGCGCGGTGCTGTTCGGCCCCGCAGGGCACGCCGCGTCGCACGCGCCGCAGTGCAGCGTCGACGTCATCAGGTCTGGACACGCCGCGCCGCACCGCGTGCGTCCCGGGTCGCACCCGGTCGAGCACATCCCTGTCGTTCCGTTGCAGACCGGCGTCGCGCCGCCGCACCCGTTGCCGCAACGACCGCAGTGCGCCGCGCTCTCTCTCGTGTCGGTCTCGCACCCGTTCGTCGGGTCGCCATCGCAGTCGCCAAACCCCGCGAGGCACCCTCGCTCGCAGCTGCCCATGGCGCACGTCGCCGTGGCGTTGCTCTGCGGCTCGCAGCGCGCTCCGCACGCGCCGCAGTGCTGCGCGCTGCTCTGCAAATCCACACACAGACCGTCGCACAGCCGCTGCGTCCCTGGGCAGCCCGAGGCGCATCGACCGTCGCCGCACACGGGCGTCGCGCCCGAGCAGCTCACGTCGCAGCGCCCGCAGGTCGCCGCGGCGCGCAGGTCCGCCTCGCATCCGTTGTCCGCCACGAGATCGCAGTCCGCGCGGCCCGCAGCGCAAGCGTACTGGCAAGTCCCCTGCGGCGTGCACGCGACGCTCGATCCCGCGCGCTCGGAGCACGTCCCGCACTGGCCTCCGCAACCGTCATCACCGCACGTGCGGCCCGTACAGTCTGGCGTGCACTCGGGGCCGACCTCCGATGCACGCGCGTCGCGCTCGGTGCTCCGGTCGAACTCGGCGCTCTCGACCATCGAGGCAGCGCACCGTCCGTCAGCGCCGCACGAGCTGCCCGCTGGGCACCGAACGCCCACGCATCGGCTGCTGAGAAACACGTCGATCGCTCGCGTCTGGCCGGGCGCGAACTGCACCGTGCGATCGAGCACAAACGACTGGTCCTGCTCGCGTTGATTGCGGCCGAGGACGCGCACCGCGAAGCGCAGGTTGACCGCTCCGCCCGCGCTCTCGCCTCGCCTCGGCTGCACCGACAGCGACGAGGGAAACGTCAGCAGAAGCTCGTCCGCCCTCACTCCGCGCGACAGCAGCTGCGTCGTCCCCGTGCGTCGCCCTTCGCTCGTGACCGTGAACTGCAGCTCGATCCTTCGGTCGTCGGCGATGTCCGAGTCGAGCCTCACGACGATCACTGTCGCGGGAGTGACGCAGCCCGCGAGCAGCGCGAGCAGCAACGACGCCGCGCACGCGGCAAACCACCGGTGAAATGCGACGATCACGCCCTCGATGCTCGCACGGGCCTCGCCGTTGCGTCGACGCGGATCCCCGATCGGCGATGCCGCCGCGCGTCCGTGTACACTCTCGCGAACCGATGCCCAACGTGCGCGTGTGTGTCTCTGTACTCGTCGCGCTCAGCGCGTGTTCTCCCGCAGAAATGCCCGTCGATTCTGCGGTCGACGACCGCGTCGCGCCCGTTGACGCGTCGCGCTCGGACGTCGCTTCGGCAGACCAGGGTGTCCTCGATAGCGGCCTCGTCGACGACGTGGTCGCGCCCTCGATGGACGTCGCGAGCCCGACCCCCGACGGCGCGATGATCGTCGACAGCGGCGTCGCGCAGCCGGACGTTGGCTCGCCGAGCGACGGGGGCTGCGTCGATCCCGCGAGCGCGATCCACGTGGCCACGGGCGGCGCGGACGGCAACGACGGCAGCGCGGCGCGGCCCTTCGCGACGATCAACCGCGCGGTGATGGCGGCGAGCGCGGGCAGCACGATCGTGGTGGCCGCGGGGACGTATCGCGAGCTCGTGGTGATCAACCGCTCGGGGCGTATGGGCGCGCCCATCACGCTGCGCGCGCGGTGCGGAGCGCGGCCGATCATCGACGGCGCGGGGCTCGGTCGCGGCGTCGGCAACGCGGCGCTGGTGCGCATCGAGTCGCAGTCGTGGGTCACGGTCGAGGGCTTCGAGCTGCGCGGCCTCGCTGGACTGGGCGGAAACTTCCCGGCCGGCATCTGGGTCCGCGGCGCCTCGACCAACGTCACGCTGCGCAGAAATCTCGTGCACTCGATCAACGCCGAAGGCGGCGGCCGCGTCAACGGCGCCCACGGAATCGCGGTCTACGGCAGCACCACCACGCCCGCCGAAGACATCACCATCGAGGGCAACGAGCTGCGCGACATGGTGCTCGGCCCCAGCGAAGCGATGGTGATCAACGGCAACGTCCGGCGCTTCACCGTCCGAGACAACAGCGTGCACGACGTCAACAACATCGCGTACGACTTCATCGGCTTCGAGCGCGACGTGTGCCCGAGCTGCAATCAGACCGACGCGCTCGACCGCGCGGACGTCAACCGCGTGCGCGACGGCCTGGTGGTGGGCAACCTCGCGTACAACGTCACCAGCGCGCGCAACCCTGCGTATACGGGCGAGAAGGCGGCGGGGTGCTTCTACGTCGACGGGGGAGGGCGCATCGTGATCGAGCGCAACCGCGCGCACCACTGCGACCTCGGCGTCGAGCTCGCGAGCGAGCACGCGGGGCTGAGCACGCGCGCGGTCACCGTGCGCAACAACGTCCTGTGGCTCAACGACGTGACGGGCGTCGCCACGGGCGGCTACGACGCGGGCAACGGACCCGGCGGCGGCGCGGCGCGCGACTGCGTGATCGTGCACAACACCATCGTCGACAGCTCGCGCAGCGGCTGGGCCAACGCGGGGATCATTCTGCAGAACCGCAACGTGAACAACGTGTACGCGAGCAACGTGATCGTCGCGACCGCGGGCCACCGAGCGATCGACGTGGGCGGCTCGATGAACAGCGGCAACACGGTGGACTACAACCTGCTGTTTCGCGGCGGAGCTGCGGGCGTCACCGTGGGCAGCCATCAAGTGAGCGCCGACCCGCTCTTCGTCGACGGCGCTGGCGGGGACTATCGACTTCGGATGGGCTCTCCTGCGGTGGATCGCGGCGCTCCGTACGACGCCGCCCGCGATGGAGCGCTCGACGCCGACGGCCGCCCCCGGTCCGCTGCGGTCGCGCCGGACATCGGCGCGTACGAGCGCTGATCGCTCACGGGCGCAGCATGGCGATGTGCGGGACGTCGTCTTCGAGGTACCGCTCGGACACCGCGCGAAAGCCAAACTCGCCGTAGAACCGCTCGAGGTGCGCCTGCGCGCTGATGCGCACGGCGACGGGGCCGAGCGCGCGGAGCATCTCGTCGAGGATCGTGCGCACCAGGGTCCGTCCGAGGCCCGTCCCGCGCGCCTCGGGGGCGCTGATCACGCGGCCGAAGGATGCTTCTTCGTACTTGATTCCTGGGGCGAAGAATCGAGCGACCGCGAGCAGCTCGGGGATCACCGCGTCGCCGCCGCGCGCCGCGCGCTCGGCCCACACGTGCGTCGCGCGGTGATCGTACCCGTCTGCGTCGAGGTACGCGCACTGCTGCTCGACCACGAACACCCGCTGCCGCAGCTGCAAGATCCCGTACAGCTCGGGCGCGGTCAGCTCGGCGAACGGGCGCGCTCTCCACAGAAGCTCTGTCGTGGCCATCTCGCTCGGGATGCTCGCCTCGCGGTCCGAGAATTGCGAGCGAAAAACCAGCGAAGAAAATCACTTGCGCACAATTGAATAGCGCACTATCTAATCTTCATGACCACTGCAGCTCCCCTCTCGAAGGTCCTCTACACCGCCACCGCCACCGCGATCGGCGGCCGCAACGGCTCGGTCAAGAGCGACGACGGCACCATCGACATGCCCGTCACCATGCCCAAGGGCCTCGGCGGCGACGGCAAGCCTGGGACCAACCCCGAGCAGCTCTTCGCCTCGGGCTACGCCGCGTGCTTCGGCAGCGCTCTCGGCTTCGTCGCCCGCGCCCAGTCCATCCAAACCGGCCCCGTGTCCATCACCGCCAAGGTCAGCATCGGCCCCGCGGGCGCGGGCTTCGGCCTGCAGGTCGAGCTCGTCGCGCACTTGCCCGAGCTCGATCGCACCCAGGCCGAAGCGCTCGTCGCCGCCGCGCACCAGGTCTGCCCGTACTCCAACGCCACCCGCGGCAACGTGGTCGTTTCGCTCTCCGTCGCGTGACCGGTGTAAACACCGTCGCGCCATGGCCACTGTCGACGACGTCCTCGGCCTCGATCAGCAGCTCTGCTTCGCGCTCTACTCTGCGTCGCGCGCGATGATCCGCGCCTATCAGCCGCTGCTCGAGCCGCTGGGCATCACCTACCCGCAGTACCTCACGCTGCTGGTCCTCTGGCAGGAGGACGGCGTCTCGGTCAAGCGCTTGGGCGAGCGCCTCTCGCTCGACTCGGGCACGCTCACGCCGCTGTTGCAGCGGCTCGAAGCGCAGGGGCTCGTCCGCAAGCAGCGCTCGGACGAAGACGAGCGGGTCGTCCTCGTGCACGTCACCGCTGCGGGACGTCAGCTGCGCGCCAAGGCCAAGAGCATCCCCAAGGCGCTCGCGTGTCAGTCGGGCTTCGACCTCGCGGACCCGCGCGCCATCGACTCGCTCGCCGCGCTGCGCGAACGACTGCACGCGCTCACGCGCACGCTGACGAGCGACGAGCCTCCGCCCGCCGGCAAGAAGAGCGGCTAAACCACTACCGCGACTGGGTTCGTAGTGTTCCCGGTACGCGGCAGTGGTTTGACTTGATTTCAACCGCGCTCATCCGCTCCTGTCATCTGCGATGCCCGTCGCGGGCGCGGTATAGCGCTTCTTCTTCTTCTTCTCGGCCGCCGCGCGGTCGCGCAGCACCGTGGCGTCGATTTCGGCCGCGCACGCCTCGAGCTTCGGGGCGAGCTTCGGGTGCGCTTCGGCCGCCGCGGTGACGGGCGCGATCGTCGCCTCGCAGCCCGAGCGAGCGAGCTCTGCGAAGAGCACCTCGCTGCGCTTCGAGCCGGGCTTCGCGTCGATCACCGCCGCGAGCAACGCCCGGTCGAGCGCGTCTTCGCCTCCCTCTCGCCCGCGCACGATCGCGCACAGCGGCGCGAGGTCTGCGTTGAGCGCGCGCGCCGCGAGCACGTCGTCGATCGCCGCGAGCACCGGCTCGAGGGGGACGTCCGCGGCGCTGAGGTCGATCAGCTCGATCGCGATTCGCCTTGTGGATTCCCAGCGCAAACAGCGAACGGCGCCCTCGGCGATCGCGCGCTTCTCCGCCACGCGCGCGCGGCGAACGACCTTGAGCGCGCGCTTGAGCGCCGTCGAGATCGCCTCGATCGCCCCTTCGTCCACGGTGCGCGCCAGCTGCGCCGCCGCGCGAACGGCGGCGTCGGCCTCGGCCTCGACCGCGCCGTCTCTCACGTGCTCGTCGAGCTTGTGCGCGAGCGCTTCGAACAACGCCCGCGACCGCTGCTCTGCCGTGAGCACCGGGCACTCGTCGGCGCTGTAGCCCGCTTGCTCGACGAGCGTGCGCAGCTCGAGCACGTACGCGTCGATCACCGCGGCGTCACTCGCGCCGAGGACGCACAGGATCGGCGCGGCGAGCCCGAGCGCGCGCATGTCCGCCACGCGCGCTTTGTACGCGCTCGCGGGCGCGGTCGCGACGTGCATGATCATCACGCCCGCGACGATGGGCTGCGACGGATCGATGTACAGGTTGGGCGAGCTCAGCTGCTGAACGAGCACGTACTCGCGCAGCGGCGCCACGATGGTTCGATCGCGAACGTAGTCTCTCACCGCCTCGTCGATCACGAACGTCCCGTCGGCGTCGAACAGCCTCGGGTCGAGCGACGCGGCGTTGCCCGTGAGCAGCACGCGCACCCGGGGCCTTCCCATCGGGTCGCGCGCTTGCTCGACCGCAGGAAGCTCTCCGAGCTTCGCGCGCGCTTTCTCTCCGAGCTTCGCGGCCTTGATGAGCAGCGCGCGGTCGCTCGCGAGCTGATAGAGCCGCGCGCGGTCTTCGAAGGGCGGGCACGTCGGGCTGAGCAACCCGAGCGCGGTCTCGGCGCTGAGATCCACGAGGCACGCCGGGTGGTAGTGCCCCTGTCCGTCCCGCGAGTATTGGTTGCTCAGCGCCGAGGTGTACGTCGCGGCGATCTCGGTGGGCGCGATCTCGCTGCCGCAACGAAAGCACTGAACCACACGCTCGCGCGTCCCGACGGACCACATGGGCGCGAGCGTACACGCGACGCTCTCGATTCGTCGCGCTCCGCGCGCGCTGCGCCGCGCAACCCTTTGGATTCTGCGGCGAAAGCGCAGTGACATACTCTGTCTCTGCTTTGTTGCCCCCTCGAGCGATCGTAGGCGAAGGTCTCTCTCATGACGGCAGCACGTTCAATGGGTCCGAGCCTCGAGTCGCGTTCGTTCTCGACGATCGCTCACAACGATGATGGCGCGCGGCACCTCGCGCCGGTCGACGACGGCGCCGGGGTCGCGACGATCACGATGCGCTTCGAGCCGCTGTGCGAAGCGACCGCGCCCGTCTCGTGCGCAGAGGTTCGCGACGGCCGCGGCCGCCTGGTGGCGGTGTTCGACGGAGACGACGGCGTGCGAGTGTTGGGCGAGGCGATCGAGCATTGCCGCGAGCGCGGGCTCGACGTGCGCGCGATCACGGACGGCGCGAACGAAGGGTGAAGAGCGGGTCGCGTCCGCGGCGGGTTGGCGAACCCGCGAAGAGCGGCGGGAGCCCAGTGAATCCCCTCATCGCGCCACGGCGGGTATAGGGCCCGCCGCAAGCGACGGGCGAAGGAGAAGAGCGAACGACCCGGTGAAGAAGTGGTCTTCTCCACGGCGGGTATGAAACCCGCCGCAAGCGACAGAAGAACAAGAGCCCGATGAAGACCCTCTTCGCTCCACGGCGGGTTGGCAAACCCGCCGCTAGCGACGGAAGAACAAGAGCCCGGTGAACACCCTCTTCGCTCCACGGCGGGTTGGCAAACCCGCCGCTAGCGACGCTCGAAGACTCGCGTCGGAAGGTGCGCGAAGCGCGCGACCACGCTCAGCGTGCGCAGCGGCGGGGCGTACGACGCGATGGACCGAGCGAGCGCGGCGCGCAGCGGGCGACGTTGCGCGAGTGACCGCGCGCGACGAAGAGGGCGACGTTGCCCGAGTCACTGGTGCCGACCGCCCCTCCTTATTCGAAACGGTCGAAGGAGTTTTCGACGCAGGAGGGGCGGCGCACGAGCGCAGCGGGTGACCGTCGTGGTGGGGAGGATGATGGCTGCGTTTCGTGAACGACGGTGCGAGCGCCGCCTGGCGTTTTGCAGCGCATTGGCGAAGCCATCGCGATGTGCGGAGGAGTCGCCGCACGCGCAGTCGAGAAACGCAGCGAGTCAATCTACTCGATTCGTAACCGGGTATTCACAGCGCTCACGGTCACCGGGTCCCGGGCAACGAGCGCGCGCTTCGCGCCGTGCGCGACGCGTGCGCGAGCGTCTTGGGTGACAGGCAGCGTCGCTCGCTCGTGACCGTCGTGCCCGGAGGCTCTTCGCTCAGCGTGTGCGCCGCACAACACCGACACGGAAACCCTCGATCTGCCCGCTCGTTCGTCATCGTCCCACCGTCGCGCGCTCGCCCACGATCGCGCTCGCTCGCGCGTTCTTGTACGCTCTGCGCCGATGCTGTCGCAACGCGGTCTGTCGCTGCTCTTCACGCTCGTCGGCCTCGCCGCATGCACACCCGCGCCGCAGGCGGACGCGAGCGTCGAGGACGTCGCTCCGCGCATGGACGCCACCGTCACGCCAATGCGCGAAGCCAGCGTCACGGACACCTTCGTCGAGCCCCTCGACGTGCGCGAAAACGACGATGCCACGAGCGCGATGCTCTCGCGCGGCTGCTTCGCGCCCAGCGCCTCGGGCTGGGCTGTGAACACCACCGTCCTCGCGACGTCGGCCGACGGTCGCTGTCCCGACCGCGTGAAGGTCGACGCGTCCGCGAGCGGCCGTTCGGCCTGCGGCGCCATCGAGCCGTGCTGCGACTTCTTCGCGCAGTGCTTGTTCGACGTCGAGTTCGACACGGTTCACGCGGGACCTGCGGGCCTCTGTCCTCGCCCCAACCGCGTCGTAAACCTCGGCTGCCGCTGCGTCGGCAACCGCGTCGTGTGCGATCCCGCGCGGCGCATCTGTCCCGATTCGCTGCCTGCGGGTTTCCAGTGCGTGCCTTTGTTGGGGCAGGCTTTTCCCCGCGCGCTTTGCTCCGAGTGCAGCGCGGACGCCGGCCGAGACTGACGTCCTTCGCTCACTCGAACAGCCACGCGATCACCGAGCGCACCCGCGCCGCCCACGCGTCCTCGTTGTGCACGGCCCCCTCCACGACGACCGCGCGCTGCGACTCTTCTGCCAACCCCGCCGTCCGCGCTGCGTCGCGTACGGCGTTCATGTTGGCGACCAGCGTCCCGGCCGAGAGCTCGCGGATCTGCTCGGCGCTTCCCATGTCCTGATGAAATCGAAACGGCCGCTCGGGCCGCGCTCCCCGCACGAAGTCGGGCATCCCTGCGCGCGCCGTCAGCGTGTTCTGGTAGCTCGGCGAGAGCGCCGCGACCCGCGAGAAGACCGTCGATCGCTGCCATCCGAGCCGCGTCGCCATCGAGCCGCCCATCGAGCTGCCCATGATCGCCGTGCGCGTTCGATCCGGATCGCTGCGAAAATCACGGTCGATCCTGGGCTTGAGCACCTCTGCGTAAAACGCGTTGAGCCCGTCGCCGAGCGCCGCGCCGCTCGCGCACCCGGGGTGCGGATCCGCCGCGAACACGTTGTACTCGCACGGTCGCTCGGCCTCTCCGTTGGCGACCGCCACCGCGATCACTCCCCCCAATCGCCGCTCGTAGAACAGCGCTTCGAGCGCCTCGTCCACAGCCCACTCGCGACCGAAGGCCGCCGTGCGCGCGTCGAACACGTTTTGCCCGTCGTACAGATAGAGCACCGGATAGCGCTCGGACGTCCCCTCGTAGCCGGGCGGAAGATACACCCACGCCTCGCGCGTCCGTCCGAGCTGCGGGATCTGCACAGGACCCAGCGAACGAATCGAGCCCGACCGCGTGCTCGACGGCGCCGCGCGGTCCGCCCATCGCTCGACGTACAGTGCGACGATCGGGTGCGCGGGATCGAAGGTGATCGATCGGTTGGGCAGCTCGTCGCCGCGGTCCGTGCGCTCGACGGTCGCCCATGATCCGCGCGTAAATTTGCAGAGAATCTGCGCTCCTGCGCGCACGCCCGCCACGCGCACGACGTACGTGACTCCGTCGCGCGCGAGGCGCATCGCTGGGTCGTCCGGTCTCCATCCGTTGCGGTCGCACGCGAGGTAGAGCGCCTCGTCGGGCGTGTTGTCGGGGACGCGAAACACCCGCACCTCGAGCGTCGGCTCCCCTGCATCCCCTGCATCCACTGCATCCGTTGCGCTGCCGTCGAGCGCCGAGGCCTCGCGTTCGGTCGCTGCGTCGAGCGCGCTGTCTGCCGCGGCGTCTGCCATGGACGAGTCGTCGCGGTCTTCTCGTACGGGGCCGCATTGCGCGAGCAGCGCGGCGAGCGCAGCGACGCAGGCCGTGCGCGCGGGGCGATCGATCAACGCGCGGGACATCGCGCCATCGTACCGCGCCCGCTCGCTCAGCTGAACACGTCCGCCACGAAGCGCCCCTCGCGCTCGAGCTGCGCCAGCGCCTCGCGAGACCCCAGCGCGGTCGCGAGCGCCTCGCGGACAGCGGGCGCCATCTTCGCCCCGTCTCCGCAGAGATACACGCTCGCGCCCGCGTCGATCATCGCCTTCACGTCCGCGGCTTCTTCTTCGATGCGATGCTGCACGTACACGCGTCCGTCCTCGGGCGCCTCGCAGTAGGTCGCGCGCAGCTCGAGCAGCCCTCGCGCTTCGTGCGCGCGCAGCTCGTCGCGGTACAGCAAGTCCACCTCGGGGTGGTCGCACCCGAAGTACAAGACCGACTTCGCCACGCGCTCGCCCGCGGCCTGCTGCGCCGCCCTCTCTTCGAGAAAGCCACGAAACGGCGCGATACCTGTGCCCGCCGCGATCATGATCATCGGAGTGCCTGGCGCCGCAGGACGAAACGGCGTGTTGGGCGAGCGAAGCGCCACGCGAACGCGCTCTCCGACGCGCAATCGTGCGAGGTGCGTCGATGCGATCCCCTGGTGCCTCCCTCGGCCGCTGTACGCAGGCGCGTCGAGCACCGCCACCGTGAGCGCCGCGCGCGCGGGGTCGACCTTGGGCGACGACGCGATCGAGTAGAGCCTGGGTTTCATGGGCGCGAGCAGCTCGAGAAAGCCGGCGAACGTCAGCGCGCACGCCGGCGACTCTTCGAGCAGATCGAGCGCCGATCGCCGAGGCACGAGCACGGTCTCTGCGTAGTCCTTCGCGTAGGCGTCGAGCGCCGCGCGCTCGGGCGGGCAGCGCGTGAGCGAGGCGAGCAGCTCGACTTGCTTCTTCGTTGCGGGCTGCGCGAGCTCGACCCACGACGACAGCAGCTCGCGCGCGGTGATCGCCCGACCCACCGGCAGCGTCGCGGCCGACGCTCGCTCGCTGCTCAGCCGCAGCAGCGCGTCGGGCTCGATCGAGAAGCGCGCCAACGCGCGGTCGACGAGCGCCTGGGGGTTCTCGGCCATCACCGCGAGGTAGTCGCCGCACTGCCACGAGAGCCCTTCGGGCAGCGCGAGCACGATGTGCTTCTTCGAGCGCGCTCTCGGCGCCCGCAGGTCGACGAGCTCGACGGACTCGAGCACCGTCGCGGACACGAAGCCCTCTGCGTCGGCCCTGGACACCGCGCGCGGCGCGAGCGCCTCGACCGTGTACAGCGGCTGCGCTGCGGCGGCGGTGCTCGTCACGTTGAGCGCCTCGTCCGCGGCGCGCACGAACGTGGGCATCCACGCGTCGAAGTCTCCGAAGAAGTCCCCGCGGCCGTCGGCAGCTCCGCGCTCGACGATGGCCTTCGCGCCCGCCTTCGCCAGCGCCGCGTCCACCCTCGCAGGAACCGCCTGAAACGTCGTCGCCCAATCTCTGTGCCCGCACCCGAACACCGCGTAGCGCAGCCCCGCGAGCGCCTCGGGCGCGAGCCCGTCGAGCCACGCGCAGAAGCGCCCTGCGTTGTCCGGCGGAAGCCCGTTGTACGACGCGGTGACGACCACGAGCGCCCCGTCGGTTCCGAGCTCGTCCACGGCGTCGTCCATGGACGAGAGCTTCACGGTCCATCCGCGGCGCTGGGCGTCGTCGGCGATGCGCCGCGCGAAGGCCTCGCTCGAGCCCGTGTTGGACCCGAAGAGCACGGTCATCGGCGCGCCGTGCCGCTGCGAAGACACGGCGGATTGTTCTGCGGAATCGCTTCGAATCGGTTGGTCACTTGATTGTGTGTGCGATCGAAGCGAGAGCGCCTTGTGCGCGCGCCGCGCCCGGGGCGAGACGCGCACGGTGTAGCCCGCGGGCTTGAGCGTGAGGGTCTCTTTGACCTCGAGCTTGTAGTCGCTGGGGGCGTGCAGGTCGAAGCGCTGCAAGAGCATGGCGAGCACGAGCGTGGCTTCTTGCATCGCGAAGGGGCGGCCGATGCAGGCGCGGGCGCCGGAGCCGAAGGGCTTCCACGCGTTGGCGGGGATGGCGTCGCGCTTGTCGGGGGCGAAGCGCTCGGGACGAAACGCTTCGACGTCGTGCCCCCACACGCTGCGGTCTCGGTGCAGCGTCGGGGTGAGCACGATGAGGTCGTCGCCGGGCTCGAGCTCGAGGCCCGTCGAGAGCCGCGTGCGCGCGAGCGGCGTGACGCCGAAGGCCGGCGCCGTCGGCCACAGTCGCAGCGTCTCGCGCAGGACCTGGTCGATGTACGTGAGCTTCGCGATGTGCTCGAACCGAGGAACCTCGTCGCCGAGCACCCGATCGACCTCGTCCCTCGCCTTGTCGAGCACCGCTCGGTTGCGCAAGAGCTCGTAGAGGACAAACGAGAGCAGCCCGCTCGTGGTCTCGTGCCCGGCGATCAAGAACGTCACCATCTGGTAGCGAATGTTCTCGTCGTCGAGCGCCTCGCCCGTCACCGGGTCTCGGCCTTCGAGCATGCGGCCGAGCAGGTCGCGCGTCGCTCCTTCGCTGTTGCTTCGACGCGCGCGGATCAGCGTGTCGACGAGGCCGTTCATCGAGGCGATCTCCGCGTCGAACATGCGCTGCGACGCGCGGTCGAGCTTCGCTTGCAGGGGAAGCTTCTGCGTGCGCGCGCCGGCTTCGGCCAAGGTCTTCACCATGGACTCGATGAACGGGTGCATCTCGTTGGCGTAGAAGCTGTTGAAGCGATAGCCGAAGCCCGCGAGCGCGATGGTGTCGAGCGTGAGCTGCGTCATCTCGGCGGCGACGTCGTGGACGGCGTCGGGCCCGAAGCGCTCCCACTTGGACACGAGCTGATCGGCGATGTCGAGCATCGGGTCGAAGCTGTCTCGCATCGCTTGCGGGCCAAACGCAGGGATCAAGATCCGGTGCGCGCGCCCCCACATCGGGTCCTCGGTCTCTGCGGTAAACAGCCCGTTGCCCGCCAGCGGCCGAAGCTGAACGAGCGGCCCGTGCACGGACTTGCGAAAGCGCCGCTCGTCGCAGAGCTCGTCGACCAGCTTCGCCCCGCTCACGATCAGCAGGTCCCGCATCGGCATGCGCAGCCAGAAGATCGGGCCGTGCTTCGCGGCGAGGTCCATCATGCTCTGGATGGGGTGCTCGAGGTTGATGTGATGCACGTGCCCGAGCACGGGCAACGCCCGCGGAGAAGGGACACCCTCGAAGCGCTTGCTCGGACTGACACTCAGAAGTCTCATGACTTATGAGTTCATAAGGGCGTCGGTTCGCCCGGTCAAGTCGCGGTGTTCGAAGCGCCCTTCAGGATGAAATCACAGACGAACTGCGCGCCGTCTTCGATCACGCTCGGCGACGAGACGTCGAGCTTGAACACCCGCTGCGCGAGCTCGGGCTGCGCAAACAGCTCCGTCGCCGCGCCGATGATGAAGAAGTAGAGAAACCGTGGGTCGAGCGGCGCGAGGACTCCAGCGTGTACGGCGCGCGCGAGGCGGGTCTCGAGAAAGCTGACGAACCGGCGGTTCCACTCGTCGCTGACCTCGCCGGCGAGCGAGCCGTCGGCCTCCATGCGCATCATCCGCGTGAGCTGCGGACGCCGCCCCGAGAACAGGACGAACTCGTAGAGCAGCGCGCGGAGCCGGTCCCGTTCGCAGCGGCCCTCCGTGCGCGCCTCACACGCGTCGAGCGCCTGCTCGAGCTCGGCGAAGTGCTCGTGGACGACCGCTTGCCAGAGGCCTTTCTTCGTTTTGAAATGGTGGTTCACGAGCGGCTGCGTGACGCCCGCGGCGCGCGCGATGTCGCCGACGCTCGCCCCCGCGAAGCCCACGCGCGCGAAGATCTCGGCCGCCGCGCGGATCAGCTTCTCGCGCCCCGCGTTGGGCTCTTCTCTGCCTGCCATGCGCTCGGTGTAACCCCGTTCGCCGCGCGCGCGCGAGGGGGCCGCCGTCTGCGGCTCGCTCTGCGGCGTTCTTCGCTCGCAACGCCGAGACCGCTCACTGCAGATCGTCGAGCGCGCGAAACTCCGCGAGCCCCGCGCGGCTCTTCGCTCGGTCCGCTTCGTCCGGAAGCTCTTCGAGCGCCCGTTGCGCGCGCTGACGCAGCGCTGCCCGCGCCTCCGTCGCCAGCTCGACTTCTCTCAACGCGTCGAGCGCCCGCGCGATCGCCGCCTGCGCCCCGAGCTCGACCTGCACGAACACCGACGCCATCTCGTCGTCGAGCGCGCGGCGCGCAAGCGCAAGACCGCCCGCCGCGTCGCCTCGCTCGATGAGCCATCGCGCCTTCTGCAAATCGAACCACGGTCGCATCATCGGAACCGCGTCGAAATCCAACGCCCCCTGCGCGAACAACGCCTCCGCGTCCGCGCTGTCGGCCGAGCGCCACAGCACCTCCGCCAGCAGCGCGCTCGTGTACACGACCCGCCGCTGGTCCTGCGTAAACGCGAAGAACTCCAGCGCGCGCTGCATCTCCGTCGCCGCTTCGTCGTAGCGACCGCGCGCCGCCGCGACGCGCGCCGCCACCACCGTCGTCGCTGCCATCATCCCCGGCAACGCCACGCGCTCGGGTCTCGCCAACAGCTCGTCGCGCACCGTGCGCTCGCAGTCGTCCCAGTGGCCAGCGTCCGCTTGCACCGTCGCCAGCGTGCCGAGCGCGTACGCCTCGAGCACCAGGTCGCACGCCACCCGCGCGCATCGAAGCGCCTCTCGCGCGTGCTGCAAGCGTCGCCACCGCTGCTCTCTTCCCCGGTTTCTGTGCACCAGCGCGCCGTGCACGAGCGCTGCGGCGCCCGCGTCCTGCGCCTCGAGCCGCGCGTCGTCGTGCGAGAGGGACGCCACCAGCGCGTCTCCCACGGTCACTTCGTCCGCGATGTACCGATGCCGAGCGAGCAGCGCGCGAACCCGGTCGACCAGCGGGTGCGCGTCGCGCTGCGCCAGCACCGCAGCCTCGAGGCGCTCGATCGTCGCGTGCTCCGCGAAGCGCGAGGCGAGCACCGCCAGCTGCGTCGCCGCCTTCGCCCAGTCGAGCGAGCGCGGGTCGGTCAGCTCGATCACGGTCATCGCCTCGCTGTAGGCGCCGCGGAGGTCTTTGTTCGCGTGCGACAGCTCCGCTCGCACGCGCGCCAGCCGCGCGCGGGTCTCGACTCGAATCGGGTCGATCGCCGTCGCGAGCTGCGTCGCGCGCGCCAGCAGCGCCGCGGCCCCCGACAGGTCGAGCGCAGAGAGCGCTCGGTCGATCTCCGCTGCGACGTAGTCGATCGCGCGCTCGGGCGAGCCGCCCCGCTCGAAGTGCTCGGCGAGACGCAGAGACTCGCGCTCGTCCACGCGCACGAGCCACTCTGCCGCGAGCCGATGCCCGAGCGCGCGGTCTGCGTCGGTGAGCATCGTGTACGCGGCGTCTCGAAGCAGTCCGTGCTGAAAGCGAAACTCTCGCTCACCTGCGAAGCGCGGCGCCGTCGATCGCTTGAGCAGCTCGCGCTGGCAGAGCGCCTCGAGCCTCGCTGACACCGCGGACTCGACCGCGGACTCTCCGAGCAGCGCCAGCACGCCGCCCAGCCAAAACGCCTCGCCGAACACCGCCGCCGCGCGCAACGTCCGCCGCTCTTCGAGGCCGAGCGCGTCGAGCCTTGCCTGCGCGAGCGCGAGAACCGACTCGGGGACGACGTCGAGCCCTTCTCGCTCGGCGCGGATGAGCTCTTCGAGCACGAAGGGGTTTCCTCCGGCGCGATCGATCAAGCGCGCGATCTGCGTCTCTGTCGCCTCTGCGCCGAGCGCGTCGAGCACGAGCCGCTCGCACGCGCGCCGGGCGAGGGGCGTGAGCCGCAGCTCTGTGGCGCCCCGCTCGGACCACAGCCGCGGCGCGCGATCGAGCAACGGCGGCCTCGCAAACGCGCAGACGAACACCGCGCGCTCTGCGCACGAGCCCAGCGCTTGATCCATCCATCGCAGCGAAGCGTCGTCGGCCCACTGCGCGTCTTCGATGAGCACCAACAGCGTCCGCCCGTCGCTCGTCGCAGCGCGGATCAGCGACTCGAACGCCTCGCGCAACAGCAGCGCCATCGTCGCAGGCTCGCTCCGCGCCGCCGCGAGCGACGGGTCGAACGCCGCCTCCAGACCCAGACCCGCCAGCTCGGCGACGAACGCGACCTCGCGCCGCGCGACGACCCCCATCGACTGGATTGCCGCCGCGATCGCCGCGTCGCCAGCGCCGTCGCCGCGCGCCCGCATCGCCGCTTGGATCTGCGCGCGCACAAGTGAGCGAAGCGTCGAGAGCGGCGCGTCCTGCTCGAGCGGATCGCTCCGCGACTGCCAGACATGCGGCGCGTCGGGGCGTTGTCGCGCGAGGCGCAGCAGCTCCCGGCGGACGCGGGACTTTCCGCTCCCTGGCGGCCCGACGACGATCACTGCGCGCGCCACCTGATCGTCGATCGCTTCGTCCAGCGTCGAGCGCAGCAGCGCGAGCTCTCTCTCTCGTCCCACGAACGCGATCCGCTTGCCGAGCAGCAGCGATGGCTGCTCGTCTCCGTCGATCGCGCGCTGCTCGACGAGCGCTCCGTCGCGCACCACGAAGCGCTCGTCCACGAGCGCCGCTGTCGTCGCGTCGATCGCGATCCTTCCGCCCGGCGTGGCGCGCGCGAGCGTCGAGGCCCGGTCGATCACTGCCCCCAGCGTCCCCAGCGTGTCCAACGCTCCTCGGCCCGTCGCGATCACCACGCTGTGCGTCGGCAGCGCGTCTCTCAACGTGAGCGCGATCAGCGCTGCACGCGCCGCGCGCTCTGTGCTCGCGCCGCCGATCGCGCACAGGATGTTTCGCTCTCCGATGCGCTCGACCCGCGCCTGCGCGCTGCTCGCCGGCGCGTGGATCGCTCGGATCGCCGCTTCGATTGGCGCTGCCGGAGACGCGGCGATCGTCAGCGCTTCTTCCGACGAGAGCGCTCGGTCGGCCGCGTCTTCTGGGTCCGTCGCCAGCACCACGCACAGCACGCGCTGCTCGCCGGTCGAGAGCGCCGATGTTCGCTTGTCCGCAGCGTCGAGCGCGAGGCCCGCGCGCGACGGGCTCGGCAAGTCTCCCTCCGCGCGCGCGCGCCTGCACGCCTCGAGTAGCGCCTGCGCCGACGCGGGCCGACGAGCGGGCTCTTTGTCGAGCAGCGACGCGATCAGCGCGTCGATCGTCGGCGAGACCTCCGCGCGCAGCTGCCTCGCGGACGGCGCTTCTTCGAGCACCACCTTCGCGAGCAGCGCCATGATGTTGTCCGCCTCGAAGGGCGCGCGCCCCGTCACGCACTGAAAGAGCACGCACCCGATCGCGTACAGGTCGGCGCGGTGGTCGACCGCGTCGTGCGCCCGGATCTGCTCGGGGGCCATGAAGCTCGGGGTCCCGAGGAGCACGCCCGTCTTGGTCAGCGCGTGCGTCGCGGCGTGCGCGCGCGCGATGCCGAAATCGAGCAGCCTCACGTCGTCGCATCGGTCGCCGACCAAAAAGATGTTGTTCGGCTTGATGTCCCGGTGAACGATCCCCTGCGCGTGCGCCGCGGCCAGCGCCGAGACGACCTGCTCGACCACCGTCAGCGCGGCGAACAACGAGAGCCCTTCGCCCTCGACGCGCGCGGCGAGGTCGCGGCCCTCGAGCCACTCCATCGCGATCCAGCGCTCTCGGTCCGCGGTTTCTCCGTGCGCGATGTAGCGGACGATCGCCGGGTGATCGAGCGCCGCGAGCACCTTCGCCTCTCGCTCGAAACGCGCCGCGTCCGCGTCGCGCGCGAGGATCTTGATCGCCACGAGGCGCTGCGCTTCGAGGTCATCCGCGCGGAACACCTCGCCCATCCCGCCCGCGCCCGCGCGCGCGATCAGACGAAATCGCCCAGAAATCACGGATCCCTCTCGCATCGTGCGCCGCGAATGATAGCGCAGCGCGCCGCCGCGACCGCCGTGTCTCGACAACGCCGCGGTCCGTGCGCAGCAGTGCTCGCCCGATGCTCACTCCAGCACTACGCCGCCGCGCGTCCATCGAAGGGGAGTTCTTCTAGGCGCTGAAAGGAGCGCCGATGAAGAATGCGAATTCCCCTCTCGTTTCTCTGGGATCCGCGCGGACGAGCGAAGCTCGAGCGGCACGTGTCCGTCGAGGCGTTTCGGCACCGCGCTGAAATCCTCTTGAAGCAGCGCTCGCTTCGGCTGTGCGAGTTCTGCCACCGCCGACGTTGCATCGAAGGTCGTCGCTCACGCGATCGCTGCTGGAAGAGCTTTCGCCGCACCCGCTACAAGAGCTGATCTCGCGCCGTCGAGCCTCATGGTTACCGAAATCTTGTGTGGAAAATCACAGGCGAAGGGCCCGGAGCCCAAGGGGGCGTGCTCTCATCTCACAGCTGCGTCTCGACGTAGAACTTGGGCAACGATGAGTTCCTCAGCCCAGGCTGTTGCCTGGGCGCACGTTGGCTGTGCCACGCGCAAGCGCGCCATCTTGATGGCGCGCGGAGGTCACGCGTGCGGCGCGCCATCAAGATGGCGCGCTTGCGTGCGGCAGAGCCGACAAGCGCTCGGGCACGAGGCCCGAGCTGAGGCACGTGAGCGTGAGCGCGATGGGCGCTAGAGCGTGAAGAGGTGCTGGTGTTTCAGCGGGAGAAAACCAGTAACCGTGCGGGCGCTGATGCCCGCCCCCTTGGGCTGCGGGCCGTTCGCCTGTGATTTTCTACACAACTTTTGGGTAACCATGAGCCCTTGGGCTCCGGGCACTTTCGCTGCTGTTTCTCCAAGCAGAATTTGGGCAACCATGAGCCCTTGGGCTGCGGGCCCCGTCGCCGCTCATTCTCCACGCAGAACGTGGGTAGCCATGAACCCTCGAGCGCCGGGCAGAAAACTTGGCGGTCTCTCTCGCTGGCTTCACTGTCCGATCCCATGTGGCAAGCCATCGTCGGGGTCGTTGTGTGCGCGCTCGTCGCGTTCGTCGCGTGGTTCTTCTTGCCCGTGAGCTCTCGCAAGAAGCGCGAGCTCGCCGCGCCCGCTACGCGCTTTCACTGGGGCGTGATCGCAACGTACATGGGCAACGCAGACCCCTCGCTGCTCGCGCCCGAAGAAGCAGCGCGCATCCTGAGCAACGGCTGGTCGTGCAGCGACGTCGCCGCGCTTCGCCGCAAGATGACCGTCTACCGCGACGGTGAGATCAACCACGCGTTCGACGTCGCGCGCATCGCGTGGCTCGCAGAGCTCGCCGTCGCCGCGGGATGGATGACCCTCGATGAGCGCGCGCAGTGGAGCACGCAAGCCCTCGCGCGCCTGCGCAGCGCATACGCAGCGTGGCAGCCCTTCGCGGATGAGCTGTGGGTGGGGCGCCAGCGGTGGTGGGCCGAGGTCGCGCGCAGCCCGATGCCCGAGAGCGACAAGGCCCGCGCGATGGACGTGCGCACTGAAGTCGCGCCGCTGCACGCGTCGATCCCGTGGGGAGCGTGAACGCGTCGACCTCTCCCGTCAGCGGTCGGGACAGATGCAGCTCGATCGGCAGCGGTAGCCGTTGATCGAGTTCGCAAACTCGCAGGCGTCCGAGGCTACTGTGGAGACCGAGCATGTCCCCGCGCAGCGCGCGTTGCACGTGGCGACGGCGGCGTTGACGGCGGTCCTGAAGCACGTGCTCCCCACGCCGCACCCCGGGCTCGATCCCTGGTAGACCGCTGGCGGCAGCACGCAGAACGAGACGCAGACGTAGCCCATCATCGCCGAGTCGTATCGACACCCTTCCGTTGGGCTCGCCGGCACCGTGCACGTCGTACCGCACACGATGTTGCATTGAAACTGCGCCTGGTCTCGAGCGCGCTCGAAGGACGCCATCGTCATGCCCATGCCAGCGCTGTTCGCTTCGAACTCCGTCTGCGAAGGCCTGTACGGCGTGTCTCTGCAGCTGGGCATCGCGTCGGGCGCGCTGTCCGGCGCGCTGTCCGGCGCGCTGTCCGGCGCGCTGTCGGGCATCGCGTCGCTCGTCGCGTCGAGCGCGCTGTCCGGTGTGCTGTCGAGCGCGCTGTCGAGTGCGCTGTCGGGCATCGCGTCGGGCGCGCTGTCGACGGCGGCGTCGAGCAACGTTGAGTCTTGCGGTTCGGTGGCGTCCATCGCGGCGTCGCTCGCGCGCAGGACGACATCGGGATAGCTGCACGCTGCGGAGCTCGTCGCGAGCAGCGTGGCGATCAAAGAGAATCGAGCGCGCTTCACAACGCACCTCCGATCACGAGTCCGCCGCCGCTCGTCGCGACCCATGGAGCGACGCGCAGCCTTCGATCGGCGCTGCGTTCGTTGCGCGGCGCGGTCGCCAGGCTCACCGCGAGCCACACTCCTGCGCCGACCGTCAGCGCTGCGCCGCCGATGAGCGCGACGTTGGCCGCGGTGGTCCAGGTTCGCCCTGCGTTTGCGCTGTCGAAGCTCGTTTGCGTCGGGCACACCAGCGTGTTCGTCGCGACCTCGAGCGGGCACGCTCCGAGCGCTTGTCCGCGCAGCGCGACGAACGCTCCCCCCAGCGCGAGCGCCGCGACCCCCACGCCCCCCACCACCACGGGCCCTACAGGAAACGACGCGCGCGGGCTCGTCGCTTCGGGCCGCGCTGGGCGGGGCGTGATCGTCGCCACGCGCGCTGGTTCTGTGACGGGCTGCGCCTCGACGCTCGCGCCCGCACGCACGAGGTTGAACGCCTCTCGCAGCCGCGCGCGCGGCGCGATCTCGATCGTCCTGCGCTGCGCGATGTACCCCTCAGCGCGCACTTCGACCGTGACCGTCCCCGACGGAACCCGAAACGGCGACCCCGTCGCTCGCCCCACGGATTCGTCGTTGATCCTCACGTCGGCCTGCTCCGTGGACGTCCTCACCTCGAGCGTCGCGAGCCTCTCTTGAATCTGCCCGAGCGCCGTCCGCAGGGCAGCTTCGTTGCGGGCGATCCACGGGTCCGACGCGCGCTGCAGCGCCGCGAGCAGGTCGCGCTCAGCGGCCACCCACTGCCCGAGCGCCTGCTCAGCGAGGGCGATCTGCGTCTGCGCCCGCGTGCTCGGCGCCAGCGCAAACGCCCTGCGAAAGTGCGCGAGCGCCTCGTCGTCGTCGCCGCGTTGCCTCGCCGCGATCCCTCGCTCGATGGCCGCGTTGGCCTCTAGCGGTGCGTCTTGAGTCGAAGGCGACGCTTGCCCGAAGGCCACCGTCGTCGAAAGGGCCACGCTCGCCGCCAGCGAGCAAGGTCGAAGCCACATCATGAACGACTAGCGTACGGCCTCGCGCCCGCGGTGTTGAAGTGCAGAATCTCAGCGCCGCGATGGGTCTGCTGCAGCGCTCACGCAGCCCGACATGAACGCCTCTGTCTCAGTGGTACCTTCTCCCACATGCCACGATTTCGGGGACTACCGTTGGTGGACATCCGCGGTCCGCGCGCGATCGCGCTGCTCGATCCGACGCGCAGCATCCTGCGTTTTCTCGCGGATCCGCTCGCGCCGCTGCTCTCGTTGTCCGAGCGCTTCGGCCCCATCGCCGCGGTGTCCGACGGACACCCCGAGCTCGTGTGCGCCTTCGGCGCGCAGCTCAACCACGAGGTGCTCACGCAGCCGGGCGCGTTCGAGCACGACAGCGCGCTGCCCTTCTCTGCGCCGAAGGGAAGCGCGTTCGAGCGCTTCAACCGCGCGATGATCTTCATGAACGGCGACGAGCACAGACGCGTGCGGCGCCTGCTCGCGCCGGCGTTTCAGAAGAGCGCGCTCGACGCCTACGCCGCGTCGATCGTCGCTGTCGCGAAGCTCGAGCTCGCTCGCTGGCGCACGGGAGAGCGCGTCGATGTCGCTCACGCGCTGCGCGAGCTCACCCTGCGCGTCGCCCTGCGATGCCTCTTCGGCGTGGACATCGGCGAGTCGACCGAGCAGCTCGGACGGCTCGCTGCGCGTCAGCTCGAGTGCCTCGCCTCGCCCTTCTCCGTGCTGCTCCCTGCGCGCATTCCAGGAACTCCGTACGCCGAGCTCATCGAGACGTGCGAGCGACTCGAGGCTCGTATGCGCGGGCTCATCGACGCGCGGCGGCGCTCGTCGGCTGCTCCCGACGACGCGCTCTCTTTGCTGCTCACGGCGAGTGGCGACGACGCGCTCGACGACGACGAGCTCATCGGCCAGATGAACACCCTCTTCGTCGCAGGCCACGAGACCACCGCGACCACCCTCGCGTGGACGGTCTTGCTGCTCGCGCGCCACCCCGCTGCGCTCGACGCGGTCACCGACGAAATCGAGGCGACGCTCGGCGACGACGATCCGACGCCCGAAGCGCTGAGCGCCCTCGGCGCGCTCGATCGTGTCACCAAAGAGAGCCTCCGGCTGTTGCCTCCAGCGCCCGTGCTCTTCACCCGAGTGCTCTCGCGCGAAGCGAAGCTCGGTCCGCACACGCTTCCGACGGGCGCTGGCGTGGTGCTGAGCCCGCTCGTCACGCAGCGCGATCCGTCGGTGTTCGAGCGGCCGCGCGCGTTCGTCCCCGAGCGATGGAAGGGCGCGCAGCCCACGACGTACCAGTACATTCCCTTTGGTGCGGGCGCGCGCATGTGCCTCGGCGCGGCCTTCGCCAACATGGCGCTGCGGCTGCTGCTCCCGATGGTCTTGCGAAGGTTCTCGATCGTGCTCGACCCGGATCAGGCCGTCGCCGCGCACGTCCGCGGGATCACCATGGCGCCGAAGGGCGGCCTGTTCGGCCGCATCGAGCGCAGAGCGCGCGGCCAGCGAGCGCGGGCCCCAGTCACCGCTCGCGGGCCGATCGACGCGCTGATCGAGCGGTCGTAGCCCGCGATCCGCGGCGAAATCGATCGTAAATCCTCGGTCGGTTCGCCATCCATCGCCGCGCGGCTCACCCGCCCGCTGAACTTCGATTCCCGCTGCGAACGCTGTACAACCATCGCTGCAATCCGTGCACTTCTCGAGGGCCCTCCGCGCATGAAACGAAGCTTTGTTATGGCGACCACGCTCGCGGCGACGTCGTTGTTCGCCGCGCACGCCAGCGCTCAATCCGCCAGCGAGCTCGCCCGTCGCGAGCTGCTCACGCAGGCCGAAGCCGCGTCCGCCGCCAACGATCACGTCCGCGCCGTCGAGCTGCTCGAGCGCGCCGGCGCCGTGCAATGGACGCCCTCGCACCGGTACTTCATCGCGCGCGAATACCAGCAAGTCGGTCGTCTCGTAGAAGCCCTGAGCGCGTCCACCAGCTGCGAGCGCGAGGCCCAAGCGGATCGCACCTTGCGCAACCGCGAGGCCATCGAGCGCGGCTGCCACGAGCTCGCTGTCTCGCTGCAAGCGCGCGTCGCTCGCGTGGTCTTGCGCGTCCCCGCGGATCACCCTGCAGGGACGAGGGTCACCATCGCGGGGCAGAGCGTCCCCGAGGCGTTGTGGGGCGTGAGCTTTCCCGTCGGGGCTGGCTCGGTCGAAGTGGTCGTCGAGGGCCCCGGGCTCACCACGACGCGATCGACCGTCGATGCGCGGGCGGGACAGGTCACGGACGTTCCGGTCTCGATCGTGCGAGAGCCCGTCGCAAACGCGACCAACACCAGCGCTGCGAACACCAGCGCTGCGAACGCCAACAGCAACGTCGTCGCTCCTCCGCGCGTCGACACTCCGCCGCCTCCGTCGAGTCCGAGCGTCGCGCCGTGGGTGGTCGTCGGCGTGGGCGGAGCGATCGCCGTCACGGGCGCGATCGTCGGCGGCCTCCACTTCGCTGCGGTCGGCGGGATCGAAGCGGACTGCCGCGCGTCCTCTGGGGGAGTGATGTCGACGCCCCTCGTGTGCCGCGAGAGCGGGCAGAACTTCGACGGCCGCATCCGCGACGCTGAGCTGCTCGGAACGCTCGGCATCGTCGGGATCTCGCTCGGCGTCGCCACGGTCGGCGCCGGCGTCGCGTGGGCTGCCCTCTCGGGGCGTCGAGAGTCGCCGCGGGCCGCGGTGCGCAGCGTGAGCCCGTCCATCGGACGCGGCTCGGTGGGATTGAGCGTGGGAGGTCAGTTCTGATGAGCCGTCGAATCGCTGCTAGTTTGATTGTGTGTGCGCTCGTCTCGGGCTGCTCGATCCGCGCGCGGTTCTCCATCGAGCCCGCCGACGCGAGCGCGTCCGACGTGGGTGCAGACGGGACTGCGCTGCCCGACGGGAGCGCGGAGGACGGAGCGGCGACGGACGTGGTCGGTGACGTCGTGGCCGATGTGCAGTGCGGCGCTGGCGAGACCGCGTGCGGTGGGCGCTGCGTCGACACGCAGTCGGACCCGTCGAACTGCGGGGCGTGCGGCACCATGTGCCCCATGAGCACGGCGCGGGTGAGCTTCGTGTGCGTGACCGGTCAGTGCGGGGGCGAGTGCACGACGGGGACGTATGTGCCGAGCAGCGTGCTCGGTGAGCCCGGCACGTGCGAGGACCGCGCGCGGCAGATCGCCCCTATTTCGGGCTCGTTTCTGCAGGGATCGGTCATCGAGTTTCGCTTCACCCGCACCCCTGACGCCACACACACGCTGACGCTCTGCTCCGACGCTGGGTGCGTCATGCCCCCGGTGACGAGCAGGATGCTGCCCGGTGGCAGCACGTCGGTGTCCGTGACGCTGAGCGTAGGCGAGCTCGGGATGTTTCCCGCGGGCGTGATCTTCTGGCGCATCAACGGCGGGGCGTATCAGTCTCCGATCTGGTCGGTGCGGCTGATCCCGAACCCTATGCCCGCTCCGTCGATCCCCGCTGAAGAGCGTCGAAGCCGAGCAGCGTTCGGCGCGGGGACGGACTTCACGGGCGACGGGTACTCGGACATCGTCGTGTCTGCCACGCAGGCAGGGCGTCGCCATGTCCTGCTGTTGAAGGCTTCTGCGACCGCAGGCGCTGCACCCACGTACGGAGGACCGTACGCTCTCCCTTCGGCGTACCGCATGGGCGGCATCATCGCGCGCGTCGGCGACGTCAACGGAGACGGCTTCTCGGACATCGCCGTCAACGAGCAGGAGCACGCTGCGGTGTTCGTGTTTCGTGGCGGACCCATGGGGTTCGACCCCGCGCCCATCACGATCCGCCGTCCCGCCGACGGGGTGCGCTTCGGATCCAACATCACCGGCGGTGATCTCGACGGCGACGGGTTCAGCGAGCTCATCGTCGCAGACGACGACGCGCCGCCAGCTCGCGCGGGCAGGGTTCACTTGTATTGGGGCAGCCAGAATGGTCCATCCGCCGCCCGCACGAACGCCCTCGGTCCGACCGGAACACCCCTGGCCGGCGCGCAGTTCGGCGTCGGGCTCGAGAGCGCGTGCGACATCGACGGCGACGGCAAGCACGACCTGCTCGTCGGCGCGCCCAACGCGCCCGGCGGCATGGCGGGCGGCGCTCCGGCAGTGCACATGTTTCGCGGCGGCGCTCGTCCGCTGTCCGGCGTGGTCACGCGGCGCCCGATGAACGAAACGGTGTTCGGCACTCGAGTCGGCTGCCTCGGCGACCTCGACGGCGACGGCGACCACGAGTGGGTGACCGAGACTCGACCGTCGGGGATGATGGAGCCGCTGCTCGCGATCTATAGCGGCGCGAACACACCCGGCGCGATCAGCGACATCGTGCGCGATCGCATGGCGCCCCTCCGCAGGGGGCCTGTCCTTCGATTCTTGCCTGCGTACGACATGCTGCAAGTGATGGACGGCCGAGGTCGACCGGACCTCACGTTCTTGAGCGAAGCGGGAGGGATGCTCTCGGTTCACACGCACATCAACACCGACGGCAACGGCAACTTCGGTCCTGTATTGGGCCCCGTCGTGCTGAGCACCGGGCTGCCGCTGGGCGCTGTGATCAACGCGACGGTCACGCACTCTGCCGCTGGTGAGCCTCAGTTGATCTTCATCATTCCGTCGTCCACGAGCAGCCGTGTCGGGATCCTTGCGCCGACGGTGGGCGGCGAATTCGCGTCGCCGGGGGCCACCATGATGCTCGCCAACCTTCCCATGGGCCTCACCAACGTCGGCGAAGTCCTGATGCGCTGAGCGCGCCGCTCTTCGTCCTGCCGCGACGCGCGTGGTGCACACTCTCGCCCCATGACCGTTCACAGCAAGGGGATCGACGAGCGCACCGAGTGGCTCTTCTCCCTCGCGCGCACACACGCCGAGCAGTTCTCTTCGTCCGAGTCGTGGCTCTCGCGCCAGCGCTACCTCGCGCAGCACCCGACCGCGGTGCTCGTGCTCAAGTGCATGGACGGCCGCATCAACATCCCTGTGGCGACCGACACGCCGACTGGGATTATCCAGCCGTTTCGCAATCTGGGCGGGATGTTCAACCTCGGCTGGCCGCACCTCGGCGAGACCCTCGCCCGCTCGGTCGAGCAGATCGTCTCGCGCGGCCGCCGCGCGCTGGTGCTGATCACCTACCACTATTCGAAGGGCGACCCGCACCGCGGCTGCGCGGGGTTCAACTACGACACGGCCGCGGCCATCGCGCACACCAGGGCGATCAAAGCGCAGGTCGAGCACACCTTCGGCGCGGGGCACCAGACGGTCTACCCCGTGCTCTGCGGCTTCGAGACCGACGAGGACGCGCTCATTCTGCACGGCGAAAACGAGGACACCCTCTCGCTCGCAGAGCTGTCATCGAGCGAGATCGAGTCGCTTCCGCAGCGGCTCTCGGCGCTCTTCGAAGACATGCCCCATCAGGTCCGCGACGACCTCGTCCCGCTCCTGCGCGGAAACCTCTCGCACATCGACCGCCTCCGCCGCGCCCCTGCCCGCACGCTCGACATCCAGCACCGCGAGTGGATGATCTGCATCGGCCGCGGGTTCGACTTCATGCACACGCCCAACCTCGCGCTCATCATCGGCCCCTACAGCCCAGACCTCTCCGACCCGATTCGAAAGGCCGCGTCCATCATCGAGTCGAACATGCGCGAGGGCAGGGTGCCGGACGACGGCTTTCTGCTGCTCGCCTCGGCGCCGTACGAAGAGCACGGCGTCGACCGCGCTCGCGCGACGCTCAAGTCTCAGTTCATGAGCGACTTCGCAGCGAGCGTGATTTCGCGGGAGTTTCCTGCGCTCGCCGCGAAGATGCGCCGTCACACGTGCGTGCTCGACTGGCGCACGCGCGAGCTCGTGGCCGTGTAGCGCACGCGCTGTTCGCCGCTCAGGGCATCCTCACCCAGAATCCGCCGGTGTCCGCGCTGAACACGAACCTCGCCGGCGCCACCGACGCCCACCCCGCTCTGCGCTCGCGCACGATGTAGCGCCCCCCGGTCTCGAGTGTCCCCACGCGCAGAGCATCCTCGCTCGGCTCGCGAAACACCTGCGCGGGCGCCCCGCTCCACGTCTCGACCGAGGGGCGCTCGGGGCAGCCGTTGTCCGGGTCGGCGTCGTCGCACGAGTCCGTCGCGTCCACGACGGCGTAGTCGTCGCAGTCGTCGCAATCGGGGCCCTCGCCCTCTTCGACGCTCGCGCGATCGACCCATCCCTCGACGGTGACCGCGCCCGTGGCGCGCACGCGCACGCGCCCGTCCCGCGCTTCGATTCGCGAGTACGACGCGATGCGGCCGTTGGTCTCGATCGATCCCACCGCAGGACCGCTCGACGCGCGATGCAGCGCGACGCTGTCCATTCGAATGTGCACAGGGGCCGCCAGGGACGCAGCGCGCGCTCGCTGTTGCTCGCCCACTTCGATCGCCTCGCACGCCACCGCCGCGCTCGCAGAGAACGGCGAGAACCGCGCGCGGGCGAACAGCGCTCCTCCCGTGGCTTGCACGAGCGCCGCGCTCCCTCGCTCGAGGACCACTTGCTCGCCGAGCAGCGCGATCGGCCGCGTGGCGCGCAGCCGCAGGTCGCTCGCGTCGATCCATCCTCGCAGAACAAATCCGTCCGAGCGCGCGCTGAACCGATGCCTGCGCCCGTCCGCCGCGCGCACCACGGTCTCGATCACCAGCGGTCTTCCCGTGAACCGCGCGATCACAGGGCCGTCCGCGCTCGCAGTGATCGCCACCCCCGCGCCCAACATCTGCTCGCCGAACCAGCGGCACTGCGTCACCGGCGCAGCCGGCGGGCGAACCAGGTCGCCTCGCGCCGCGCTCGTCGCGCACGAACACAAACAGAGCAACGCTGCAGAAGCGATTCGTTCGGGCAGTCTCACTGCGCCAAGGTACCGCGCGTCGCCGCGCGCGGGCTGACAGAAGCGCTGTTGAGCGCGATGGTTCTGCGGCCGATGTGCGGTTGCGCCAGCGGTGCTCGGCGCTCAGATCGCGTCGAGCTCGATCCACAGCTCGTTGCGTCGCAGCATCGGGAGCGTGCTCGGCGGATCGTAGCGCGCGCTGGTCGCGGCGCCGGACGAGGTCAACCCGTTGCGCGCGAGCCACTCGCGCAGCGTCCGCTCGTGCGCGGCGAGGATATCGGGGGTGGTGGTTCCGCTGTATCGAAGGACGGCGACGCGGCGCGAGGGAAGGGCGCGCAGGGTCACGCGCCCGTCGTTGGGCAGCGGCATGGCGTCGACCGCGCTGCCCCGCGGCATGGTGAAGGTGACGAGCCACGAGCCCGCCGCGCTCGACTGCGTGACGGGCGCGGTCATCGCGATGCGCTCTCCGCGCTGCGCTTGCGTGACGGGCGCGGTCATCGCGATGGAGCTTCGTCGCTGGTTCGCGCCGAAGATGTACCCCGCGAGCCTGCGAAATCCCTCGTTGACCGCGCGGTTCCAATCGTCGGTCTCCACCGTGGTCTCTGCGCGAACGAGCGGCGCATAGCGCCGAACCTCGATGCTCCCGTCGCTGCGCTCGACGGTGAAATCGGGCTCTTCGACGAAGCGCCCCGCGGCTTGCCAGCGCACGACGGCGAGCGAGACGAGAGCCCCAGCGACAGCGAGCGCGAGCGAGCGAGCGGCGATCATGCACGTTTCGATGCCGGCCGCGCCGAGGCCGTAGCGCCCGAACCGCGCGCTTCTCGCCTCGGGCGCGCTGCGCGCTGCTCTTCTGCGGTAAACGCGCGCTCGATCGCCCTCCACACAACATCGACCCGCGGGACGCGCCGAAGCGCCGAGTGCCCGACGAGCCAGAGGTCGTCGACGGGCAGCGCTTGCATCAAGGGCGCGATCGAATCGTGAACGTCGATCGCTCGAAGCCATGGATACACGCGCACATACGCGTCGGGGACGAGCGCGACGCCCATCCCCGCTTCGAGCGCCGCGAGCTGACTGGCGAAGTGACTGGTGACCAGCGCCGGTCGCCCGCGGTCTCCCAGCGCGCGACGCAGCCACTGCGCCGGCGGAATCATCGAGAGGCTCGCGTCCCACACGACCCACGGAAGCGCATCCAGCGAGCGCACGTCGCGCAGCTTCTTGGCGAGCGACGCGTTGGCCATCGGCACCCACCGCGAGCTCGCGAGCTTCTTCAGCACCAGCGACGGGGCCTGCGGGCGAATCGTGCGCAGCGCCACGTCGGCTTCTCTCCGCGTGAGGTTGGCGACGGACGTCGACACTTCGAGCTCGACCACGATCCCTGGCTGCGCTCTGCGCAGCTCTGCCAACGCCGGAACCACGAAGGCCTCCGCCAACCCCGGCGCCACGCTCAAGCGCACCACTCCCTCTGCCGCCCGCTCGATCCCCGAGAGGGCGCCGCCCAGCCTCGCGTGCGCGCCCTCCATCTCCTCTGCGGGCGCGAGCAACAAGTCCGCGCTCTCGGTCGCCTCGAGCCCGTCCCGCGTGCGCTCGAACAGCGTCAGCCGCAGCGACCGTTCGAGCGCGGCCAGCCTTCGACTCAGCGTCGATGCGTCGAGCCCCAACACCCCTGCCGCCCCAGCGAGCGTGCGCTGTCGATACAGCGCCAGAAACACCGGAACGTCGTCCCAGCGCTCGAACCAGAGCTGCGTTTTTGCAATCATGCCTTGCATCTGACCGCGTTGCGCTGCGCGGCTGCAAGCCTCCATGGTGTCTGTCACCAGCCATGACCGCACCGCTTCACGTCGTCCTCGGCGCAGGACAGATCGCCACGCACCTGACGCAACGCCTGCTCGCGCGAGGGGTTCGCGTGCGGCAGGTCCGTCGATCGAGCGCGTCGACGCCCGATGATTCGTCGATCGAGCGCCGCTCGGGCGACCTCGCCGATCCGCGGTTCGCCGCGGAGGTGATGAAGGGCGCGGCGGTCGCGTACGACTGCACTGTTCCGCCGTACGAGCGATGGTCTTCGTTGCTGTTGCCGCTGGGGGCGTCGATCGTCGACGGCGCGGTCGAGAGCGGCGCTGCGCTCGTCGCGTTCGACAACGTGTACCTCTACGGCCAGCCCCGCGGCCCGCTGCGCGAGGACACTGCCATCGCGCCGTGCAGCAAGAAGGGCGAGCTGCGCGCGAAGCTGCACGCGCTGCGATGGAGCGCCCACCAACAGCGCGGACTGCGGCTCTCGGTCGGGCGCGCCAGCGACCTGTTCGGCCCAGGGGTCACGCTGACGACCATCTTGAACGAGCGATTCTACCAGCGATTCTTCAGTGGAAAATCCGTCGACTGCGTGGGTGACCCCGACGCGCCGCACTCGTACTCGTACGCGCCCGACGTCGCCGACGCCCTCGTCACGCTCGGCCACGACGAGCGCGCGTGGGGACAGGTGTGGCACCTCCCCCTCAACGCCGCCGAGAGCACGCGCTCGCTCGTCGCGCGCCTCGCCCGCGCGGCGAACGTAGACCCGAAGCTCAACGTGATGCCGTCGTGGATGCTCGCGATGCTCGGTCTCTTCGTCGCTCCGCTGAGGGAGGTCGTCGAGATGCAGTACCAGTGGCGCGCGCCGTTTGTGCTGGACGATCAGCGATTTCGCAGCACGTTCGGCGCGCTTCCGACGGAGTGGGACGTCGCTTCGCGCGAGACCGTCGCGTGGGCGCGCGACAGGTTCGCCCGTCGCTGACGAGACCGCGTGCAACCCGAGCGCGAACTGTGCTCGCATCGCGGACCGATGGAAGCGAAGCCTCACGTCGTGATCGAGCTCCCCGTGCAGTGGGGAGACATGGACGCGCTCGGTCACGTGAACAACACGCGGTTCTTCACCTGGTTCGAGTCCGCGCGCATCGCGCTGTTCGAGAAGATCGGCGTCTCGAGCGCGGGCCCTTCGTCCGTGGCGCCGATCCTCGCGACCACGACGTGCAACTACGTCGCGCCGCTGCACTACCCAGCGCAGCTGCGGGTCAGCGCGCGCTGCACGAAGGTGGGCGAGACCAGCCTGACGATGGAGTACGAAGTGGCCTCTGGCGACCGCGTCCACGCTCGCGGAAGCTCGGTCGCCGTCCTGGTCGACTACGGCTCGTCGGCGAAGGTGCGCGTCCCGGACGCCGTTCGCGCTGCGATCGCTGCGCTGGATGAGGGGTGAGGGGGCAGCCCGTCCGACGCTTCAGCGCGCGCTGCGAGGACCGCAGACGGATCAGCTGCTCGTGGTGAAGCTGCGTCGCGACGAGTCGCTCGTTTCGATCGCGTGGGAGAGCTGAGCCACGCTCGTCCCGACGAAACATGCGGGCGACGGCGCCCTATGCCGTCGCGAGGGGACGTACCATCGTCCGCAGCGATGCAGAGCGAGCCAACGAACGCAGCGAGCGAAGCCGACGGCGCGATCCTCGACGCCCTTGTGATCGGGTCGGGCTTCGGAGGCAGCGTGTCGGCGCTGCGCCTGCGCGAGAAGGGCTACTCGGTGACCGTGCTCGAGCGCGGAAAGCGCTTCGCCCCGACGGACTTCGCGAAGACCAACTGGGACGTGCGCCGGTCGCTCTGGCTGCCGCTCGCGAAGTGCTTCGGCATCCTGCGTCTCTCCCTCTTCTCGGACGTGTTCGTGCTCTCGGGTGCGGGCGTGGGCGGCGGCTCGCTGGTGTACGCGAACACGCTGTACGTGCCGCCTCCGACGTTCTTTCGCAGCGGCGCGTGGGCGAAGATCAAGGACTGGGAGACCGCGCTCGCGCCGCACTACCGCGTCGCGCAGTTTCTGTTGGGCGTGACGCAGAACACGTTCGAAGGAGAGCCCGATCGCGTCCTCGAGCAGATCGCCAACGAGCAGGGCAAGGGCCACACGTACGTCCGCACGCCGGTCGCCGTGTACTTCGGAACCCCCGGAAAGCGCGCCCCCGATCCCTACTTCGGCGGCAAGGGCCCCGACCGTTCGGGCTGCACGCTGTGCGGCGGCTGCATGGTGGGCTGTCGCCACGACGCGAAGAACACCCTCGATAAGAACTACCTCTACTTCGCCGAGAAGCTCGGCGCGAAGGTGATCGCCGAGCGCACCGTCACGCGCGTCCGCGCCCTCTCCGACGGCACCTACGAGGTCGAGCACGTCCGCAGCGGCGCGTGGTTCGCCAAGGATCGACAGCGGATCCGCGCCCGCAAAGTCGTGCTCTCCGCGGGCGTGCTCGGCTCGGTCAAGCTCTTGCTCGAAGCGAGAGAGAGAGGCGATCTGCCGAACGTCTCCGACGCGCTCGGCTCGAAGGTCCGGACCAACTCCGAAGCCATCCTCGGCGTCGACGCCGCCGCGCCGAAAGAGAGCTACTCGAAGGGCATCGCCATCACGTCGTCGTTTCATCCCGACGAGCACACGCACGTCGAAGTGGTGCGGTACTCCGAGGGATCGGACGCGCTCGTACCGCTCTCGACGTTGCTCACCGACGGCGGAGGCCGCGTCCCGCGCGTCGTGCGCTGGATGGCCAACGTCGCGCGCCGACCGCTCGCGTGGGTCAAGTCGCTGTGGCCCTTCGGCCGAGCCAAACGCGGCGTGTTCTTGCTCGTCATGCAGACGCTCGACAACTCGATCTCGCTGCGATTTCGCCGCAAATGGACGCGCTTGTTCGCGCGATCGTTCGACACCGACCGCGGCGACGGCGCGCCCAACCCGACGTACATCCCGCTCGGCAACGAGGTCGCTCGCGTCTTCGCCAAGAAGGTCAACGGCAACGCGTACTCGTCCATTCTCGAAGTGCTCTTCGACGTCCCGACGACCGCGCACATCCTCGGCGGCGCGGCGATCGCCCCGTCTCGCGCAGAGGGCGTCATCGGCGAAGACGCACAGGTCTTCGGCCACCCAGGCTTGTACGTGTGCGACGGCTCGATGGTCCCAGCCAACCTCGGCGTGAACCCGAGCTTGACCATCGCCGCGCTCACCGAGCACGCGATGAGCCTCGTGCCCGTGCGCGAGGGGGCCGTGGTCACCCACGCGCTCGACCCAGCGTTCGTCGCCGAGCGCGTCGCCGCGATCGAAGCGCTCTCTGTCCAGCGCAAGAACAAGAGCCTGCAGGTGTACAGCCGCGGCGAGTGAGCGACCCTCTTCCGCCGGTGATGCAGCTCGTCCGCAACGACACCGACGGGCGCTCGACGCGTCGCGGTTTCTGCACGCGCGACGCGCGAACCGCTGGCATCGTCGACGCTTCATGAGCGCCGATGTGGTCTCGCTTCGCCTGCAGCGCCTCCGACCGTCGCCGCGCCGCAGCCCCGATGAGCTCTGGTTCGATCTGTGGGAGCTCGCCTGGCAGGGCCTCGAGCTCCATCGCTCTCCCGCCACCGACGCCCTCCGCGCGCTGTACTGTGACGAGCTGTTGCCCGACCACGAAGCGTCGGTGAAGCTCGTCGCCGTACGCGAGCGCGAGGTCGAGCTCTGCTACCTGTTCTCGGACTTCGGCGGCAGCCTCTCGCGCGCGAGCGCGCTGCTCGCGGACTGGTTCGCGCTCGCGATCGCAGCGCACCCTGCGGCGATCGATGAGGCAATTTCCGGTGGATTCGACTATGCGCGCACGACGATCCCGACGATCGAAGCCGCGCTCGCGCGGCCTGCGCCGACGCTGATGTTCGCGCGAGGTGAGCTGTGGTTCGTCGAGCGCGACGGCGCTTCGCTCACCCTCGCGCGCGATGATCGCGCGATCGCGCAGCCCACCGACGACGAGCACACCGCGGCGCTTGCGCTGCTCTCTCTTGGCGAGACCCACGACCCTGTGAGGGCCAGGCTCGCGTCGCAGCGCTCGTCGCTGGACGCCGAGCGAGCGAAGGTCGAAGCGCGCGCCGCGACACAACGCCGCGAGCGCATCGAGCACGCCCTCGTCTTCGACCGATTCGGCTCGGTCTCGCCCGACGAGGCTGCAGAGGCGCTGGCGACAGACCCCGCGCTGCGCGATCGCCTGCGAGAGACGCTGCGGCAGGCGATGGCCGACCCGTGCGCGGCGCAGTCTGCGCTCTTCTCCGCCGCGACGCAGGCTCGCGCCGAGCGCCGGGCATTGCTCGTCGCGCTGCTCGACGAGCACGCGTGCCCCGAGACCGCGCGGCGCTTGTTCGTCGAGTTCGACCCGAGCGCAGCGCGAGCGGCTCGATGGCTCGAGCTCGCGCTGCTGTCCGACCGTTCGTCGCAGTCCTACGACGAGCCGCTGCGACGCACGCTCGCGCTCGACCCCGCCGCGATCGAGCGGCTCTCTCCGCTGGCTCGCTACCGGCTCGGCGGCGAACACGAGGCGGTCCTCCCGCAGATCGAAGCGCTGGGATCTTCGGCGGTGGATCGCGCGCGGCTCGTCGCGTGGTGGGTGCGTGACTGGTGCGCTGCCGTACGTACGCTGAAGCTCCACGCGCCTCGCCAGGTGATGTTGGCCAACGAGACCGCCGAGTGGCTCGCCGCGGCGTGTCGCGCGCACCTCGCAGACGTGCCCGGCGACGAGGGCCTCGCGCGCGCGGCGGTCGAAGCCGACGAGCTGAGCGCGACGCTGTAGCGCTCGCGTGGGCCAGCTTCTCTTGCGCCGCGCCTACCCCGATGGATACCGACTGAAAGCCCGCAGACGAGCGGCCAGCGAAGAGCTACTCGAGCGACCACTCGGCGAAGTAGAGCCTTCGCGCGAGGCCCGCTGAATCGCTGCCAGAGAACACCATCCGAACGAGCCGCGACTGAAACACTCCAGGCGCGCTGCGCGGGTCGATCAGCGTGTATCCGAAGAGCGAGACGTCGCTGGCGTTGGCGCCGCGCACTTGCACGTCGGTCCATCGCCAGGTGTCTCCGCGGTCTGCGCTGACGCCCACGCGGAGGCTCGCGCCCGCGCCGCTCGCGAGCAGCAGCAGCGTGTGGTCGTCGACGAGCTGAAGCCTCGCGTACGTGTCGAAGCAGCCGACGGGGATCGCGACGAAGCGATCGGCGCGGTCCGAGCGAAACAGCGTCGTGCACGCCGCGTCGGCGCGGCGTTGATAGCTGAGCGCATAGAGGGTTCCGTCGTCGCCCACCTCGAGGTCCGACGGAAACGCGCCGACCATGCCCGCGCCCACCGCGACCTCGGGCGTCACGCGAAGAATCCGCGATGGGGCTCCAGCGCTCAACGCGTACAGCGACGACGCGGGATAGCCTGCGTTGCTGCCGCCGCGCGGGTCGAACTCGCCCGCGAACAACAACAGCCGCGCCCGGTCCCAAGCGGCCAACGGATACAGCAACGGTCTGCCCGCTTCGGACAGCGTGTGCATCGGCGCGCCCGCAGCGCCGTCCGAGCGAAACGCGATCCTGTTCATGCTCGCGTCCAAGAGCGACCAGTGCACGTGATCGTCGGGCGCGACCGCGAGGCCGATGTACCCGTTGGACTCTGCGACCCACTCGCTGTAGTTGCCGTAGCTGTCCCAGCGCAGGGCGCCCTCCGCGTCTCGCGCGCTGAACACCAGGCGATAGAACCGACTCACGAGGCCGTTCGTCCCTGCGCCGCCTCGAAAGCACTCGACGTCTCCTGCGCCGGGCGCGCGCAGGCAGTCGAAGGCCAGGTGCAGCGCGCCCGCGCGGGTCATCACGATGCCTGGCGGCTGGTGCACCGACGCGAATCGCGCGGCTTCGCTCCACGCGCCGCCAGCGCGCGGGCGGCGAACAACGACCGCGTACCGATCCGCGACCGCCTCAGGATAGTGCGTAAATACCGCGTAGAAGTCGCGGTCGTCGCCGACGAGCTTGGGCAGGTGCGCGTTCCACGTCGGCGGCGTTCGCGCGCCTGCGGGCGCTTCGTACACGAGCTCTGCGGTGATCGCAGAGGGCACGCGCACCGCGCGCGCGTCGTCCATCGCCGCGTCGCCGTCGCCGTCGCTGGCATCGCTGTCGGTTCGCGTCGCGTCTGTGGTCGTCGCGTCCAGCGCTGCGTCGCTCCTCGCGTCGCTCGACGGCGCGTCGGTTGTGGCGTCGCTGCCGGCGTCGCGCGGCGCTTCGTTCGTGCATGCGATGAGCGCAGAGAGCGTCGTCGCTGTCGCACACGTGAAGATCGAGCGAGACCACATCGGGGCGATCGTCGCACGCGCGCGCTTCTCGAGGCCCGTCTTCGTGACGAGTTGCGACTCGACGCAGCGTGCGCCGTTCACTCGAACGACGAGAGCACCGGCGACGCGCCGGACGTGCCCACCCAGAAGCGCCCGTCGCTCGTGCGAAAGGGATCGAAGACCATCCCATCGTCACAGCCGCGCGTGCCCTGATCGTCGCCGCGATACGCGAAGGACGAGCAGCTCCCGCAGCTTCGAAACACCGGCGGCGCGCAGAAGCTCCCCGCCGTGCATCGCTGCGTGAGCGCGAAGAACTGTCCCGTCTCGAAGCCGTGCAAGCGAACGACAGTGTCGTTGATGCCTTCGAGCCGCGGCGAGAGCGCCCCCGCGCGAAACCGCCGCAGCCCGTCGGTGGCGCCGAGCACAAACTCACCCGGCCGCGTCTGCGCGAGCGCCGTGATGCGAACCGCGCTGTCGAGCGTCGTCGCCGTCGTCCACGCCCCATCGCGAAAGCGATACACCGAGCTGCCTGCGCCGACGTAGGCCGAGCCCTCGGCGTCGACCGCGATCCCGACGACGAGAGAGCTCGTGTCGGGAGGCGCGGGGATCTGTGAAAGCGCAGTCCCGTTCCAGCGCGAGATGGCGACCCGCGGAGGGCCTGCGATGTTCGTCGTCGCCAGGTGAACCCACACGTCCGTCGCGGACGCTCGGCGAATGGACACGAGCCCCTCGGCGTTTTGCCAGTCACGGTTGCGTCCGACCACGGACCACTCGACGCCGTTCCATCGAACGAGCGCGTAGCCCTCGACCGTCGAGCACGCGGGGGCGACCATCCACGCTTCGTCGGGCGCGATCGCGACCGCTGCGATCGCCGGCCCGAGATCCGCGGGCAGAGGGGTCAGCGTCCATCGTGACCCGTCCCAGCGCGCCGCCGCCGCCGAGTGCGAGAGCTGGCAGCGCGAGACCTCGTCCCGCCCAAACGCCCAGAGGTCCGTCCTCGCCGAGCCAGCGTACAGCGTGACGTACTGCAGCCCGAAGAAGTACGGCGCCACGGCGCCTGCGCCCTCGCGGGTCTCGACGACGTACGGCGAACACGTGGCGAGCACACACGCGCTCGCTGCGAGCAGAAGCGACCGAGCGTTTGCGGCGCGATGCTTTTTCATTTCGACAGCATATCACGGCGCGTTTCGACAGCGACGGCGACCGCGCCCCTCACGCTCGTGGCGTAGACTCGACCCGGTGAAGCTGCGCTCGGTCGCAACCGCGGTCGCTCTCTCGAGCGCGCTCTGCGCGCGCTGCGCGAGCCCTGCGCGCGACCCAGACGCTGGGATGGACGTCTCCGTCGTGTCGAGCGACGCCGCGCTCGGGCACGATCGAACGGCGGATCGCGTCGACGAGGACGCGCACGACGGCGGCGCCACAGACGACAGCGACGCCTCGGTGCGCGATGGCGGCGACGCGACGACGGACGCCTCACCGATCGCTGCGTCTGCAGAGCTGATCTTCGAGCCCGTCTCGAGCCGTGATGTGCTCGATTGCTTTCCGTCGCTGCGTCGGCCGCCGTTGAGAGAGCGCGTCCTGTCGTACAAGCGCATCTTCGCCCAGAACATCCGCGGAACGACCCGCGCCATCCACCCCCGCGCATACGTCTTGAGCCCGCCCGGGCACGACGCGCGCACGCCGCTGCCGGTCGTCGCGATGTTTCACGGCGGCGGCTGGGAGTTCGGCAGCCCCGTCCTCTGGATGTACGCCGCTCGCTACTTCGCCGCGCGCGGAATGCTCGCGATCGTCTTTCAATACCGCCTCGGCGTGCTGCACGGCTCGACGCCGCGGCAGTCGACAGCGGACGCGCTCTCCGCCGTTCGATGGATCCGCCGCTACGCATCGCAGCTCGGCGCGGACCCGAATCGCATCGCCACCGTCGGCGATTCAGCGGGAGGACACCTCGCCCTCGCGACGAGCGCGATCCCGTCGATCGTCGGCGAAGACGACGGCGCGTCGGCCCTCTCCGCGGTGCCCAACCTGCACTTCGCGCTCTATCCCGTGGCGAGCTTGCCTGCGCCCGAGCAGGCCGAAATCGACCCGATGCGAGGTCTGTCCGCGTCCCGTCTGGTGCCCACGTTCATCTTTCACGGGACCGTGGACGCGCTCAGCATCACGCCCTATGGCGCGTCCGTCGCGTACTGCGAACGGCATCGCTCGCTCGGCGCTGCGGGCTGCGTGGTCGCGCCGTTCGAGGGGCAGGGGCACAACTTTCTGCCGAACTACTACACCTCGACGATGGTGTACCTCGACGCGTTTCTCTTCGACCACGGCTACACGAGCGGCGCGCGCGCAGACCTCTCGGCGTACGCGTTTGGCGCAGCCGCGCACTGTCGCTTCGATTTCGATCGCTACGCCGCGCTCGAGCGCGAGTACATGCTCGTCAACCGCGCGACGGCCCCGGTGTGGTGACGCGAACTCAGAGGGTGACTCAGCGTCGCGCGCGGCCGAGGCGCGCGCGGATGTCCGCTTCGATCATCGCGTTGTCGTAGGGGTAGTCCACGCCGGGCTCGGTGAGCTGCGTCGATGGCATGGCGCGGCGGACGTGCGCCCGGATGCGCACGCGCTGCTCGTCGGAGTAGCGCCCGCCGATCAGGACGAGCTGGACGCTCGGCAGCGTCGCGAGAAGAGACATCCCCTCTTCTTCGCTGAGCGCGCCGTAGGCCGTGATCCCGCCGATGGCGCGGATGGACTCGAGGACTTCGTGGCGCCGGTGGGGGTTTCCTCCGAAGAGGACCATCACGGGAGCGCCCTCGGGGCCGCGAATTTCACTGGTCAACGATGTCATGGTCGCACTCCTCGTTGCATCGACACTTCGACCACCAACAGCTCGGCGCGCTGCGCTGCGAGCACGTCGAACGAGTCGGTCTCCCACAGTCCGATCGCGTCGCCGGGGCCGAGGCGATGGCCCGCGATCGAGACCTCGCCTTCGATGCAGTGGACGTACGCGCCGTTGTGCTTCGCGCGCATCGCGTACGTGCTGGCCGCTTGTGCTTCGATCGTCGCGACCGAGACGAACGCGTCCTGACCGATCAGCGCGCTGCCTTCGCGACGGTCCGGCGAGAGCGCGAGCAAGAACCGGTTTCGCTTCGCCTCGGGGTCGTATCGAAACGTCTCGTGCCGCGGAGGGCCGCCGTTGGCCTTTGGGTACACCCAGAGCTGAAAGCTTCGAAAAGGCTCTGTCTCCGAGGCGTTCTCTTCGCTGTGCGCGATCCCGTCGCCCGCGCTCATGGTCTGCACCTCGTTGGGGCCGAGCACTCGGGTGGCCCCGGTCGTGTCGCGATGTCTCTGCGCGCCGCGGACGATGATCGTGCTGATCTCCATGTCTCGGTGCGGGTGCATCGCGAATCCCTTTGCAGGGGCGACGAGGTCGTCGGCGAGCCCGCACATCTCGCCGAAGTTCGTCTGATACGGAACAAACGAGTACGCGCTGCTCTTCCACACGTCTGTGCGGTGGATGCGCTCTGCGTCGGGGCGATGCAGGGTCTTCATGGCTCGATCCTCAGCGATGGGAGCGTGAAGCGAGCGCCTCAGCGCGCGCGGCGATCTCGTGATTCATCTTGTCGAAGCCCTCGGGCGCGGCCTTCATCGACGCCGTTCGGCGCAGCAACGGCGCGAGCAGCCCCGAGTAGAACTCGACGTTGCGCAGCCGCGAGCGCCCTGGAGAAACCTCCTCGATCTCGAACCGGTGACGCCCGTCGAGGATCCCCGCGACGCCCGTGCGAGAGAGCCACTCGAACGCGCTCGCGCGACGAAAGTCCGTCACCACGCCGACGAAGTCGTAGCTCGCCTCGCCCGTGCGCAGCCCGAGCGAGAGCTTCGAGCCGAGCGCGATCGGTCCGCGATCGACGCCGACGAGCATCGTGTTCCACGCGGGCCAGTCGCGCATGGTCGTCAGCACGTCGAAGACGACCTCTGCGGGCGCGTCGATCTCGATGCTTCGCTCGACAATAAACTCGAACATGGACGGCTCCTTCCGCGTCTGCTGCGCAGTCACACAGCGCCGCGCGCGATGCACTGCGCGACGGTCTCCGCCTGAATCTCTGGGTAGCGAGCGTTGAGCGTCGGTCCGAGCAGCGCGTGCCCTTCGAACACGCCCCGCGCGTACATGAGCGGCAGCCACGCGTACATGTTGTGCGGCTCTGCCGCGAGGCGGCGCTCGGTCTCGGCGCGCAGCTCGTCGATCGATCCGAGGCTCTCGAGCGAGAGCGTCGTCCCGCGCACCGCGGCAAACGTCGCCGCGAACGTGCGCACGTCCATCTTGTCTCCCGCGACGTAGAAGCGCTCGGGGACCGCTCGCTCGTCGAGCGCCGCCGCTGCGGTGAACCGCGCGGTGTCCTCCCAGCTCGTCCAGTCGATGGGGGTCTCGCCGTCGCCCCAGTACCGAAGGACGCCCTTGCTCGCGTCGAGCAGCCCGAGAAAACCCAGCACGAACTTGTCCGTGAAGATCCCTTGCATCACATGGACGACCTCGACCGAGTCGCCGACCTCTGCCTTCGCGCGCTCGGCGAAGGTCCTGCGCCAGTCGGTGTTGACGTTGACGCCGGGAGCCATCGCGAACAGGTCGTACGAAAACGCCGATGCGATGAAGCGACGAACGCCGCCGCGCATGGCCGCGCGGGCGAGCGCGAGCTGCGCGTCGATGATGATCTCGGGCCCGCCCTGCAGCGTCGAGACGATGGTGTACGCGCCCTTCACGGCGAGGTCGCGCTCGGCGTCCGTGGCGGTCGCGGCGTCGAACGCGCGCAGCTCGACGCGCTCGTCCGCGAGCGACGCGGCCTCGGGCTTCTTCGGGTCACGGACGAGCGCGCGAACGCGCACGGACCGATCGGACAACAGCGCTTGCACGATGAGTCGGCCGAGCCTTCCGGCGGCGCCGACGACGACGATGAGCTTCTCGTTCATGGACGAGAGCGTGGAGGCGACAGGGGGTGCTGACAATTGAGCAAGGATCGAACACACTGTCAGCGCAACGATGACAATCACCGTCTCGCCGTCGGACATGCTGGTGTTCGCCGCCGTGGTCCGCGAGGGCGGGTTTACGCACGCGGCGCGGCGTCTCGGGATCACGAAGCAGACGATCAGCGAGCGGGTCGCGCGGCTCGAAGCGGGGCTCAAGGTGCGGCTGCTCGAGCGCAGCACGAGGCGCGTTCGCCTCACCGACGCAGGCGCGGCGTACTACGCGCGGTGCGCGGCGATCGCGGCGCAGATCGACGAGGCCAACGACGAGGTCGCGCGGCGGCAGGCCGAGCCCGTGGGGCTGCTGCGGGTGTCGTCGCCGTACTTGTACGGACGGCGGTATCTGGCCCGCGTGGTCGCTGCGTTTCTCACGCGGTACGACAAGGCGCGGGTCGAGATCGCGCTGGCTGATCGTCGGGTGAACCTCATCGAAGAGGGCTTCGACCTGGCGATTCGCATTGGAGAGCTCGACGACTCGGCGCTGACCGCGCGCAAGCTGGGCGAGGGGCACATGTACTACGTGGCGAGCCCCGCGTTCGTCGCGAAGCACAAGGGGCTGCAGCCCAAGCAGCTGCGCGAGGTTCGCTGCATCGGAATGCAGCCGCACGAGACCTGGGCGATTCGCGGCGCGAGCGTGAAGGTCGACCCCGTTCTGGTGGTCAACGACCTCGAGATCGCGTGCGACGCGGCGAGCGCGGGGGTGGGCGTGGCGCGGCTTCCGTCGCTCGTGTGCAAAGAGGCGGTGCGCGAGGGGCGCGTGCGGGTCTTGTTCGACGACGCCTCGACGCTGCGTCCCGTGTACGTGATCTACCCGAGCCGCGCGTACCTTCCGCCCAAGGTGCGGCTCTTCATCGACGCGCTGTCCGAGCTGGTCGAGCCGATGCAGCCCATCACGGCGAGCGACCGCGCCGCGAGCAAGGCGTCACGGTCGGTGCGTTAAGAGATCGTTTCAAAACCATCAGCTCAGGGCTCGCAAGAGGATGATGCAGCTGGCGAGCGTCAGGAATGCCTGATGAATGTCCGCGCGCCGCTCGTATCGAACGAGCAAGCGGCGAAAACGATGAAGCCAGGCGATGGTGCGCTCGACGACCCAGCGCTTGCGTCCGAGGGCTTCCGCGGGGACGGTGTTCAATAGTTCAAGAGTCCCGGATAACCCCGCGACATCACGGCCCCGCGCTGCCCCCTCCGCTGTGCTGCCGTCGCAGCTCGCGCGGAGGCGTTGGAGCGATTGAACACCGTCCCCATGGTACCGCCCCGGTTGTCCCGGCCCGGCTGCCGTGATCTCGCGGGATTATCCGGGACTCTTGAACTATTGAACACCGTCCTCACCGCACCTCCGACGCGGCTTGTACCCTGGCAATGGGCGCGGTATCGTGCGATGGCAGCGACGGTGATCCGTAATTCGATTGCGTATCGGGATTTCTATGACGTTCCGCGGACCGCGGTCGTGTTCGCTGGAGACGAGCGTTTGCTGCTGGATTGTGCATTCGATGAAGAGCGAGAGGACTGCCCAGCAGTCTACTAGGTCTTCCGTCTGCCGAACGGGTACGCTCCGCTGTCGGCCTCCGTGGAGAACATCCTTCTTCAGAGCGCTCCGATGAGCCCGACAACCGCGGCTGAGACGGCGCGTATCGTCGCGCCCGGCGGACGGATCAACGTCGTGCGTTCACCTGGTGGCGGCCGCGCTCAACTGGGGCGCCTCACCGACGCCCTCGGATCCGGGGTTTCGTCGGTGGCCAAACGAGCCTTCGCCAGTGAACGTTTCGCGGCCGGAGTCGAAATGGCTCAGTTCGCAGTTCGGGGGGCTCGATGAGCGTCGCCGCGATCATCGCTCGGTACTCGTTACTGCCGCAGAGTCGGGTGAAAGAGTGGCCGTCAGGCTCAGTTGAGGACATCGAGTCGGCAATTGTGTTCGTCTTGGCGCTCTGGAGCGGGCCGTCCATCGCGGCCTTCGGGAAGCTGACAAGTCTACTCGCGAACACGCCCGCGCCGCCTCCCATCCTAGTATGTGACATCGACAGCCTGTCCAGTGAGATGACAAGGCTCTTCGGTAAACTTCGAGGAGTCGGAGAGACGTTTTGGATTCGGGATGGTCAAGTTGTCGCTTCTCTGCGTGATTACACGGGTGACGAATGCCTCGCTTCCGTTGATCGGAACAGCGAGATGCTGCGCGCGCCGAGGGGTGCGGCAAGATAGCAGGCATCCATGATATGGTATGCAGATGGGTCTATGCCGCGCCCGCTTGGGCATCGAAGACGCGCGTAGCGGAACTGCGCGGTTGAAACCAAGTCAAAGCACTGCCGCGCACCGGGAAGACTACGAACCCCGGCGCGGCAGTGGTCGAGGAGCCTTCTCGCAATGTCCATTGTCTACTGCTGCTTCGCCGACGGTCACGATCTCGCGGACGAGGAGGACCTCGGCTTTCTGTACGATATTCGAATCCTTGATGCCTGCGCACGAGAGCGGCCTGCGCTGGCTCGCTGTTTCTTCGCGAATCTATATTGCCGAAGCTATTGGACTAGAAGGCGAGAGTTGGCCGCGTATCTCCTCGCTCAACAAGAGCTGCTCTCGGGCGCGGCGCGGCGCTATGGTTCGCTGTACTGCTACCTCGTCGCGATCTACGACAATCCAGTGCTGGTCGTGGATCCCGCGGCGTTCGAGCCGCGGTCGATCGCGCTCATCGCTGAGGATCTATCGCTCGAACGCTTCGAGGACTTCGCTTGCCGACCGGTGAGGTACGACGCTTCGTAGCGTGCTCCGTCGAGAGTTGATTGCTCTTGATGTTGTCCCGCGCGCGACGGGCAGTTGGGAGCGTCGCCGGCCTGCTGGTCCGCCGGGGGTCGATCGGTGAGACGACGGAGCGTTTCGTCGTGACGGCAGCGCGTCGGGGCGCTCGCGTCTCACAATGTCGTCGCTCACCCATGCTTGCCGTGACCGCTGCGCGCAGCTGCGCGTGGGCGCCGGGGCGCTGCTCGGTTGACGAAGGCTGCTTCGGCAGCGTAGTTGTCGGCCATGGATCCGAAGTATGCTGACGCGATCCTCCGCGCTAGTTCTGAGTGTTGTGCAGTCGTCGTGCGGGCGTGGTGGGAGCGCTGGCAATCGACGATTTTTCGAATTTGGGACGGTGAATTGTTCGCTGCGTGGCGATCTGCAGTCGTGTCGATCATGCACGTAAATAGCCAGCCAGGTGAGGTGGCTCTTATACGCTTGGAGCAATCTCGTGTCGCAGCGCTGGCGTCCGATGAAGAAATGTTTTCTCCGGCTGAGGAACTGCGTATCTCTGGCGGCTGGTTCGTTGGGGAGATGCTGATATCCATGGTGTGTCGTGATTTTTGTGATGCGCTGCGGAATGCCATGAAGTTCTGCGCTAACTTTATTTGTCGTGTCATCACCGAATTTCTGCCAGATCACTCGGATCGGTCAACGGCGTTCAAGCGGCAGCTGTCCGCCGTAAACGAGCTGCTCGGCCATGAAGAGGACTGGCTGATTTCGGCTCTGGCGCTCGCGCGCGAGGGCGCGCTCATGCCTGGCGCTCCCGTCTGGTGCGTCGAGCCCGCGATCGTCCTCGAGATGGCAGAGGTTGATGGCTGGCGGGTGCTTGGCGAGGCATCGTATCCGATGTCTGACGCATCGTGACCCATCCGTCCCGTAGGTCTGCCGTCGCTCGGGCACGCGCGAAGGGCGCCATCGCCGCGCGCCGAAGCAAATGACGCCCGTTCACGCAGCGGGTACGTTGAGGGGGGGTACAATTCAATCGTTGCGACTGATCGAAACAGCCCGCACTACGTTGTGACAGGAGTGTCCGCCGATGGAGATCGTAGTTCGTTCTGTGGAGCCGGAGACTGGATGGGCGAATATCTATCTGGACTTTGGCTTTTTCGAGGAGTTTCCGGATCGCAGTTGGACGGACAACGCAGCGGCGATCGTCGCGTCGCTGGCATGGGAGGTATACCGACTCGAAATGGGCCAAACATCCGAGGCTCAGGTGTGCTTCTATGATGGTCCGTTTTGGGTCGTTCTGCGCTGCGATGCGCCTCGATCGTGGGTGACGATCCGCGCGATCTCTGAGTCGCACTTCGATGTCGGTGGTCGCGTGCTCGTCCAGCGTTTGCCGCTGTCGGCGCTACAGAGCCAGTGCCGTGCCGCATATCACAATCTCGTGAGTGCCGTTGATCGTGGCCGGCTGCCGGAGCGTGTGGGAGCCATGCTCGATCGGGCTGGGAGATGGCTAGAGGCGGGCTGATCGAGCTTCGATCGCGGAAGGAACGGACTTTCGTCGATGATGAACATTCGTACGTCCTCGCGGTCCCTGTCGTGGGCACCGTCAGCGACAGCACGAGACGCGTCACGCAATTCATTGGAGGGTCGCAGCGCACAGATGAGTCCGTCGCGATCGCTTCGTGATCGGGGGCGCGGCATCGGTGTCGGGCGCTCGCGTTGCTCGATGGCCGGCGCGTCTCGCAGCGCAAGTCGCCGCGCAGAACGCCTTCTTGACCTCCGCGCTCCCTGCTTGCTCTCGCGACTGCGCCATCGCCCTGCGCATCGCCCACGCGCCCGCGCATTCGCCGTCGGCCGCAAGCTCGCTGACGACCGCGCCCGCTGGCCCCGTTCGTCGTACTCGCCCCAGCCCCAGCCGCACATCCGCGTGGCGCGCTGGTGCGACCCCGCGTCGCTCGCCGCCATCGTGCGCGCGACCGCCTTGCCTGCGTTCGCTCCGCCGCCCCATCACCCACCCACTCGATGCGACCTTCCAGCGACCGCTCTTCGCGCTTCGCTGAGTCGACTCTGGTTCCCCCCGGAACCACCCATATCCCCTGCTGTTTACCTGGCGCGCCCGAGAGGACTCGAACCTCTAACCTCCAGATCCGTAGCGCGAGGTCATCCTCAGTCATCTCCAGCACTTGCGCCGCCAAACCCCCGGCCAACCCCCAATAACCCCGCCCGCGCCTTCCTGGAGGCGGTCGCACGAAGGGACGCCGACCTCGAGGCCGCGTTCGTCGAGCTGTGCGAGCACGCGTTGCTCGAGGGCTTCGCCGACGAGGTTGTGTTGGTGATGAGCGTGGGTCCCGAGTTCAGGGTGCGCCGCGCGCTCGACCTCGTCCAACGCGTGCTCACGGCGGCGAAGGGCAAGCGGGTCGAGGGGGCGTAGCGCGGGGCGGCGAGCAGCGCAGCGGTGCGGTACAGGTGTGTGTGCGATGGCGACGAGTTCGCGAACAGGCGCAGCGTTCTCGCGGATGACGGCGACGAACGCCGCGGCGATCCGGCGTCGCGTAGGCAGCTGGCGCTGGTGCGATGACATAGCCTGTGACTGCAGAATCCGAGAAGCCGTTCGGCGCGGCCGTAGGCTTCTGTTGCGCCAGGCTTCGAAACGCTCGCACAAGAGCGCTTCGAGAGCCGGAGTGCAGATTTAGGCGCCACGGGCGAGCTGCGGGTAACCGCGTGCCCGGTGGAGATTTCGCTGACGCGGTGATGACAGGGGAGTGGGCGCTGGCCGAAGGTCGGATTTTGGGGAGGAGGTAGCGAATGCTGGCTCTCGCTGAATTGACGGACAATCCAGATGGAAGCCGAGAAACGCGCAGCCGCGTTGGTTTGTTTTCTTACTTGTTGTCGCCGTGCGGCGTCGCGTGATGATTGTCTCGAATTTGTGAAATCGATGAAACGACTGCACAAAAGCCTTGTCCGTGAGGAGGGACTCGTGCAACTCATATGAAATGTCGAAGAGTGGCTGGGGCCCACGGGTGGTGGGCAGGGACGTCGTTGGCCTTGTTGCGTCTAGGACGGGGCGTGCGCTGCTAGCAACTACGTTGGCGCTTGGGGGCTGCAGCAATGCCGTCCCCGATTCGTCACAAACAGCACCCCCGGTTGCGCGGAACGCAGCGCGCGGTGCGCCTTCGCAAAATCCACAGTCATCCCCGACGGCGCGCGCGGCAACTGCCGTTACTCCGACGGTGCGCCGTGGCCAGTGGTCTATCGAAGATCGTCTCCTCAGCGGCGAGACTCCTTCGAATGCGCTGACGCTGCCCGCTTCGCCTGGCAGCGCTCGAGTGTCTGCGCCAGATCGCGCGCGAGATCCGAGGGCGGGTGTGTTCAATGTTCGAGTCGACGAGGATCCCTCCCGTTGGGCGAGGGCGTGGCTCGTGTACGAACTTGGAGGAAGCAGCCACTGGAGCGCTGTTCGTCGAAAAATCAACGATGGTGTGGTTCAGGGGGGCTTTCGCCCGTCGCGTACTTCCGTTGGCGGAACGCAGGTTGAAGAGATCGCGACCGCATGGCTCACGCGCGGCGACAACGTCGTTCGCTTCGAGCCGCGCGACAACGTCGACCCCACGGGATTCACTGTCGCTTCGGTGCGCATCGTGGCCACGCGCGAGGCGCCAACGAGCGCGGAGCCTTTGTTGGCGCCGCTCGAGGCCCACGGCGCAGCGTACGCGCGATGGACAGATGGCGAACCATCAACAGCGGTAACCGGGGTCGAGCGAAACCTTGCTGACCGCGCGGGCCTGTGGAGTTGGCGCGACTCTGCTCGTGTCGATGCGCTCAATGTGCTCACTCGCGGCACTGGAAGCACCCAGATTGAGCTCTCTTGGACGACCAGCGACGGACGCACGCGTGCTCGCCGCACGCTCGAAGTCCCTGCTAACTCTCGAACGGGAACCTCCGAGCGCCTGACAATTTCGCCGCCAATCGACACATCGGAGCTTCGGGTTGCGGTGTTGGCGCGTGGGGAGCACCCCACACTCGCTATCGCAGAACTCGACGTACACGCAGCCGCAGTTGTCGAGGCTGGTGCGCGTCTCTCTATCACATGGCCGGCACATGGAGAATGCGTCGATCGAGAAGCGTATGTGCGCGGATTTGCACTTGGCAGCGATGGCCGTGCTGCCACTGAGCTGTGGATCGATGGGCAGCCCACGATTACTCAGGGCAACGCTGACGGGTCGTTTGGGGTGCTCGTCGCGCTCGACGCTGGGTTGTCGGGCGCTGAGTCGCACAGCGAGCATCGAGTCGAGGCGCGATTCTCCGATGGAACCACGAAGCTACAGCGGTTCGTGTTGGGGCGTTGTGTCGCCAGTTCGACGTCGAACTCTGCGAGCGCTCAAGAGGCTCCACGCGAGGATGTGGGCGCGCCGTTTGGCGGCTGGGCTCGAGCCAACGCGGATACCACGCTGACGTTGGGCGACGTGGTCGTCGAGATCCCAGCGGGCGCGGTGGCGCGAGATACGCGGATCACACTGCGCCCACTGACTGGCAGTGACGTTGCTGCGCTCGATCGTGGCATGGTGAACACCAGCCCGGATGGACGTGCATATCGCTTTGGGCCGGATGGGCTGCGATTCTCCAAGCCGATTCGCTTGTCACTGCCCTTCGGCCGGGGTCGACTGAGCGCTGGGTCCACGGACGCAGACATCAAGCCATTCTACTACGACGTCGGGGGGCGGCGTTGGCGCGAGGTGACGCGCGTCGCGACGGGAGCAAACGACCGTATCGCAGCTGCGACCAATCACTTCACGGACTACATCACAGCAACGATCACCGCTCCCGACAGCCCCCAGTCTACAGCGTTCGACGCGAACACCATCCAGGGGCTGCAGGCTGCGAATCCCGCGGCTGGCGTGCAGATGATCGCGCCGCCTACGCCCAACGCGTCAGGAAGCGCGAACCTCTCGTTTCCCATCGTCGTGCCGCCTGGCCGACAAGGGATGCAGCCTGCGATCGCGCTCTCGTATGACAGCTCGCGCGGCAATGGGCCCCTCGGGGTGGGCTGGGACCTCGGGGTTTCCAGGATCGAGGTCGACACTCGCAATGGCGTCCCCGAATACACAGTCTCGAGCGAAGAATCGTATCTGCTCGACGGAGCGCAGCTGGTTCCTGTCGACGGTCCGAGCGTCAATCCCCGGAAGTACGCGCGTCGCGTCGAAGGCTCGTTCGATGTGATCTACCGTCACGGCACAGGCAAGAGCGCCTACTGGTGGGATGTTCGCACGCGCGATGGCGGGCGTCAGATCTACGGCAGACGCAGCGCTCTGCCAGGGGGGACGAGCTACCCCGATCACGGACGCTTGTCCGAGACTGGCTCGTCCGCGATCGGGCGATGGATGCTCGAAGAGTCACGGGACGAGTTCAACAACGCAGTCGTATACCACTATGAGATTCGCCGGGGCACCTTGCCCGAGTCGCTCGCCACTGGAGCCGCAGAGGCGCAAGTCGTCGAGCAGTACCTCAAGTCGATCGAGTATACAGTGACGTTCGCTGGGTTCGACAGCGACGTGCGGACAATGGATCCGAACTACTTCGTCGACTTCGAGTATGCGTTCGACCGCCAGGACGTGACGAGTTCGGGGCGTCTCGGATTTCTTGTGCAGAACTCTGGTCGTCTCTCGTCTGTACACGTACGGCAAACCGCTTCGGAGTCACAGATTCGGCGGTACTCGCTAGCGTATACGACAGGTGACTTCGGCAAAACGCTCTTGTCGGCCGTCAGCGTCGCTGGTGTCGCCGGTACGAGTGATCTCTACACTCATACGTTCGCGTACTCGGGGGCTGTACGATACGGCGGTCGCGTGGGTTTCGGCGTTCCGACACAATACGCGACAATAACGCCCCAGCAGCGGCGCTTGAGTTCTACGCTCGGCATCGGCGGTAACGTGGCCGTCGGTGTCGGCGACGTATTCCAGATGATTAACGTCGGCGGCGGCGGCGGCGGCGGAGTGCAGAGAACAACGAGCGATTTCGAGCGCGTCGATGTGAACGGAGACGGCTTGTCAGATCACCTGTCACGCTACGTCGTTACGCAGTCGCGCAATGCTACCCGGGAGACAAGGTTCAGCGCAGCGCCGGTGCCCATCGGGCACAACTCGCTCAGCGAAACGTCCACGCGCAACGGGCAAATCAACCTTGGCCTACAGCTGTTTGACATGGGAGGAGGTGGGGTCGATGGCGCCTGGTCATGGAACGACACGCACCGCATCCTCTCGGACGCCAACGGTGATGGCTTCGTTGACATCGTCACAGGTCCTCACGACCTCGATGTGATGGGGGTGTCGACGAAAGTGTTGCGGGTGTACGAGAACCCCACGCCTCACGGCCGCAACTCGTTCGGTGCCATGGGTGGGACGGCTGCAGACTACACGATTGGTGGAATCGCCGTTCAGCCGCCGTCGGTCGACATCGAAGACCCGAGACTCGTTGAGGCGATCAACGCCCAGAACCAACCAACCGCGCCGCTGGTGATGTGGCGGGTGTTGAAGCAAGGGTCGGTGCAGATCACTGGAGCGATCGAGCACCCGGGAACCCGCGGTGACGGTGTGGTTGCCGAAATCTACCTTGGGCAGGGCGGGTTTTCGACCACGCCGCTCGTGCCCGTTTGGTCGAGACCGATTTCGGCAACGGATCCGCCTTGCACACCTGGCCCTGCTAACTCCTGCGGAACAGGCCTCGATCTCGCGAACCTCTCGACCGACGATCGGATTTACTTCGTCGTGCGGCCGGGCCCGACGTCGACGTCGACGGTCGAGGGAGACCTCGTCAACTGGGTGCCGCGCATTACTTACACTGCGGTCGATCCGACCTACCGATGCACTGACAGCAACCGCGGTTGCCCCTGGCCCGGCACTGCCGTCCCGATTACGGTGGGGACCTACTTTGATCGCGGCGAGGATTTTCGCGTCGCGGATCGCGATGTCGTAGGCTTCGTGTCGATTCGTCGTGGAAAACTCTCGATCGACAGCGCTTCGATTTCGCTCCCGCCCGGCGTGAGCGCGAGTGCTCGCATTTGGGTTCGTCGTGTCATTGACACGACCACGATGCAGCCACCCGAACCTACCTCGTTGCCTCCGTACGATAGCGGCGTCGGAGACGCTTCGACTGACGCTGCTCCTCCGGCTGCGATGACGCCCAGCGAAATCGACGCGCGTTTGGCGTCGCTCGAGGTTCGATTGATTGCTGTGACGCCGGCGACGGCGATCCCCGCAGGTGGAGGGACAGGTCCGTCTGTGTCGAACTTCGACACGTATATGGGAGATCAGTTTTTCTTCTCCGTTGATCTGCCCGACGACAAGTCAGACCCTGGGCTTGTTGTGTGGCAACCTCTCGTACACTACACGGAGTGGTGTGGACCGAACGCTTCCGGCGTCTCGATCTGCCAGCCCATAACGGACTGCGACACAAATGCTGGTCTCGCGCCAGATGACACGACGCAGGGGTGCCGCTGGCGAAATCCAATTGCACTGGGACCTGATGCACAGCAGTGGATCCCGCTCGCGGTTGTACGGCAACCGCGGCCATTGCTCGCTGTGAGTGACAGCGACCAGCCCTCACAGATGGAAGAACTGCCTCCGTTTGTTCCGTATCCGATTTCGCATCGTCGTGTGTTGCTTCCAATGGGCTGGTATCGAGGCTGGAGCGCAGGCGAGTGGCGCGCGGATGTGCCGGGAATCATCGAGCGCAACCTCATCAACCCCATGTGGACGGCGTCCGCGCCGAGCACTCCGGGTGGCATTTCGGGCGAGCCTGTCGCGACGCGACCGACACCAGTATTCATGGCGATGGCAGGCCAGAGACTGCCACTTGACACGAGCGCTGACTCGGTGGCGATGCGAGCGATGTATGGCGTTCCTTCGTCGTGGATGATCGATCCAGGGGACACAGAAGAACTCCAATGGATCGGATCTGGCCGGGTTTCTGCGATCAATCGTTGGAGCATGATCCCGTCCCGTCGCGGCGGATTTCGTGTCGAAACCTCCGGTGGCGCACATCGCGTCGTGCCCGATGGAGACTGGACTCTCTCTGCGTCGGAGGGGGCTTCGCTGAGGGCGGCGAACGGCCCCACTGGAGGCTTCAACATTACGCTCATGGGCATCGGTGAGGGGCTCAACGCCGGACAGAGTACGACCACGCTCGACTTCTTCGATGTCAACGGCGATCGGCTTCCGGATTCCATCGACCGAGGTGTCGTTCGTCTACATCAGCCACGCGCTCCGGGGGCTAATCACACCACGCTTGCGCCTCCCCGCGCGATGCCTGGAATGCTCGATGTCGTTCGACGCAGCAACGACTCGGCGGTTCGCCACGGCTTCTCGATCGGATCTGCCGCTGGTGGAATTCGAAGCGCACTCGCGATGTCCCGCTCCATTTCGAAGTCGACGCATCGCGGGCTCGGGTATGCTGGGTACGCACCGTCTTTCGGTGTCTCCGACGGGACATCTCAGGATGTCATCGATTTTCTGGACGTGAACGGTGATGGGTTGCCTGATCAAGTTCAGGCTGGCGATGACACACTGACCGTGGCATACAACCTCGGAACGCGGTTCACGGCTCCGCAGTCGATGCACTTCGCTGGAGGCATCGGTAAAGACGAGCCGGCCGAGCGAGCGATTGACGCAGTGACTCTCACCACATCGAAGAGCACGAGCGTCGAGTTCGGTTTCTCGGGTTCCGGTGGTGGGGCGTCGTGGACATTCTCCTACAACAAGTCGCGTTTCGTCGACGTCAACGGCGATGGACTTCCGGACCGCGTCTGGGTTCCTACTGTTCGCGATGGCAGATTGCGCGTTCGCTTCAATCTGGGGACGTCTTTCAGCGAGCCTGTCGACTGGAACGCGCCGAGCTGGAGCGCGGTCGAACAGCACGTGTCCGCGGAGGAAGACGTACTCTCGTTTACGTGGGGTACGGGGCTCAAGCTCACGGCGGGGGTGGTGATCATGCTCCCATGGTTCGGAATCTGGGGCGTGTCGATCGTCCCGAGCCTCGGTGGAAACGAGAGTTGGCAGAATGTCGCTGGGCGTATCACGCTCGAAGACATCAACGGGGATGGTCTCGTCGATCACGTGCTCACGCCCGGGCACGGTGATGGGCTGCCGCCTCCTACGGATCAGATCTTCGCCAGGCTCAACACAACAGGTGGTGCCAACCTTTTGCGAGAGGTCAGCGGCCCGTTCGGCGCCCGGATGTCGCTGAGCTATCAGCTCGTGGGCAACCGCGTCGAGACGTTGCCAGGTGGTGAGCGCGTCGACTTGCCCTCAGCTCGCTACGTCTTGTCGAGTGTACAAGTGCCTGGGACGACCGAGGATTCTGTTGATCCTACGCCTGAGCGTCCGAACACGTTGTACACCACGAGCATCTCTTACGGAGGGGGCTTCTATGATCGGCTTGAGCGCGACGACTATGGCTTCTCTTCGGTCACGGTGTGTAACACACTGCAAACCTGCACGGAGACGCGGTACAACAACCAGAGCTACTTGCTTCGCGGGACGGTCGCCGGGTCGTTTGTGCGTGACAGTGCGGGGCGCAGGACGTCGGGCACTGAGACTGTATACGAGACGATCACCGCCGGGATGCCTGCAGGCGTGACGCATGTTCGGCCAAGGATCTCCCGGCAGTTCATCTACGATGGTGTTACAATCAACCCCACGGGTCCATCGATTGTCACGGAGGTCGAGCGCCTGTACGACAGCGCCGGACGACTGCAGTCGATCATCGATCGAGGTGAGGCGGGCAGCGATGATGATGTCTATGCAAACATCACCAGCTACTTTACTGCTGCGGCGCCGTACAACATCGTCCGTCCGAAGACGGTTGAACTTCGAAATAGCGCAGGCCTGCTGCTTCGACGGCGCGAGGCGACGTTCGGCGCTCTTGGGCAGCTCTCAGAGATTACTGATCGACTGACGGGTGGCATCAATCCCGACCTCGCGACGCCCGCGCCGTACTCGAATTATGCAGTGAAGACGACGTTCACGTACGACGCGTGGGGCAACGTCGAGACCGTCAAGGATCCGGCAGGCCTCGTGCTCGAATACGCGTACGACAGCACCAAGACACACCGAACGACCATCACGGACAGCTTCGGCCTGACATCGTCTATGGAGTACGACATGCGCTTCGGTGTCGTGAAACAGACGACGGACAGCAATGGTCAGAAGGTTCGCGTGTTTTTCGACGGCTACGGACGCACGACGGAAGTGTACGGGCCGTACGATGAGCCGTTCGCCACGGCGCCGACAATCTCGTACGAGTATATGCTGCAGCCCGGTGTCAGTGGATTTCCACGCGCTTGGGCGATCACGCATCACCAAGATGTCGGACGCACGACCACCATCGACACGGTGACGTTCATCGATCGCACGATGCGGGTGATTCAGACGAAGAAGAGTGCTGAGCTCGAGTCGGGTAGCGGCAGTTCGACGACGGTTGGCTGGGTTGTGTCGGGGCCGGTCGAATACGACTCGCTCGGCCGAGCGTCGCGCGAGTACCGCGGTGGATTCGATTCGACCGCCAGCGCGACGCACTTCGTGGACCTCGTACGGACGCCGACTGATCCGCACTCGTATACAGAATATGACGCTTTCGATCGGGCACGCATCGTCCGCGCGCCCGATGCGACGCAGGTGTCGACAGACTACTTCGTCGAGCCGATTCCTGGGCAGTCGACAGCGCGGTTGCACACGAGGGTCACCGATCCCCTAGGACATGCACGGCACACGTACGCACGCGCTGATGGCGCTGTGCTCGAGGTCCGCGAGAACAACACCATCGGAGGCAGCTCTGTGCTGCTGCGTACGCGTTACTCGTACGATGTTCTCGGGCGACTCGAGCAAGTGACTGACGCCAACAACAACCCCACGACGGCTACGTACGACTCGCTCGGTCGCATGATCTCTCTCGACAATCGCGACAGCGGGTTGATCGAGTATCACTACACCGCGGGGGGCGATCTCGGCGCGAAGGTCACGCCCAACCTGCGGGCCGCGACGCCGTCGCAGCGCATCCGCTATGTGCACGACAAGCATCGCTTGACGCAGGTCGTGTACCCCGGCGGGCGCACCGTCGACCTCTACTACGGTGGTCCTGGCGCTTGGGGCAACGGTGCGGGGCGCTTGCAGACGCGCGCGGACGACTCGGGCTCGACGTTCTTCGCGTACGGGGCGCTCGGCGAGACGAACATGACGTGGCGTACTCTGCGGCCTGTCGGTGGTCAGACGAACTGGACGTGGGTCACGACATCGTTTGCCTACGACTCGTTTGGTCGACAGCGGTCAGTGACCTACAACGACTGGGAGACAGTCGAGTATCACTACGATCGAGGAGGAAATCTCCAGCGCGTCACTGGTACGCCCGATGGTGGCTCGCCGCGTGACTACCTGGCGTTCGTAGGCTACGACCAGTATGGTCAACGCTCGCGTGTCATGCTGGGCAACGGCACCGAGACGCGATACCAGCGAGATCCGCTCATGCAGCGCCTTCGAGAAGTGAACACCGATGGTCCAGGCGCGACACCAATCCAGCGGTTGTTCTACGGCTACAACGATGCGGGCAACATCAAGCAGCGAAATCAACTGCTTCCATCGGTGATGGGCGGTGGGTTTGGTGGTGAGAGCGAGCAGTCGTTCGAGTACGACGACCTCGGTCAACTTACGAGCGCGTCTGCGATGTACCGCGAGTCGAGCACACACGAGCGTCGCTACACGCTCGCGATGCAATACGACGCGATCGGCAATATCACAAACAAGACGCAAAACGACGTCCGGTCGCTCGTCGGTGGTGCGTCGCCGACGACGCTCGCGGGCACGTCGCACGCGCTCGGTTACACATACTTGGGCGCAGGGAGCGTTCGCCCCCACGCAGCGACGCAGGTGGGCACGCGGACGTTTGCGTTTGACCTCAATGGCAACCAGCTCGGCTGGACGGACTCGGCCACGAGCAGCGTGCGTCAGCTGGTGTGGGACGAAGATGACCGGCTCGCGTCGGTCACGACCAATGGATCGACGGTCGAGTTTCTCTACGATGGCGCCGGAGAGCGGACGCACAAGTGGTCGAAGGACGGAGTTTCGGTCTACGGCAACGCATACTGGAGCGTGCACAACGGCGTCCAAACAACCAAGCACATCTTCGCGAGCGGCCAACGCATCGCCAGCATCGTGACTGATCCGACGACGGGCACACAGGAACACTGGCTGCACACCGATCACCTCGGTAGCACCCAGTTCGTGACGGACGCCGCGGGCAACGTGCGGGAACACCACGAGAGTTTTCCGTTCGGTGAACCGTGGATCGAAGAGAGCTCCGCGAGCGACACGACGCCGTTCCGGTTCACCGGCAAGGAGCAGGATTCGGAGACTGGTCTGCAGTACTTCGGTGCGAGGTACTACGATCCGCGGCAGGGACAGTGGGCGAGTGTGGATCCGGAACTGCGAGGGTTTTGGGCCTCAACGCCACAAAGCGACCAACTCTGGACGTCTGCGTACGCCAACAATAGCCCTGTCCGACTGTTTGATCCCAACGGAAGGTGGGTGTCTGCGGAGGTGCCTGTCACTATCAATGGGCATCCAGCTACGGTTCAGACTAGAACCGGCATTGACTACCAGGGCGAGCCGTGCCCCCGTTGCAGTGAAGGTGGCGGCGAGGCGCTGCAAATCTACGTAACAAACGGATTCTCCGAAGGTGTCGGATTTTTTCACCTTGCTACCACTCATTTGTCAGTTGAATGGGATGGTGGCCGCGCATCGGCAGCAGGCAGGACTTCTGAGAGCATCTACGGAGATCGGCATGTAATTGGCCGAGAGGAAGTAGATATTTCACCTCGCTTTACGCCAGAGCGCCGCGTGCTGTATCAGAACACGGAAAACCAGGGGTCAGATACATACATGATTGACTCGCCACGAACCGGAGGCTTCGTTCCGAATGAGTTTGTGCGTGATCTGCGCGCGTCGGGTGTGATTCCGGCTCCGTGGCAGAATCGAGGAATTCAGGCGCATGGGCGGCAGCACTTTCGTTCCTATCTCGTCACTGGCAATGGCTTCGATGCACGGTTTCATGCCGAAATTGAGTATGATGTTGTTCAGCACGGTCGGTACTCGGGCGGCGTTGTGCAGATGGGAGATGCTTCAATAGATCCTTCGTCCTACCGAGTCTCAACAACGATAAGTCCAGGCGTGCGCTCGGCGTATCTTCGAGCATACTATGGCACGAATCAGACGCCTCTTCGAATCCTAGACTGGGACGGAAGACCCACCAATACTATCGCAGATGGGCAACCCTAAACAATCGCAGCGCGCCGCCATGTCGTATCGGGATCGACAACTCAGTCAAATTGTCGTGTTCGCCTGTGCTGTCTGGGCCTGCCGCCCTCCCGTCACAGCTATTCCCAGCTATCGCGAGCAACGCGTGAGTGGCATCGTTGCTCATGACTCGCTTACCTGTGTGACCTTGCGACCTGGTCGATCTGTGTGTTTCGGAGGAGTGCAACTCGCGTCTCGCGTGCGATCTCACAACGACTGGCTGGTTTCGTTGCACAATCTTACGCGTCGTCCGCTAGCAGAAGTCGCTCCAGTTCTGATTGACCATCCGGCGGTGTCGTATGACGACGGAGTTCGTATGCTGTCCCGAGCTGCTCAACTGTCCGAGACGAGTCGACTGTCAATGGCTCCGCTGGTGTCGATAGGATGGGATTGGTGCGGTCGTCGTGATCCCATTTCGGACGGATGGGTGTGTGGTGTAGATTTGGTTGCTCCTCGCGACGAGCAATTGGTGTTGCTATCGCCTGGGACGGTGAAGAGTGTTCGAAACGGCAATGTGCATTGCACGCTATCAGAGGGGCGCGAGGTTCAGTGCCGTTTTCTGTCGGGCCGATCCACGGATCATCAGGCGTCGCTCACGATCTCTGACGGGGAGGATATATTTCGATTTCGCAGTGGCATCGTAGTTCTCAGCCGTGGAGGACGATTGCAGGAGATTGACGCAGAGGAGTCCGTTCTCCGCGAGAGATCTCTTGAGGTTCGTCGACAGCCAGCACCTACGGCGGTTGTCTTTGGCGATGGCCATGCTTGTGGAGTTCTTGGGCGGGATGTTTACTGTTTCGGAGATAACCGTCACGGACAGCTTGGAGCGCTGAATGCGCTCGCGTCATCAGAGTGGCAACTTGTCTACCACGGCAGAGACATTCAGAACCTTGTGGCTGGGGCCGCACATACCTGTGTCCTTGAGCGCGATGGTTCAGTTTACTGTTGGGGCGAACGATCCTTTGGCCGTCTGCTCGATGCTGTTGTCGATACTCGGCCGCGGTCCGTCGAAGCCGTGCAGGGCCGTGTCGTGTCGGCTGTCGTTGGCGCTGACTTCACGTGCGCGCTTCTGCATCACGGTGCTGTCACGTGCTGGGGGCGTGCGACAGGCGGGCATGTTGGGTGGTTCGAAGCTCCTCGAGACACGGTTCGCTCCGAGGAAGAGTTCCGGTCACTCGATCGGTCGATTGCTCATGCTCTTCCGGTTCCGCTGTCTGGCAACGCGACGCAATTGCGCCTTGTCGGCGAATCTGTTTGTGCCTTGGTCAGCGGTGATTGGTGGTGTTGGGGCGGAATTGAGACTGAACCGCCGTACTCGCAGCCGTATCAAGGTCGCATCTCACTGTTGGCCGCAACTGTATGGTCGCCGCGGCGGATCCCGATGCCTGATCACAGCACTTCGACCGCGTGCGGACCGAACCTTCCCCGACGTGCGGACGTTGTTGGATCGTCGGCTCCGGACTGCACCATGTATTGCGGTTTGAACAGGGCTGACGTGCTTTATTGTGATCGGCTCACGACGGACTCGTTCGGCAACCCGCGTTGGGTTCAGTTCAACGTTTCGAGCTCGATTCGGGCGACGGGCATCGCTGTGTCCGAAACTCACGCGTGCGCTTGGACCGCCGCTAACGATCTCTACTGCTGGGGAAGTGACCGCTACCAGCAACTCGGTCGCACGCTCCTGCCCCAGCAGCGTCAGCCGACTCGGCTGACGGTTCCCACTGAGTTCGCTTCACGACCGCAAGAGTAGTTCACAGGAAGACCCATCAATGAAATTCGTCGCTTGCTGCACTCTCGTTGCGTCGATAGCCGTCTTTCCCCTCGCATCCTGCGCCCCACCCATGCCAATGGGTGACGCCGCTGCACCCACTGACGCCACTCCGCCCCCTGCGGATGCGCAGTCCTCGGTGCGGCCAGCGCGCTACCCGGATCGGTCGCTGGTGACGTGCACTCAGTGGATCACGCACCGGATGACCGTTCCTGCGCCGACAGAGGGGTGTCTGCCGTGGATCGGCTTCATCAGACCGCACTTCCGCGAAATGACGCGGCAGATGGTTGGCGCGAGCGCCTGCGGCCACGCGATGCTCGTTGATCCGACGCAGGCCACGCAGCGGGCGCCGTTTTCGTTCGTGCCCCCGGGCCAGTCATTTGCCCGAGGCGGACTGAGCATCATCCAGAGCGCGAGCATCGATTTCGATGCGGAGCTCAATGTGCTCGGGCAGATTCAGTTGGGCAACGGGATTCAGCCGGTGTCGTATCGCACTGCCACTCAGCAACTCGAAGTCGGGAGGGTGGACGGCACGAACTCCATCAACTTGCCGAGCCCCTTGACGCGCATCGTCACGAACTCGCGATACGCGCTCATGCCTGACGGATCGTTGGGCGGATTGATGGTCGCCGAGATTCCCGAGCCCCAGATGGACGGGACGTTTCGCTTCCGGCGGTACTTGCGTGGCGGACTCCGGAACGACCCTGCGCGCGAGCTCGCGTCGATCGTGCGAAGCACGGGCGTTGCGCAGCCCGAGGGGACGAGCTCTCGTTTTCTCGACGGCATCCTGCGACCGTCCGTCACCTGCGCCGCGGCCGACGGAAAGCTCATCGTCGAAGTGAGCGGCAACAACTTCTACAACCTCATGCCCACGTTCGACACTGGTGATCCGACGCTGCAGCGATGTTCGCTCACCAACGTCAACGGTACGCTCTTGCTCGTCGCCTCCTCGGAGACGCGCAGCCTCGCGTACACCCTCGATCTGCGCGTTGTGAGTTTGCGTGTGTCGGCCGAGTTCATCCCGTTCGCGCAGCAGCCGAACTTCCTGCCAGTCGATCGTGCGCAGCTCGGCCGAGACGAGGGGCCTTTCGATGTGACGCTGGTGCCGGTGCTCGACACCAACCCCGCAGCGCTGGTCCTCTACACCCGCCGCTCGATGGCGGGCGCCCCCGACGTGCCGACGTTTGCGTTCGTCGATCGAAACTTCGACTTCGAGTCGACGCCGGAGTCGCCTCCGTTCTTCCCTGCCTCTGCGCCGGTCGTGGGCGCGTTGTACACGGGCGCCGTCTGGCCGAACGGGCAGGTTGCGTTCGCTCGCTTCGATCCCAGTACCGGCGTGCTCGATGCCGCCACTGCCCAGTGCAATCGGTGAGTGTTTCGCACGGGGTGTCGCGTGTCTCGCATTGCACTTCGTGAATCCTAGGCGGAGCGCTTCGTGACTTCCTCGGGCATGCGCTGGCGTCGGCGACTTCCCAGTGCGCGGTCGTTCGGCACAGGACGCGCGCCCGTGTGCCGAGCCGATCGCTGCTGTCGAAGTTCCGCCTGGCGCGGAGCACTCTCGCCTCGATCCCGCTCGCGATCCACAGATTCCCCGCGAGTCCCGTGGTACTCGGAGTCCGCTGCTTGCCCCGCCCCCGCTCCGCGCTGCGCTGCGCTACGCGTCGCCGGCGGGCTTGCGACGAAGCAGCGCGTCCACGTTGGTCGCCGAGAGCAACTGCATCCGCAGCCTCGCTGCCACGTCTGGCTTGCGCGCGAGCAGCTCTTTCGCCGCGTCTCGACCCTGAACGCGCTCACCGTCGACGGTGATCCACGAGCCCGACTTCTCGACGAGTCCGAGCTCGACACCCGCGTCGACGAGCTCGCCTGCGCGGTCGACGCCGTGCCCGTACACGATGTCGAACTCGGTCTCGCGGAACGGCGGCGCGAGCTTGTTCTTCACCACCTTCACGCGGGTTCGATTACCGAGCACCTTGTCGCCGTCCTTCACCGCTCCGATGCGACGGATGTCGAGGCGAACGGTGGCGTAGAACTTCAGCGCGTTGCCCCCGGTCGTCGTTTCGGGCGAGCCGAACACCACACCGATCTTCATCCGTATCGTAACCGCTGCGTGAGTCGGCGTCGTTCCTCGCTTCGCGCCGTTGGCGCACGGTCACGCGCATGCGAACCCGCAATCCCGATCTCGAAGCGCGCTGGCGCGAGCGCGTCGACGCCTGGCGCAGC
>JAAFIF010000039.1:0-52919 GCA_013298625.1 Myxococcales bacterium
CGTCGCCGACCGCACCTGTCCGCCGGGCTCGACGGACAGGTCGTCCCAAAACGCCGCGAGCATTCCTTCGGGTGCGCCGGGGTCGGGAAGCGATGAGTTCGAGTAGTCCGTGCTCGGCGAGCCCGCGGCGCTCGGCCACAGCTGCGCGATCCCGTTGGTGCTCGCGCTCCAGTGCGTCGCCGGCGCGCCGAAGTACGAAATCGCAAACGGCAGCATCGCGGGCGCGCTCATCGCCGCGTCGTCGCCGACGAGCTCCGGGATCGCCGTCGTCGTCAGCGCGTCGCACGTGGCGCCGCTCGCCATGCGCACCGCGGTGTAGCCCCCCGCGCCGGTGCCTCCCTCGCCGGGCGGCGCGGCGTCGCCGACGGCCATCGCGTCGCTGCTCGCTGCGTCGACGATCACACCCGAGTCGAGCACGACACCGCTGTCGATCGAGACGCCCGAGTCGAGCACGACGCCGCTGTCCACGAGCACGCCGCTGTCCACGAGAACGCCGCTGTCCACGAGCACGCCGCTGTCGATCCGTACACCGCTGTCCGTGCGAACGCCCGTGTCGACGTTGACGCCGCTGTCTGTGCCGACGCCCGAGTCTTGCGGCGCGGTTCGATCCGCGGTCGCGTCGGCGCGGGGCGTCGTTCCAGAGTCTGCGGGAGGCAGCGTCGTGGGCGCGCACGCCGCGAGCGAGAGCACCGAGAGGGCAACGAGCGTTCGCTTCATCGTTGCGATCGAGGGTAAGAGTTCGCTCGTCGGACTACAAACATCCGAGTGTTGCGATCCTCGCTCGTCGCGCCGAGGCGAAATTGCTCAACGCGGGACGAATCGCAGGATCAACGCGCTGTCGACGCCCGTCGAGTGCACGAGAAAAAACGGGTCCCCGGGCACCACGCTGTACTGCGTCTGGTGCGTGCGTCCGCCGAGCGTGATCGAGACCGCCACGGACACGCGACGGCCGCGCGTGGGCGCGCCCAGCGAGACCCGGATGGTCCCGTTGTTGGGGATCGCGACGGCGGCGGGCGTCGCCTCGCTGAGCGCGAGCTGCGCGCGAGACACCAGTTCGATCTGCGAAAACGCCGTGAACGGCGGCCGCGCGAGCTGCGTGAACCCGCGCAGCGCCGCGGCGATCCCGCCAGGGCCGTGCGAGCCTGCCATCACCACGACCTCGATCGACGAGATCGTGCTCGCCGCGGGACCGCCGGACTCTGGCGCCCCTGCGTCGCCCGAGGGGCTCTGCTGGGGCTGCGGCGTGTTCGATCGACGCTGGGCAAAACCTGCGGCGGGCTGCACCAGCATCGCCGCGCACAGCGTCGCAGAGAGCCACTGAATCGCGCGCGTCGGGGAGGGCATCGAGGTCATCACAGTGCAGAGGCGCCCTTCGTCCCGTCGTCGATCCACACGACGGCGACCGTGCTGTGGTCGTCTTCGCCCGCGAGCGAAAACGCCGTAAACGACGCGCGGTCTCCGTCGACTTCGACCTTCTCGACCTCGCTGCCCTCGTCGGGCGTCGGGGCGGTGACGGTCGGGTTGGTCGTCGGTTGCGCGGCGGTGTTGCCGTGGTTCGCCGCGCTGTGCGTGGTCTGCGCCGCGTTGTTGTTGCTGTGGCCCGGGACGACCGTGTGCTGCCCGCGCATCGAGGGCTTGGGCCCTCCCGAGAGCGCGAGGATGGCCACGGCAGCCGCGGCGAAGGACGAGACCGCCGCAGGCGCGAGCCATCGACGCTTCGCCCCGACGCCCTTGGGCGCGAGCGGAACCACCTTCTCGACGACCCCGCTCGTGCGCGGGGCCTCTTCGACGCCGCGCATCGCGAGGTCCGTCACAGACTGCGCGAAGTCCTCGGGCAGCGCGGGGACGTAGGCCTCGGCCCAGGCCGTCATCACGGCGGCGCGAACAGACTCGTCGCGGGCCTCTGCGTCGACAGCGGCAGCGCACACGGACTGTGCGAAGTCCTCGGGAAGCGCGGGGACCATCGCGTCTTGCCACGCGGTCATCGCGCGGTGCGCGTCGTCTGCAGCGACGGCGGCCTCTGTGATCGAGCGCGCGAAGTCCTCGGGAAGCGCGGGGACGAACGCCGCTTCCCACGCGCCGGCGCGGTCGTGGGCGACGACCTCGAGCATCACGGCGTCGGTGAAGTCCACAGCGAGCGGCGGGACGACGCGATCAGCCCACTCGACGAGCGCCGCGCGCGCCGAGGCCGAGAGCGCGTCGCGCTCGTACGCCGCAGCGTGGGTGGTGAACTCGTCGTCGTTGGGGTCGTCGCGTCGCTCGCTCATGGCTCGCTCTCTTGAACGTCAGGGACTTCGTCTCCGAGCTGCTCCTTCAACAATTTCTGCATCTTTCGTCGCGCATGAAAGAGCCGCGACATGATGGTGCCCTTCGAGACGTCGAGGGCGATGGCCATCTCTTCGTACGAGAGGCCTTCGAGCTCTCGCAAGAGAATGACCGCGCGGTGGTAGGGCGGAAGCTGCTCGAGCGCCGCGTGCATGGCCTCGATGAGGCGCTTGCGATCGAGCGTGGCGAACGGGTCCACCCCTTCGCGGCGGGGGACGAGCTCGTCCGGCGCTCCGTCGGTGTCGATGCTCTCGTCGAACTCGACGGCGCGGCCCGGAGAGCGCTTGCGCAAGAGGTCGATCGAGAGGTTGACCACGATGCGATAGAGCCAGGTCGAGAAGCTCGCTTGCCCTGCAAACTCTGCCCTGTGCCGAAACACACGGATGAACGCCTCTTGAACGACCTCGCGGGCGTCTTCGGCGTTGCGCACGAGCCCGTACGCGACCGAGTTCGCTCGGCGCTGATGCCGCTCGACCAGCTCGCGAAACGCGCGCGTGTCCCCGTTTGCCGCGCGCCCGAGGAGGGCGGCGTCGATCTCTCGATCGGAGGGTGCGGTCGAAGCAGCTGCATCACTCCCCTTGGACGGGGGCTCTGCCGTTGCATTCACCGTCGAATCGACTGCCTTCACGAGGGTAGGCCGGACCACGAGGCGACACTACCACGGCGCCTCGCGGGACGCGCAGCGCGCGCGGCCGTCGGCGAACGCTGTCGACCGCCGAGCGACCGCGCGGGTAGTCTCTGTCGATTCGCGGCCTCGGGGCCGCTCTTCTGTCCGTCTCTTCGATTGCTCGAAAGGGTGCTGTGATGCAACGAGCCGCTACGTTTACTGCCGCCGCCACCGCGTTTGCGCTGACGATTGCCTCATCGAGCGCGCACGCTGCGACGCTGCGGGTGGGCGCTGGGCAGATGTACACGACGTTGGCGAGCGCCCTGACGGCCTCGCGCGACGGGGACATCGTCGAGATCGTCGCGGGCACCTACCGCGAAGAGGTCGTGATCGCCCGCAACAACCTCACGGTCCGCGCCGCGGACGGCGGTCGTGTGATCTTCGACCGAACGGGCATGCCCGTCACTGCGCAGGGCGGAAAAGGCATCTTCATCGTCGACGGCGCCAACGCGACCATCGAGGGGATCGAGTTCGTGGGCGCCGCGTGCACGAGCCGCAACGGGGCTGGAATTCGTTGGCAGGGCACAGGGACGCTCACCGTGCGCCGGTGCGTGTTTCGCGACAACGAAAACGGGATCCTCGGCGGAAACAACGCGGCCAACATCGCGGTCATCGAGAACAACGAGTTCGTCGGCAACGGCCGCGGCGACCTGGGCTTTACGCACAACCTCTACATCAACGAGATCGCCGAGCTTCGCTTCGTCGGCAACTGGACGCACGCGCTGTACACCGCGGGCGCCGACGTCGGTCACCTCGTGAAGAGCCGCGCGCGCGCCAACTACATCCTCTACAACCGCATCACGGCTGAGAACAATTTCAGCTCGTACGAGCTTCAGCTCACCGGCGGCGGCCTCGCGTACATCATCGGCAACGTGATTCAGCAGGGCGGGATGACCCGCAACAGCGGGGTCATCTCGATCGGCGGCGACGGGACGCAGCACCCGGACATGGGCATCTACATCGCCAACAACACGATCGTAAACGACCTCGGCCGAGGCTCGTTCATCGCGATCAACGGCCACCCTGCGCTGCCTGTGCGCATCGTCAACAACCTGGTCGTCGGCACCGGGACGCTCATCACCGGCGGCATGCCCACGATGATGAACAACGTCACGACCATGGCGCCCGGCTTCGTCAACGCGGCGATGTACGACTACCGCCTGACGATGGGCTCTGCTGCGGTCAACGCGGGCGTTGATCCGGGGATGGCGGGGGGCTTCTCGCTCTCGCCGACCAACGAGTACGTGCACCCGCGCAGCACAGTCACGCGCATGAGCGTGGGGGCGATCGACGTGGGCGCGTACGAGCTTGGCTCGATGGGGACCGACGCTGGAGTGGTCATCGACGCGAGCCGTCCGCCTGCGGATTCGGGGGTCGCTCCGGTGGACTCGGGCGTGGTGATGGACTCGGGGGGCGTTGTGCCGCCGGCGGACAGCGGGGTCGCTCCTGCGCAAGACACGGGCGTCGCGCCGCCGTCGGACAGCGCCGTGGTCCCTGTGATGGACGGCTCGTCCCCCGCGGACAGCGGAGCCGTCGCGCGCGACGCGTCCACCGCCGACGCAGGACCGGGCAGCGCCCCCGCAGGCTGCGGCTGCCGCGTCGATCAACCGCACGCGCGCGCGCCGAAGGGCCTCGCGCTCTTGGCCATCGCCGCGCTCGCCCTCGCGCGTCGTCGCGCGCGCAAGTGAACCGCGCGTCGGTCGTCGCGTGCTGCTCGCTGCTCGCCCTCGCGGCGTGCGGCGGAGACACGCCCGTGCCCTCGCGCGACGCTGCGCCCGACGTCGCTGCGGACGTCGCCGACGACACGCTCGCAGCGACGGTGGACGCGCACGAAGACAGCGCGCTCGCCGACGCGACGGACGCTGTTTCTCCTGCGCATTCTCCGCCCGCCGAGCCTCCGCTCGGCCCTCCTGTGACGCCCGACGGGCTGCCCTGGCAGTGGGTGCCCGTCCCCGAGTCCCGGTGCATGAACGGGACGCCTACGGGCTTCGGCGTGAGCTTCTCTCGCACGGGCTCGACGCGGGTGCTCATCGTGCTCGAAGGCGGCGGCTCGTGCTTCGACCTGACGACGTGCACCACGGGCACCGTGCACCAAGACGGCTTCAACGAGCTGACGTTTCGCACGGTGATCACCACCGTGGGGGCGAGCGCGACCTTCAACCGACTCAACCCGACCAACCCCTTCGCGGACTGGAACCACGTCTTCATCCCCTATTGCTCGGGAGACTTTCACGCGGGCGACAACGCGCGGGGAGCCTTGGGCCGGATGCACGTGGGGTATCGCAATTTCGGCTATTTTCTCTCGCGGATCGCGACGACGTTTCGCGCTGCGACCGCCGTCGTGCTCGCGGGGTCCAGCGCCGGAGGCTACGGCGCGACGCTCGAGTACGACCGCACCGCGCGCAGGCTCGCGCCGACTCCTGTGCACTTGCTCGCCGACTCGTCGCCCACGCCCACGACCGCGCTGCTCAAGCCCTGCCTGTCGCAGCAGCTCCGCGACGCGTGGAACCTCGACGCGACCTCCCCCGCCGACTGCCCCGAGTGCCGCGGCCCGTCGGCCTCGCTGCACGAGAGCATGCGCTACCTGTTGCGGGCGTATCCGTCGCGGCGGTTCGCGTGGGTGTCGTCGCAGTTCGACACGGTGGTGCGGTCGTTTCTGGGCTACGGACACGGCGCGGTGTGCTCGGCGCCCGGGCTGATTCTGCCCAGTGATTTCAGGGACGAGCTGCTCGCGCTGCGGGGCTCGCTCGGCGCCGGGCACGCGGGCTTCAAGAGCTTCATCGCGCCCGGCGACACGCACACGTGGCTGCTCACGGACGTGCAGCTCGCGACCACGGTCGAGACCGTCGCGCTCTCGTCGTGGATCGCGCAGTTCGTCGCGGGGCAGCCGACGTGGAGGGACGTCGGGCGTTGACCGGTCGAGCCGCGTGTTACCGTGCGCGGCAACTCGTCGAATGCCATCGCGCAGCGCACTGATCGCCGGCTCTGCTCCCGGCTGCGATATCGTCGTTCAAGGCCCCGGCGTCGCTGCGTCGCACGTGCAATTGAGCTGGCGAGAGGGCCTCGTGCTCACGGACCTCGCGCAGGGGCAGACGTGGGTCGACGGCAGGCAGCTCGCGCCCGGCGAGAGCGTCACGCTCACCGGGTGGGGCGCGCAGGTGTACCTCGGTCAATCGCCGCTCGCGCTGCACGGCAACGAGCTCGCGCTGCTGTTCACCGAGCGCTCGCAGCTCGCCCCCGAGCCGGGCGGGACCTTCGTCGTCGGAAGAGACAGCGCGCGGGCGCACCTGGTGATCGCGCACCCAGGCGTCTCGGGCACGCACGCCCGCATCGATCCTGCCCGCAGGACGCTGTGCGACCTCGGCTCGACCTCGGGGACCTTCGACGCGAGCCGCAACCGCGTCGCGCCGCAACAGCCCGTGTCGCTGGACGCGTCGCCGGGGTGGTTCTTCGGGGCGGTGTACGTTCCGACCGCGGTGATCGTGGAGGTGGGCTCGCGGGGAGCCAACGCCGCGACGCCCTTCGGGCCGATGGCCTCGGCCGTCGCGCAGCCGTCGATCGCGCCGTCGGTGATGGCCTCGCCTCCGTCGCAGGCCGCGCATCCGCCGCAGCCGGGCCGCGGTCGAACGATGTTCGGCGAGATCGATCTCGGCTCGATCCCCCACGGAGCGTCGTCGAAAGAGATCATCGTGGGGCGCCTGCCCACGTGCGAGATCGTCCTGCCGTACCCGCAGCTCAGCGCGCGGCACGCGAGCATCGCGCGCACACACGAAAACAAGATCTCTGTCACGGACCTGGGCAGCACCAACGGAACGTACGTGCGCGGCGCGCGACTGACCCCCGGTCAGCCCGTGATCATCGAGCCGCGCGAGCGCATCTTCGTGGGCCCGTACCCGATGGTGATCGACCTCGACGGTCACACCGTGCGCGCGTACGTCGACACCGATCGCCAAGAGTGGACGGGAAACCTCGTCGAGATCGAGGCCCTCGCGATCACCCTGGAGGTCCCGGACCGCGATCGACCGGGGCAGAAGAAGCGCCTGCTCGACGAGGTGACGTTCAAGTCTCGCCCCGGCGACCTCGTCGCGCTGATGGGCCCGTCCGGCGCAGGAAAGACCACGCTCTTGACGGTCTTGAACGGCTATCAGCGGGCGAGCTTCGGCGAGATCCGCGTCAACGGCGAGAACCTCTACGCCGTGTACGAAGCGCTGCGCGGCTCGATCGGGTACGTCCCGCAGGACGACATCGTTCACCCCGAGCTCACGGTGTTCGAGGCGATTCGGTACAGCGCGAAGTTCAGGCTCCCCAGCGATTACAGCGACCAAGAGATCGATCGCCGCGTCGATCAAGTGATCAAAGACCTCGGCCTCGAGTCGGTCAAGCACCTCGAGATCGGAAAGCCCGAACGCAAGGTCCTCTCCGGCGGCCAGCGCAAGCGCGTGAACATCGCCCTGGAGCTCGTGACCGACCCCGCGCTGATGTTTCTCGACGAGCCCACCTCGGGCCTCGCCGCGGACGACACCGTCGCGCTGATCGACCTCTTGTCCAACCTGGCCAAGCGCCAGGGCAAGACGATCATCGTCACGATCCACCAGCCCGCGCGCGAAGAGTACGAGAAGTTCAACCTCGCGCTGGTCATGGGCTACGGCGGCGAGCCCGTGTACTTCGGCCCCACGGGCCGCGAGAGCTACGAGTTCTTCTACCGCTACGCGGCGCACAGAAATCCCAGCGCGAAGCCCATCGACAACCCGCGCGACATGTTCGATCAGCTGCGCGCGCGCGAGCAGGAGTTCGTCGACAGCGGCCGGTTTGCGGACAAGCCCGAGGCGCGATTGGCCGCAGCAAAAGCCTGGCGCGCGGACTTCTATCGCCCGGACAACGCGACGTTTCAGAAGATGTACTCCGGCGACCGCGCGCCGGGGCAGCCGGGCAAAAACCCGCCCCCTACGCGCGGTCGCGTCCCGCTCGCGCGGCAGTTCGCGCTCTTGCTCGCTCGCTACGCGACCATCAAGCGCAGAGACAAAGCGGGCACCGCGGTCATGCTCGCGCAGGCGCCGATCATCGGCGTGCTGCTCGCCTTGGTCTTCTACGACAGCGCCAAGGTCCCCAACCTCTGGTGCCGCATGGCCATCGAGCGCATCGAGACCGCAGCGCGCGCCGCAGGGCAGTCCGTCGACCCCTCGTGCGTCATGAACGCCGCGCGCTTCGCCCCCGTCCAAGACTTCAGCGGAACGCTCTTCTTCCTCGCCGTCGCCGCCATCTGGTTCGGCACCAGCAACGCCGCGCGCGAGATCGTCAGCGAGCAGGCCATCTACCGCCGCGAGCGCATGGTGAACCTCTCGATCTTCAACTACGTCATGTCCAAATTCGCGCTGCTCACGGTGCTCGCCGTCGTGCAGTGCACCGTGCTCCTCGCGATCGTCTATCCCGTCGTGGGCCTGGGCGGCGGCGCCTTCGCGCCCTTCGTGCAAATGCTCTTCACGATGATCGTCACGGCGATGTGCGCGACCTCGATTGGTCTCGTGCTCTCGACCATCGTGACCTCGTCCGAAGCCGCGATGGCCCTCACGCCCATCGCGCTCATCCCGCAGGTCGTCCTCGGCGGTCGCCTCGTCCCGATGACCAGCAAGGGCTGGCTCGAGTGGGCGATGAGCTTCGTCCCCGCGCGCTGGAGCTTCGAGTCCATGCTCTCGGCCGAGCGCCTCGCCATCGCCGACGACTGGCGCATCCCCGTGTGCGTCGCGCAAGGAGCGGGCATCGAAGACGGGCGCTTTCAGTGCGCGCTCGAAGAGATCCGCAGCGCCGAGCGCGGCCTCGGTGGCCTCGGCTTCACCACGTACGACCTGCCGTGGGTCCCCTGGGCGGTGCTGCTCACGATCACCGTCCTCACGCTCGGGACCGTGATGACCGTGCTCAAGCGCCGCGACCCGGTGTGACGCTCCTACGGCTGCAGCGCCAGGTACATCAGCAGCAGCGACGCCGTCGCGCGCGAGGACGGACGAAAGCCCTCGATCCGCATCGGCGCCACGTCTCTCGCCCCGTCCGGCGCGAGCATCACCACGCGCCCGTCGTCCTCGACGTGCAAGACGCGCCCGTCGGGCCTGCGTAGATCACCCGCGTCCGTCAGCCGCTGCGTCGTGCGCAGCCCCGCGATCATCACCACGCGATCGCTCGCGAGCCGCAGCACCTCTCGGCTGCGCGCGTCGACGAGCCGCTCTCCCTCGAAGCGCGCCACGAGCTGACCGCGGCGATAGACCGCTCCGTCCTCGCGCAGCTCGAGGTCCACCGTCGCGTCTGCGCCGCGAGCCTCGGGCGTCGGGCGAATCCGCAGCGCCGCGATCGCGACGCCCACCACCGCAGGCGCGACGATCGCCGTCGTGGTGGCGTCCTGCGCAGGCGCGCTCGCGTCCACGACCATCGCGGCGTCGGCCTCGACCGTCGCGCACGACTCGCACGCCGCGAGCACGCCAGCGTCGTCGCTGTGTTGTTGCGCGCCGCCCGCGCTGCTCACCGTGGTGTTGGCGTTTGTGTTGGCGTTGGCGCTGGTCCTGTCGCACGCGGCGAGGGCGAGCGAGAGGGCGAGCGTGGCGGTCGTCGAGCGCGCGTGGCTGAGCACGGCGGGCATCATCGCAGAGCGCGCCGCGCTTTCAATGCCGCTGTGACTGCGGCACGATCCGCGCTGTGGTGATCCGCGGCCGGACGATCGAGCGAGTGGGGCCGTATCGCGCGCACGGGCTGGTGGCCGCTGGGGGCTCGTGCGAGCTCGTCGCGATCGAGCGCGAGGGCGCTCGCGCCGCGGTCAAATGGCTGCTCGCCGACTGCGCGCGCGACGCGCGGGTGAGGGCGGCGTTCGAGCACGAGGCGGCGCTCTTGACACGGTGTCAATCCGACCGGCTCCCGCGCTTGATCGCGCGCGCGGTGTACGACGAGCGCCCGGCGATGGTGCTCTCGTGGGTGGACGGCGCGCCGCTCGAGATCACCGCGTCGCGCTCGGCTGAAGAGTGCGTCTCGATCGCGCGCGACGCGCTCGCGGCGCTGCACGCGCTGCACGAGCTCAGCGACGAGCGCGGGCCGCTCGGCGCCGTGCACCGCGACGTGACGCCGTCGAACATCCTGGTGGACGCCGCGGGGCGCGCGACGCTGGTGGACCTCGGGCTCGCGTCGAGCGCGCTGTTCGTGCGCGAGCCGGACGGGCTCAGCGAGGGGACCGTCGGCTATCACGCGCCCGAGATGTTCACGGGATCGCACCCCGTCGATCGCCGCGCAGACGTGTTTTGCCTGGGAATCGTCCTCTGGGAGTGCCTCGCGCGCAGGCCCCTCTTCGCCCGGTCGAAGTTCGCCGCGGCCAACGCAGCGGTCGACGAAGACGCGCCGGATTTGCGCGACCTCGGCGCGGAGGTCACAGCGTCGCTTGCGGCGGTTGTGGGAAGGGCGCTCTCGCGCGACCCTGCGCGACGCTTCGAGACCGCCCTGCAGTTCGCTGGCGCGCTCGATGCGTGTCCCCGCTGAATCACCGATGAGAGTTCAAAGCCTCGCGCTGCTCGCGCTGCTCGGCGCATGTCGCACGCAACGATCTGTGGTCGCGCCGACGGAGGTCTCGGCTGTCGCTCTCGACGCCGCGGCGGACGACGTCGTGGCCGTGAGCGTCGAGGAGCCCGACAGCGGAGAGCCCGCGCCGATGCGCAGCGGTCCGCCCCGCGCGCGCGCCGCGGATCTGTCCCGTTGGTATCGCCAGCTCCCTGCGCGTCGAGACCCGGCTGCGATGACCGCCGCGACCGAGGCGTGGCGTCAGTTCTTCGTCGGCCCGGCGCAGAGCGCTCCCCCGATGCCCGTCGAGTTCATCGGCGCCGACGGAACGCGCGGGCTCCAAGTCACGCTCGAGCCCCTGCCCGGCGAGCTCACGCTGATGCACGCGACCGACCCCGAGAGCGACTGCATGTCCCACCGCGCCGTGTTGCTCACGCCCGATGGAGACGTCGCGCTCGGGACCGAGCTGTTCGGCCGCGAGTTCGCAAACGGCGGGCTCGAATGCTCGCCGCGGCGGCCTCGGCTCGTCGGCGACCCTGCTGTCGGGCCGGCGGTGGTCCGCGACGGCGACGAAGCGCTGCTGCTCGTGCGCACCGCGCCGCAGTGGACCTTCGCGCGGCCCGTTGGCGGGCAGTGCGCGCCGCGCGAGGCTCCGTCGCCGTGCGGGCAGGGGATCTACTGCGAGCCCAACGGGCCGCTGCTCGGCGTGGTCCCGCCGATCGACGCGCGGGCGCGGCGGTGCGTGGCGGGGGCGTTCGAGGTCGAGCGCGCGTTCGACGCGGCGATCGAAGCGGCGGACACGCGCGCGGCGCGCTCTCTCGGCGCGCTGCTCGACACCGAGAACAACGGGATGATCGAGCCACCACCGCCGAGCGCGACGTGCGCGACCCGCGATCCCGCGCAGATCGCGCGCGTGGTCGAGCTCACACGGGCGCGCTTCATCGAGTGGGCCATCGCGTACGGCGACGGACCGCGGCCGCGCAGCGGAGAGGTCTCTCTGCGTCGCCGCGCCGCGGCCGCGCACCCGCCGACGATCCACGCGCACTGCCCGAGCAGCGCCGGCGCGCTCGTGCTCACGGCGAAGTTCGACGAGCAGCGAGACGGGCCGGGAAGCGAGGTGTTCGTGACCGACACGACCGTGTGGCGCTTCGACGGCTCGGCGCTCTCGATGCTGGACGCGCTCGACTCTCGATCGCTCTACGGCGCCGCGCTGCTCGACGTGGATTCGGACGGCACCGAGGACCTCGTGCTGTCTCTGCATACGTGGGAGAGCGCCGCGCGCAGGATCCGCGCGTACTCGTCGGCGCGGCCGCAGTTCGTCACGCTGTGGGCGGACGAAGCGCCAGAAGGGCGCTCGCGCGACGAGCGCGTGCTGCTGGTTCGCGACGAGGGCCGCGCTTTGCTCTTCGTCGACTGGGTCGCGCACCGATGGACGGGCACGCGGCTCACGCCGACGCCGGTGCAGTCGGCGCTGTTGCGCACGGTGCTCTCTCGTCGCAGCGCCGTGCACGACGCTCGCGCAACGGCGCGGGACGCGCTCGCTCGCAGCGCGGTCGACGCCCGCGCCCTCGACGACGCGCTGACGGTGGGCGGGATCTCGCCGCAGCGCGCGCAGTCGTTGCTGCGGATGTTCGCGCGTTGAGCGGGCCGCTGGCGGGGCGTCGCAGATCTGCGATGATCGACGGCGATGAGAACGCAGCTCGTTTGGACGACCCTCGTCGCGCTCTGGTGCTCGAGCGCATGCACGACGAGCACCGCAGACACGCAGGCCTCGGGCTCGGCCGCGACGACGTCGACGTCGTCGAGCGGCGGCGAGAGCACGATTGTGGCGAGCGGCGAGGCGCCGCCCGTCGCGACCGCGACCGTGGGCCCGCAGTCGGTGCAGCCCGAAGCGATGCAAGCCTCGAGCGTGGGCGTCGACCAAGAGCACCCCGTCCTGCGCTGCGGTCCGCGCGACAGCTACTACTTCGTCGCCACGGAGTACCGCTGCTCGGATGGGACGAACCCGCTCAACGGCAACGTCGCCGCCGGCCGCGACGCCCGCGTTGGAAACGTGGGCGCGAATTCAACCGGGCACATCATCGACCTGTACGAGGTCCCTTGCAGCGCGGGTCCGCAGCGCGTGTACGTGGACATGTACGGCTGTCCGCCGGGGGTCAACCCGCTGACGGGCGCTCCCTGAGCGTCACGCGACCACCCACGCCTCGGGCTCGGGAGCGGCGGTTGACAGGGTGTCATCGTCCCAGCTCGCCCAGTAGCGCAAGTGGCACGCGGGGCACTGAAACTCGATCTCTCCCGTGGTCGCCGCGTCGCCGTCGCTCGCTTCGTCAGCGTCGGACCACCGCCGCACCGCGCGCACGTCGCGCGAGTCGCAGCGGCCGCAGGCCCACGCTCCCGCCGCGATGGGCCGCGCCATGACCCGCGCGGGCGTTCTCAGCCGCTGCCGCGTCCACTCTTCGCGAACCTCGAGCGCCAGCGGCCACCGCTGCATCGCCTCGAGCTCGCTCGCCCATCGCTGCGCGCCCACGTGGCGCGCGAAATGAAAGAACAGCACCCTCGGGTGCGACGCGTACCGCGACCAGTCCGCGCACGCGCGCGCCATCGCCAGCGAAGCGGGCTCGACCCACACGAGCGCGCTCGTCGCTCGTCGCTCGCGCAGCGCGGCGAGCGCACAGACCCGCGACTCTTCATCGAGCGCGGGGTCCGCCGCGAGCGGGCCGCGCACGTCGACGCCCCGTCGAGCGAGCGAGAGAAACAGCCTCGCGCGCGCGCGATTCTCGCAGCGCGCCGCCACGTCGAGCAGCCGCGCCGCGCGGTGCGAGTTGGGGGCATCGAGCGCGCTCCACAGGGCGTCGACGCTGCGGTCGAGCCGCGCGTCGTCGAGCCGCGTGGCCTCGATCCATCGGGCGATTCGCAGGACGATGTCCTGGTCGTCCTCGTCGTGCTCTCGCGCCGCGAGGGCGCGGGCGTCGAGGTCGAGCTGCTCGTCCATCGCCGCGAGGGCGATCCGCGCTTCGTCGAGCGCGCTCCACGCGCACGCGCTGATGACGGCGCGGTTCGAGAGGGCGAGCGAGAGGGCCTGGCGCAGCACGGCGCGCGCGTGCGAGTCCGGTTGCGCCTCGTCGATCGCAGCCCGAACGCAGGCCCACGCGTCGGCGAGCGCCGCGCGCGTGCTCTCTCGTGCCCGCGCCCCGCTCAGCGCGAGCGCGAGCCCTACGGTGACCATGGCCGGGTCGAACGCCAGCAGATCGGGCTCTTGTGGATCGCTCGCGGACACTGGACGAGTGATAGCGCACCGGCTCGCGCTGTCGCGAACCTGCTGCTTGCTTGCGTTTACCGCGAAGAGCTCGCGTCCGCGCCGCGGTCGATCAGCGCGAGGGCGGCGTCGAAGTCGAACTGCTCGACCAGCGTCGCGATCGCTGCAAACGAGCCGCCGAGCGCTCGCCGCAGCTCGTCTGCGCGCTCGGTCACCAGCGAGACCGCCGTGGCGTCGCTCTGTTTGAGCAGCTCGCGCAGCTCTCTCACGCGGGCGACGTCGCCGTCGGTGGCGGCGGCGCTCTCGAAGTCATCGCGCTCGACGGACGCAGCCAACGCGCGTTGCACGCGCTCGAACTCGACGACGAAGAGCGAGAAGCACTGCTCGAGGGCGTCGTCGAGCGTCCCGCGCATGCAGCGGCGCTCGAGCTCTGCCGACCGCGTCGCGAGCTCCGCCGCGCCGAGCGTGGCGCTGACGGACTTGAGCGTGTGCGCTGCGCGTCGCGCGTCGCTCCATCGACCTTCGTCGATCATCACGCGCAGCGCCGCGGCGTCGTTGCTTCGATCGCGCACGAACGCGCGCACGAGGCGCAGATACAACGCGACGCGCCCCTCGAGCACCGCGACCGCCGAGGGGGCGTCGACGACGGCGCTCTCCGCGAGCCACGCTGGCAGCGCAGGGCTCGAGCGTCGCTCGGCGGGCGCCTCGTTGCTCTGCGTCGGAAGCCACCGCTCGAGCACCGCCCGCAGCCGCCGCGGGTCGATCGGCTTGGACAAATGCTCGGTCATCCCCGCGGCGATGCAGCGCTCTTGGTCTTCGAGAAACGAGTTGGCCGTGGCCGCGATGATGGGGACCGACTTGTACGCGTCGAGCGCGCGCAGCGCTCTGGCCGCGTCGATCCCGTCCATCACCGGCATCTGCACGTCGAGCATCACGAGGGCGAAGCTCTCGCGCCGCGCGGCCTCGATCGCCGCTGCGCCGTCGTCGACGAGCGTGACGTGCATCCCGAGGTCTTCGAGCAGGCAGCGCATCACCTCTTGGTTGCTCGCGTCGTCTTCGGCGACGAGGATGCGCGCGGGCGTCAGGCGCAGCGGGCGCTTGGGCACCTCGGGCGACGCCAGCGCGGGGCCGCGCCACTGCTCGTCGACGACGCCGACGCGGAGGGTCGCCCAGAAGGTGCTTCCGACGCCGAGCTCGCTGGCGACGCCGGTGTCGCCGTTCATCAGGGCGGCGAGTCGGCGGCAGATGGCGAGGCCGAGACCCGTGCCGCCGTTGCGTCGAGTGCTCGAGTCATCGGCCTGCGTAAACGCTTGAAAGAGCCGTCGCTGCTGCGTCTGCGACATCCCGATGCCCTGGTCGCTCACCGAGAACTTCAGCAGCAGCGAGGCCTCGTGCCGCTGCTCGACCGAGACGCGCACCTCGATCGTCCCGCGGTCAGAGAACTTCGTCGCGTTGCCCACGTAGTTGAGCAAGATCTGCTGCGTTCGAAACGGGTCGCCGCGCACGATCCTGGGCACGTCGCTGGCGATCACGCCGCGCAGGCGCAGCCCCTTGCCGCTCGCGCGCTGGCCCATGATCGTGAGGACCTGGTCCACCACCGTGCGCGGCGCGAACTCGACGTTGTCGATCGCGAGCCGCTCGGCCTCGATCTTCGACAGGTCCAAGACGTCATTGAGCAGCTGCAACAAGTGCTGCGCCGCGGCGGTGACGCGCTCGAGCTTCTGCCGCGCGACCGGGTCGGTGACGTCCTTGTGCACGTGGTGGGTGAGGCCCAAGATCGCGTTGAGGGGCGTGCGAATCTCGTGGCTCATGTTGGCGAGAAAAGCGCTCTTGGCGCGGCTCGCCGCCTCGGCGACAGAGATCGACTGGCGCAGCGCGTCCTCCGCGCGCTCGGTGTCGATGCAGAGCTTGAGCGTCCTCGCGAACTTGCTGAGCACCGGCGCGAACAGCGCGCGAGAGATCGTGAGCGCCTCGGCGAGCACGGCCGGGTTGGACGAGAGCAGGACGATGTGACCCACGTTTTCAAGTGGCAGGCAGATACCCTGCTGATACGACTCTCCTCCGGCGAAGGCGCTGTCGAACACCGCGATCTCTGGCGTCGTGACGAACCGCGCGCTCCACGGCGACGGGTGTCCTTCGAGCCCGCGAAGGGCGCGGTTGCCGAGCGCGTCGAGGACGGTGTCGCCGCTCTCGGTGCGCACGACGCACGCGCCGCAACCGCAGCCGGTGTGCTCGAGCAAGCGCTGCAAAAACGCGTGCGCCAGGGGCTTGGGGCGCGTCTCGCCGGCCATCGCCATGGCGAGGTCGTACAAGATGCTCGTCGACTGATTCGCGCTCAGCACCACGGCAACAACACGATCGAGCCGTTTTGAAACACTGGAAACTGCCGCGCGCTCGACGCGATCTCTCCCAGGCACAGCGCGCCGGCGAGCGTCGGCGCCGCGAGGCTCTCGCGCAGCGCGTCGAGCTCGCGCTGCGCGTCCTCGACCCCGAGGTGAAGGAGCCTGCCTGCGCAGTAGAAGCACAGCGACTGGCGCTGTGTGAAAGACCGCGCAGCGTCGGCGATGGTCCGCACGGTCTGCCCGTCGTCGGGGTCGACCGCGCGCACGACGCTGAGCAGCGCGTTTTCGCGGATCTCACCGCTGCAGTGCACGGCGCCGTGCACGTCGACGCGAACGGGGATGCGCACCAGCGGCTCGCCCCGCGCGCGGCTCATCGCGAAGGGAAAGTGCACCGCGTACTGGTAGAAGTTGTCCCGATCGAGCTCGATGTCGTGCTCGCTGCGGACGATCTGCTGGTACCGCTCGAACGCCGGGATCCCGTCGATCTTCTGCACGCAGCTGCCGGTCGTGGCCGTGGCGACCGAGAGCGCGTCGTTGTGCGCATAGTGGTGCGCGCACGCGGCGCCGTCGTTGTCGCGCAGCACGATCGCGAGCGCGGCGCCCCCGAGAAATCGCTGCTCGTCGAAGACGCACGGGATGAGCGAGAACGTCTCGCTTCCGATGCTCGCGCCCGCGTAGTTGATCTCGTCTCCGAGCCGCTCGTACACGCGGTCGACGAGCGAGGCGATGTCGGGGACCGTCACGTCGACGAAGAGGCAGAGGGTGTTTCGCGCGACCGAGCCCCGAAGCGTGCTCGCCGCGAAGACCTCGATCGCGTCGATCGCGCTCTCGCGCGTGCGCTGTCCCTCCGCGGGCACCGCGATGATCTGTCGCTCGTGCCGCGGAGGCAACGCGACGATCACCGCTCCTCCGCGCGTCACCGCGCTCGGGGTCACGAGGCCCGGGACGATCACGCCGCACACCCCGACGCCGAGCGCCCGCGCGAGTTGTTGCAGCGTCGGGACGCAGCCCGCGTCGCACTCGCCCACCATGGCGAAGAGCGCTTCTCCTTCGCGTCCTCGGCAGTAGTCGGCGAGCTTCGAGTGCAGCTCAGCGATCTCTTCGGATCGAACCACCAGCGGCGGCTCGGGGATGCGCGCGGTCGGCGGCGTCAACGCTGGGATCGTTCTCCCGCTCAAGTGTTCATCCATGGGCTGCGCCCTTCGCGCGCGCAGGGACGATCGCCGATCGTATGCCCGAGCGGTCGACGACAGGGTCTCGCATGGGCTGCTCGTCGTCTTCGTTGACCAGCGTGCGCATCACCGCGGTGAAGTCGTCGAAGCGCGCCACAAACGCGTCGACGACGGCGGGGTCGAAGTGCGCGCCGCGCCCGTTGACGATGATCTCTCTCGCCTCTTCGGCGCTCATCGCGCGCTTGTAGACGCGCTCGGTCGTGAGCGCGTCGAACACGTCCGAGACGGCCATCAGCCGCGCCGCCGCGGGGATCGCGTCGCCCGCGAGCTTGTCCGGATAGCCCGTGCCGTCCCACTTCTCGTGGTGCGAGCGCGCGATGGTGGCGGCGATGTGCAGAAACGCGATGGGCGGATCGCTGTTCTCCGCGGCCTGCTCGAGCGCGAGCCCGCCCATCGTCGTGTGGGTCTTCATCACTTCGAACTCTTCGGCCGTGAGCTTGCCGGGCTTGAGCAAGACCGCGTCGGGGACGCCCACTTTGCCGATGTCGTGCAGCGGGGCGGACTCGACGATGATGTCGAGGTTGCTTCCCGCGAGGTCCGCGCGAAACCTCGGGTGCGAGCGCAGGTCCTCGGCCAACAGCCTGACGTACTCTTGCGTGCGGCGGACGTGCTCGCCCGTGTCGTTGTCGCGCGTCTCTGCGATGTTGGCGAAGGCGCGGATCGTGGCCGAGCGGATCATGTTGCTCTCGCGCATCCGCGCGGCGACCTCGGTCTCGAGGACGGCGTTGCGGTGGTTCATCGCGTCCCGCGCTTGCTTGAGCTCGAGCTGCGTGCGCACGCGCGCCAGGACGACTGCGGGCTTGAGCGGCTTGCTGATGTAGTCCACCGCGCCGAGCTTGAGCCCGCGCTCTTCGTCGTCGCTTCCATCGAGCGACGTCACGAAGATCACCGGAACGCCCGCGCACTGCGGCATCGCCTTCAGCCGCTCGAGCACCGCGAAGCCGTCGAGCTCGGGCATGAGCACGTCGAGCAGGATCAGGTCTGGCGGCGACTCACGCGCGATCTCGAGCGCCTTCGCCCCTGCGCGCGCCACCCGCACGCGCGCCAGAGGCTTCAGCAATTCGCTCAAGAGCTGCAGGTTCTCGGCCGCGTCGTCGACCACCAGAATCGTGCGCATCTCGCGTGTTCTCCTGCCTGCGTCGTCGACCGTTCGCGACGGAGTCTGCCGCGAAGATCGTAGATTGGTGATGACACAAAATCTAGGCGTGACGATAGGCTTTCTAATCGGTCGTCGCGGTCGTGACCTGAAGGGCGATTCTTCGCGATCGCGGCCATGGCGTCGGCGACGACGCGCCGCGCTTCGATGGCCTCGCGGGCCGAGGCGCTCCCCCGATGCGCCTTTGTCCCCCCTGAATCCTGTCCCCCGTTGCTGTCGCGCGCCGCTGCGCCTCAGTGCCCCTGCAGGCGGGTGATGCCGCCGTAGTTCTTGTCGCCGGGCTCGGGGCGGTCGTTGGACGTCACGAAGTCGCCGTCCTGGCTCGGGATGCTCATGAGCTTCTTCTTGTCGAAGATGAAGCTGCCACGGTCATCGATGGCCGTCATGTGGATGCCGGTGTCCATGCGGATCGCGTCCACGGGGCACGCTTCGACGCAGAAGCCGCAGAAGATGCAGCGCAGCTCGTCGATGACGAACTCTTCGGGAAACCGCTCGTGTCCGCGCGAGGGGTGGCCGACGGGAAACTCGGCGGGCTTGATCCAGATGCACTGCGCGGGGCACGCGGTCGAGCACATGAGGCACGCGGTGCAGCGGGGCTCTCCGTTGGCTCGGTGCGTGAGCCTGTGCACGCCGCGAAACCGACGCGCGTACGGGCGCTTCTCGTCGGGGTACTGCAGCGTGGCGATGCCGTCTTCGTAGTTGAAGTTGGTGACGTCGGGGCGCGGGCCCCCGGGGCGCATCTGGTTCAAGCCCTTGAAGAAGTGCTTGAACGTGACGCCGAGGCCTTTGACGAGCTCGACGACGAAGGACTGGTCGGCGAGGGTGCGCTTGGGCTTCTTGATGACCTTGGTTCCAGCGGCCATGTGCGGAGTGCTCCGTTCGAGGGAATTCAGCGACCGTTGACGAACAACAGGACAACGCCCGTCAGGAGGATGTTGATCAGCGAGGCGGGCAACAGGATGCGCCAGCCGAGCTTCATGATCTGGTCGTAGCGGAAGCGCGGGAGGGTCCAGCGGATCTGCATCTGCAAGAGCACCAGGATCGCGACCTTCACCACGAAGCTGAGCGCTGAGATGATCACCACTGCGAGGTGGCTCATGTAGATGGGCTTGGCGATCCCGAAGAGCTCGAAGTGAAACCCGTCGAGCTTCAAGAACGGAAACTGCCAGCCGCCGAGGAAGATCGTGGTGATCAGCGCCGACGAGGTCATCACTTCGACGAGCTCACCGAGCGCGAACATGCCCATCTTCATGGGCTGATACTCGGTGAAGTAGCCGGCGACGATCTCGCTCTCGCCCTCGGGGGCGTCGAACGGAACGCGCTTGGTCTCGGCCACCGCAGCGGTGAAGAACAGCAAGAACGACAGCGGCTGCACGAAGATGCCCCACGCGTGGTCGACCTGCCACTGCACCATTTGCTCGAGGCGCAGGGTCTGGTAGACCATGAACGTACCCACCAAGGAAAATCCCATGGTGACTTCGTACGAGACCATCTGGCTCGCCGCGCGGAGGCCGCCGAGCAGCGAGTACTTGTTGTCCGACGAGCTGCCCGCGAGCGCGGCGCCGAGCACGCCCGACGAGGCCATGGCGAACACCACGAGGATGCCCGAGTCGGCCACGGAGATGTGCAGCGGGATGTAGCCGGCGGCGGCGTTCCACCCCTCGGAGCCGAACACGCGGCGGAGGTTGTCAGGGTAGATCGACGGCCCGAACGGGATCACCGCGAACAGCGTCAGCGGCGGAACGAGCGAGATCACCGGCGCGAACTGGTACAGAAGCTTGTCCGCGCCGGGCGGGACGAAGTCTTCTTTCCACAGCATTTTCAGGCCGTCCGCGGCGGAGTGCAAAAGCCCCGCGACGCGAAACTCCTTGCCGAAGATCTTGATGTTCGCCCGGTTGGGGCCCATGCGGTCCTGGATGAGCGCGCTCTGCCGCCGCTCAACCCAGAGCAAGAGCGCTCCGAGGTTCACCAGTCCGAACACGATCGCGAACACCTTGATGGCTGTCGCGATCCAGAACGTTGCTCCCGTGATCATCGTGGCATTCCTTGGTCGCGGCTCACACCGTCGATCGGGGCGTGTTCGTCCCTGGGCTCACGCCGTCTTGCTTCTTCAACGGAGCCGCTTCGATTCCTCGCGAAACAGCGGCCTCGCGCAGCTCGGAGAGCTTGCTGTACCCCGTGTCGAGCCCGGAGGCCTTCGCGATCTTCACGATCGCCTCCCAGCCCGTCACCACGTCGCCGCGCGGGGCGAGCGCGCGCTTGAACGCCTGCGCCACGCCCTTGGCGTTGACGAACGTCCCGTCCGTCTCGGCCCACACCGTGATCGGCACCACCACCGTCGCGACGCCCAGCCACGCGCCGCGCTGCTCGTGCGTCGCCAGCACCACCACCTTCGGCGCGCTCGGAACGCGCGCCCGCAGCCGCGCCACCACGTCGTTGGCGACCTCTGCGTCCTCGCCGAGCACCAAGATCGCCGAGTGATTCTTGTGCACGAGCTCGTCGACCGACGGCAGCGACTCGACGCCCGCGGCCTTGAGCGCGCCCGCGCGGTTCGGGTTCTGATCGCTGTTGCGCAGGATCTTGTCGCCGTCCCAGCTCGCCTTGCCCGTGATGTACAGGTCCGCGCCCGCCGCCTTCGCGAGCGCCACGGCCGCGATGTTCTCTTCGACCGAGCGCTGCGCGCTCAGCACCACCGCCAGGCTGCCCTTGTGCGCGCTGATGTGCTGCGCGGCCGCTTCGATCGCCTTCGCGCTCGAGCTCTTCTCGCCGTCCACCGAGGCGTGCAGCATCCGGTGCTTGTACACGCGGTCGTACGAGAGCATCCCGTCGTCGCACATCCAGTACTGGTTGACCGCTTCGTTCTCGCGCGGCCGATTGCGAAACGCCGTGTTCTCTCGGGGATCGACGTCGACCCACATGTTGCAGCCCGTCGCGCAGCCGGGGCACACGCTCTGCGTGCCCTTGAGCAGCCACACGCGGCCCTTGTGGCGCCAGTGGCTCGTCGTGAGCGCGCCGACAGGGCACACCCACTCGACCATCATCGTGTAGTGCCCCTCGACCTGACGGCCCGGCGAGGTGATCACTTCGAACAAGTTGCCGCGCTCGCGCATGTCGAGCATCGGGTCTTGAATGACCTCTTCGCACACGCGAATGCAGCGCGTGCACGCGATGCAGCGCTCCGCGTCGTACACGATCGTCGGGCCGAACACCTGCCCCTTGGGCTTGTGCTGCGGCTCGTCGCGCATGCGCTTCTTCGTCGCCTGCTCGGACATGTAATAGTCCTGCAGCTTGCACTCGCCGGACTGATCACAAATGGGGCAGTCCACCGGGTGGTTGAGCAGCAAGAACTCCTGCACGTTCTTGCGCGCGAGCGCCACGTGCTCGCTCGTCTCGCTCTTGACCACCATGCCGTCGCCCGCGGCCATCTGACACGCGGGCTGCAGCTTGGGCTTGCGCGAGACGACGTAGTCCTTCTTCTTCTCGTCCCACACGAGCACGTCGAGCATCATGGCGCGCTGGTTGGCGGCCGGCTCGATCTCGACCAGGCACATGCGGCAGTTGGCCGCGACGGACAGTCCCGGGTGCCAGCAATAGTGCGGGATCTCGATGCCCTGCTTGTGGGCGGCCTTGATGATCGTCTCGCCCTTTTCGAAGGGGATCTCTTTGCCGTCGAGCTTGAAGGTCGGCATGTCGTCGTGGGCCTTGTCTCTAAACCTCGGACCGCGCGGGTCGTTGCAGTGCTCTCAGCGCGCGGGCTTTGGTCTTTCTTGATTTCAACCGCGCTTGGCCGCTCGGTCCGTCGTCGGCCGTCGCGCGCGCGGTGCAAGTGACTCTGTCAGGGAGCGCGCCTCAGCGATCGCACTCGCCGCCGATCATGTTGATGGAGCCGAAGGTCGGGACGATGTCCGCGATCATCCCGCCGATGATCATCTCCGACACGGCGCTCAGCGAGAAGAAGCTCGGGGCGCGGACGCGGATGCGCCAGGGATTTCCCCCGCCGCGCGAGACGATCATGAAGCCGAGCTCGCCGTTGCCGCCCTCGGTGTACTGGTACACCTCGCCGGCCGGGATCTGCACGCCCTCCATGATCAGCTTGAAGTGATTGATGGTCCCTTCGATCGTGTTGTAGACGTCCTCCTTCGGGGGGAGAACAACACGCGGGTCCTTCACGCTCACCTCGTCTTCGGGCGAGCCCTTCTCGATCTTGTTCAAGAGCGCGATGCTCTGCTCGACGATGCGAACGCTCTGACGGATCTCTTCGAGCCGGCACATGTACCGGTCGTAGTTGTCTCCGTCTTCGCCGACCGGAACATCGAAGTCGACCTCGCCGTACGTCAGGTACGGCTTGTCCTTGCGCACGTCGTAGTCCACGCCCGTCGAGCGCAGCACCGGGCCCGAGGCGCCCATCGACACCGCGCGCTTCTTCGACAAGATCCCCACGCCCTGCGTGCGGTCGAGGAAGATTCGGTTCTTCAGCAAGAGCGACTCGCCCTCGGTCGCCACGGCGAGCATCTTGGGCATCACCTCGAGGCAGCGCGCGCCGAAGTCCTCGGTGTCGCGCGCCGCGAGGCCGCCGATGCGCCCGTACGAGTGCGTCATGCGCGCGCCCGTCTGCGTCTCGATGATCTCCCAGAGCCACTCGCGGGCCTTGATGAACCAGAGAAACGGCGTGAACGCGCCGAGCTCCATCGCCATCGCGCCGTTGCACGTGAGGTGATCGCTGATGCGCGCGAGCTCACCGTGGATCACGCGCAGGATCTGAGCGCGGCGCGGGACGGTGATCCCGAGCAGCTTCTCGACGGCCAGCGCGTAGCCCACGTTGTTGAGCATCGGCGAGACGTAGTTCAGCCGATCCGTGTACGGAAAGAACTGCTGCCACGTCCCGCGCTCGCCCATCTTCTCTTGCGCGCGGTGCAGGTAGCCCGGCTGCACGTCGCACGCCTTGACGGTCTCGCCGTCGAGCTTGAGCACCATGCGGATGGTGCCGTGCATCGCGGGGTGCGACGGGCCCATGTTGAGCGTCATCGGCTCAGCGGGAAGCTCGAGCTCGCTCTCGTCCAGCTCCTGGTCGATCGACTCCATGGAGTGTCTCTCTCGCTCTCTCTGTCAGTGACTGAAGTTCTTCGGGTCGACGGGCGAGCGGTCGAAGGGCATGCCTTCGTCCTCCAAAAACGGCCCGAGCTTGTCGTGCGTGCCCTCGCGGTACTCGATGAGCGGCTGCGCTTTGTTCGCGGGGTAGTCTTTGCGCAGCGGGTAGCCCGAGAACTCTTCGTACATCAAGATGCGACGCAGGTCGGGGTGGCCGTTGAAGCGCACGCCGAACATGTCGAACGCCTCGCGCTCGGCCCAGTCGGCGCCGCCGTACACGCTCGAGACGCTGTCGAGATCGGCCGAGGCCTCTTTGAGCCGCGCCTTGAGGCGCACCCGGTGCTTCTTCGCGACCGAGTGCACGATGAGATAGACCTCGAAGCGCCCGGTGCTCTCGTCGAGGTCCGGAAAGTCCACCACGCTCAAGTCTACGAAGTAGTCGCAAGCGCACCGCGGGTCGTCGCGGAGAAACGTCGCCGCCGCGCGCCAGACCTTCGGGTCGAGCACCGCGACGTCGTCACCGCGAAAGCTCGAGGTCTCGAGGACCGAGTCGCCGAACTGCGCCTTCAAGCGATCGAGAAGCAGCTTGGACATGCGATCACTCCTCGTTGGTCACGGGCGCTTTGCCCTTCATGCGGATCTGATACAGCTGCTCGAGCTTGTCCGGCACGCCCTCGGGCAGCGCCGTGTTCTTGAGCACCGCCGGCGTGCGATCGCAGCGACCGATCTTGTCCATCAGCAGCATCAAGCCGTCGAGGACCGCTTCGGGGCGCGGAGGACAACCAGGGATGTACACGTCCACGGGGATCGCTTTGTCGATGCCCGGGAGCGTCGCGTAGTTGTCGTAGAAGCCGCCGCACGAGGCGCACGTCCCGAAGGACATGACCCACTTCGGCTCGAGCATCTGCTCGTAGATGCGCCGAAGCGCCGGCGCCTGCCGCTGCGAGACCGTGCCCACCACCCAGAGCAGGTCGCTCTGCCGCGGAGAGAAGCGCGGCGCCTCTGCGCCGAAGCGGGCGATGTCGTACTTGGGGCCGGCGGCCGCCATGAACTCCATGCCGCAGCACGCGGTCACAAACGGGTACTGAAACAGCGAGAACTTGCGGGCCCAGCCGAGAAGAGCGTCGAACTTCGTCGTGAAGACGCCCGACTCTCCGCCGCCCATGATCACGTCTCCCATTCGAGAGCTCCCTTCTTCCAGCAGTAGATCAGCGCGATCGACAGGAACGAGAGAAACACGGTCATCTCGACGAAGCCCTGCCACCCGAGGCTCTGGTACAAGCTCGCCCAGGGGTAGAGGAACACCGCTTCGATGTCGAAGACGACGAAGAGCAGCGCGGTGAGATAGAACTTCACCGACAGCCGCACGTGTTTGGCGCCCGTCGAGGGCGATCCAGACTCGTACGGGATGAGCTTCTCTGGCGTCGGATTCTTCGGTCCGAGGAAGGTTGCGAGGGCGAAAACAGCGCCTGCGACGACCAGGGCGAAGCCGATCATCGCGAAGATCGGTCCGTATTGGTAGCGCAGCGAGAGCGTGGCCGCGGTATCGACCGCGGTCAGGGCCTGAATGAGCGTTGGCACGTGGCGTCGACTCCGGGCCGGGGTGTGTAGCGGTGTTGAAAAATCAAGTCAATCACCGGGCGAATGGAGGGGCAGAGCAATCGTGACCTGGGACCGACCGCGAACAGCACAGCTCGACCCCCCACTCGCCCTGCGCATCGCGTCTTCGCGTGGCCGTGAGTGCGAAAGAACCGTCGTTGGCGCTCGGGTCACCCTCGCGAACGAGCTCGAGGGTGGCGTATCTCCCCACACGTGTGCTTTGGCGGATCGAGCGGACCTGGGCGTGCGGCCGACGGGCGCTCGAGGGGGCAGGGAGCGTGAGCGAGGACAGTCGCGAGCGTGTGCCGTCTCGGCTGACGGCGCGCAGAGAGATCCTGTCGCCTGCGCACAGGTGCCCTTCGGACTGCGCCCGGCGCAGCTGCTCGTCGAGCGCGCGCAGGCACTCGCTCCACGCGCGCTCGCCGCGAAACCACAAGCTCGATCGCTCATCGGGCCGTCCGTCGACGCGCACGTCGAGGACGAACCTCCGCTCGATCACCCGCTGCGCGCTCGCGACGGTCACCGAGAGCTCCGCCCGCTCGGGGCGCCGGGCGATCCCGAGCAGCGCAACGCACGCAGCCCGTCGGCTCGTGTGCGCCGCCCGCAGCGGCGCGCTGCGCTTCGTGTCAGCGAGACTTGAAAACGTGTGCTCCCAGCCCGCGGCCTCCCAGGGCGGCGGCTCGGCGGCGAACGGGCGCGCCCGCGCCGCGCACAGCTCGATCACGCCGCGGTCGATCGCGGGGCCCCACGCGGTGACGGTCACGCCCGGATCGACTGCGAAATCACTGGGCAGAAACACGGTCAACGACGAGAGCGCCTCGCCCGACCGAGCCACGCGCGACGCTCGTTCGATCAACGCTCGGCCCTCGCGCTCTCTGCGTGTCGCTGCACCCTGGCCAGCACGTCCCGCAAGAACGCGTGCTTCTTCGTCCAGGTCTCTCGCGCGGCGCGCCGCCACACAAACGCGTGGTACGCGTGCACTTCTCCCTCGAACACGTGCGCTTCGACCCGCGCCTCTCGCGCTCTCCACGCGCGCTCGAGCCGGCGGGTGTCGTCGACGAGGGGGTCTTTGGTCCCCACCGCGGTGAACAACGGCGGCAGCGGGCGAGCCGAGCGGCGCTCGCGCTCGAGCCACACGAGCGGGTCGGCCAGGTCGCGCGTGGGGTCGCCCTCGGCGATCGGCGAGTCGTCGAGGTACGCGTGCTCGACCTCGTGGATGCGGTCGGCGACAAACGCGTGGATCTTGGGCTTTTTGCGCTGAAATCGCCGCGTGTCCGAGACCTGAAAGATCCCGCACATCGGCGCGCTCGCCACCGGCGCGACCCCTGTCTCGAACACCCGCTTCGCGTACTCGCTCGGGTGCTCGTGGGTCGCCGCCATCGTGAGCGCGAGCGTCAGGTTGGCGCCGGCGCTCTCGCCCGCGACGATGAGCTTGGCAGGGTCTCCGCCAAACGACCGCGCGTGCTCGACCACCCACCGGTACGCCTCGCTCGCGTCATCAATGGCAGCGGGAAACGGGTGCGCCGGCGCGAGCCGATAGTCCACGGTGAACAGCACATATCCAGCGCGCGCGAAGGCGAGCGCCATCACCCAGTGCGTGTCCTTCGACAGGATGCGAAAGCCCCCGCCGTGCAGGTAGAGCACCACGGGACGCGCGTCGCCCGGCCGCGAGCCTCGCGGTCGGTACACGTCGAGCTTGCGCCACGGCGCGCGCGTCGAGTCCCCGTAGGACACGTCCGAGATCACCTCGAGCCCGTGCCGCTCGGGCCTGGAGTACGGGTGCAGCTTCGTGACCGTCGCGAGCCCGTGAAAGACGTTGTCGACGAAGAGCGCCCCTGCGCGGCGGCGCAGCGCTTCGATGGCCTGTGGGTCGATCAGTCTCTTCACGGGGGGAGAGCTATCGTAGCGCGACGCGTCGAGATTTCGGCCGCCGAATCGCCGCGAACGAGAGGTACCCTCGCCAGCCTTCTCATGCGAGACGCGATCGTATTGTTCGTCAACGGCGCCCGCCGCGAGGTGCGCGGCGACTCGGCTTTTCTCACGCTCTCGGACTGGCTTCGCGACGAGCGACGCCTGACGGGAACCAAGGTCGTGTGCGCCGAAGGCGACTGCGGCGCGTGCACCGTCCTCGTCGGCCGCCCAGGCGGCGATCGCCCCTGGCGCTTCGACCCGGTCAACTCGTGCATCCTCACGATGGCCCAGCTCGACGGCGCCCACGTCCTCACCATCGAGGCCGTCGCCGAGCGAGAGGGCCTGCACGAAGTGCAGCGCGCGATGTGCGACAGCCATGGATCGCAGTGCGGCTTCTGCACGCCGGGCTTCGTCATGGCCATGCTCGGTCACTTCGAGCACCACCCGGGCGAGCGCGCCGATCGCAAATCCGTCGCCAATCACCTCACCGGCAATTTGTGCCGATGCACCGGCTATCTGCCGATCCTCGACGCGGCCGAAGACGTGCGGCCCGAGCACACCCGCTCGGTGGTCGCGCGGCACCACAGCGAGGCGGTCGCGCAAACACTGGACCTGGCGACGCGAGAATCCCTGCAGATTCGCAGCGAGGCGCGCGGGACGATCCTGGCGCCGACGACCGTGGCCGAGCTCGTCGCGCTGCGCGCCGCGCGCCCCGAGGCTCGCATCATCGCGGGCAACACGGACCTCGGCGTGCTGGTCAACAAGCAGAAGCTCTGGCCCGCTGGCAGCGCTCGCTCGGCGCTGTCGTTGCACCTCGTGCGCGAGCTCGACGGCGTCGTGGTGGACGGCCGCTCGGTGACCGTCGGCGCCCGCGCGACGCTGGGCGAGGTCGAGCGCGCGCTCGCTGGGCTCGTGCCGGACCTCTCGTCGCTGCTGCGCGTGTTCGCGTCACCACAAATCAAGAACGCCGGGACGCTCGTCGGCAACGTGGCCAACGGATCGCCGATCGGAGACACGATTCCCAGCTTGTTCGCGCTGGGCGCGGAGCTCGAGCTGACGAGCGAGCGCGGCGCCCGCTGGGTCTCGATCGAGCGGTACTACACCGGGTACAAGCAGACGTCGCTCGCCGCGGACGAGCTCGTCACGCGCGTGCGCTTCACCGCGCCGGACCCGGCGGCGAGCGTGTTTCGCGCGTACAAGATCTGCCAGCGCAGGGACCTGGACATCAGCTTCGTCGGCGCTGCGTTTTGCCTCGAGCACCGCGACGGCGTGATCACCGCCGCGCGCGTCGCGTACGGCGGCGTCGGGCCGACGGTCCTGCGGTTGAGCGAGGTCGAGCGCGCGCTCGTGGGCGTCTCGCTGCGCGACGAGCGCGCGTGGGAGTCCGTCGCAGCGCAGATCGAAGCGGCGGTCAGCCCGCGCAGCGACCTGCGCGGCAGCGAGCAGGGGCGCAGGCTGCTCTCGGGCAATCTCTTTCGAAAGCTCGGCTTCGAGCTGCGCGGCGAGGTGCAGCAGTGATCCGCGTGCACGACCTCGCGCCGGGCCCCTCGCACGACAGCGCGCGCACGCACGTCCAGGGGGCGAGCGAGTTCGTCGACGACCGCCCGCCGGTCGCAGGCGAGCTTCACGTCGGCGTGATCTTCTCGAGCGAGCCTCACGCGAAGCTCGTGCGCGTCGACGTGGACGCGGCGCTCGCAGCGGAGGGCGTCGTCGCTGTGTTCACCGCGAAGGACGTCGCGCACAACCTCTGGGGCACCATTATTCAAGACCAGCCGCTGCTCGCGGACGACGTCGTGCGCTTCGTCGGCGAGCCGATCGCTGTGGTCGCCGCAGAGACCCGCGAGGCCATGGAGCGCGGCCGCCAGCGCGTGCGGGTCGAGTACGAGCCGCTGCCCGCGATCCTCTCGGTGCGCGAGGCCATCGCGGCCAAGTCCTTCATCGCCGCAGAGCGGACGATCGCGCGGGGCGACGTGGACGCGGCGCTCGCGAACGCGAAGCACGCGCTGCGCGGGACCGTGAAGATCCAAGGACAAGACCACTTCTACCTGGAGTCTCACTGCTCGATCGCGTATCCGCGAGAGGGCGGGCAGGTCGAGATCCACGCCTCGTCGCAGCACCCCACGGAGGTGCAGCACGTCGTCGCGCACGGCCTGGGGGTCCCCGCGCACTCGGTCGTCTGCGTGGTCAAGCGCATGGGCGGCGGCTTCGGCGGAAAGGAGTCCCAAGGGGCGCCGTTCGCGTATTTCGCCGCGCTCGTCGCGACGCGCACCGGCCGCGCCGCGCGCCTGGTGCTCACCAAAGACGACGACATGGTGATGACGGGAAAGCGCAACCCGTTCGAGATCGACTACGCCGTGGGCTTCGACGACGAGGGGCGCATCGACGCGCTCGACGCGAGGCTGTTCAGCGACGGCGGCGCGTACGCGGACCTGTCGACCTCGATCATGGAGCGCGCGATGCTCCACTCGGACAACGCGTACTTCTTGCGCAACGCGCGGATCGTCGGGCAGGTGTGCAAGACCCACGTTCATCCGCACACGGCGTTTCGAGGTTTTGGCGGGCCCAAGGGCGTCGCCATGATCGAGTCGGTGATGGAGGACATCGCGCATTCGCTCGGCATCGACCCGCTCGATGTGCGCAAGCGCAACGCGTACAGCTCGGACGGCCGCGACGTCACGCACTACGGCCAGAAGCTCGAGAACAACCTCTTGCCCGAGCTCTTCGAGGCGCTCGAGGCGCGCGCAGACTACCGCCGACGCAGAGCCGAGATCGCCGCCTTCAACGCGCGCAGCAAGACTCATTTGCGTGGAATTTCACTGACCGCAGTGAAGTTCGGCATCTCGTTCACCACGCGGTTTCTCAACCAGGGCAACGCCCTGGTCAACGTTCACCAGGACGGGACGATCCAGCTCTCGACCGGGGCGACCGAGATGGGGCAGGGCGTCAACACCCGCATCGCGATGGTCGTGGCCGAGTGCTTCGGCGTCGCGCTCGAGCGCGTGCGCGTCATGCCCACGTCCACAGAGAAGAACCACAACACCTCGCCCACCGCGGCGTCCGCGGGCACTGACCTCAACGCCCGCGCCGCGCTCGTCGCGTGCGAGCGCATTCGCGCGCGCATGGCCCAGGTCGCGCTGCAGCTCTTCGAGCTCTCGCCGGACCGTTGGCCCTCGCGCACAGCGGGCCTCGGCACCGCGCCCGAGCTCGACACGAGCGACGCCCGAGACGTCGGTGACGTCAGTGATGTGTGCTTCGAAGGCGGAGCGGTCTTCGTTCGCGCGGCGCCCGAGCGCTCGATCTCCTTTGCGCAGCTCTGCCGCGAGTCGTTTTTGTCGCGCGTCCAGCTCGGCGACTACGGGTTCTATCGAACGCCCGGGATCCACTTCGACAAGCTCTCGGGCAAGGGCGACCCGTTCTTCTATTTCACCCAGGGCGTGGCGTGCTCCGAGGTGCTCATCGACCGACTCACGGGCGAGCTCGAAGTGAGCCGCGTCGAGCTGCTGATGGACCTCGGACGCCCCATCAACGCCGCGCTCGACGTCGGGCAAGTGACGGGGGCCTTCGTGCAAGGGATGGGATGGTGCACGACCGAGAACCTCGTCTACGACGACAAGGGGTATCTGCTCTCGCACTCTCCGAGCACTTACAAAATCCCCAGTATTCAAGACACGCCGCGCGCCTTCGACGTGCGCCTCGTCGAGAACCCGGGCAACACCAAGAACGTCCGCGCGACCAAGGCCGTCGGCGAGCCCCCGTTGCTGCTCTCTCTCTCGGTGTGGACCGCGATCAAGGACGCCCTGCACCACCTCGCGCCGCGCGAGCGCGCGCTGGCCCTCGCGCTGCCGATGACGCACGAGCGCATCTTGCTCGCGGTGGACGCGCTCTCGCGACGAGGCTGACCAGCGCGCTCAGCGCTTCTTCTTCGGCGCCGCGGGCGGGGCGAGCGCGAGCTCGATCAGCGTGCGGCGCGACTTGGACGTGTCGGCGCGCTCGATGATGGCGCGCAGCGCGGCGCGGCTCTTCTTGGTGCCGAGCCTCGCGAGCCACGCGGCTGCGCTGCGCGCGCGGGCCGACGAGGGCGGCTCTCGCTCGAGCGCTTCGACGAGCAGCGCGGGCATCGCCTCGGTGTCTTCGGCGCTGCGCTGCCAGCGCGACAACAGCGCGTCGATCGCCGACGAGTGCGCGACCTCTGGGGCGAGCAGCGTCCGCGCGAGCGCGAGCAGCCACGCCTCGCTGAGCTGGTTGTCGCTGAGCTCGAGCGTCGCGCGCACGATCGCTGTGGTGTTTGCGCGGACGCTGGCGGCCCGGCAGAGGCCGTCGAGGACGCGCTGCTTCTCTGCGACGCGCGCGCGACCCACCACGCGAAGCGCCTTCTTCGCCGCAGGCAACACGGCCTCGGGGGGCCCTGCGTCGAGCGCGGCTTCGAGCCTCGCGACGAGCCGCTCTTCGCGGTCTGCGTTGGGGCCCTCGGTCGCGAGCGCGGCGCGCGCCTCGAGCTCTGCGGCGAGCGCTTCGAGCAGGGCGTCGTCAACGCTGAGCGCGGTGAGGGCGGGGCATTCGTCCGCTTCGAAGCCCGCTTTCGCCAGCATTTTGCGCAGCGAGAGCACCAGCGCGTCGCGCTTGCTCGCGTCGGAGTCGCCCGTCACCACGATGATGGGCGGCGGCAGTCCGAGCGCGGACCACTCGATGAGCAGCGGGCCGCGCACGGTGGCGATTCCATCGGTCGCGCTCTGAAAGTAGACCGCGGCGATCCACGGCTGCGACGGGTCGATCCGCGCGCTCTTGATGCTCGTGTGCCGCACGAGCACGAACTCGTGCTTCGGTCCCGGCATCGTCTGGTCGACGAAGAGCGACTCGGGGCCTCGGTAGGGCCCCGTGAAGAGCACACGCACCCGTGGTCTTCCGAGGGGATCACGGGCGCGCTCGACGACGGGCGCCTCGGTTGTGTCTGGCTTCTTGCGCTTCTTGTTGGCGGCGGTGATCGCCGCGACGCGGGCGCGGGCGAGCGCGTCGATGGCCGCGCGACCCACGAACTCGAGCGGGTCGCGGTCGAGCAGCCGTACGACCGCTTCAGCGTCGAGGTCGACCGCGCAGCGCACGTGCATGTTCTTCGACGCTCCGCGGCCAGGGACGCCCTCGACCGTGGTGAACACGCCGCTGCTCACGCACGGCTCGTCCATCGCGAGCGCGACGCCGCAGCGACGGCAGGGCAAGCGCTCGGTCGGCGGCGTCGCGAACTCGAGAAAGAGCTCCCAGTACATCGCCCGCGCTCAGCAGCCGTACGCGTCGATGCGACACGTGCCTTGGACGCACACGCTGTCGACCTCGCCGTCGCGGCACGGGCGAACGGGGCGCGCCACGGGGCGTCGCACCCGCCGCGACGAAACCGCGCGCAGAGGGTTGAGCTGCCACGAGCAGTCTCTCCACGTGCGGCACGGGACGGCGTCGGACGCGGGCGCAGTCGCATGGCGTCGAAGCGTGCACGCTCCTTGGTCGCAGCGGCAGTCTCCGGGCGGGGGTCTGCTCTCGGCGCACGCGACGGGTTGTCGCGGACCTCCGAGGACACAAGCGGTGGGCATGCACGAGTCGTCCCAGCCGCATTCTTCGTCGCGACTGCACCGCGCGGACGCGTCGCGCGTCGCGGTGGTCGACGCGTCGCGCGTCGGTGTGATCGAGGCGTCGGGCCTCGGACGGGGCTGAGCGTCGGCGCGCGCGACGCATCCGGCCAGCAGCGATGCGACGGTGAGCGAGAGAGCGGCGTTGCGGAGCATTCCTACCAGTGTAGCCGCTCGACGCTTCTGCGCGAAGTCGCGCGCAGCCGCCGGAGTCTGCGGCGCTGCTCGCGTCAGCGCTCGCTGCGGTGAGCGAGAAGGTCATCGCGCGCTCGAAAATGTGGGCGCACAGGGCGGGGCCTGCCGTCGAGCGACGGTGTTGATTGGGTGAACAAGTCTACTTTAGTAGAGGTGATGTTGATTTTACTGACGGCTCGTGTCAGCTCTCTTGTCGATGACTACGCCACAACCTCAGCCGCCCATCGCGCTCGGCGACGCCGCCGAGGCGCAGAGTCCCTCCCTCGTTCCGTCGCTGGTCGACGCGCTGCGCGCCGCGCGCGCTGCAGGGCCGCGGCCGAGCCCCGAGGTGCCCTCGAAGCGCGAGGTCGAGTCGCTGTTCGACCTGCTGCGCGCGGTGCTGTTTCCCACGGTGTTCGGCGACGCCGCGCTCGAAGAGTCCGCGGTGGACTACTTCGTCGGACAGCGGCTCGACCTCGCGCTGCGCGCGCTCACCGCGCAAGTGCAGCGCGCGCTGCGCTTCGTCGGTGACGGCGCCGTCGCCGAGCGAACCGCCCGCGCGGTGACCGGATTTGCCAGCGAATTGCCTGCGATCCGCCGCGCCATCGACCAGGACGTGCTCGCCGCGTTCGACGGCGATCCCGCGGCGCGCAGCGCCGACGAGGTCCTGCTCTGCTACCCCGGCATCACCGCGATCACGGCGTATCGCATCGCGCACGCGCTCTGGACGCGAGACGTCCCGTTGATCCCACGGATCATCAGCGAGCTCGCGCACAGCCGCACCGGCATCGACATTCACCCTGGAGCGAAGATCGGCGCGCGCTTCTTCATCGACCACGGAACGGGGGTGGTGATCGGCGAGACGAGCCGCATCGGCGACCGGGTCCGCATCTACCAGGGCGTGACGCTCGGCGCGAAGAACCTCGCCGCCGACGCCGACGGCCACGTGCGCAAGCAGTACGACAGGCACCCCATCCTCGAGGACGACGTCGTCGTCTACTCGGGCGCGACCATCCTCGGACGCATCACCATCGGCAGCGGGTCGACCATCGGAGGCAACGTCTGGCTCACTCGATCGGTGCCGCAAAACAGCAGCATTTCGCAGGCTCGCGCGCGCAGCGAGGCGTTCGACGACGGCGCAGGCATCTAGCTACGGATGGTGAGAGTGTTCACTATAATGAACGTCGCGGCTGATCTGGTAGAGGTGCTCGTGCCCGGCGCGCTCTGTTCGCGCGCTGCGGATGGCGCGCAGCGAACAAGAAGAGAGTGCTGCCATGACGACCAAGCGTGCCCTTGAATCGATGGTGTTTCGGCCCCGACCCCGCACCCAGGGACGAGCGATCTTGCTCGAGCTCGAAGGGGTGCTCGTCGCGCAGCGATGGATTCGCGTCGCCCTTTCGTCTGCGACGCGCGCGGCGATTCCTGAGTTCATCGAGCGCCGGTCGCGCGAGGCGGATGTCGCGGATCTCTTGCACGACGTTCGACTCTCGATCCCTCGCCCGAGCTTGACCGACGCCGCGCTGCTCACGGCGCTGGACCGCTGGACCGCTGAAGATCGCCCGCACCCCGCGCTGCGCGCGCTGCACTCGCTCGTGTGGGAGGAGCTGTTCGCGGCCGGCAAGCTCTCGGTTCCGGTGCTTCCCGACGCCGCGTCGGCGCTGCTGCGCTGGCGCAGCGAAGGACGCGAGCTCTTCGTCTACTCGTCTCGCCCTGCTCGTGCGCTAGCGCTGTTGCTCGCGCGCAGCACCAGCGGCGGGCTCGACAAGGGCGTGCGTGGCTTCTTCGAAGCCGACCCGATCGAGCGCCGCGAGCCCGATTTCGTCCGCTCGATCGCGCGCCGCGCGAACATCGACGTCGAGTCGTTGCTCGTCCTCGCAGAGTCGTCGCGCGATCTCACCGCCGCCGCGATCGCAGGCGCGACCGTCATGCAGGTCCTGCGCGGCGAGGCTCGCTCGGACGGCGAGTACTTCTGGACCCGCGCGGTCGACACGATCGAGTTCGCGTCCGAGCAGCTCGCCGCGTCGTAGCCTCCCTCGCTCACCGCCCGCGCACGTGCATCGCGAGCGGAGGCCATCGAACGCAGCGCTGGACCGTGGGAATCGAGGCCGTGACCCGCTCGCGGCTGTTGGTGGCGTGGACTGCTTTGTGTTCTTATCTAGCGGATGTCTCGCTCCTCTGTTCGGCGCTCTGTCTCGGCGCGCTGCATGGTCCAGCTCGCTTCGTTGGCGGCGTGCGCTTTCTCGGTCTCTTGTCGAGTTCGACCGACACAAGTCACGCTGCTGTTGGACAGCAATGCGGATCGCGACCGACGGCTCGAGCTGTCGTTCGTGGCGCTCGAGGGGACACACTCCATCGATGATGTTCGCAACGCTCAGGGCTCGATCGAGCGCCTGAACAACCGAGGTCGAGCGCTGTTTCCCGGGAGCGTGAGCGTCGTCCCGAAAGCGGGCGGGGCGCGCTCTGGCGTCGTGACCGTGCTCGCGGTGCTCGACGCTCCCGAGCAAAGCGGACTGCCCGCGTTTCGAATCGAGCGCCTGCAGCGAGTCTCGCTCATCGAACACGTGCCGCAACAAGCGCGGATTTTCTTCAACGTTCAGTGCTCGACTCCCACGACGGGCTGCACCAGCGTCGCGCCCGAGCAGTGCACGTTGTCGCAGCGGTGCGTCGAGCGCGGCGAAACATGCGGAGACGAGGGGGTCTGCACGTCGGTCGACCTTCCCACGGTCCCGGTTCCGCCTGAGGTTCCGCTGGACGCCACGGTCGATGCGCCGACTCGACTCGATGCAGCGATGGACCGCGATCTACCGGACACCCCGGACGCGTTCGCTCCGTTCGACTCGCAAGCGCGCGACGATGGAGGCGCATCGGACGCGTTCGACGCGGCCGATGTGCGCGATGCCTCCGTCGGCGCGGACGCCCTCGACGTCGCTGTCCGCGCGGACGCTCTCGACGCCGCGGACGTGAGGGACGTCCTCGCCGTGACCGATGCGAGAGACGTCCTCGACGTCGCCGACGTGCGGGACGTGGTCGACGTCACCATGTCCTGCAGCATGGCGACCTCGCACATGGTCGGCGCCGGGTGCGTGGCCAACGGCGGCGTTCGCCCGATTCTGCCAGTGTCGCTCGGGGACTCGACGCTGCGGCGTCCGACGCTTCGCTTCGCGCTCCCGTCCGGCGCGGACGGCGCCGTCATCGATCTGTGCCGCGATCGAGCGTGCTCCAGCGTGATCGAGACCTTGCGCGTGACAGGGACAGCCGCGCGCCCAACGGCATCGTTGCCCGCGTCGACTGTCGTGTTCTGGCGCGGAAGAGCGCGAGTCGGAGCGGTCGAAGACACCGTCGCGAACAACGGGCCGACGTGGCTCTTTCACACACCGGCGCGGGACAATTCGGGCGCGATCGACTCGAGCTACAACGCACACCTCGACGTCAACGGCGACGGCTTCGACGACGTCATCGTCGGCGACCGCAACGCAAGGACGGCGGTGTTTCACGGCACGGCGACGGGGCTCGCCGCCACCGCCGCTCGCACGATTGCCGGCGGAATCCCTGGTGATCGACACCCCGCGAGCGTGGCGCGCGCTGGCGACGTCAACGGCGATGGATACGGGGACGTGATCGTCGGATCACCGGGCGCTGCTCCCGGAGGCCGCGCCTTCGCTGGCTCGATCACCGTGTATCTCGGCGGGCCTTTGGGGCTCACCGACGTCGGCGCGCGCACGATCGACGGAGCCACCGCAGGCACAGAGTTCGGCCGGTCCGTCGCGAGCGCCGGCGATGTCAACGGCGACGGATTCGCGGACCTCGTCGTGGGCGCGCCGCTCGCTTCGGGCGGCAACGGAGCAGCGAACGTGTTTCATGGCAGCGCTCTCGGAGTCAGCGCGTCTCCCGCCGCTACGCTCCTCGGGCCCTCGAACGCGCTGTTGGGCTCGTCCGTCGCCAGCGCAGGAGACGTCAACGGAGACGGCTTCACGGACGTCGTGGTCGGGCTGCCCCTGGCCGCTCGCAGCTCCTTCTTTCCCGGCGCGGTGAGGGTGTACCACGGCAGTCTTTCGGGGATCACGAACTCCCCCAATCGCACGCTCGAAGGACCGCTCAGCACGAGCGGCGAGCTCGGAGCCTCCGTCGCGAGCGCCGGAGACATCGACGGCGACGGCTACGCAGACATCATCGCCGGAGCGCCCGAATCCAGCCCGGGCGGGTTGGCAGGCGCAGGAATGGTGATCGTCAGTCACGGCAGCGCCTCAGGGATCAGCAGCTCGTACCAGGCCATTTCTGGCGTCGCGACGATCGACTTTTTCGGCAACGCTGTCGCCAGCGCTGGCGACGTCAACGGAGATGGCTTCTCCGACGTGCTCTTCGCAGCGTTTCAGGCGGATGCGAGCGGGCGAGAAGATGCGGGAGTGGTGCGGTTGTACCTCGGCAGAGCGTCGGGGCTGGCAGCGGTCGCCAGCACCACCCTCGAAGGACCAGCGGCCTTCGCTGAATTCGGCCAAGCCGTCGCGGGGGCAGGAGACATCAACCGCGATGGGTTCGCGGACATCGTCATCGGGGCTCCGCCTGCGTCCCCGGGAGGGCGAGTCGGGGCAGGGACCGCGAGCGTATTTCATGGCGGCGTCTCGGGCATCCCCCTGACCGCAACACGAGCGATCAATGGCGCGAACGCCGGCGAACTCCTCGGCTTCACGCTCGCCAGCGCCGACACCGCTGTCGAACGATCGTTGCACGCGCGTGTGAGGCTGAGTTCGATCGGTGCGCTCGGCGGTCGATCCGCTTCAGGCACGACGCGCTCGCCGGCTTGTCGACGACTTCCGCGATCGTCCGCGCTGCCCGCGGCTGCATCCTGCGCCCCTCAGGACTCGGTGCGGCGCCCTCGCTAGCCCGCTGCTGCGCCCGCTCACCGCCCGCGCACGTGCATCGCGAGCGGCAGCCGAAAGGTGACAGCCTCTGCCATCGGCGCGAACCGCGTCGCGCGCGCGACTCCCAACACGCACGCGCCCACCGCGCTCTGCTCGGCCTCCGCGGGGACGAGCCTCGCGTCGCGCACCGCGCCGCTCGCGTCGAGCGCGAGCCGGATCGCCTCGATGTCCGTCGCGCTCGCCTCGTGGTGATCGCGCACGCACCCTTCGATCGCCGCGCGATTGCGCGCGAACTGCGCGGTCAACCGCGCCGCTTGATCTCGGCTCGCCGCCGCTCGCGGAGGCTCCGTCGCGCTCGCCTCTCGCTCGATCGCGCTCGCGTCGCTCGCCTCGATGACTGCTGCGTCGGGATGGACGTTGTCGTTCGCCGCGGCGCCTGCGTTGGCCTCGACGACGACGAAGCCCTGCTGCGCGCTGGTCGTCTGCGATCGGTAGAGCACCAGCCCCGCGGCGCCCAGAGCAGCCACCGCGGCGAGCACCGCGGCCCACGCGGCCAGCGCGAGGCCTCCGCCCTTGTTCGCCGGCTCTTCGGGGCGGGGCGACTCGGTCGTCGCTGCGCCGATCGTGCTGGAATTCGTGGGATGACTTGATTCTGTGTGCGCTGTCACCTTCGGCGCGCTCGCCGACGTCCCCTGCTCTCGCGGCGCGGCGTCGTCGCGCAGCGCGACCGGCGCGCGCTTGGGTCGCACCTCGGGCAGCGTCGCGCGCTGCTCTTGCGCGTTCGGCGAGGCGGGGTCGACCGCGGTGATCGACGGGCGCGGCGTCGGCTCGCTCTGCCAGGCGTGGGCGAGGGTGCGCAGGTCGTAGCCGCCCATCGCGTCGACGAGCTTGGGGTCGAAGAAGTCTTGTCGAAGCTGCGCCACCAGCGCCTCTCGCACGCGCTGCGGGTCCGCGCCGCGCGCCGCGCGCAGGGCCGCGGCGAACTCTTGCGCTGTCGCGAAGCGCAGCGAGGGGACCTTCTCGAGCGCGTGCTCGATCACCGCGGCGAGCTCGCTCGACACGTCTGCGCGCACCGCGTCGAGCCGCGAGGGGCGGTGCTTGACCACGTTGACGAGCGTGGCCGAGAGGTCGTCTGCGGCGAACTCGTTGCGGCCCACCAGCAGCTCGTGGAGCATCACCGCCGCGGAGTACACGTCGCTGTTGGCGGTCGGTGGATCGCCCGCGAGCACCTCGGGCGCGAGAAACGCGAACTTGCCTTTGATCGTCGGGCCGTCGGGGCCTTCGGCCGAGCGCTCGTGCTCGAGCCGCGCGATGCCGAAGTCGAGCAGCTTCACGTGGCCGTCGGTGCTGAGCATCACGTTGGAGGGCGTGACGTCGCGGTGGATGACTGTCGCTGCGCTGCCGTCTTGCGCGGTGAGCCCGTGCGCGTAGGCGAGCGCCTCGAGCACGTCGAGCACGATCTGCACCGCGAATTGCACGGGAAACTCCCTGCCGTTCGCGCGCATGAACTTCGCCCACCGCCCCAGCGTGTACCCCTCGACGTACTCGAGCACGAGCAGGTACTGCGACCCCTCGCGGTTGAAATCGATCGCTTGAACGATGTTCGGATGGCTCAAGTGCGCCATCACCTGCGCCTCGCGCACGAACATCCGAAGCATCTCGTCGCTCGTGTCCGTCCCCAGCCGCTTGACCACGACGGGCTTCACGAAGCCCTTCGCGCCGAGCGTGCGCGCGAGGTAGAGCACGCCCATCCCGCCCCGCGCGAGGGGCCGCAGGACCTCGAAGCGTCCGAGCACCGTGCGACCGATGAGCGGGTCGTTGGCGAGCAGGTGTTCGACGCGGTCGTTCATGGGGAGGCGCGGCGCACATAGTAGTGCGTTCCGCTCGATCGGTGCCGGATCATGATGACGAGCGAGGGGGACGCGCCGAGCGCGATTTCACCCTGAAATCTGCGCTGTCCGTCGAGCGGCAGCGGCTCGGTCCCCGCGGTCACCGTCGAGCCTTCGAGCGCCGTCCCCTCGATCGCCACCGTCTGCGAGAGCGCCTCGCCTGGCCTGGGCGCGCGGATGTGCGCCGTGTTCGCGTCGTTGTCGAACAAGACCGTCACCGACGTCTCGGGCGAGCGCGCTCCGCCGCTCTTGGCCTGCATCGACAGCCGCACGGTCCCATCTCGAACCTGCCCCGACGCGAGCGTGACGGTCGCGCTGCTCGCCTCGACGGTGCTCTCTCTTCCGCGCGCGTCGCGCACGCGCAGCGCGTAGCCCGCGCTCGAGGGCGGCGCGCTCGGCCACCGCACGCGAAGGATCGGCAAGAGGTTCTGATAGAGCACCGTGTAGTTGTGTCCGTCGATCTCGATGTCGCTCTGCGCGGGCCGCGACGGGAGCGCCGCCGCGCCGCTCGCGCTGTCCACGTCGATCGTCGATCGCAGCGTCGTCCTCGCGCCCTCGCACCGCGCGCGCACGGCGTGCACGCCCGCTGAGAGCGCGAGCGTCAACGAGCCCGTCGCGCGCGCCTCGTGCGTCGCCCCGCGGGAGCTCACGCTCACCTGCGCGCCCGCAGCGCAGCGCGCGCCGAGCTCGAGCGTCACGCGCACAGGCAGCGCTGGCGCATGAACGCTCGCGGACTCTCCCGCGCTGATCGACAGGTCCGCTGGCGCGTCGGTGAACACCGCTGCGACCGCGCGCGCCGCGCTTGCGCTCGCTTGCTCGCTCGCGCCGTCCTCGCTCGCGCCGTCCTCGCTCGCGTCGCTCAGCACGTCGCGCTCGAACGCGTCGCGGTCGAGCACGTCGCGGTCGCTCGCGTCGCGAACGGGCGCTTCGATCGCTGGCATCCCCGCGTCGATCTCGCGCTGCGGGCTCGCTCCTTCGACCGAGACGTCCACCGTCGCGCCCTCGGCGATGGCCGCGCTCGGCGCTCCGTCGCGCTCGAGCACGGCGCGACCGAAATCCACGCGCACGTGCAACACGAGCCCGTCCGCCGTGAGCCGCACTCTTCCGCCGGGCTCGACGCGCACGACGCCGCCGCCCGTCGAGATGGACAGCGGCGAGTCTGCTTGCAGCTGCACTTCGCCCCGCTCGATGCGGATCGCAGGCGCGTTGGACCCCGGTCGCGCCGCGGCGAAGTGCACCGTCGTGCGGGGTCGAAGCTCGATCCCGCCGCCCGCGCGCATGCGGACGCGCGCCGTGCTGCGCTCGCCCGTGCGCAGCGCGTCGCCGAGGCGATAGCGGTCACGGCCCGGCGCGCTCGCCCACTGCGCGCCCGCGTGCTGGCTCTGCACCGAGCCCTCGGCGGCGAGCAGCTCGGCGACGACGCCCGCGCGAGAGATCACCACGCCGATCACGACGCCCGCGCCGATCAACACCAGGATCGCGATCGCGAGGATGATCCTCGCCTGGCGCTTCATCGACGGCGTCTCCGCGGAGCGGCCGGTCGCAGGTCGATGTTGAGGATCACCACGCCTTGCGCGCGCACGGTGGCCCGTCTTCGCTGCGACTGAAACCCTTCGTGGCTGAACTCGACGGTGTACGTCCTCGGCTCCACGGCGATCGAGAAGGTCCCGTCCGCGGCCGCGGTGAGCGTCTGTTGCAGCTCGATCACGCGGATGGTCGCGGGGACGCCGTCGCCGCTGAAGGCGCGCACGGTTCCGCGCAGCTGGGCGCCCAACGTGGCGACGGTCTCGACCGTGACCTCGGCTTGCGCGCGGCTGGCTCCGCGGCGCGCGGTGACGGGCGCAGAGCGCTCGGCGCCAGAGGCTCCGCGAACGACGATCGTGTAGTCGCCCGGCTCCACGTCGTCGAGCGACCAGCGTCCGCTCGCGTCCGTGCGCAGCTCGCGCACGACCGTGTCTCCGCGCCGAACGATCACGACCGCGTCGGCCACGGGCTCTCCGCGCGGGTCGCGGACGACGCCTTCGAGCCCCGCGGGCTCTTCGCGCGGCGGCGGGACCGGGGGCGTGACGACCACCACCGGCGGCGGCGCGACGATCACAGGCCGCCTCGGAGCAGCCGTTCTTCGCGCGGCCACGATCGCCGGCCTCGGCGCGATCGGCGAGGGAAATCCCAGCCCCAACGTGAACATCACCGCCACGCGCGGGCTCGCTGCGACCAGCGGCGCTCCGGGATCGATCGACGCGCGCGCGCTCGGGCTCACGTCGACGAGCAGCCCAGGGTGCACGTGCAGCGACGCGCTCGGGTGCAGTCGCGCGCCCGCGGTGACGTGCATCGGGCTCGCCGCGAGCGGCGCTCGGTCCGTGAGCAGCGCGTCCCACGTCCACTCGGCCCACGGCTCGATGAGCCCGAGCTTCGCCGAGAACGCCGCGCCCACGAGGATCGCGTGCGACGCGTTGACGCCGAGCGAGAGGCGATCCGAGGGGCTCAACCGATCGGCGTCCCGCGCGCTGTTTGCGCTCTGATCGAAGCGCGCGCCTGCGCGCAGGACGAGCGAGATCCTCCCGTCCGTCGAGACGTAGCCGCCGAAGGCTTGCAGCTCTCCGCTGAGCGCCTCGGGGATCAGCGACGGGGCCAGCGCCCCAGGCGCGAACAACGTGAATTGCGCGCCCAATCCCAGCGCGCCTGCGACGCGCCCCGCGACGCGAACGTTGACCCTCGGCTCGCCCACGAGCCCGTCATCGTAGACGCCGTCGATCGAGTGAACGTCGAAGCGGCCGTCGAAGCGCGCGCCAAACGACAGCCACGACGTCGGCCGCAGCGCGATCGCGAACGAGCCCGCCGCGCGGTGGTGCGTGTCGCGCCCGTTGATCACGGCCTCGGTGTACCCGTAGCCCGCGGCGCCGGAGATCGCGACGAGGGTGCGCGCCGCCACTGGCGACGGGACCCGCCACGTACCTGGCAGCGCGTCGCGGTCTTCGCTCTGCGCGATGGCGACGGACGGGGTCGCCGAGAGCGCGCACAGGCACAGCGCAAACGCGCGCGATTTCGCGCCGGTGCGACGTGCGTCCGCGGCTGGATCTCGGCGCTCCACAGCGCGCGAACGATACGTGATCGCGTCGAAATCGACAGAGTTTTCTGCGACGGATCGCCTCTTGGCCTCGCGCACCTCCTGCGGCATCCTCGCGATCGTGACGCACTCGAAGCACGCCGACGCGCCGCAGAGCGGCCCTTGGACCGAGCAGTACACCGCGCAGACCGTCGAGGGGACCGAGAGCGATGCTGCGGTGATGGACTGCGAGCTGAAGTTTCACGGAGAGCACCAGAGCGCGCTCGACGGCGCCGGCTCCAACGGCGACGTGCGCTTCGCGATCGAGGGCCGCTACGAGCGCGAGAGCGGCGCGCTGCGCTTTCGCAAGCGCTACGCCGACGGCGATACGTACGCGTACGTCGGGCGCTGGAAGAAGGGCGAGTTCACCGGCCGCTGGCGGCGCGTCAACGGCGCGCAGTACGGGCGCTTCACGCTCAAGCCCGGCGCGATGGCGAGCTTCGACGCGAGCTCGCGCGGGGTGCAGTCGCTCTTTCGTCGGCGCGCGAAGTCCTGGCAGAAGCTCTGCGCGCTCGACCTCGACGCGGTGCGCTTCGACGGAGAGAAAGAGATGCTCTCGCTCTTGCTCGCGGACGAGGACTACCTGCGCGAGCTGCAGTCGTTTCACGCGGAGAAAGACGCGAGCGACGCCAAGACCCTGCAGCACGGGACGCTCACGCCCGGCCGCGTGAAGCTCTCTGCGCGCATGATGCCCGCGCTGTTCGCGGTGCTCGATCGCTGCAAGCGCGCGCTGGGGCTGACCGCGACGGTCGAGCTGTTTTGCATCAACGACGCGTCGCTCAACGCGATGGTCACGACGACCTCGGACAACCGCATCGTGATCGACGTCACCTCTGGGTCGATCGACACGTTCGAAGACGACGAGCTCGCCTACGTCCTCGGCCACGAGATCGGCCACGCGATCCTCGGGCACCTCGACACGATGCGCGCCGACCGCGGAAACACCACGGGGATCACCTCGCTGCGCAGCTTCGCGCTCAAGCGCTACCAAGAGCTCTCGGCGGACCGCGTGGGGCTCTTGTGCTGCCCGGACCTCAAGGTGGCCCTGCGCGCCGAGATGATGTTCACGACCGGCGTGCGCAGGCGCTCGGCGTTCGGCGACCCGATGTCCTTTCTCGAGCACGCGCGCAAGCGAATGGACGAGGTGATCCCGCCCAACGTCTCGGCCGAAGGGCTCGACACGCACCCGTACGGAGAGCTGCGCGCGGTCGCGATCGAGCTGTTTCATCGGTCGGAGACGTTTCATCGGCTGCGCGACGAGAAGGGCGGATCGCTGAGCGAGAAGCAGCTCGAGGCGCACGTGAAGCGCATCGTGAAGCTGATGAACCCCACGGTGCTCGACGCGAAGATCGACCGCGAAGACGTCGCCGAGCTGGTGTTGCTCGGGGCCATCTCTGTCGCCGAGGCGACGCGCGGGACGTCCAAGTCCGAGGCGCGGGTGATCGCTCGCCTGGCCGAGGGCTACCGCGCGCTGCACGCGAAGCTGCGGGCGCTCTCGCTCGAAGAGCAGCAGATCCGCATGGTCGAGCTCGCCGAGGTGCTCGCGCTCGCGCTCTCGTACGTCGATCGGCAGAAGATCCTCGAGGACATGGTGCTCGTCGCCCGCGCGGACGGCCGGGTGTCCACACGCGAGCACGAGGCGCTCGAGGGCATCGCTGCGCTGCTCGGCTTGGGCGAAACCGCGGTCGCCGAGGTGCTCGGCGAGGCGTCGGCTCCGCTAGATTGACAGGCTGTCAACCTTCAGCGAAAGGCGCTCTGCCGGGCGCGGACGCGGCGAGAGAGCTCGTCTTGAATCGCGGCGCGGACCTTCTCGTTGAGCCTGCCGACGAGCAGCTCGTCGTCCGCTGCGTCCTTGTCGTATCCGTCGACGGGGATGGCGGGCAAGAACGTGATCGACCACTTGGAGGGCAGCGGGACGAGGCCCAGCGGTCCGAGCCACGGAAACGTGGGCGTCACGGGCAGAAACTGCATGTTGAGCAGCTTGGCGATGGGCCCGGTGGGCAGCATCGGGTGGGTCTCTTCGCTGCCGACGATGGCGACGGGGACGATGGGCGTGCGCGTTCGGAGGGCGAGCTTGATGTGCCCGCCGCGGCCGAAGCGCTGAAGCTGGTATCGCTCGCCGAAGGACTTCGAGACGCCTTTGACGCCCTCGGGAAACACCCCCACGACGTTGGAGCTGCGCAGCAGCCGCTCGGCGTTCTCTTGGCACGCGCGCACGGCGCCGAGGCGGTTGAGCGCGACGCCCATGAACGGAAAGTGAAACACGAAGTCGTCCGCGAGCCATCGCAGCGTGCGCCGCGCGGGGTGCTCACGTCGAAGGGCCGCGGCGAGCATGAGCCCGTCGTACGGGACCGCCCCGGCGTGGTTGGCGCAGAGGATCACGCGGCCTCCGTCGGGGACGTTCTCTGCGCCCGCCGTCTCGACGCGCCACCACTTCGTGTAGAGCGCGTCGATCACGGGCTGGGCGCGGCGGCTGAACTCTTGATCGAGCCCAAACTCGTCCACTTCTTCAGCGCGGTCGCGCAGCGCGACGCGGCCCCACTGTCGCGCGTAGAACTCGCTCGACACGATGTCCGCCGGATCGCTGTCGTCCGCGGGCTCGGCGACGCTCTTCGTCGTGCTGGCCACTGCGACTGCGGGCTCTTCGTTGGCGTTGGCTGCGGGCGTCGGCGCTTCGGGGGCGCGCTCTCGGCCAGTCTTGGCGAGCAGGACGTCGAGCTGCGATTCGAGGTCGCGGATGCGGTCTTCGATGCTTCCTTCGGGCTCGCTCGCGACCGCGGGGCTCTCTTCGTCGCGCGCTGCGGCGTCGGTGGCGACGGAGGCCTCTGCGCCCGCTTCGTCGATCGCCGCGCGCTCTTCGTCGCTCGCGGTGGTCTCGCTCGCGGCCAGCGTGGGCTCAGTGACAACGGGCTCATTGGCAATGGTCTCGCTCGCGGTGGTCTCGCTCGCGGCGGGCTCGCTCGCAACGGGCTCGCGCTCGATCTCTTTGGCCTCTGCGGGCACCTTCGGAACCGCGGCGATGAGCAGCGGCTCTTCGTCGTGCTCGGTCGCGCTCACGGGTGCGGCCTTGCTGGGGCGCTTCGAGGGCCTGGCGCTCGGCTTCGCGCTGGGCTTCGAGGCCTTGGCGGACGGGCGCTTCGAGGGTCTACCGCTCGGCTTTGCGCTTGGTTTCGCCGCTGATTTTGCAGGCGATCCTTCGCTCTTGTCCGCTTCGTTGCTCGCGCTGGCAAACGGGTCGTTGCCGAGGACTTTCTTGGTCATGACGGTCTCCGTACAAATCTTCGGGCATCAAGCGCGGAGCAGCCGCGCGTCGCGCAGGCGCTGTGCTCCGGCGTAGTCGAGCACGGCCTCGCGCGTGGTGAACGCGGGGCGAAACTTCAGGACGTTGCGGGCGCGCTCGCCGTCGGCGACGCAGATCCAGCGGAGGTAATCGACCCAGCTCGATGGGGCTTCGAGCAGCTGCGCGGCCCAGAGCAAGCTGGCGACGGGGCGCGCGACCGGGGCGAGCACGGGCCACGCGGTGCGGCCGGCGAGCTCGATCACTTTGCTGAGCGGGAGCACGCCATCGCCGACGATGTTGAACACGCCGGGCACGTCCTTCATGGTCGCGAGCTTGAGCGCCGCGAGCGCGTCGACCTCGTGCAGAAACTGCATGAGCGGGTCGAAGCCCATGAGCGTGGGGACGAGCCTTCGGCCGAGGTAGCGCGAGAGGTAGTTCTTCACCGTCGGGCCGAGGATCGGGGCCATGCGAAGCACGGACACGACGGTCTGCGGCATCTGCCTGGCGAAGCGCTGAACGACGGCCTCGGCTTCGATTTTGTCCGTCAAAAACCTGCTCTCTTTGTTGCCGCGCAGCGGGTGCGACTCGCTCAAGAAATTGGGGTTGGACGGGTGGGCTCCATACAAGAGCGTCTGCGACCACAGCACGAACTTGTGCACGGGGCGCTCGCGGCAGGCGTTGAGGACGTGCATCGTTCCCACGGACTCGAGCTCGTGGGCCCAGGCGCTCGCGTAGGTGGGCGAGGCCAGAAACGCCAGGTGCAAGAACGTGTCGACGCCTTCGGCCGCGAGGATCTCGGCCATGCGCGCGTCCACCGTGGGCTGCGTCAGGTCGACCTTGTAGAAGCGCGTCTTGCGTCCCGCCGTGGGAGGCTGCTCGATGTCGAGCGCGACGATGCGCCCGACGCGGTCGTCGTCTTCGAGCAGCCCGATGAGGTTGCGCCCGAGAAAGCCGTCGGCGCCGGTGAGGGCGACCGTTCTGCGCGCGCGCGGGGTGCGCGCCACCGCTCGCCCTCGGGAGGCGTTGGAGTCCGTCATGGGCGCGGATGGTGTTCGCGAACGCCCCGTCGTGGCAAGCGTTGGTGTTGCGCCGCGGTCGAGCGCGCGATCACCCAACCCAGCGCCGTCGCGACCGGCGCGCAAAGCGTCGCGACGCTGCCGAAAAAGCAGCGTGTTGCGCGCAGTCCCCCCTCCGTTGGTTGTCCGCCCGTGTCAGCGCTCGGCCGTCAGCGGAACGGCGACCATCTCGATCGCCTCGTACTTCGCCGGCGACGCTTCGCCCGCGCGCCACGCCGCTTCGACGCCGACGATCTCGTACCACTCTCCGCCGTCGACCTCGACCCACGCGCGGCCTTCGCGCGCATAGAGCTTGGCCGATGGAACGTCGAACGTGCACAGCTCGCGGAGGGTCTCGTCGTAGAGGCCCCACACGTGGACCTTCGGCGCGTTGGCGCTGACGACGATGTGGACGCGGCCCGAGTACAGGGTCGCGACCGCTTCGCACGGCAGCTCGATGCGCGACATCGCTCCGGGGCGACGTCCTTCGACGCCGCACAGGATCGCGTGCCGGGTGGTGACGGCGAGCGCGAGCCCGCCGAGCGCGAAGGCCAATCCCTTCACGTCGTCTTCGAACGTCGCGATGGGAATACACCGTCCGTGGCGCAGATCGACCATCCACACCTTGGTGTCGCGCGCCGTCGTCGCGAGGCACGACGAGCGGTCCCACCGCAGGGTCATGACCGAGCCCGGGTCCTTCACGCGCAGCTCGCTCTCGACGAAGCGGCCGCCGTCGTAGACCGCGAAGCGCTTCTGGCCTTTGCCGCGCTTCCACCCGAGGACGGTGTCCTCGTCTTCGACGTGCCACTCGTTGGTGTACTCGAACAAGCGCGCTGCGTCGCGAGGCACTTCTGCGTCGTCGACGCCGAGCTCTTTCGGGCGCGGTCCGACGAAGTTGAAGCTCACGCCGCCTTCGCCGCCGTCGACGGCGAACGCGCCCTGCTTGCGCACGGGCCCTTTGACCTTCTCGCCCACGTTGGGGACGAGCTCGAAGGACTCGGGGCTCGCGTCGAGGCCCATCAAGAACCGGTCGAGCGTGGCGATCTCGCGCGTCTCGTAGGCGCGCACGAAGATCCTGCCGCCCTGCGCCCAGAGCGCCTCGGCGTTGCACTTCACGCGGCCGAGCCTGCGCAGCGCGCCCTCGTGCCAGCCGAGCAGCACCACGTGGTGACCGTCGCTGTCGTGCGTGAGCGTGGCGAGCAGCCGGCCGTTGCGCGTCGATGCGAGCAGGTATGCCCCGATCTGCACCTTGCGCTCGACCTCGACCTTGCCCTCGGTGCGCTTGAGCACCTTGAGGTGCGTCCCCTCGGCGACGATCACTCGCGCGTCGGGGCCGTACGCGACGCCGTACAAGCTGTCGCCGAGCAGGGCGAGCTTGGTGGCGGTCTTCGCGGCGAAGTCTACTTCCCAGAGAGAATCCTGGCTGAACGCGAGCAAGACCGCGCCGTTGTCCTCGCGGACCGTGACGATCGGCTCTTCGTGCGGGAGGTCGAAATCCTCGACCTCGACGACTCCCTCATCGGTGGTGAAGAGAAAGCGTGGTGACTGCTTCTTCGGGCGAACGACGGCGTATGCGCGGCCGTCGAGCGTCGCGCCGACGACCGAGGCTCGGTCGAAGCGTGCTTTCTGGTTGTGAGTGGGCCGCGGAGGCTCAGAGCCTGGATCGCGGGCAGGGTTGAGAATCAGGTCGGAGCCACTGTTGTCGCGGCGCTCGCCGCTTCGCCGGCTCGTCGAGGTCGACGTCGTCATCGTCATCGTCGCTCGGCTCCCACAGAGGAGTGTTCAAAGCCCATAGCAAAGGCTCTGTTAGGGTGATGGGGAGCCCCGAAGGGGTGGGGACCGTAGCGCAACCGACGCCAGAGTTACACCCATCTCGTGCAATCAATCGTGCACGTGGTTGAGTGTGCGATGGTGTAGGTCACGCCTGCCGCCCCGTAGCAGCACGGGGAGGGATCAATGGTTCTGCGGTCTTCTCGCGCGATCCGTCAACCACCGTCAGCGCGCAGCGTACGGTACCGCCCACTCGAGCAGGGCGTTGCACACGCTCACCAGCAGGGCGGCGAGCGAGGCGATCAGGCAACCGTCGATCTCGACCCCGCGCACGACCTTCTTGGCCACGAGAAAGATCGCCCCGTTGAGAAAAAATCCCACGACCCCGAGGGTGAGGATCGCGGCGGGGATCGTGACGATGCCGAGCACCTTCCACACGAGGGCGTTGAGCAGCGCGACGATGATCGAGAAGACCACGGCGTCGGAGTACTTGCGCACGCGGATGCCGGGCAGGATCGCCGCCACGAGCAACACGCTGAGGCCGCTGAGCAGAAAGTGCACGATCGACTGAACGAGACCACTCATGGGGGACAACGGCTCCTTCGCGCTGCGTCGTGCGCAGCGGTCGCGCAGCGTGCGCCCTGCCGACCGCTCTGTCGAGCGTCGCCGGTCCGCGCGGAGTTTGCTCATTGCCAGCAGGGTCGGGTACTCGACCGAGCGTGAGGCATCTGGTCCGCAGTGCGTTCGTCGGTGTGTTGGCGCTGGTCTCGTTCGCTGGCCTCGCGCGGGGGGCAGAGCTCACGCTGCTCAACGGGGACGCGTCGATCGAGCCGCTGGCGTCGGTCGATCAGGCGTATCCCGCGCTGCTCTCCGAGAGCAACGCGGTGATCGTCGTCGGTCACTACCGCGGGGTTGCGACGACCCCCGAAGCGCGGCTGTTCGCGGTCGACACGGCCGCGGCCACCACGGGCGCCGGGCCGTTGATGACGGCTTCGCCTCGCGACCTCGTCGGCGCGAGCGCGGTCTCGGCGCCGGCGCCGCACTTCGCGGGCGTGTTTCGCTCCGGCGGGATGCCGAGCAACATGTTCGTCTCGAGCTTTCCTGCGATGGGGATGCCGCAGCCCCTTGGATTTGCGCCGACGGATCTGCCCGAGCTCGACTGCTCTCGCAGCGGGAGCTGCGCGCTCAGCTACGTGCGGGTCGATGCTCCCCCGTCGCTGGTGATTCGTCGCTTCGTGATCGCGGGCGCCCCGGGCGCCATCATGGTCGGCGGCGCGACGGTGGTCTCGATCACCGACGCTCCCCGCCCCGGCCAACACGACGTCGCCATGCTCGGCGCGCAGCCCATCGTCGTCTCTGCGCACATCACCATGGCCCTGGCGCGCAGCGAAATCCGCATCGCGCGGGTGCCCGCCGCGCTGACGAGCGGGATGTACACCGATCGATCGTTTGTGTTCGAGGGCGAGCGTCCGCGCGTCGCGTGCGGACCGGTCGACTGCGCGGTGGTCTACGTCAACGGTCCCAACCTCTTCGCCCTGCGCGTGACCGGCGGCCCCGTGGGCGACGTCCCCATGCCCGAGCCGCTCACCGCGCACGCGTTCAACGAGGTTCCGGGCGCTTTCGATGTGACCGCGATCGCCGATGGCTACCGCGTCGCGTACGTGCGCACGTTGGGCGGGCGCAGCACCGTGGTGGTGAGCGACTACCTTCGGGGCTTGTCGATGGCCGACGCTGAGTCGACGACCCTCGCGCGCTCGAACACGCCGCACAGCGTCCGCCTCGCGAGCGCTCCGTCCTCGCGGCTGTCGCTGCTCACGTGGGTCGAGGGAGCGGCGATGACCGCGACCGCCCACGGCGCGATCATCCGCGAGACGCCCGACGCTGGGCCCGAGCCCTCGGGGCCCGAGGCGGGCGTCGACGCGACCGCCGACGCCGAAGCGAGCGCGCCCGTCGTCGAGCCTGCGATCGAAGCGGGCGTGGACGCGATGGCGGCAGACGCAGCGATGGACGCGACGGTGATGCTCGACGCGAGCCCTGCGCGCGACGGCTCGACGCGATCGACGGACAGACCGTTCAGCGGCGGCGCGTGCGATTGCAGGGCGACCCCGAGCCGGGCGGCGCTGCGCCCGAGCGATGCGCTGTGGCTCGCGCTGGCGTTGGCGTTGGCCGCGCGACGGCGACTCAGTGCGCGGTCATGAGCGTGCGGACGTGCGCGACGAGCGCGTCGCGCAGCGGGACGTCCGTGGCGAGGTCGGCGTTGGCGGCCATCAAGGGGCTGAGGCCCACCGAGGCTCCGCCTTCGACGATGACCTTGCGCAGGTGCTCGTCCGTGGCGCGCGCGTGCCACGAGGTGTCCCTGAAGTTGCGCGGGCGCGGGTTGAGCGCGGCGGCCGCGGGGCCGTCACCGGTGCCTTGCGGTCCGTGGCACGTCGCGCAGCGGTTGGTGAAGAGCTCTTGCGCGCGCTGCGCGGGCGAGGGCTGTGCGCGCGGCGTCGGGGTCGGGGCCTGCTCGTGCTTGCATGCGTTGATGGCGAGGGCTGCAACCGCGACGAAGACGAGGGACAAACGCTTCATGGTGCCGAGGACATTGGGCGCGTCTCGGGCGGGTGTGAAGCGAACAAGTTTCCGCGGCGCGCGGGCGAAATCGTGAGATCGCGCAACGGGTGCGGACATCGGTGATTCGCAGGTGAGTTGAATGTGTGGGCGCGCGCGAACCGTGCGCCCGAGGCGCGAACGGTGCGTGCGAGCGACGCCCCCGAAGGTCGCTCACGCGTCACGATCTTGGCGTCGCGAGGGTGCTGCGAGCGCCCCGCTGCTCACCGCCCCCCCCCCACTACGCACACGAAATCAAACGTCGTAGTAGAGAAAGTACTCCATGGGCGTCGGGCGGAGGCGGACGGGGTCCACTTCGCTCGAGCGCTTGTACTCGATCCAGGTCTCGAGCAGGTCCTTGGTGAACACGTCTCCCTTGAGCAAGAACTCGTGGTCCGCTTCGAGGGCGTCGAGCGCCTCGGGGAGCGAGCCGGACACCTGCGGGACGCTCTTCGCTTCTTCGGGCGAGAGCGAGTAGATGTCCTTGTCGAGGGCGTCGCCGGGGGAGAGGCGGTTCATGATTCCGTCGAGGCCGGCCATCATGAGGGCGGCGAAGGCGAGGTAGCCGTTGCACGACGGGTCGGGGAAGCGCACTTCGATGCGCTTGGCCTTCGGGCTCGACGAGAACATCGGGATACGGATCGAGGCCGAGCGGTTGCGCGACGAGTACGCGAGGTTGACCGGCGCTTCGTAGCCGGGGACCAAACGGCGGTAGCTGTTGACCGTCGGGTTGGTGATCGCGTTGAGGGCCTTGGCGTGCTTGAGCACTCCGGCGATGTAGTGCATCGCCATCTCGCTCATGCCCGCATAGCCGTCGCCGGCGAACAGCGGCTTGCCGTTCTTCCACAGCGACTGGTGCACGTGCATGCCCGAGCCGTTGTCACCGTAGAGGGGCTTGGGCATGAACGTCGCGCTGCGCCCGTTGCGAAACGAGACGTTCTTCACCACGTATTTGAACCACAGGAGCTTGTCCGCCATGGTCACGAGCGAGTCGAACTTCATGTCGATCTCGCACTGGCCCGCGGTGGCGACCTCGTGGTGCGACGTCTCGACCTCGATGCCGACGGCCTCGAGGCACTGGCACATCTCGGTGCGGATATCCATCAGCCGGTCGTGCGGCGCGACGGGGAAGTAGCCCTGCTTGTTGCGGATCGTGTAGCCGAGGTTCTTCTCGCCGTTGCCCGAGTTCCACGTGGCTTCTTCGGAGTCGACCGCGAAGAACTGCGACTGCGGCTTCACTTCGTAGCGGACGTCGTCGAAGATGAAGAACTCCGCCTCGGGGCCACAGTAAACGGTGTCCGCGATGTTGGTGCTCTTGAGGTACGCCTCGGCCTTGCGGGCGATGTAGCGCGGGTCGCGTCCGTAGGGCTGGCGCGTGATCGGGTCGACGATGTTGCAGATCAGCGAGAGCGTCGGCTGCGCCATGAACGGGTCCATGCGCGCCGTGGGAGCCTCGGGGAGCAAGAGCATGTCCGA
>JAAFIF010000039.1:52929-74984 GCA_013298625.1 Myxococcales bacterium
GTTGATGGCCTTCCATCCGCGGATGGAGCTGCCGTCGAAGCCGAAGCCGTCCTCGAAGGCGTCCTCCGTCAGGCGATGAAACGGAACGCTCGTGTGCTGCCACTGCCCCAGCAGGTCGCAGAACTTGAGGTCCACCATCACGGCGTTGTGCTTACGTCCGAGCTCGATCGCGTCCTTCGGTTGCATCGAAATTCCCTTTTCCTGTCGTGAATCTACGGAGAAATTAAATGGCCTCGTCGCCGCGCTCACCAGTGCGGATGCGCACGGCTTCTTCGATCGGGATGACGAAGATCTTTCCGTCGCCGATGCGGCCAGTCTTGGCGGTGCGCTCGATCGCGTCGATCACCGCTGCGACCTGGTTGTCGTGCACCACGATCTCGAGCTTCACCTTCGGAACGAAGTCCACGACGTAGGCGCTGCCTCGGTAGACTTCTTTCTTTCCGCCGGTGCGTCCGAAGCCCTTCACTTCGGTGACGGTCATGCCCTGGATGCCAACCTCGGCCAGGGCATCCTTCACTTCGTCCAGCTTGAACGGCTTGATGATCGCTTCGACCCGCTTCATGGCGGGCCGGTTGATACCCGCCGCGACGTTAACAGTCGGTTAACTCTCCGCGAACTCTCCGCCCGTCCTCGCCAATCGCGCAGCACAACCGCCGTCGTCCTGCGCGAACTGCGCAGCGCTCCATTGTTGCATCGCCGATCCTCAGCGAATTCTCGTGCAGTTCAAGCGGCCTCGATCGTGCACCAGACCGCTGGTCTCGACGGTGGGCCCATGCGCATGCTGAGTATTCACGACCAACAGCTCTCGTGCGGTACCGTGCCTTCGCTTGCGATGAAGGAGACCGCCAGTACCGCGACGCTGCCGCCATTTTCCACGGCGGATCGCGTCGACCTCGTGTTCGTCGTCGACGGCCAGACCTCGGTGCAGACCCTGCCCGACGCGGGCCGCCTCGTGATCGGCCGCGCGACGGAGGTCAACGTGTGCGTCCCGCACCGCTCGCTCTCTCGCGAGCACGCCTCGATCACCATGCCGGGCCTCGTGATCGAAGACCTCGGCAGCACCAACGGGACCTTCGTCCGCCGCGCGCAGCCCGACGGGACCATCTCTGAATCCCCGCTCAAACACGGGGAGTCCATCGCCCTCGCGCCCGGCGACTCGATGCGCCTCGGCGCGGTCACTGTGGTGCTCGTCCCCACGTTTCTGCGCGACGAAGCGCCAGCGCGCAGCGGTGATCGCAGCGCCGTCGTCGTGGACGACCCCGCGATGCGCGCCATCTACGCGATGATCGACCGCGTCGCCGCGTCGGACATCCCTGTGCTGGTCTTGGGCGAGACCGGCGTGGGCAAAGAAGTGCTCGCCGAGGCCCTGCACGGGCACTCTCCGCGCGCGCGCCGCCCGCTCGTGCGGCTCAACTGCGCGGCGCTCAGCGAGAGCCTGCTCGAGAGCGAGCTGTTCGGCCACGAGAAGGGCGCGTTCACCGGCGCGAGCGGCGCCAAGCCCGGGCTCATCGAGACCGCCGACGGGGGCACGGTCCTGCTCGACGAAATCGGCGACCTGCCCCTGACCGCGCAAGCCAAGCTCTTGCGCGTGCTCGAAGAGCGCAAGGTGATCCGCGTCGGCGGGGTCGCGCCCAGGCCCGTGGACGTGCGCTTCGTCGCCGCGACGCACAAGAACCTCGAAGAGTCCGTCGCGCGCGGGCAATTTCGCGGGGATTTGTACTTTCGCCTCGCGGGCGTGCTCTTGCGTGTCCCGCCGCTGCGCGAGCGCCGCTCGGAGATCGCCTCGCTCGCTCGATCCTTCGTGCGCGGGGCGTGCGCGCGCTACCGCCGCGTAGTCGAGCCCACGTTCTCGAGAGACGCCCTCGCGTGGCTCGAGTCCTACGCGTGGCCCGGCAACATCCGCGAGCTGCGCCACTCGGTCGAGCGCGCCGTGCTCCTGTGCGACGGCGCCACGATCGAGCGAGAGCACTTGCTCGCGCAGCCCGTCGGCCAGAGCGCTCTCGTCGCCCCGATCGCTGCTGTTGCCCCGGTGGCGCCCGCCGCTGTCCCTGCGCCGCCTGCGGACGAGCCCGCGCACGAGGGGAGGGCGCCGAAGACGCCGGGCCTCACCCGCGCCGCCATCGAGCGCGCCTTGGAATCATGTGCGGGAAATCAAACCCGCGCCGCCGAGCACCTCGGCATCTCGCGCCGCACGCTGGTCACCTGGCTCGAGCGCTACAAGATCGCCCGTCCCCGCGGCGCCAAGGGCTGACCGACCGCGAGCCTATCTTCGCGGGCCGCGCAGCACGTCGATGTGCTCTTGGCCGAAGAGAAACACCTCGCGCGCGCCGTCGCCGTCGAGGTCGTCGACGATCATTCCGTCGAAGCCGCCGAGCCTCGGCGGAGAGGCCCACCGAAAGGCTGTCATCTCGCCGGGCGCGATCACGGGGACGAGGGCGTTGGTGGGCGTCGACTCGAGCGCGAAGAGCGCGCACGTTCGCGGCGCGACCAAGACTCCGCTGGGGGTCGAGCAATAGAGCACTTCGCTCGCGGGGCTGCCCACGACGTCGATGGCTGCGATGAGGTTGGCCTCGCGCTGCTGCAGGCCCGTCACGCGCTGCGCGACGAGGCTGAGCGCGTTGCGCGCGCCGTCGAAGCGGTGCACCTCGAGCGGCCACGACGAGACCGCGTTCGAGTCGCAGTTGGAGCGGTTGGCGATCACGACCTCGGGCGGAGAAACCCCGTCGAGGTCGGCGACGATCAGGTGCGACGGGTCCCGCCGCGGGAGCAGGATGGGCGGCTGATCCCAGCGTCGCCACACTCTGTGTCCGTGCTGCGTGCCCGCGGGGGCGCAGCTGCCGACGACGATGGCCTCGCGGGTTCCGTCGCCGTCGATGTCCTCCGAGAGCGAGCCGACGCTGTCGTTGAGCGATCCGACGAGGTCGAGGTCGAGCACCTCCGTCCACGTGGACGACGGGGGAGGCGTCGCGAGCTCCCACACGCGCACGAACGCGCGCGGAAAGTTTCCGCCGACGAACAGCTCGAGCCGCCCGTCTCCGTCGAGGTCGATCACGTTCGCGTGGCTCGTCGTAGCGGTCGCGATGGGGCGGTTTTCTTCGAAGGGCCAGAGGTCTCGAAAGACATGGCTCTCGAGCGTCCGATCGCTGGCGGTCGCGCGCTCGACGCGGCCGACCTCGAGCATGCCGCGCCCCGACCATCCCTCGTTGCCGATCACGACGAGCTCGTTGCGTCGGTCTCCGTCGAGGTCGGCGACGAAGCACCCGCGCGCGTAGTTGGGCAGCAGCACGCGTCCGCGCGAGCACCAATCGGGGCCGATGATCTCCGATGGCTCGTTGAGGCGCGGGACGATCAGCTCGCGCACGCCGTCGTTGTCCACGTCGCCGACGCACGCGCTGGCGCCGTTGGACGAGCCGCCAGACTCTCTCGGGATGTGCGCGACGTGCTGCAGAAGCCCCGCGCTCGGGGGCAGTCCGTAGCAGCGAGGGCCCGCGTCGGGCGCGGTGCGATCGCGCGTCGGCGCGTCGGTGTACGCGATCGCGCGGCGGTCGCTCGAGGCGTCGTCGATCACCGATGCGTCCGCGGCGCTGTCCATCGCAGCGATCGCGTCGAAGGGCTCGGGGTGATCTTCGTCGATCACCGATGCGTCCGCGGCGCTGTCTCGCGCGGGTGGCGGCTGGCTGCACGCAGCGCACGCGAGCGCGAGCAGCAACGAGACGTCGACGGGCCAACGACAGAAGGGCACGATGGGTGGGCTCCGCTCCAGCTCGCGAGTGTGTCACGAAGCGCGCGGGGCTTCGACGACGAACGCGGTGCCGACCGGCGCGAGGGCGAACGCGCCGTCGGCGAACAGGGCGGTGTGCGCGTCGGTGACGACCGTTGCGCTCGCGCTGTGCGCGCGCAGCGCGAGGGCCCGCTGCAGCGCCGGTCCTCGGGGCCAACGGTCGACGAGCGCGCCGAGCGATGCGCTGACGCACCAGCGCCGATCGCTGCCCGAAGAGAGCAAGAGCGCGCACTGCAACGCCCTCACGACCAGCGCTCGATCGACGCGCTCTGCGCGCAGCACGATGAGCGCGGCGCCGTCGGCGGTCTCGGTCACCCACGCGCCCGACGGGAGCGACGCGCGATCCACGCCGCTCGCGGCGCCGTGGGTCGTGACGACGTCCGTCGTTTGCTGCGCGGACGAAGTCTGCTCTGCGGGGTGTCCGACGATCACGGCGATCGCGCTGTGCGTCGGCTCTGCGCTGCTCTCGGGCTCGATCGACGAGAGCGCTGCGCGCACCGCGTCCGCGTCAGCGGGCCGCTGCTCGGGCGCGCTCGCGATCATCGCGCGGACGAGCTCGTCCATGGCGAGGCTCACCGCGGCGCCGGTCTCTCGCAGCGTGGGCGGAGATTCTGCGAGCATTTTTGCAGCGATCTGCGCGCGATCTCGCCCCGCGAAGGGGGGCTGTCCCGCGGCGCACTCGTACATGATGCACCCGAGCGAGAACACATCCCACCGCGGGCTCGCGGCGGCGGGCGGCGAGCGAAGCTGCTCGGGAGGGAGGTAGCCGAAGGTGCCGACGACGTTGCCGGCGGTGAGGCTGCGCGGGTCCGAGGCCGCGAGCGCGAGGCCCATATCGATCAACGAAACTGCAGAAAAATCGCTGGCAGAATCGATGATCACGTGCTCGGGCTTCAGGTCTCGGTGGACGAGGCCCGCGCGGTGCAGCGCCGAGAGCGGGTCGCAGATCGCGAGCCCGAGCGCGCGGACCTTGACCTCGGCGTGCGCGACGCCGAGCCGCGCGCTGAGCGCGTCCCCTTCGAACAGCGGCATGGCGAGGTAGGCGCCGCCGTCTTCGAGCCTCGCGGAGGCGATCAAGCGCGGCAGGCGCGGGTGCACGACCGCCGAGAGCGCAGCGATTTCGCGGTCGAAACGGAGCTGCGCCTCGGGGTCTCGCGGCGCGAACAGCTTGAGCGCGACCTCGCCGCCGCGCCGCTCGTCGCGCGCGCGCCACACGGTCGACGACGCGCCGCGCCCGAGTCGCTCGATGAGGGTGAAGCGTCCGTCGATGAGCACTCTGGCGCTCTCAGTCGACGATGGGCGCGCCGTTGATCGTCGGCCGCGACGGAGGCGTGGGCGTCGCGGTCGTTGCCTGTGTTGGCGCAGCGACGGTGGTCGGCGTCGCGATCGAAGCTCGCTGCGTACGCGCGGCTTGAGTGCGTTGGGGGCGTGTGGCGATGGTGGGCGCGGCGGCGTCTGGCGCGCTCGTGGTGTCCGCGGGCGTCGAAGCGGTGATCGCGCGCGCGGGGGCTGCCCGTGGCTCGACGACGGCGGGCGCGCTCGGGGGGGTGCGTGTCAGCGTGGCGGAGCCCGTGGAGTGCGACGGTGTTCGCGCGAGCCACGCGACGCCGATCACCGAGCCGAGGGCGACGAGCGACGCGGCGATGGTGCGAGGCTGCGCGCGGCGCGAGCGGGGGGCGGGGGTCTCAGAGCCCGAGAGCGTCTGCGCGGGCTGCGCGCGGCCGACGTCGGTGACGAGCCTTCCTTCGGCGGCGTCGAGGGTCAGCGCGCTCGAGGGGTCGTGCAGCGCGGGCGCGAGGGAGGCGTCTGGTGCGTCGAAGCACTCGGCCCAGCGCTGAGCGCCGCGGGTGCTCGCGAAGGGGCGCAGGGCGTCGCCGAGGGCGCGCACTGAGTCGAAGCGTCCCTCTGGCGCAGGCGAGAGGGCGCGGACGATGGCGTCGTCGAGCGCGGCGGGCAGATCCGGGCGCAGTGCGCGCGGTTCGATGAAGCGTCCGTCGGCGATGTTCGAGAGCAGCTCGAGCAGCGTGGGGCCTTCGTATGGGCGCCGCGCGCAGAGGCACTCGTAGAGGATCACGGCGAGGGCGTGCTGGTCGCTGCGGGCGTCGGCGCGGCGGCCGGTGACCTGCTCGGGGGCCATGTAATTGGGCGTTCCGACGAGGCCGCCGGTGGTGCTGAGCGCGGCGGGGTCGTGGCTCTCGTCGTCGCGACAGATGCCGAAATCGAGGACCTTCGGCGTGACCGCGGCGCCCTGCGAGCGCGAGAGAAAGATGTTCTCGGGCTTGAGGTCTCGGTGCACGAGTCCGCGCTGGTGCATCGCTTCGACCGCGGCGCACACGGGCAACAAGAGGTCTACCGCGTCGCTCACCGCGAGCTGCTTCTCGCGCGCGATGCGCGCGGCGAGGTCTTCACCCGAGAGCAGCTCCATCACCAGGTAGAGCGCGCCCGCCTCGACGCCGACGTCCCACACGTCGACCACGTTGGGGTGCGAGAGCCTCGCAGCGGCGCGGCCCTCGCGGAGGAACCTCTCGGTTCCTCCTGGTTTTTGCGCGACCGAATCGTGCAAGACCTTGAGCGCCACGCGCTTGTGCAAGTGCTGGTGCTCGGCCTCGTACACCGTGCCCATGCCGCCGTGCCCGAGCTTGCGCAGGATGCGAAACTTGCCGAACGTCGTCCCTGCCTGGTGCTCCATCGCGAAGGCCGACAGAAATCATGCGCTCGCGAGCGGTCTTCGCGCAACCGCCGCCGCGCGCGATCGCGTACACTGGCGTTCGTCGAGCGCAATGAAGACCAGGGAGCGTCACGGCGTCGAGGGCTGTTCTGCGCGCGTCCCGCCACACGCTCGGCCGGTGAAGACAGCGGCTCGTGTGGCAGCGCTCGGGGTCGCGCTCGCTGTGACCGCGTCTGTGCGCGTCGCGTCCGCGCAAGCGGGCGACGTCGCCGCGCAGAGCGACGAAGACGCTGCGATTCGCCAGGGCGTCGCCCTGCGTCGCGAGGGCCGAGACAGCGACGCGGTCGTGGTGTTTCAGCGCGCGTACGACCGATGGCGCTCGCCGCGCGCCGCGGCGCAGCTGGGGCTCTGCGAGCAGGCGCTCGGGCGCTGGGTGCTCGCCGAGCGGCACGTGCGCGAGGCGCTCGCGAGCGCGTCGGACCCGTGGGTGCAGCGCACGCGCGAGACGCTCGAGTCCGCGCTGCGCGTGGCCGAGCAGCACCTCGCGACCATCGAAATCCTCGGCGGAAACGACGGCTCCGAGCTCTTCATCGACGGAGAGCGCGTGGGGCAGCTCCCCGCGACGCGCTCGCTTCGCGTGGTGATCGGCGCGCTTCGACTCGAGGCGCGGGGGACTGGCATCGCGACGATCGTGCGCACCGTCGAGCTCGCGGCGGGCGGCGTCGAGCGCGTCTCGCTTCCGGTGCAAACGGTCTCGAGCGCAACGGCGACGACTTCGACGACCGGCGAGCGCCGGCCGCGCCCCGCGACGGTGATCGTTGGACCGCGCGTCCCGCGCGCGCTGGTGGTGCATCCGCTCGTGTGGGCGGGCAGCGCGACGGTCGTCGCTGGGGCGATCGCGACCGTGGTGGCCTTCGCCGTCGGCTCGTCGATCGAGGGCGCATATCACCGCGACTGCGTGCAGATCGCCTCCGCGCCGCTCTCGTGCGACGAGCGCTTCATCCGCGAGCAAGGGACGCTCGACGCGCTCTCCGCGACGACGGGCGTCGGCTGGGGGCTCGTGGGTCTCGGCGCTGCGGTCGCGGGCGTGGGCGTCGGATTGATGTTCGTCGGTCGCCGCGAAGAAGCGCCGCGCGTGGTGTTCACCGGGCGCGGTGTCACCGTGAGCGCGCGGTTCTGAGCGCTCGCTGGATCTTCGATCACCGCGCGGGCAGCAGAGAGAGCAAGAAGTCTCGGGGCGAGGCGTAGAGCAAGTCCGTCGTGCACATGGCGGGGGCCGCGACCGTGGTCATGCCCTTGGTGATCGAGAGGTTGTTGCTCGCGCTGATCGCGATGCGGTCGTAGCCAGCGCGGGCGGGGGTCGACTCGTTGGGCGCTGCGCCGAAGCCCATGGCGTCGCGTTGGGCGCTCCATTCGCTGTGATTCGCGGTGAACGAAGCTCCCGCGCTCCAGCCGAGCGAGGCGATCGCGCCGCGCGAGGTGACGCGCAGCTGCGCGTCGAATGCGGTGGTGGCGAAGCCGACGTCCGGCGGCAGCGACGTGTCGGTCTGCACGCGCATGAGCTCGGTGACGACCACGCTGCCTTCGATCGTGGCCTCGCAGTGCTCGAGCGAGACGCGGCGTGCGCGCGTGAAGACGTCTCTGGGGATCGGCCACGTCTGCGCCTCGGCCATCACCGTGCGCGGCCCTGGCTCGAGGGTGCGCGCTTGCTTGAGCACGAGGCGCGCGGGGCGGGTGCTCGCGTCGCGCAGCGCGGGCCAGCCGGCGAGCATGTCGTGAAACTCGAAATCGATGGTGAGCGTACGGCCGCGCTGCGCGGCGGGGCGGGCGCTGTTCTCTCGGGTGAGCCAGCGCTCGCTGACCGAGAGGGTGTCGTCGAAGAGCTTGCGCAGGGCGGCGTCGCCCAAGAGGTCTTCAGCGGGGCTCAGCGACGAGCGGCGCACGCGTTCGATGCGGATTTGCCCGTCATTTCGGCGGCGGATCACGCGGACGACCTCGGGGAGGATCTCGGGGTTGGGGTTGGCGACGGACTCGGCGCCGCGCTGGACGTTGACCTCGAGCCGAACGCTGTCGACGTCGTTGGGGGGCGTGATGGTGAGCGTGCACACGCCGGTCGCGCGCTCGAGCGCGTCGTCGAAGCGCGGGTGAACGACGACGGCCATCGCGGCCGAGAGGTGATCGATGCGCTCTTGTTTGCGCTCTTCGAAGGCCTCGAAGCCCCAAAACGAGCCCCACACTTGCAGGATGGCCTTCTCGATGGTCTTGCCCTGGTCGCTCGTGCGGGGCTGCGCGCTCGGCGTGAGAAAACCCGTGTAGGACTCGTAGAGGCCGGCGCCGTTGAAGCCCTCGATGTCTTCGACGTTGGAGGACGAGCGAAAGCGAATTCCCTGCGTGACGGCGAGCTCGGCGTAGATGGTCGACAGCTCGCTGTGGATGCGCGCGAGGGTCGTTGGAGCGATGGGGGTGTTTTGGACGAGGCCGCGGATTCCGCCGGTGCGGGCGAGGTCGCCGAGGAGATTTCCGAACGTGTGGGTGCTCGTGAACGCGCCGACCCAGGTGCGGTCGGCCTCGGTGGTGTGTCGCGTGAGAAAGACCTCGATGCCGTCGAGGACGATCTCGCGCACGCGGACGTCGCGCTCGAACTCGGCGTCGGCGAGGGCCGATGCGATGCGCGTTCGGACGGGGCTCAAGTGCTCGACGTAGGCGCGCACCGTGAGCGAGTGCGGCCGCAGCGGAAGCTCGAGCGAGCCTTGCGCGAGCAGGGCGATGTAGCCGACGGCCTTTCCGCCGATCGCAGGCGAGAGCGAGGGGATCTCGTCGGGCGTGCGCGTCGAGAGGTCGATGAGGTACGGAAGAGGGTCGGTCGGCGGCGTGCTGACCGAGCGCACGGGGCGCGTCGCGAGCGCGACGTAGCGGTTGTACTGCTCGCCGGTGATGGGGGCGATGACGACGGTGCTCGGTGATTCTGCGAGGTAAATCGCAGGGGAATATCCGCGTGCGATCTGCGAGAGCGCGGGGTCTTCGAGCGCGCCTGCGACGTGCGCGTTGGGGATCCCGCGGTTGCGCGCGAGCAGGTTGATGTGCGCGAGCGGCGTCTGTGGAACCGCGGTCACGACGCCCGCCGCGGCCGGAAGAAAATCGGGCATCCGCTCGAACACCAGGATCTCGTTGGCGTTGGTGTTGGGCATTCCGTCAGCGGCGCGGATGAAGCGCAGGTAGCCGGCGGTGATCCCGTCGCTGTAGACCTCGCGCGTCCCGGCGACGACGACGTCGTTGTAGCGCAGGATGCGGTCCCAGTACTGCGAGCGGTCGCGCTCCATGCTCTGCGCGAGGGTCTCTTGCTCCGACGAGCGCACGAGCCACTTGAGCTGCGGCGCGATCGTCGCGGGAAGCCTGGGCAGGATGGCGTCGAAGAACGTCACGAGCTGCGCGTGCGTGAGCGCGTCGCTGAACTCGAGCTCGAACGCCCACCGCGGTCCCTCGCTCGCGTTGCGCGGCGGAATGCGCATCAACGTCGCGAGCCCGTACCTGCGCGACGCTCCGAAGGACTGCTCGTAGAAGCGCCAGGAGTAGAGTCTTCCGTCGAAGATCTGCAGGTCGAGCGGCAGCGTGCTCTGCGCGCGCGCCCAGGTGTAGATGTCCTGCACCGTGGCGAAGCTGCGGCCCATCACCGGGGCGATGTCGTCGCCCGGCAGGCTCTGGCCGTTGAGCAGTCGAAACCAGTACCACTCGTCGTGCAGCTTGAAGAACCGCGCGTCGTAGAAGCGCGCCTCGCGCTGCGCGGGCACGTTGAAGTTGGTGACGATGATCTTCGCGACGGTGATCCCGGACTCGCCGGCGGCGAGCGTGGCGAAGTGCGCTTCGGACTCGACGCGCGGGACCGTGTGATCGTCGAACGGCTTCGGCCCGCACGCGCACAGGGCCATCGCGAGCAGGCAGAGCGCGAGCGAGAGCCGTGACCAGAGCGAGAGAGAGGCGCGGCGCATGGGGGCAGTGTACGGCGTCCAGCAACGGCTGTGCCCGAGCAGAACCGCAGAGAATTCACGGACGAGACGCAAGCGAGCTCGTGTCAGAGTGGGCCAGGAGCACGCAGGGCAGGGCGCGGACGGCGCGGTCGGCGCGTAACTGTCGAGCGCGCGAGGGCGTAGGGTTTCGCATGACGCAAGGTCGATGGGCGCTTCGCTTCGCTGCCGCGGGGCTGGTGATTTCGCTGGCGGGATGCAACCGCACGCAGGGGCAGAGCGCGGGGACGACGGTGAGCGCGTCGAGCGTGAGCGCGCCGGTGGGAGCGCATCAGTCCGTGACCGAACACCCTGCGCAAGGGGCGACGGAGGGCGCGGCGGCCGCGCGAGGGGTTCCTGCGGTGACGTTTGGCGTGGCGCTTCGGTCGCCGACGGAGGGGCTCGCGGAGGCGACGTTCGCGGCCGGGTGCTTCTGGTGCGTCGAGTCGTCGTTCGAAGGCGTGCGCGGCGTGCGCGCGGTGATCTCTGGCTACACGGGCGGGCCCGAAGAGCGGCCCACGTACGAGCAAGTGTGCGATCACGGGACGGGTCACGCCGAGGCCGTGCGGGTGATCTTCGACCCGCGCGAGGTGAGCTATCCGCAGCTGCTCGCGGTGTTCTGGCGGCTGCACGACCCGACCACGCGCGATCAGAGCTTCTACGACCGCGGGCACCAGTATCGTTCTGCGATCTTCGCGCACGGAGCGGAGCAGCGCGCGCAGGCGATCGCGAGCCAGCGCGAGCTCGAAAACGCGCACAAGTATTCGAGTCCGATCGTCACCGAGATCGCCGACGCGCAGGCGTTTTGGCCGGCAGAGGACTATCACCAGGACTATCACCACACGCATCCGGTCGAGTACATGCGCTATCGACGCGGCTCGGGCCGCGACGCGTACATCGACGAGACGTGGGGCGCGGGCGCGCTGCAAGCGGCGCAGCGGCACTGAGGGCCGCGGGGACATTGTCGGTCACCGGCGCGTTCGCCGGTGAGTGCGGCGCGGGTCGAGACGCGGTATGGGAGCGGACCGACCATCGTGAAGATCTACAGTTGGAACCTCAACGGCTACCGCGCCGCAGTGAAGAAGGGCTTTCGCGAGTGGTTCGAGCGGACGAACCCCGACGTGTTGAGCCTGCAAGAGATCCGCGCGGACTGGGGTGAGCTCGCGGACGAAGACCGCGCGCTGCTGACGGCGCGGCACGAGGTGTGTTGGTTTCCGTCGACGAGCAAGCGCGGGTACGCGGGCGCTGCGACGCTCGTGCGCAAGGGGCTGCAGTTCGAGCAGAGCGCGGGCGTGGGCGTGGCCGAGTTCGACTGCGAGGGGCGGCTGGTGGTGTCGAAGCACCCGAAGCTGACGTTGATCGCGGGGTATTTTCCCAACGCGAGCGAGGGGCTCTCGCGGCTCGAGTACAAGCGGGCGTTCTCGCGGTGGGTGCGCGACGAGATCGTGCGACGCCACGCGCGCGGCGAGCGGCTGGTGATCATCGGCGACCTCAACGTGGCGCCCGAGGCGATCGACATCGCGCGGCCCGACGCCAACCGCCGCTCGCCGGGCTTCACCGACGAAGAGCGCGAGGACTTTCGCGAGTACCTGCGCGTGGGCGTGGTGGACGCGTTTCGCGAGAGAAATCCCGGCAAGAAAGACCAGTACACCTGGTGGACGTGGCGGGCCAACGCGCGCGAGCGCAACGTCGGCTGGCGGCTCGACATCGCGCTCGTCTCGCGCGAGCTCGACGCCAGCGTGACCGCGGTCAAGCACCACACGAAGGTCCTCGGCAGCGATCACTGCCCGATCAGCGTCGAAGTCGACGTGTGAGGAGTCCGGGGCAACGGGGACGCGGCAACGGGCGGGGGGCAGCGGGGACGGTGTTCAATAGTTCACGACTGCGGGATAACCCCGCGAACTAGTGCGCCAACCGCCTCGCCGTTCGAAGAATCAACGAGTTATCGGCGTTTCGTGAACTATTGAACACCGTCCCTGTTGGCGCCCCGTTGCCCGTCCGCCGTTTACTCGGGCTTCGGCTCGAACCCGCAGGGCGCCTTCACCTTGCCGATGCACACCAGCGCGTAGCCCTCGGCGCGCTCTTCTGCGGTCAGGCAGCTCTCGTCCGGCGTCTCGATCTGCCCGCGCAGCATCTTCACCCGGCACGTCCCGCAGACGCCCGACTCGCAGCCGCTCGACAGGTTGACCTTCGCCCGCCGCGCGCCCTGCAGCACCGTCTCGCCTTCGCGCACAGCGAAGGTCTTCGACTTGCCCTCGTCGACCACTTCGACTTCGTGCGCGATCGCGTCCGCGCCCACCGAGGCCACCACCGCGGTGAACTTCTCTTCGAGGATCTTCGCCGTCGCGAAGCGCTTGCTCACCTCGGCGTGGCACGACTCCATCATGCCCGTCGGTCCGCACAGCGCGACCACGTCCGGCGCTGCCACGCCCTCGAGCACCGTGGCGACCACGTCGGGCGTCATGGGCCCCTTCACGCCCTCGCTGCCGTCGTCGAGGACGTGGATGATGGTGAGTTTTCCGTCGCTCTTGGAGGCGAGCTCGTCGAGCTCGGCGCGCAGGATCTGCTCGCTCTTGCTGCGGTTGGCGAACACGAGCGTGACCTTCGTCGGCCACCCCTTCGCGGCCAGGTCGTGAACAAACGCCAGCATCGGGGTGATTCCGCTGCCGCCCGCGAGCAACAGCGCGTGGCCGATCCCCGACGGAAGCACGAACTGCCCGAACGGCCCCTTCACGTCGAGCTTGTCACCCGCGGCGAGGCGCTCGGTGATGTACGTCGAGACCGCTCCGCCTTCGACCTTCTTCACCGTCAGCCGCAGCGGCTGCCCCGGAGCGCGCGAAAACGAGTACGCCCGCCACGGCATGTCCTTGCTCGGCCGCAGCAGCACGAACTGTCCTGCCTGAAAATCCAGCGACGAATCCACTTCGAAGCTCACCGCGGACGGCGTCTCTCGGCTCACGCTCGTCACGGTCCAGCTCTGCATCGGCTCTTCTTTGCGAGCCGGCGCTTGCGAGGCCTTGGGACGAAACAACCACCATGCAGCGCCCACGGCCACGACGGCCGCGGGGATCACGATCAGCGCGTTCATTGCGGCTAGGGCTTATACCGGCTTCGACAACGGCGCGAAACACGCAGCGATTGCGCGCTCGCTAACGCCCGTCCGCGCCGGAGGCGCGCCACTCGAACTCGGCGTCCGCGAGGATTCCGCTCGACCGCGTCCCGTTGCGCAGCGACGGATTGGACGTCTCGATCGCCATCTCGACGCAGCGGGCCAGCGCGCCGCCCGTGCTCGCCGGCTGCGAGAACGTCGGCGCCATCGCAGGGCGAAACATCATCGTGATGGACGCCCGCGCCGCGCGGTCTCCGCCGTGGCACGACTCGATCGACGGCATCGCGCGCCGCACGAAGCCGATCGCCTCGCTCATCTCGACCGCTCCGACCGGCCGCGCCTGCACGAAGCGCAGCCGCCCCGAGGGCGACCGCAAGAGCGCGACGTCCGTGCTCTCGGTCTCTTCGCGCGCCGCGGGCATTGCGGTCAGCGCCGCCATCAACCCGTTGGTGGCAGGCTGCGCTTGTGCAGGAGCGGGCTGCGCTTGCGCGGGCTGCGCTTGCGCGGGCTGCGTCGGCGCTTGCGCTTGCACCGGTTGCGCGGGAGCCGGCTGCGCTTGCACGGGCTGCGCTGCTGGCGCTGGCGCTTGTGCGAGTGGCGCGGTGACGGCGTTGGTCGCTTGCGCGGCGAGGACCGCGCGGTGTCCGGGTGCGAGCGCGGTGATGGTCGAGACATCCTCCGGCGGATCGCTCTCCCACGGGCGCGCGATCGAGAGAAACACCGCGCTCGTCGCGATCGCCGCGCTCGCGATGACCACGACGGCCTGCGTCTTGGCCCGGTTGTCGGGCGCGACGCTCGAGGCCCGCGTCTGTTGCGGCAGCGCAACGGGGACGCTCATCGAGGGCGATGGTTGCGCGTACGCAACGGGCGGGTGGCCCGGAGGTGCGATGGCAGCGCCGTGCTGTGGGTGCCCTGTGTTGACGCTGGGCGCGTACGCGGTCTGCGCGTAGGAGGACACCGACGACGGAGCCATCGGTTGCTGCGCCGGTGCTGCGGCGAGCTTCGCCGTGGCGGGCGGCTGCGAGAGCGAAGGGGCGCCGCGCATCGCGGCTTCGAGCCACTCGCGCATGATCGCGGCGCTCTGGGGGCGGGCGTCGCGGTCTCGGGCGACCGCGCGATCGACGACCGCGCACACGCCAGCGGACACCCACGGAGCGACCGTAGCGAGCGGCGGCGTCGGCGCTTGCGTGACGGCGACGAACCACTCGGCCAGCGTCTGCGAGTCGAACAAGACCTTGCCCGAGAGCGCGCGAAAGAGCACCGCGCCCACGGCGTACAGGTCCGCGCGGTGGTCGACGCTGCGGGCGTCGAGCTGCTCGGGCGGCATGTAGCCGGGCGTCCCGAGGATGGCGCCCGCCATCGTCCCGGGCTGCGAGATCGAGCGCGACGAGTCGAGCACCTTCGAGATGCCGAAATCGATGACGACCACGCGCTCGACGCCGTCGGGCTCGCGGCGAACGAGCAGGTTCGACGGCTTGATGTCTCGGTGAACGACCCCTCGCGCGTGCACGAGCTCGAGCGCCGAGAGCACTTGCGTCGCGAGGTGCACGGCGCGCTCGGTGGTGATTCGGCCTTCGCTCTCGAGGATGGACTCGAGCGAGCGGCCTTCGACGCGCTCCATGGCGACGAAGACGCGGCCGTCCGCGAGCGTCCCGCAGTCGTAGATGTCGACGAGCGAGGGGTGGCGCCAGGTGGCGGCGATGCGCGCTTCGTTGAGGGCGCGCGCTTGCAGCTCGGGGTCCCCTTGCGGGTCGCTGATCTTGAGCGCGACTTCGCGGCCCGTCATGCGGTGGCGTGCGAGGTACACCGAGCCGAACCCTCCCTGTCCGAGCGGGCAGAGGATCTCGTAGCGATCGACGTCGTGAGTGACTTGCGCAGCGGCCACGGCGAGCGGGCACTATCGCGACGCGCTCGCAGAGAAGCAAGCAAGTGACAGGAGCGCTGTGTCAGACAACGTCCGTCGAGCGCGCCCGCCTGCGGTTGTCCAGAGCGTCGCTTACAGGAGGACCATCACGATGTAGATGGCGCCGAGGACGATGGAGACGAGGCCGAGGGGAGCTTGGATTCCGACGAGCTTCTCGCGGATCGCGGCGCCCTTGGCCTTGGCCTGCTCGTTCTTCGAGAGGGCGTAGTGGGTGATGAGACCGAAGCCGAGCAAGAAGCCGACGAGCAGGTCGGACACGCCCGAGAGCGCCCAGAACACGAAGCGCAGCGGCGCGACCGAGAGCATCGAGAACGAGGTGAGGACGCTGAAGATCTCTTTGATTCCCCAGATGAACATCGTGACGCCGATCCAGCCCTGGTAGGGCGCGAGCTTGTCGATCATCTGCTGCGCGTCGGGGCGGCGCTTGATGATGAAGCCCGAGGCCGCGAGAAGTCCGCCGAGGATGGTGATGATTCCGCCGATCATGGGTGTGTGCTCCGTATGGTTCGAGTTGCGTTCAGTGGTCGGTGTGCGGTCGCGCACCGTGAACAACCCTTTCGCAACGGGCGTACCAGCGGAGACAAAGCGAGAAATCCCGCAGAAATCACGGGTGCGCAGCGCGATCGGCAACGGGCTGCGGCAACCGGTTGCCGCGCTCGGCAATGGATTGCCGATGGATCATCGGTAGACTGCGGGCCGTGCAGGACAAGACCACGGCGAGGGCGAGCGGGCCCGCGGCGCTCGGCGCGACGGACGATCGCGAGCGCGTGATCGTGCTCGGGCCGCAGGGCGCCAAGCAGTTCGTCGTGGTGGAGGGGGGGACCGTGATCGGCAGGGCTTTTCCTGCGGATGTTGTGGTCGACGACGTGAGCGTGTCCAAGCAGCACCTGCGCGTCTGGCTCGCGAGCGACGGGACGGTGCGCTTCGCGGACCTCGGCTCGACCAACGGCACCTTCCTCAACGGCCTCTCCGTCCCGCACGGAACGTTCTCTCGCGGCGACACCCTCCGCGTGGGCTCGGTGCAATTGCAGCTGCAAGGTCCCGAGGCGACGGCGCTCGTCCCGGGGCTCCTCTCGTTCGACGCCTTCGTGCAGCGCTTCGCCGACGAGCAGCGCAGGCACTTCAGCTCCGCGCAGCCGTTCTCGATCCTCGTGGTCGAAGGGCAGAGCGCCGTGGCCTTGCGCGAGTGGGCACCTCTTGTCCTGAGCGCCATCGGCGCCCGCGACCGCGCCGCGCTCTTGCGCGAAGACGCCCTCGTCGTGCTCGTCGCCAACGCGCGTCGCAGCGAAGCGCGCTCGATCGCCAGCGCCCTCTCGCAAGGCGACGGCGGCCTTCGCGTGGGCAGCGCCACGTATCCCGAGCACGGTCGGGACGTGAGCGCGCTCGTCAACGTGGCGCTCGCGTCGCACGCAGAGCAGCTCGCCTCGGTGCAGTCCCGCGCGAGCAGCGACGGCGTGGTCCGCGGAGCATCCACGGCGGCGTTGTGGGCCATGATCGACCGAGCCGCTCCCAGCGTCGTGTCGGTCTTGATCCTCGGCGAGAGCGGGACGGGCAAAGAGCTCGTCGCGCAGGCGCTGCACCAGCGGTCGCATCGAAGCGACAAGCCGTTGCGCGCGGTCAACTGCGGGGCGATCCCCGCGAACCTCGTCGAGAGCACGCTCTTCGGCGCCGAGCGGGGGGCCTTCACCGGCGCGGACCGAACCCTCAAGGGCCTCTTCGAGCAAGCCCACGGCGGAACGCTCTTTCTCGACGAAGCCGGCGAGCTCCCCCTGCCCGCGCAGGCCTCGTTGCTGCGCGTGCTCGAGACCGGAAGGATCACTCGCATCGGCGGCGACCGAGAGATCCCCGTGGACGTGCGCGTCGTCAGCGCCACGCACCGCGAGCTCGAGAAGCGCTGCGACGAAGGGCTCTTTCGCTGGGATCTCTTCTACCGACTCAACGGCCTCTCGCTGGTGCTCCCGCCCCTTCGCGACCGCCGCGACGAGATCGAGCCCCTCGCGCGGCTGTTTCTCTCGCACGCGGTCCAGAGCGCCGCGTCGCAAGCCCGCGCGATCGACCCTCGCGCGCTCGACGCGCTTCGCAACCACAGCTGGCCCGGCAACATTCGAGAGCTGCGCAACTGCATCCAGCGCGCGGCGCTCGTCGCCAACGGCCCGGTGATCACCGTCGACGACCTCACCGATCGCGTCCGCGCTCGTGACAGCGCGCGCGGGACCAGCGCGCCCCCGACGGCGCTCTCGCCCGCGGCCGGGACGCTGCCTCCTCCTCCGGGCGTCCCCAGCGAGCTCGACGAGGGCGAAGGGCTGCGCAAAGCCCTCGAGCGACACGAGGTCAAGCTCATCACCGAGGCCCTCGCCAAGGCCAACGGGAGCACCTCTGGGGCCGCTGCCATCCTGCAGATTCCCATCCGAACGCTCACGCACAAGATCAACGCGCTCGGGATCAAGAAGCGCGGCGAGTGACGCTCTGCCCGCGCGCTCGCAGATCGTGCACAATGCGCGGCCAGATGGACCCCGAGGTCGACGCGCTCTTGCGCGCCGGTGATATCGAAGGCGCCGCGCGACGCGCGATGGACAAGGGCCTGCACCGCAGGGCCGCTGAGCTGCTCGCGCTGCTCGGCCGTCACGCCGAGGCCGCGGTCGTCGCGCTCGAAGCGGGCGAGTGGCGATCGGCCCTCGACGCCGCGCTCGCGTCGGGCGACGAGCGCGTGGTGGCCGCGCTCTGCGACGAGATCGGTCAGCGCGGCGCCATCGCCGAGGCCGCCGCGGCGCACGCGCGCATCACGCAGCGGCACGACGTGGCGGCGCGGATCCTCGAGCCGCTGTTTCCTGCGGAGGCGGGGCAGAGCTGGTACGAGCGCGGCGAGTATCTCTACGCTGCCCGCTGCTTCGACCGCGCGAAGGACACGGGGCGCACGATCGTCGCGCTCGAGCAGCACCTCGCGCAGTTCGCGGACGACACCGAGGCGGCCGAGCGTCTCGCGGTCTTGCGCGCAGGCCGCGGCGACGACGAAGGCGCAGTGCGCGCGCTGCAGCTCGCGGCGCGGCACCGAGCGGGACCGAAGGCGCTGGCGATGCTGGTCGAATCGCTGCGTCGCATCGGGCTCGAAGGCGCGGCGCGGGTGGTGATTCGACGGCTGCGAGCGGTCGCGCCCGAGTCTTCGTTGGACCTCACGAGCTACGTCGATGCGCTGCCGCGCGGCCAAGGCGAAGAGCGCTATGCAGGGCGCTATCGCGTGGTGCGGCAGGTGGGCTCTGGGGCCGCGGGGCGCGTGCTCGAAGCGGTGGACGAGCTGACGGGCGAGACCGTGGCGCTCAAGGTGCTCGCGGTCGGAGACGACAAAGGGGCAGCGTTTGCGCGCTTCATGCGCGAGGCCGAGCTGGCGCGCTCGCTCGACGACCCGACGATCGTGGGGATGCGCGCGCTCGACCCCGAGGGGCCGACGATCGTGTACGACTGGATGCCGGGCGGGACGTTGACCGAGCGGCTCGCGACGATGTCCCTCGGAGAAACGCGGGCGATTTCGCTGCGATTGCTGCGCGCTCTCTCGGTCTTGCATCGGCACGGCGTGGTGCATCGAGACATGAAGCCGTCCAACGTGCTCTTCGATCCCGCGGGGCAAGCGCGGCTCGGAGACCTGGGCGCCGCGCACTTGAGCGACCTCGGGGCGACGGTGACGGGCGGGCTCGTCGGGTCGCTTCCGTACATGTCCCCAGAGCAGATCACGGGCGCGGCGGTCTCTGCTTCGACCGATCTCTATTCGTTTGGGTGCATGCTGTACCAGATGCTCACGGGGCAGACGCCCTTCGCGGGGCCGGACTACGTCGATCAGCACTTGCACGAGGTGGCGCCGAAGGTGTCTTCGCTGCGGCCCGCGCTGGGGACGGAGTACGACGCGCTGATCGAGTCGCTCTTGGCGAAGGACCCGGACCAGCGGCCGCAGGACGCGTTCGAGTGCGAGCGATTGCTGCAGGCGTTGAGCTTTCGCGAGGTGGACGACGACGGGAGGACGCTGGCGAGGCGAAGCAGCATTCCCCCGCCGCCGAGCGCGGCGCAGCGAGGGGCGTCATGGCTGCTCGCCACGGACAAGCCGGGGCGCTGGCTCGATCAGCGGCTGGCGCGCGAGGTCGAGCGCGTCGAGGTGGACGCCTCGCGCAGGGACGCTCTCTATCGTTGGGCGAGCTCGACCTCGAGCGACCTGCAGACGATCACGGACATCGAGGACGACAACGGGCCGACGCTCGTGGCGTACGCGGTCGCGCTGGACGCAACCGCGATTCTGCCAGCGGATTCGCTGGATGGAATCGAGCGTGGCCGCGTCCTCGCCGCGCTGAGCGAGGTCGGCTTCGACGGCGTGAGCGCGGGGCGCGCCCCGTGCGCGCGGACGAGCTTGTACGGGGCGGTTGCGCTGGTGAGGGCGCTCTCGTCGTGAGCTTCGCGAGGACTGTGCGGTGATCGACGGACATCGCGTGGCGGTGGTGATCCCGGCGTTCAACGTGGCGGCGAGGATCGGGCGCGTGGTCGAGACCGTCCCTGCGTGGGTGGATCGCGTGTTCGTGGTGGACGACGGGTCCAGCGACGGGACGGCGAGGGTCGCGCAGCGGGTCGCGCGCGAGGGGCTCGCGGTGTGCGCACACGAATTCAACCGAGGCGTCGGGGCGGCGATCGCCACTGGCTACCGCTGCGCGATCGCGGACGGGGCCGACATCGCCGCGGTGATGGCGGGCGACGGGCAGATGGACCCAGCGGACCTCGCGGCGCTGGTGCACCCGATCACCACGGGCCGCGCGCACTACGCGAAGGGAAACCGCCTTCGCCACCGCGCGGTCCTCCGCGTCATGCCTCCGGTGCGTCTCGCCGGCAACGTCGCGCTCTCGGCGCTGACGCGCGCTGCCACGGGGCTCTGGCACGTGGGCGACTCGCAGTGCGGCTACACGGCGATCCAGCGCGACGCGTTGTGTGCGCTGGACCTCGACGCGCTCTGGCCGCGCTATGGCTACCCCAACGACCTGCTGAGCGCGCTCACCGTGCGGGGCTTTCGGGTGTGCGACGTGACCGTGCGTCCGGTGTACGACGGCGCGCCGAGCGGGGTTCGGTGGCGGGACGCGCTCGTGACGATCCCGAAGATCCTGGCGCGCGCGGCGCTCGCGTCGCAGCGCTCGCGTCTCAGCGCGCGCGAGCGGTGATATACCGCGGCGGTGACCACGCGAATCGACCCCCACGCGCTGCGCCCGCACTACGCGGATTTTCTCGGACCCGAAGGCGAAAGTGAGCGCATCTTGCTCACGGGCCACTCGCATCAAGCGTGGCCGAAGGTCGCGCGCGAGGGCTTGCTCGAAGCGTACGAGGTCGCGGCGCGGGACGTCGACGACAAGTGGGAGGCGGTCTTCGCGGCGCAAGACGAGCTGCGCGCGCACTTGTCTGCGCGGCTCGGGGGAAGGGCGCAGGACTATGCGTTTGCGCCGAACACGCACGAGCTGGTGACGCGGTGGCTCTCGGCGCTGCCGCTCGGCGAGCGGCCGAGGCTGGTGACGACGGACGGGGAGTTTCACGCGGCGTTTCGGCAGCTGCGGAGGCTGGCGGAGCTTCGCTCGCTGGAGGTTGAATTCGTGGCCAGCGAGCCGGTCGAGACGTTGAGCGAGCGCCTCGCGGCGGCGATCGACGAGCGGACGGCGGGCGTCTTGTTTTCGTGTGTGCTCTTCGGGACCTCGTCGGTGGTGCCGGGGATCGAGCCGTTGCTCGCGCGCGCGAAGGCGCTCGGGGCGAGCGTGATGATCGACGGGTATCACGCGTTCGACGTGGTTCCGTTCGCGGTGCCCGAGGGGGTGTTCTTCGTGGCGGGCGGGTACAAGTACGCGCAGTGGGGCGAGGGGGCGTGCTTCATGAAGGCGCCCGAGCGATGCGCGCTCAGGCCGGTGTACACGGGGTGGTTCGCGGGGTTTTCGTCGCTCTCGGACCGCAGGACGCAGGGCCCTGTGGGCTACGACGAGGACGGGGCTTCGCGGTTCGCGGGCTCGACCTTCGACCCGTCGAGCTTCTTTCGGGCTCGGGCGGTGGCGCGGTTCTTCGATGCGCAGGGGCTGACGGTCGAGCGGTTGCGGGCGAGCTCGCTGGCGCAGACGCAGCGGATCATCGAGCGAGCGCGCACGATCGACGCGGTGACGATCGCGACGCCCGAGGAGCCTTCGCGGCGCGGGGGCTTCGTCTCGCTGCGAACGCCGCGGGCCGGCGAGCTCGTGAAGCAGCTGCGCGCCGAGGGGATCTACGCGGATTCGCGCGGAGAAATGCTGCGATTGGGCCCGGCGCCGTACGTGACCGACGACGAGATCGAGCGCGCGATGGACGCGCTCGCGCGCCTCGCGTGAAGGGGCTGCGTCACTTGATGACCCACGCGCTTCGCGCCGCGTCCCAGCCGACCCAGCTGCCGTCGCTCATGCGCACTTCTGCGTAGCCGTCGCCGTCGGTGTCGTCGGTCTCGAGCTCGGCGACGTACGTGTACGAGCCGACGCCGACCGAGCCTTGCGGCTGCGCCTGCGCGATGCGCGGTCGTCCCGCGCGAGGAAATCTCCCGC
>JAAFIF010000042.1 GCA_013298625.1 Myxococcales bacterium
TCACCAGCGTCGAAGCGTGCGCAGCGATGGGGCGACGACATGCCTGAGTGGCGCTGGCGGAATCGCTCGGCCATCGCGTTCAACCGGGCGCCACTCGTAGGCCAGGCGGACGCTCTGGCCGCGACGCGACGCTTCGTCGCGCATAGCCCGGGGGCTCGTCTCCCGGGCGTGGGGCGAGCGAGGCTTCCCAACGCTGCGCTGCTGTTTTTTCAGGCACAATTTGGGTAACCATGAGCCCTTGGGCTCCGGGCCGCTTCGCCTGTGATTTTCCCGGCAGAATTCGCGTCGTTCTGGCGCGCTCGTCTCCCGCACGCGCTCTGCCGACTCAGCGCTTCGCGCGACGAAGGGGGCTCGTCGGGTGATCGCGCAGCCAGAGCCACGCGTCGCCGAAGGCCAGCTTGGGGTCGCGGCCGCTCCAGCCGAGCTCGCGTCGCGCCTTCTCGGCGCTCACGCGATAGCGCGCGCGCAGCGTGTGCACGGAGTACGGCGTGAACAGGGCGTCCCTGCCGACGGCGCGCTCCCACAGCGGCGAGAGCTGCGCGAACGGCGCGATCAGCCCCAGCGGAATCGCCGCGAGCGGCGCCATCGTCCCGGCGGCGTTGGCCACGGCGCGCCCGAGCTCGATCGCCTCGAGGCGACCGCCGTCGAGCAGGTACGCCTCGCCGCTGCGGCCCTTCTCGTGCGCGCGCAGGACGCCGTCGCACACGTCGCGCACGTCCACCCAGTGATAGCCGCCGCCCACGGTGAGCGGCATGTGTCCCCGACCGAGCATGGTGATCATGCGGCCCTGCGGGCTCAGTCGATAGTCGTTGGGGCCGATGATCCCCGTCGGCAGAACCAGCACCGTGCTGAGCCTGCCCTCGCGGCCAGCGCGCTGGACGAGGGCCGAGGCGGCGGCTTTGGTCTTTCCGTAGGCGCCGTGGGCGAGGGCTTCGTCGAAGCCCGCTTCTTCGTCGAGGGTCGCGTCGCCGACGGGCTCGGTGAGGGCGTGGACCGAGCTCACGTACACCAGTCGCTGCACGCCCGCGCGCTCGGCGGCGGCCAGGACGTTGCGCGTCCCCTCGACGTTGGTCTTGCGCAAATCGCTGTTTTTTCGCTCGGAGATCGTGATGATCGCCGCGCAGTGCACGACCGTGTCGCAGCCGCGAAAGCACTCGGCGAGCGCGTCGACGTCGCCCACTTCGCCGTAGGCTGCGTCGTACTTCGCGCCCGCGAGCGCGCCGGTGTCGCTCGTGCGCCGCACGAACGCCCGCGGGGTGATCCCGCGTTCGTTGAGCTTGCGCACGAGGACGTTGCCGACGTGCCCCGTAGCCCCTGTTACTGCGACCGTGTGTAGCTTCGGTGAATCCGTTGGGTGCTGTTGCGTCACCCTTCAGATCGTCGCAAAGCCGCCGTCCGGAATCGAGAGCGGAGAGTCGTCGCCGAGCGCAATTGCCTCGGCCTTGCCGGGGACCAGGGCGAGGGTGCTGTGGGCGAAGAAGACCGCCGCGGCGCGCTTTCCTTCGTAGAAGGGGCGCTCGTGGTGGTCGGCGGGCAGGGTCTCGAGCTTCTTCAGGGCGATGCTCGCGGCCTCGAGCAAGAGCCAGCCGACGGCGGTCTCGCTCATCATCTCCAAGAAGCGATTGGCGCTGAGGGGAACCATCGGGACCTGGCCGCTCTGAAACCACCCGAGCAGACGCATGACCGTCGCGCCGACGGACTCTTGCGCCTTGTCGAGCAGCGCCACGGACGAGCCGAGCACGGGGTGATCCTTGTGCGCGGCGATGAAGCTCTGCACGTCACCGAGGAAGGCCTGCGTGTTCGCTCCGCCGTTTTGCCCGAGCTTGCGGCCGACGAGGTCCATCGCTTGGATGTGGTTGGTGCCCTCGTAGATCGAGAAGATCTTCGAGTCGCGCGCGTACTGCTCGACGGGCCAGTCCTTGAGAAAGCCCGCGCCGCCGAAGGTCTGGATCGCCGTCTCGCTGATGCGAAACGCCTGGTCGCTGCCGAAGGCCTTCACGAGCGGGACGAGCAGGTCGATCTGCCCGAGGTGATACGCGCGCTTGTCCTCGTCGGTCTCTCCGAGGACCTGCGCGCGGTCCTGGTGCATCGCGAGCTTGATGATCAGCGCGCGGATGCCCTCGACCCTGGACTTCATGTCGAGCAGCATGCGGCGCACGTCGGGGTGCTCGATGATCGAGACGCGCGGGGCGGTCGGGTCCTTCCACGACGTGATGTGCGAGCCCTGCTTGCGGTCGCGGGCGTACTCGAGGGCGTTGAGGTACGCGCTCGACGCGAGGGCCACGGACTGGATGCCCACCGCGATGCGCGCGCTGTTCATCAGGCGAAACATCTGCGAGATGCCCTGGTTCTCGACGGTGCCGATGAGCTCGCCGACGCAGTCGTCGTTCTCGCCGAAGTTGAGCTGGCACGTCGCCGAGCCGTTGATGCCCATCTTGTGCTCGATGCCCGCGACGATCACGTCGTTGGGCCCGGTCACGTTGCCGTCGGCGTCGATCTTGTTCTTCGGGACGATGAAGAGCGAGAGGCCCTTGGTGCCGGGCGGCGCGCCTTCGACGCGGGCCAACACCAGGTGAATCACGTTGTCGACGAAGTCGCTGTCGCCACCAGAGATGTAAACCTTGGCGCCCTTGATGTTGTACTTACCGTCCGGGCGGCGGTAGGCCATCGTCTTGGCGCTGCCCACGTCGGAGCCCGCGTGCGACTCGGTGAGGCACATGGTGCCGCCCCAGCGTCCGTCGAGCATGCGCGGCGCCCACAGGTGCTTCTCTTCGTCCGTGCCGAACGCGAGGATCACGTCCGCCGCGCCGATGGTGAGCCCCGGGTACATCGCGAACGCCGCGTTGGCGCCGCACATGAACTCTTCGCACAGTGCCTGAACGACCTTGGGCGAGCCCTGGCCGCCGTGCTCGACGGGCAGGCCGATCGTGCGCCAGCCGGCTTCGTAGCTCTTCTTCCACGCGTCGCCGAAGCCCGTCGGCGTGATGACCTTGCCGTCGACGAGCTTGCAGCCCTCGCGGTCGCCGCTCGCGCACAGCGGTCCGAGGACGGCCTGCGAGAACTTCGCGCACTCCGAGAGCGAGGTCTGCACGACCTCTTTGTCCCAGGCTTCGTACGGCCCCTTGCCGAGCACTTCTTCGGCCTTGAACTGCTCGAAGAGAACGAACTCGATCTCGCGAAGGTCGACCTTGTAGCGGTTGATGTTCTGCGACACGGCGCTGGGCTCCTTTGGGGTTCTGCCGCCAGAATGAATGGCGATTCAGTCACGAGAGCTAAAGCCCGCGAACGCACCGCGTCAAGCACGATCCATCCGTAAAATCTGCGGCGGTTCGACGAGGGCTTCAGTCGAAACAGCGATCGTGAGATGTCACGGACCAGCCCGCGGTTGCTAGGCAACGGACACTGTTCACTTCTCGTTCTCGAAAGGTTCAACTCGGTCCATGAAGTCCTTCACGATCGTTCGTTCGCTCGGCGTCCTCTCGGTAGCTTCGCTCGTCTCGCTCGCCGCGTGCGGCGGAGGCGCAGCCACGGACAGCAGCGCGAGCAGCAGCAGCTCGTCCGGCGGGCAGTCGAGCACGGCCGCTGCCTCGTCGACGGGCGCAAACACCACCGCGGCCAGCGCGACGGCGCCGACGGGCAACCTCGTGGCCAACGGCGACGCGCACGTGGGCGACCGCACCAACTGCCCCGTCTCGGGCGAAGAGTTCGTCGTGACGGCCAGCTCTCCCACGGTCGAGCACGAGGGAAAGACCTACTACATGTGCTGCCCCGGCTGCTCGGCGCGCTTTCGCGCGAACCCCCAGCAGTACATCACGGCGATGGCGCAGCGCGCGTCGGGCACGGCCGCCACGGCGCCCGCGGCGCACTGAGCGACCGACGGGGAGGGTCGTCGGGCTTAGAGCTGGGATTCAAAACCTCCCGTCGCTGCACGGCAGATCCGCGGCGCCCTGCGGCGTCGACCGTTCTCGACGGGCATCCAGCCCGTCTTCGAACGCTCTCCTTGCAGTGCTTGCGTCTCTTTGCGTAGCTCGGTCCGGTTCTGAAACCAGCTCTTAGAGGCCCATGATCTTGGCGATGTAGTACTTCATCGTCTCGGTCGTTCCGCCGCCGATGCGAAACAGGCGCTGGTCGCGCCAGGCGCGGGCGATGCGGTACTCCTCGATGTACCCGGCGCCGCCGTGGAGCTGCAGCATCTGGTCGGCCACTTCGGAGATCATGTCGCCGACGAAGACCTTCGCCATCGAGATGAGCTTCGTGGTCTCGAAAGAGATCATCTCTTTCTTCACGTACTTCTCGTCGTTGTAGCCCTCGCACGCGCGGTACGTGAGCGAGTGGGCTGCTTCGATCTTCGTCGCGAGCTCGACGACCTTGTGCTGCCAGTACTCGCGCTTCATCACGGGCTTGCCGAAGGTCGTGCGCTCTTTGGCGTACTCGATGCCTTCTTCGAGCGTGCGCCGCGCGCCGGCCACGCTCGTGGCGCAGCCGATGAGCCGCTCGCTCTGAAAGTTCTGCATGAGGTACTGAAAGCCCATGCCCTCTTCGCCCAGGCGATTGCGCACCGGAACGCGCACGTCCTCGAAGAACAGCTCGGCCGTGTCGCTCGACAGGTTGCCGACCTTCTTGAGCTTCTTCGAGACGTGAAATCCCTTCACGTTGGTGGGCACCAAGATCACCGAGATGCCCGCGTGCGCGGCGTCCGGGTTGGTCTTGGCGAACAGCGTGATGAAGTCCGCGCGCGTCCCGTTGGTGATGTACGTCTTCTGCCCGTTGATCACGTAGTCGTCGCCGTCGCGGCGGGCCGTGGTGCGGATGCCCGCGACGTCCGAGCCCGCGCCCGGCTCGCTGACGCCCAGCGCGGCGATCTTCTCTCCGCGCAGCGCCGGCGCGAGAAACTCGTCGATGTGGTGCTTCTCGCCGATGTCCGAGATGATCGGCGTGGCCATGTCGCTCTGCACGAGCAGCGCCATCGGGACGCCCGCGCAGCCCATGCGCGGCAGCTCTTCAGCCTTGGCCATCGAGTACCAGTAGTCCCCGCCGCCGCCGCCGTGCTCTTCGGGGTAGTGCGCGCCGAGGATGCCGAGGGCGCCCGCGCGCTCGAACACCCAGCGGTCGAACAGCTCGTCCTCCTCCCACTTGTCCACGTGAGGGGCGCACTCTTTCTCGACGAACTGCCGGACCGTGCGACGAAACGCCTCGTGCTCTTCGGTGTAATGCGACGCCATCGTTGACCTCTGCCCTTCGCGGTTGTGCCCGCCGTCCATCGTGGGGCGGGCGTTGAAACTGAATGGCCATTCACTTTTACCGCGCTCGCGAGACTCCCCACAAGCGCTGGCGGTGCGATCGCGGCGATCGCTCGCTTCGCGCGCGGAGAAATCCCTGTACGATCGCCGTCGCGTGGAGCGGATGGCGCAGCGAAGCTCGTGGCTCTCTTTGCGATGGATCGCTGCGGTCGGCGCGGCCGTCGCGTGCTCGTGCGCTCCCGACGCAGAGCCCGAGGACGGCGGCGACGCGAGCGCTACGGACGCTGTGATCGAAGCGAGCGACGCGCTCGAGGACGCAGCGGTGGACGACAGCGCCGTGGACGACAGCGCGACGATCGACGCGCGCGCGGACGGCGGGATCGACGCGGGCGCGCAGGGCATGGACGCGAGAGCCGACGCGAGAGCCGACGCCCGAGCGGATGTGCGCGTGGACGCGCGGGCTGACGTGTGGGTTGACGTTCGCGCGGATGTTCGCGCGGACGTGCGGCTGGTCGACGGCGGGACGTGCCCGGCGGACATGGTGCTCGTGGGCGGACGCGTGTGCGTCGATCGCTACGAAGCCGCGCTCGTCGAGGTCCTCGCCGACGCGACGACCCGCGACTGGTCCCCGTACCTCAACCCCGAGACGCGCAGAGTGCGGGCGATTTCGCGGGCGAACGTGGTTCCGCAGGGGTACATCTCCGGCGCGCAGAGCGCGGGGGCGTGCGCCGAAGCGGGCAAGCGTCTGTGCCTGCGCGACGAGTGGATGCTCGCGTGTCGCGGACCTTCGCTGCGCACGTATCCGTACGGCAACTCGTTTGTGATGGGCGCGTGCAACGTCGGCCGCGCGGTGCACCCGCTGATCAGCTTCTACGGCCGCAACGACCCGAGCATCTTCACCTTCACCAACATGAACAACCCGGGCATCAACCAGCAGCCCGACTCCCTCGCGCGCACGGGGCAGTTCGATCGCTGCGTGAGCCAGGACGGGCTGTTCGACATGTTCGGCAACCTGCACGAGTGGATCGCCGAGGCCGACGGGACCTTCAAGGGCGGCTTCTACGCGGACACCAACACCAACGGCGCGGGCTGCCTGTATACGACCACGGCGCACGGGTACACGTACCGCGACTACTCGACGGGCTTTCGCTGCTGCGCCGACCCGCGATGAGCGCGCAGCCCGTAGACAGCACGCGCACGCGCCGCGCGTGGATCACGGCTGCGATCGCAACGGTCGCGATCGTGACGGCCGCGGTGGTGATCGCGCGTCGCAAGCGCACGACGCTGCGCCTCGCGACGGGGGTGCGCGACGGGACGTTCTTCGCCCTCGGTCACGCGCTCGCGAGGGCGATCCACGCGGGCGCGCCGGAGGTGCGCATCGACGTGACGAGCACGGGCGGCTCGGTCGAGAACCTCGCGATGCTCAAGGAGGGGCGGGCCGAGCTGGCGTTCGCGTCGAGCGCGGTTCCGGCGGTGGACGGCGTGTCCATCGTGTGCCCGCTCGGCGACGAGGTCGCGCACTTGATCGTGCGAAAGTCCCTGCAAATTCGCAGCGCGAGCGAGCTCGCTGGCAAGAGCGTCTCGGTCGGGCCCGAGCGCTCGGGGACGCGCTTCGCGGCGCTGTCCGTGCTCGCGCACTTCGGCATCGGTGACGGGGGGATCCGCGCGCTCGCGCTCTCGCCCAACGCGGCGAAGAGCGCGTTCGACCGAGGCGAAGTGGACGCGGTGTTCTTGCTCACGCCGCTGAGGGACCCGATCGTCGAGGCGCTCTTGGCGGGGGGCGACGCCGAGCTGCTCTCTCTCGGCGCCCCCGATGAAGTGGGCTCTGCGCTCGACGGGATCTGCGCCAGCGCGCCCAGCTTTCAGCGCGCGGTCATCCCCGTCCTCGCCTACGGCACCACGCCCACGCGCCCGATCGGAACGGTCAAAGGCACCACCTACCTCCTCGCTCGCAACACCCTCTCGGACGCGCTCGTGGCCAAGGTCACCGAGGCGCTCTTCCGCGACAAAGTGGGCCTCGCCCGCGTGGACGCGTCGCTCTCTCGCATGAGCGAGCAGTTCGACCGCGGCTCGGTCACGTATCCACTTCACGTGGGCGCCGATCAGTACTTTCGCCGTGATGCTCCGAGCTTCATCGAGCGCTACTCCGATCCCATCTCCCTCGCGATGTCCCTGCTCGCGGTGCTCTGGTCCGCGATGAACGCCCTGCGCAGCGCTCGCCAACGGGCGCGCTTGCACCGCCTCGACGACGTCCACCGTGAGTGCGCCGAGCTCGAGCAGCGCTCGCGCGACGCGCGCACGCGAGAGCACCGTCGAGCCGTCTACGAAGACTCCGACGCCCTGCGCACCCGCGTGTTCGACCAGCTCGTCGCGGGCAACTTCGTCGCCGACGACGCGTTTCGCGTGCTCGTTCTGCGCTTGGACGCCCTCATCGCGCGCAACGACGACGTCCCCGGAATGGCCCTCGCCCCCGTCCCTCTCCCGCCCGAAGACCAAGAAGTGAAAGATTCTTCGCGTGACTGTTGACTGCCGAGAGGGACAGAGTTAATCAACCGCTCCCGTCAGTCAGGGACGCGCGCCATTCACAAACCCTTCTCCAAGGGGCTGTAGCTCAGTTGGGAGAGCGCATGAATGGCATTCATGAGGTCGTCGGTTCGACCCCGATCAGCTCCACCGGCGCGCAAAAGAGACTGAAGCCACACGGCGCTGAAAGCGAAAGCTCTCGGCGCCGTTGGCGTTTCTGGCCCTGAATTTTCAGCGCAAACGTGCTCTGTCCGTTGCGTTGTCGTGCGTACGAGAGAGCGTCGGCCATGGACCTTCCGAGCTTCGTTCGCGAGCACGTCGCGCTCGCTCCGATGACCACCCTCGAGCTTGGCGGCTCGGCGCGCTTCTTCGTCGACGCCACGGACGAGCGCACCCTGCGCGACGCCCTCGCGTGGTCGCGCGAGCACAAGATCACCCACCGCATCCTCGCGGGCGGCAGCAACACAGTCGTCGTCGACGAGGGCGTCTCTGGGCTGGTCATCCGGGTGAGCACCCGCGGCGAGCGCGTCGAGCCCCTCGGCGGCGACCGCGTGCGCGTCACGGCCGCAGCGGGCGAGCCGTGGGACGCCCTCGTCGCTCGCTGCACGCGCCGCGGCCTCGCGGGGCTCGAGTGCCTCTCGGGCATCCCTGGCTCCGTCGGCGCGACGCCGATCCAAAACGTCGGCGCGTACGGACAAGACGTCAGCGAGACGATCGAGTCCGTGCGGGTTTGGGACGTGCGCGCGCAGCGCGAGCGCGTGGTGCCCGCGGCGGAGTGCCGCTTCGGCTACCGAGACAGCGCCTTCAAAGACAAGCACTGCCATTTGAATTCGTGTGTCATCTTGGAGGTGAGCTTCGTCCTGCGCGAGCGAGGGATCCCTCGGGTGCGGTACTCGGATCTCCAAGTGGCGCTCTACGACGCGGGCGTGGGCGAGGCGACGATCGAAGACGTGCGCAACGCGGTGATCGCCGTACGCGCGAAGAAGAGCATGCTCGCGCGCGAGGGCGATCCCAATCGTCGCAGCGCGGGCTCGTTCTTCAAGAACCCTGTGATGGCGCGGTCGAAGTACGCGGCGATGGCCTCGCGGGTCGCCGTCGGACAGGCGCCGATCCCGTCGTGGGACGAGCCGAGCGGCGCGGTGAAGGTCGCGGCGGCGGCGCTCATCGAGCGCAGCGGTTTCAGCAAAGGGATGCGTCGCGGCGCCGTGGGGCTCTCGTCCGAGCACGTGCTCGCGCTCGTCCACCACGGCGGCGGAACGAGCGCTGATCTGCTGGCGTTTGCGGAGGAGATCGTCGCAGCCGTGCGCGATCAATGGGGCGTCACGCTCGAGCGCGAGCCGGTGATCCTGCGCTGAGGGTGTGATCGCGGATCGTGCGGACGGCGCGCGAAGAGCGGGCGGCCCCCACCCGCGCTGCCGCCCACGAGATGCGCAACAGCAAGGCCCGGAGAACGCACGGCGGTTCCGCGTTGGCCCACGCGAAGCGCGACAGAACAGCCGGGTGGACGCACGGCCAGAGGACGAGCCGCGCAACGCGGCAGGAACACCCATTGGACGCACGGCCAGAGGACAAGCCTCCGGCCTTTGCGCGACGAAGCGTCGCGGAGCGGCCGAGGCGTCCGCCCGGCCTACGAGTGGCGCGCGGTTGGACGCGCAATCGCGCTCGCAAAGCGCGTCGATCGATCCGCGTTGGGCTGGTGGTCCATTCGTAGCACCATCGCCGCGCTCGCATCGACGCCGGTCATGACCGTCGACAATGCGTCACCGGTTAGGCCAGGCGAACGCTCTGGCCGCTCCGCGACGCTTCGTCGCGCAAAGGCCGGAGGCTTGTCCTCTGGCCGTGCGCCCAATGGCTGTTCCTGCCGCGCGTTGCGCGGCTTGTCCTCTGGCCGTGCGTCCAATGGGTGTTCTGCTGCGCTTCGCGTGAGCCAACGCGGAACCGCCATGCGTCCACCGGGCGTCGCTGTTGCGCATCACGTGGAACAAGCGCGGGTGGGGGGCCGCGCACTCCGTTGCGCTGACTCGCGCGAGGGGGCTGTCGCTTCGGGGCTGCGGGCAACATACCCTCTGCCGTTCTGGCCCCATGAACGAACGCACGCTGCGCGCAATTCGCATCGCGACGGTGCTCGCCGTGCTGCTCATGCTCGTGGGGGCGCAGCAGCTCGGGCTGCTCTCGCAGTTCGCGGACCCCGCCAAGGCGCGGGCGGCGCTCGACGCGCTCGGGCCGTGGGGATACGTCGCGTTCGTGCTCGCCTTCGCGCTCTTGCAGCCCTTCGGCGTGCCCGGAACGGTCTTCATCATGGTCGCCCCGCTCATCTGGTCGTGGCCCATCGCGTACGCGCTCTCGATGGTCGGGACCATGGCCGCCAGCGTCGTGGGCTTCGCCTTCGCCCGCTTCGTCGCGCGGGATTGGGTGCTCGCGCGCATCCCTCCCAGGCTCTCTCGCTACAACGAAGCGCTCGAGAAGCGCGCGTTTGCGACGGTGTTCGGCCTGCGATTTCTCTTCTGGATGCCCCCGTGGCTGCACGCGTTCTTCGGCGTCTCGAAGGTCTCGTTCTCGACGCACTTCTGGGCGTCGCTGCTCGCGTACGCGCTTCCGCTGCTCGCGACGGCGTACTTCGGGCAGCGCTTCTTCCAGTGGATGCGCAGCGCTCCTCCGTGGGTGTGGGCGCTCGTCGCGGTCGTGTTCGCGCTGCTCGCGGTCGTCGCGTGGGCTGTGCGCCGCCGTCGCCTCGCGCGCGCCGCTGACGTCGCCGTCCTGTGACCAGACGCTGCGATCCGCGTATGCTCTCTCGCATTCTTCGCAAGGGAGCGTTGCCGTGACGACTGGTCTACGTGCTGGGTTTTTCTGTGCCGTTGCGCTCGGTTGCCTCGGGGGCTGCGCCGTTCCTGAGATGTTCGCGCCGGACGCGTCGCGCCCTGACACCGGAGCGATCACCGCGCCGGACGCAGCGCTCGACGTCCAGTGCGCCGCAGGGCAGCAGTCGTGCGCGGGCCGCTGCGCGAACACCCAGAGCGACACGATGAACTGCGGCGGCTGCGGCGTCTCGTGCGCCGCTGGGCAGTCGTGCGTGATGGGCGCGTGCCGCTCGGACTGCCCCGCGCCGCGCATGCAGTGCAGCGGGATGTGCATCGACGTCCAGACGGACAACATGAATTGTGGTGCGTGCGGAAGAGCCTGCCCCGCCCCGGCCAACGCCGCCGCCGTGTGCGCCATGGGGGTGTGCGCGATGGGCGCGTGCGCCGCGGGCTTCGCGGACTGCGACCGCGACCCGTCCAACGGCTGCGAGGTCGACACGCGCGCCTCGAGCGCGCACTGCGGGGCCTGCGGGACCGCGTGCGCAGCAGGGCAGATGTGCGTGATGGGCGCGTGCAGGCTCGATTGTCCCTTGCCTGGGACGCGCTGCGGCGCGGGCGCTACCATGGCGTGCGTGGACACGCAGACGAGCGTGGCTCACTGCGGCGCTTGTGATCGCGGGTGCGCGGCGCCGGCCAACGCCGCGCCGACGTGCGTCGCTGGGACGTGCGGCGCCTCGTGCAACGCGGGCTTCGGCAACTGCGACATGAACGCGGCCAACGGCTGCGAGGTCGACCTGCGCACGAGCGTCACGAGCTGCGGTGCGTGCAACAGCGCGTGTCGGGCTGCGCCCAACGCGGTCGCTCCGCGGTGCATGGCCGGGGCGTGCGTGATCGAGTGTCAGGCGGGCTTCGGCAACTGCGACGGCAACGCGGTCAACGGCTGCGAGATGGACCTGCGCACGAGCGCGGCGAACTGCGGGATGTGCGGAAGGATGTGCGCCGCTGGGGCCAACGCGACGGCGACGTGCGCGGCGGGCGCGTGCGGGCTGAGCTGCAACGCGGGCTTCGGCGACTGCGACGGCAACGCGGCCAACGGCTGCGAGACCAACCTCAACACCAGCGCGACGAGCTGCGGGATGTGCGGGCGCGCGTGCGCGGCGGGCGCGAGCTGCAACAGCGGGACGTGCATGGCCGCGTCGGCGTTGAACAACCCGTTCGATACGGCGGCGAACTTTCCGACGGGGTGGACGCGGGTCAACAGCGGCGGCGCGATCGCGAGCGTGCTCAACGCGGGGTGCGCGCTGCGCGGGGCGCAAGGGTTGATGCCCGAGGCGGACATGGTGTTTCGAACGACGCCCGTCGTCGGCGCGGCGGGCACGCGCGCGAGCGTGTATTTTCGCGCGGCTGCGGCGCGTGCGTACCTGGTGTTCGGCATCAGCGGGACGACGGGGTTCGCGCTCGTCGGCGCCCCCAACACCAACGCGTTGATCTGGCAGCAGGTCACCAACATCACGACGGGCCCGAACTACGCGGACCTCGCGACGAGCGCGTACACGTTTACGATGGGCCAGTGGTACCGGCTCGAGGTGGTCTTCGACGGCACCTCCACGGTCCGCGGCAACCTCTACGCCGCCAACGGAACCACGTTGCTCGTGACGCTCACCCGCGCGCTCCCCAGCGTGCCCAACGGCGGAGTGGGCCTGCGCGCGTTCGGCGGGATGTGCCTCGACGAGCTCGAAGGGGTCGCGCGATGAACAACCCGTTCGCGAAGCTGAAGGACCTGCGAGACGCGCTTCCGCCTGGAGAATCTCAGGCGAAATCAACGGCATCGCCCGCGTCGAAGCAGCCCGAGAAGAAGCCCCCCTCCCGCGCGGTGCTGCGCTACGAGCGCAAGGGGCGCGGCGGCAAAGAGGTGACGCTGATCGAGCAGCTCGGGCTCGACGCGACCGAGCTCGAGCTGTGGTGCCGCGACGCGCGCAAGGCCTTCGGCTGCGGCGGAACGGTCGAAGGCGAGGCCATCGCGCTCAGCGGCGATCAGCGCAAGCGCCTGCCCGAGTGGCTCTCTTCGCGAGGCGTCAAGAAGGTCAGCGGGGGCTGAGCGGGAGCGTCGGTGCGAGATCCCACGGTCGACCCGCGCCCCGCTGCGATCCGCGCTCTCTACGACGCGTTTGCGGGCTGCGCGATCCCCGACGCGCTGAGCTACTGCACGTACTGCGACGACGCCGCGTACGAGCGCTCGCTGCATGCGCCGCTGCCCTCGTTGCCGCGCGCGCTGGTGGACAAGTACCTCGCGGACGCGATTCATCACACCGGGAGCGCCGGGGACTTTCGCTACTTCGTTCCGCGCATCGTCGAGTGCGAGTGCGAGCGCAGCCTGACGTGGTGGTTCGTCTTCGCGGATCGCTTGAAGATGGCGGGCTGGGCTTCGTGGTCCGAGCGCCAACGGACGGCGTTGCTGCGCGCGCTCGAGCACGCGGCGACGACCGAAGTGCGCGACGACGGCTGGCTCGCGGTGCTCGCGCAGATCGATGGGATCGATTGGCCGTGGATCTTTCTTCACTGGCCCGAGCTCGAAGACCCCACGGGCCCCGAGGCGTGGCGCTTTGCTGACTGCTTGGAGTGGGGCGGGCTCGTCCCCGAGAGCTCGCCCGTGCGCCCGCTGTGGGAGTCCTTTCGCGCGAGCCCTGAGGGGCAGTCGATGCTCGCGCGGCTGCGGGCGGCTCAGCCCTTGTAGCCCTGCTTGCGCTTGGCGTTTACCGCGCTCTCGGCGGCGGCGCGCGCGTGGGCGCTGTCGGCGAAGAGCTTGCGTTCGAAGGTGCCGCGGGCGCTCGTGCGAGGGAGCTTTCCGTACGAGATCCCGAGGGCGCGGTCGACGCGGACGAGCGTCCACCACTTCTTGCTCGGGTGCGCGAGCGCGGTGGTCTCGTGCTCGACCGCGCGCGTCCCGAAGCACGCCACCGCGAGCGCCGGCTGCTGCTCGAGCGCGGCGCGCGCGAAGATCGCGAGCAGCCCCGTGGCCAAGATCCACGCGAGGCTCTCTTCCCACCAGAGCGCGTCGCTCACGCTCGCGAACTGCCGCGCGCCTCCGCCCGTGGCCGCGCCGTCGAACACCGCTTCGACCGCGCTCACGCCGCCTTGCTCGATCACGACCAGCGGCCAGCTCGTCGCGAGGCGCGGGTCACCCTCGGGGCCGATCGCTTCGGTCCACGCGCGGCGCGAGGCGAGGACTTCGGCCGGTGACAGAAAACGTCCGGTGAGATCGCCCAGGCGAAAACCAGCGTTCCCGACGCTCTTCCAGCAGTGAGCGAGCGCCGCGGGCACCGAGCACTCGCGGGCGAGGGCGGCGATGGACGCGTCGCTGGCGGGCGGACCGACGGTCACGTCGAGGTCCATCGCGAGCCCCGTCTGCGCGATGGCGCGCTGGGCGTCGGCGAGCGCTTCGAGGTGCCAGGGCGCGTCGCGGTCGTCGTCGCGCACGCGGTCGACGAGCCACTCGTGCACGCTGCGATCGCGGGTGCGCTTGAGGGTGTCCAAGCACTTGATCGTGTCGAGCGTCCCGCCTTCGCGAAGGATGCGCGCTTCTTCGTCGACGGCGCGCGCGCGGCGGTCGTCTTCGTCGTCGAAGCCCACGACGTGCAGCGAGACGGCCTCGAACTCGCCGTCGCCGAGCGCACGTTGGTAGTAGCGCGCGACGCCGCCGACGCCGTCGACGTGCCAGGGGTCCGCGAGCTCGGCGAAGCCCGCGGGCGCAAACGCGCGGAGGTTGCTGAGCGCGACGGTCGCTTCGTGCTCCGAGCGAAGGCGCAGGACGTCTCTTCGCAGCGGCGTGAGCCCTGGGCCGACGAAGACGAACACGCTCTCGCCGTAGCGCTGCGCTTCGATGAACTGCTTTCCGTCGAAGAGGCACGCGCGCTCGTCCATGCCCTTCGACGGCGCCAGGTGCGGCGCAGGGACGTCGAAGGTCCCCACGAGACGAACCCCTTCGGTGTGCGCTCCGCTGCGATCGACGACGTGCAGCTTCTGGTCTTCGCCCACGAACCAGCACTGGTCGTCGCCGGACACGAGCCGCACGCTGACGGGCGCGCCCGCGATGGCCTCGATCACAGCGTCCGTGAGGGGGCCTTCGATGGGGCCGTGGCGGGTGGCCGAGACGCGGGCGAGGAGCGTTCCGTCGAGGGCCTCGGCCCAGCGCTGCAGGAGCTTCTTGCCGCCGTCCGCGGCGAAGGGAGAGCTGTATTCGTCCTTGCGAAGCTCGCAGAAACGACTGGCCGCCGCGGGGAGCGACTTTGATTTCGTGGGCGCATTTTCGAGCCCCAGCGCCGCGCTGAGCTCCACCACCACGTCCGCCGAGAGCGTGCGCAGCGCCGCCGCGACGCCTTCGAGCAGCACGTGCGCCGCGTACGGAGAGAGGGCTCGCTTCTTCTCGCCCATCGCCGTCACGCGCGCGAGCTCGACGAGCAGCCGATCGCGCTCTGCCGCGAGCGCTCCCTTCTCGATGAAGTCCGTGCACACCGTGCACAGGACCGAGAGCGCCGCGTGCGGAGCCCGCTCTGCGCGCGCGGCGGCGAGGTGCGACTCGAAGCGCTCTTCGCTGAGGGTGGAGGCGAGCACCGAGCAGCACTCCCACACGCCGTCGTCCGTGGCCTCGAAGGCCAGCTTGCGCACGAGCGCAACAGCGCTGTCCGTGCCGATGTGCCCGAGCGCGAACACCAGAGACCAGAAGAGCTCGTTGTCTTGCTTCGTCGCTTCTTTTGCAGCGTGAATGCGCAAGAGCTCTTCGCGCACGCGCGCCTCGCAGCCCGGATGCGAGACGTAGTAGAGCGCGTGGCGCGCCTCGCTGACGCCCGCGCGGTCGGCGAAGATCATCGCGTCCACGACGGCCGCGGCCTGCGCGTCGTCGATGTACGCCCACGCGCCGGCGCGCTTGTCGCGAAACCACTCGGAGCAGAGCTCTGCCGCCGCCCGCCCAGGGCTCTCGAAGGCGCGCAGCACCCTGGCGAACACCGCTGGATCTCCCGCGTGCGTGCGCAGCGCGCGCAGGACGAGCTCGAGCGCGTACTCGCTGCTCTCGTTGTCGATCAGCGACGCGAGCCGCTCGCGCGCGATCGAGACCCCTGCGGCGCGCTCGAGCAGCGGCTCGATTCCTTCGACGAAGCGCAGCGTCGCGAGGGCGTTGCGCAGCGACGAGCGGTGCACGTGCTGCTCGGGCGGCGCCGCGAGCAAGCGCGAGAGCGAGGGCCAGACGAGGTCGTTCTCTCGGTCGGCGGTCCCGCACAAGAGCTGGTCGAACACGATGCGAGCGTCGCTCTCGAGCGCCTCTGCGCGGGCGATGGCGGCGCGCTTGTCCTCGGCGCTGGCGCCCGCGTCGCGCAGGGCCGTCACGATGGGGCGCACCGCGGGGGCGTGCGCGGCGAGCTGCCTGAGCGCGAGCGTGTCCTCTCCGCGCTCGGCGGCGCGGACGAGCAGCTTCTCGATGAGCCCGTCGAGCGCGAGGTCGGCGCTCTCGTAGAAGCGCAGGGCGCGGTCGAAGCGATCGGTCCCTGCGATTTCAGCGAGCAACAGGATCTCTGGCGCGACCGAGAGGTAGTCCCACTGCGAGACGCCGCGCATGCCGTCGAGCGCTTTGTTGGCGAGGCGCTGTCGTTGCTTGAGCGTGCCCGTGCGCGAGAGCGCCGCGCCGAGGGCGCGGATCATGGCGATGGGGAGGGTGTCCTTGGTCTTCTTCGAGACGGCGGCGACGAAGGTGATCCCGCGCGCGTCGGGGCTGAGCGCGCGCGAGCGCTCGAGGGGCTCGAAGAGCGGACGCAGCTCGGTCTTCGCGAGGGGCTTCTTGAGTGCTTCGAGCAGCGCCTCGTCGACCGCGGCGCGGGTGACGGGCTTCTTGGCGCTGCGCTTCGCAGCGGACTTCTTCGGGGCGGCCACAGGTTCGGCGGCGATGGTAGTGCGCGCTGCGCGCCGATGCGATCACCGTCGCGCAGGCGGCGGGCTCGCGGTCGTCGGGTCCTCAGGAAAAGGGTGCCTCGGGTACTTTCGCCGCAGCTCTTTGGCGATCGCGGGATAGTGCTTGCTCCAGAACCCGGCGAGGTCGGTGGTCACTTGCACGGCGCGGTGGTTGGGCGCGAGCAAGTGCAGCACGAGTGCGACGCGGCCGCGCGCGATGCGAGGGCCGTCGGCCATGCCGAAGAAGTCTTGCAGCCGCGACTCGATGTAGGGCGCAGCGTCTTGGGGATATTCGATCTTCACGCGCCTTCCGCCGGGGAGCTCGACGCGCTCGGGGGCGGCTTCGTCGAGCAGCCGTCGCTGCGCGGACTCGAGTCCTTCGAGCACGAGCGCGGCGAGGTCGGCCTTGCGCAGCTCGTCGAACGAGCGCATCCCGACGCACGCCTCGCGCACGAGCGCTTGCAGCGCGCGCTCGTCGCTCTCGGGCATGGAGGCCTCGCCGAAGTTTGCGCGGACGAAGCGCATGCGGGCGAGGGCGCGGTCGAGCGAGTCTCCGTCGACGAAGTGGCGCACGCCCTTGGCGATGGCGGCGGTGGCGAGGGCGTCGGCGACGAGGGCGGGGTCTGGCTCGCGCACGAGGGACTCGTCGAGCACGAGCGCGCCGTACACGATGCGTCGCTTGACCGTGACCTGCTCGCGCTCTTTGTCGAAGAGGGCTTCGACGCGGTCTTCGCACTGGTCGGTGTAGAGGTCGAGGAGCCAGTCGGGCTCGATTCCGCTCGCGGTGCGGACGGTGACGGTCGATCCGCGGCCGTCGTTGCGCTCTTCGGCGTCGAGGGCGACGACGAAGTCTTGACCGTGCGCGGCGGACTCGGCGCGGAGCTTCGCGGTTCCGCCGAAGGCGAAGACGAGCTCGGCGCCGTCGCTGGCGCGGCCGGTGTTGTTGGCGGGGTAGCGCACCTTGGCGACGCGGTCGGCGAAGCCCGTGAGCGCGCAGATGCGCAGGGCGTGGTCGTATTCTGTCCCGCCCTTCGGAGGCTCTGCGCGGTCGCGGGCCATGCGCGCGAGCTGCTTGAACGCGCGCTCTGCGGACGCGACGGCGCTCGGCTCGAGGCCCGCTGTACGGGCGTTGTCGAAGCGGCCGCGGCCGTTGTCAGCGAGGGCGTCGTCGAAGCGTTCGAGCAGGGCGGTGAGGTCGGACTCGCCGCGCTCGACGAAGCGCTTTTCGTCTCCGCCGCGGGCGCGGATGTCTCGTTCGGACAAGAGCGCGGCCATCATGGCGGCGTCTCGGGCGACGCCTCGGCGCTCACCCTCGACGAGCATCCTGGCGAGCCTCGGGTGCAGCGGAAACCGCAGCATCGCCCGTCCGTTGTCGGTCACCGCGCCGCCTGCGTCGATGGCGTCGAGCCTGCGCAAGAGCGTCTGTGCGGCGTCGAGGGCGGCCTGAGGAGGCGGCTCGAACCAGGCCCAGTCGCCGCGTCGATCGAGGCCCGAAGCGCGCAGCGAGAGGAGCATTTGCGTGAGGTCGAGCCGCGCGATTTCGGGCGCTTCGAAGGCGGGTCGCGTCTCGAAATCGTGCTGCGTGTACAGGCGCAGGCAGCGGCCGGGGCGGGTGCGGCCTGCGCGGCCTGCGCGCTGGGTGGCCGAGGCCTTCGAGACCCTGGCGACGCGCAGGACGGGGAGGCCCGACCACGGGGCGTGCGAGGCGATGCGCGCGAGGCCCGAGTCGATGACGGCGACGACGCCGTCGATGGTGACGGAGGTCTCGGCGACGTTGGTGGACAGGACGACCTTGCGTTTGTCCTGCTTCTTGACCGCGCGATCTTGCTCTTCGGGAGAGAGCTCTCCGTGCAGCGGCAGCACGAGCAGGTCCGCTTTGCGCGCGGTGGCCGCGAGGGCCTCGGCGCACTTTCGGATCTCTGCGGCGCCCGGAAGAAACACCAGCACATCGCCGTCGAGCCCTTCGTCGACGAGCTTGCGAACGGCGCTGGCGACCTGCTCGGCGAGGGGGCGCTCGTCGGTGCGCGGGGCGTGTTCGACGGCGACGTCGAAGCGTCGGCCGGGGCTCTTCAGCTCGGGGCAGCGCCCGAGAAACTGCGCGACGGGGGCGGCGTCGAGGGTGGCGGACATGACGACGATGCGCAGCTCGGGGCGGGCCCGTTGCTGCACGGCGCGGAGCCAGGCGAGGGCGATGTCACCGTCGATGTGGCGTTCGTGAAACTCGTCGAGGACGACGCACGACACGCCGCGCAGCTCGCCGCCGGCGATGAGCTTGCGGGTGAGGACTCCTTCGGTGACGAAGCGAACGTGGGTGTCTTTGCTGCTCTGCTCGTCGTAGCGGACCTGGTAGCCGACGGTTCGGCCGAGGGGCTCGTCGAGCTCGTCGGCGACGCGGCGGGCGGCCATGCGTGCGGCGAGCCTGCGCGGCTGCAGGACGACGATCTCGCCGTCGCGAGCGAAGCCTGCGTCGAGCAGGGCGCGGGGGACGCGGGTGGTCTTTCCGGCGCCGGGTGGGGCTTCGAGGACGAGCGAGGGGTTGTCGCGCAGCGAGGCGACGAGCGAAGGGAGGACGTGGTCGATCGGGAGTTCGATCATTCGAGTGGGCAGAAGGTGGTGATACAGCAAGTGGGCCCGCTGAGAGCGATGCCGAGTCTGGGCGAGGTTGACGAGACCGGCGAGTCGGGGATAGGCTGCCGATAAGTCGGGGGACTCCCTGACGAGCACACAGAGACTCTTCAGGGCAGGTGGATGGTGATTCGGCGGGACGTTCGGCAGGCAAATGGGCGATTGCTGGCGCGTTGGTTGTGCGCGATCGGGCTCGCGGCGGCGCTCGCAGCGTGTGGCAACGGAACGTCCCCCGGTGATGCCGCGGTGGACGTGCGCGAAGACGGGGATTTCAACTTTCCACGATCGGCGTTTTGCGCGCGTCTCGAAGACAGCGGGTATCGCTACGGGTTTCAGAGTTATTGTCGGCTCGGCGCGGCCGAGGGTGAGCGGTGTCAGTTTGATCCGACGATCGACACGTCTGCGTGGGGGTATTGCGCGAGCGTGACGGCGTCGACCGGCGGAGCGTTCGCGGCATACGACCGCAACCACCGCGTACCGAAGATTTGCGTGTTGAATCAGCGCGGCAGTCCCGCGTGGTGTCCACAGTATGGTGAGGGACAGCCCGTGGATGCGCCCAACAACCCGTGCGTACCGGAGGCGCAGGCGCAGTGCGTGCGATTCGATCCTCCGGACAGCGGGTTTCGATGGGCGTGCGTGCCGTTTCACTGTGATTGATCAGTAGAGTTTGTGGGTATACCTGACGGGCGGGGCTCTTCAGGGGTGGTTCGAAGAAACGCGCGATGCGAGTCGCGTCGCGTGGAGTCGAAGGAGTGCGGTGATGGATCGAGCGATGATTCGTGGGCGGGCGGCGATGATCGTTGCGATGGTGTGCGGCGCGTGCGCGGGGCCGCCGCAGAGTGAGCGCGCGAGGGAAGCGCCGAGCGTCCAGCCGCGACCGGCGCAGAACTCGTCCATCACTGGGCGGGCCGAGCAGCGATTGCCCCGCGTCGACACGACGCGCGTGCCGACGCGCGCGTTGGTGCTCGGTCGGCACGATGTCCAGCTCGCGCAGCACAGCGAAGTCGAGCACGTCGAGCGCCTGTTCGACGGTGACGTGTCGACCGCGCCGACCATGGCTGTCGGCGCGACGGTGCGGCTGCGCGTCGGCGCTGGCGTGATCAGCTCGCTGCGGGTGTTCGGCGCGATCGACGGATGGGTCGAGCTTCGCTCGCTGCAACGCGGGCAGTGGCAGCGAGTCGAGATCGACCTTCGCGCGATTCCGCGCGCGGCAGACCGTTGGCGAACGATCGCGATCCCCACCGCAGCAACCAGCAGCGAGATCGAGCTGAAGTTCTCCGACACGGCCGTCGCTTCTGCTCCGAGCGAGATCGAGGCGTGGGGCCGCGTTGAAGAGCAACCACCCTCGCGATGGCTGGCCGAAAGGCTCGTGAACAGCACCGCTGGGTTCGAGAGAATCGCCGGGCGCGGCAATGCTCGACGAGTGTCGACGCTCGACCTCGACCGCGAGCCAGACGCAGGACGTTTCGTGCTGTCGCGCACGGCGGATGCGCTTCCTTGTCGACGGGCGTTTCTTCGGTATTCGCTCGATGGCGCCGCGCACTGGACGCACGTGACCAAGGCGCTCAACGGCGCGTCGCTCGGGCCCGCCTCGGCGTCTCGTCCCGGCTTCGGGGGGATTCAAATTGAAGAGGTGCCCGCGAGCTTGGTCCGCGCCGGCGACAACGAGCTGCGCTTCGGCGTCGTGAGACCGCTGGATCCGGCGGGCTATCTCGCGTCGGACGTGGAGTTGCTCTGCGCGACATCGGGGCTCGCGTCGATCGCGGACGTCGAGCGTCCAGCGAGCGCGCTCATCGACGGCGACGCGACGTCGTCGGTCACCGGAACGACCGCGACGGCGAGCCGCTCGCTGACGTGGGATTTCGGGGGACGAGCGCAAGCGCACACGGTTTCGTTTCGCCTCGACGTGCCGTCGGAAGGAGCGCTCGAGCTGACTGCAGACGGGGCGCGCACGGTCCAGCGGATTCCGCTCAGCGGACGACAGATCGGCTGGCACGATTTCGAGTTGCCCGACGCGTGGCCGGCGTCCGGCGCGGTCACGGTGCGCGTCGCGCTGCCGAGCGAGGGCCTCGGCTCGATCTCGGAAGTGCGAATCGGAGCGAGTCCTGTCGCAAGCGAAGACCATGCCCGTTTGGTGATCACCTGGCCTCACGCGGGTGAGTGCGTCGACGGACGAATGCACGTTCGCGGGTTCGTGACGGGCGCAGCAGCGACGGCGAATTGGACCGTCAGCGCCGGCACCCGAACGAGCGCTCTCGACGCAAATAGCGGATTTTCACTGACCGACGTCGCGGTGTCGGTCGACAGCGCCGATGAGATCGAGATTCGCGCGACCGACGGGAACCAGCGACTGTCTCGGTGGATTCCTGTCTCGCGCTGCGAGTCGACGGCGCCTCGCTCCGTCGCGGGCGCGCAAGACGAGGGCGCGCCGCTTTCGGTATGGGCCGAGCCGAGCCGAGACGCGGTGCTCGCCGGTGGGGGGCTGCGCGTCGAGATTCCGCGCGGCGCGGTGAGCTCGAGCACTCGAGTGACGGCGAGGCCGTTGGCCGCCGCGTCGGTGCGCGAGATGGACTCGGGAATGGCCAACGTGACCGCCGGCCGCGGCGCGTGGCGACTCGGCCCGAGTCCGATGCGGTTTCTTCATCACGTGAAGATCTCGCTGCCGTTCGACCGTGCGGCGCTCCCGGCAGGAAAGACCGAGCGCGACGTGCAGCTCTTCTACTTCGACGAGGCGTCGCGCCGCTGGAACGCCGTTTCGTCGGAGGCGCACGACGGCGTTGTGACGGCCCGCACCGATCACTTCACGGATTGGGTGGCCGCGACGGTCACGAACCCGGACTCGCCAGAGAGCTCGGCGTCCGACGGTCAATCGGTCGGCGCGCTCGGCGCTGGCCATCCGCTGGCGGGCGTGCACGGCGCTTCTGCGCCTGCGGTGAACGCTCAAGGAACAGCGACGACGTCGTTTCCGATCGTCGTGCCGCCGGGCCGGCACGGCATGCAGCCTTCGATCAGCCTGTCGTACGACAGCAGCTCGGGCGGCTCGATCGTAGGGCACGGGTGGTCCCTCGGCCTTCCCTCGATTGCGATCGACACGCGGTTCGGAGTGCCGACGCACAACGGCGGCGAGACTTACTTGCTGAACGGCGCAGCGCTCGTCTGGGTCGAGCGACTCTCGAGCGCTGGAGGCGAAACTCGTGATCGCTTCGAGCCTCGTGTGCTGACGTCTGGACTGCGGGTCGTTCGCGTGCAGACAGGCGCCGTCGTCACGTGGGAGGTGACTGATCCGAGCGGCACCGTCTCGTACTTCGGAACCGACGCGAGCGCGCGGCTCTCGGCGCCGGCAGGCGCGTCCGCGCCCTCCCTGCCTGCGAGCACCGAGCCGAGCGACCGTCTCTATACGACATCAACCGAGCGGACCGGCGTCTGGCATCTGTCGAAGGTGATCGACAATTTCGGAAACACGATTCAGTACAACTATCAGAAAGAGACTGGGGATCTCGACCGGGCGGCTCCCTCCGAGCCGGCCGAGCCGTGGGTCGCGATCGCGCCGTCCACGATCGTGTACACCGGACACGTGAGCGGCGTCCCAGCGGCGCACTTCGAGGTGCACTTCGAGAGCGACACGACGCGCGCCGACGTCGCGGTCTCTGCGCGGTTTGGATTCGTCGCTCGATCCGCGCGCAGAATCACGGCGATCAACGTCAGTGCTGGGGGGGCGTTGGTGCGTCGCTACCAGCTCGACTACCGAGTCGGCGACTTCGGCAAGACCCTGCTTCAGCGCGTGATCGTCCGCGGCAGCGACGGCATCTCCGAGCTGTTTCGCAACGAATTCGACTACCACACCGCGCAGCGCGACAGCGGCAACAACCTCGGTTTTGTTCGTGCGCAGCAGTGGTCATCCACCGCCGCGCCCTACGCGCTCGAAGCGGGGTACGGCAAGGGCGGCGGAGTCAACGTGTTCGCAGGCGTCGGCGATCCTGCGTTCTTCGTGAACATCGGCGCAGGAGTCGGCGTGGATGGGAGCAGCGCAGACAACGACGTCGCCAGCACCGACGTCAACGGCGATGGTCTGATCGACTTCATCAATCGACAAGGAAACGTTCGCTACAACTCCTTCGCGGCGACGGGCGGCGTGATCGACCGAACCGCGGGAGTGCTGATCAATCAGACTCTTCCGCTGCAGATCCCTACGCCGTTTCTCTGGGAAGAGGCAGTGTCGCTCGGTGGTCGGGTGGGCGTGAGTCTGTTCACCGGTCGCGGCGCGCTCGGCGCGACTGTCGGAGGTACTTGGAATTCGAACACGTCGATGTTCTTGGATGTCGATGGCGACGGTCGCCCAGATATTGTCAACGGCACGACACAAGAGGAAGGACACCCGGTACTCTCTGTTCGACTCAATCCCGTGCAAATGGCGCGAGGCTCGTTTGGAGTGCCTCAGCCGGGGGGCGCGATCGACCGCGATTTTCGCATCGGCGGATTGCAGTTGGTGCCGACGGAGCGGAGCATCGATTTGCCGCCAGACCTCGCTGGAGGCCAGCAGTTCTATCGCACCGCGCCGCTCGTGCGCTGGACCTCGCAGATTCAAGGAAAAGTTCGACTGAGCGGTGTGATCGAGCGGGTCGGCTCTGGAGGTGACGGCGTCGAGCTTCAGGTGTTCGTCGCGCGGGGCATGACACGAGCGCCTGCGGGAGCGCCGGAGTGGTCGACGACCTTGGGCGCTGGCACCTGCACCCCATCGGGCAGCAACGGCTGCGACGGCAGCGCGCCGCCAGAGTTCTCTGTGTCTGCGGGGGATCGCATTTATTTCTTGGTGAAGCCCAAGAACAACATCGACGGTGACACGGTGTTCTGGAATCCGCGGCTCGAGGTCGTGGAGTCCTACGGGTGCCCCTCGCAAATCCAAGGCGATCTTGTGTTTTGCGTGCCCAACGCCCCGCCGGGTACGTACTTCGATCGGGCGGCGGACTTTCGCTTGGCCGATCGAGACATCGTCGGATTTACCGCGAGCAGCGCAGGGACCGTTGAGATCAACGCGACGTTCGCTTCGTCGACTCCGGTGGTGGCGAAGCTCTATCGCCGCAGGCGCGTGAGCGCGACGCCACCGCCCGTCGTCACGGCCTCGGGGCTCACCGCTGCAGAATTGACGGCGTTGTTCTCTGCGACGCTCGAACCGACGGTGACCGAGGTTCACTCCTGGCCGGCGATGGCGGGCGGGACGCTGTTTCTCAATGGCGTTCCTGTCGACGAGCGAGACGAGCTGATCGTTCACTTCTTGCTGCCGATCGGGACGGACCCAGCGACCATCTCGAACTTCACGGGCAACGTTCGGTATGTGAGCCTCATCGAGGCTGGCCTCTCGTACACGATTGGAGCGTGCGCCCCACCGGCGGGGCTACCGGCGGAAGCTCCGCCGGTGCCAGCCGCAGCGTGGGCCTGCGCGTTGAGCGCCACTACTGCGAGCGGTCGCACCTCGATTCCGCAGGCGCTCGTTGTGTCGACCATCGACAGCCCGGCGGTCGCGTGGCTGCGACCAAGTCGTGCGCTTGTCAGCGAGTCCACTCGCTCCGACTCGATGTTCGGATTCTATCGCGGCTGGTCGTACGCCGAGTGGAACAGCGAAGTCGCCTTCAGCGATGAAGGCGTCGCGAATCCCTTTCAGCAGACGTATACTGAACTCATCGAGGCGGTGACGGCGTCGCCGCGGAGGCCGGTGCTTCCTCCTCGGATGCTGCCCATGCTGCCCAAGCCTGCGGGCTCGCGCTTCGTGCTCGGGGCGGACGACGGCGTGCATGGGACCGTTCTCGCCGACCTGTCGGCGCCGCTGTGGCGAGGCTCGGGCATCGATTCGTTCGTCACTGCGACCACCCTGAAACCGTCGTCGCGATCCGTGTTCTTTGTCGACGCGACGGGCAGGGTGCTGCGGACGACGAGCGTCGGCGCCTCCGCGACCGATGCGCCGGGGCTGCGCGCCGGCTACAGCATGTCGACCGGGGTGAACATCTCGGCGAGCGTCGGACCGGTCGGGGGCTCAGCGTCGTCGACCTCTCTGAGGAGCAACAACGACCTGGACTTCTTCGACTTCAACGGCGACGGACTGCCAGATTCGGTGCGCTGGACCGCCGCGGGCGGGACCGTTCAGATTCAATTGCCGAGGACAGCGAGCAATCCGGACGGCGCGTTCAGCCCGCCGATTCCTGTGCATTTTCCGAATATGCGCCCGGGGTTGCGCCAGTCGAACACCTCGCTCGATGTCGGAGGATTCGGATTCGCGACCGCGGGACAGACGTGGACTGCTCGCTCAGGCGGCAACGGCGTGCAGTTCAGCGCAGGCAACGGACAGGCTGGGCTCGGCCAGTTCGACGGAATGGGCATCGGCAGCGTCGACATGCTCGACGTCAATGGCGACGGCTTGCCGGACAGCGTGCGAACCACCGAGGAGTCCGGCGCGGTCGTCTATGACGTCGCGTACAACCTCGGCTATGGATTCTCGCGTCGCGTTCGACTGTCTGGCGGCGGGTCTTTTGACGAGCCCGTTGACGAGCGGGGGGCTTCCCTCGTTGGTACTTTCGTCCGCCAGAACTGCGGGACGAACGTGCAGGCAGGGTTTCGTCCGATCGGCGCTGGTTTGTCGCTCGGTCGATCGCGGCTGCGCGTGAGCTCGATCGACCTCAACGGCGACGGACTCGTGGATCGCGTCTGGCGAAACCGCGGTGAGACCGGGCCGACGGGACCGTTCTGGCATGTGCAGTTCAACCTCGGTGATCGTTGGTCGGCGGCCGAGAAGTGGGTGCTGCCGGCGTGGGTACCGGGCGCGGAGTTTCCGACGATCGCACCTCCGCCGTGTCTCTCGGACCTGGCTGCGTCCGACGACGACCGCAACATGCTCTCGCTGACGAACACCTACTCGATTCCAGTGAGCTTGGGCGTACCGCTCTCGATCTGGACGCCGATCGTGGGAATCCACGTGGACATCGGCGCTCACTACGAGCACCGCTGGAACGAGACCAACCTGACCATCGGCGACATCGATGGAGATGGCAACGTCGACCAGATCCTGCGCGCGAACAACCGCATCTTCGCCCGCGTAAACGACAATGGAAAGGCGAACTTGCTTCGCACGATCACGGGGCCCACTGGGGGCGTGATCACCATCGGCTACGCTCGCGAGGGCAATCACATCACGGCCGAAGGGTCGACGGTTCGGCGCGAGATGCCGACGAACCAGTGGGTGATGGCCTCGGTCACCGCGACGGGCCCGCACGCGAGCTCGTACACGACGACGTTCGACTATGCCTCGAGCGGCAACTACGATCGCGTCGAGCGTGAGTTCTACGGCTTCGGTACGGTCATCGCGCGTCGCTCCGATGGCGCTCGCAGCGAGACGTACTTTCACAACCAGGACTATTACCGACGCGGCACCGCCTACGAACAACGCGCGTTTTCTTCGACAGGCATGGTCCTCGGGCGATCGGTCTCGGAGTGGAGCGCGCCGACTCCAGGCCTCGCGCCGCGGTCAGGCACGTTCTTTCCCAGTCGCACGTCGGAGACGTCGTATCTCTACAATGGCGCGACGACCAACCTCGCCGAGTTCGTCGCACAGAGCACCACGACGTACGAGTACGACAGCAATCATCGGCTCCGCGAGATCTTCGATCCGCGCGAGGCTGGGGCGAGCGACGATCGCCGAACGCAGATCGACTACTATGTCAACACCGCGCGTTGGATCATCGCGGTGAGAGAGGTTCGCCTGCTCGACAGCAGCAACAACGTGGTCCAGCGTCAGACGAAGGACTTCGATTCTTTCGGGCAAGTTCGGTGGATCGAGAATCTCCTGGTGGGCGGAGTCGATCCCGCGACGGGCACACCTTGGGACGGATCGGCCGGTCGAAATCCGAAGGTGTCGTTCAAGTACGACTCGTTTGGCAACGTCAGCACCGTGACGGACCCGACGGGCTACCAGCGATCGCTGACGTACGATCCTGTCACTCGGTCGAGACCTGTGTCGATCACGGACAGCTTCGGCTACAGCACGCACACCGCGTGGAACTACGGGTTCGGCGCTCCGACCATCTCGACCGACAGCAACGGCGTCCAACGCGAGGTTCGCTACGACCAGTTCGGCCGCGTCAAGGAGGTCTATGGCGCGTACGAGTTCGGGACGGTCACCCCGACGTCTAGCTATTCGTACGCGCTCGGCAGCGGCGGCCCGTTGCCCACAGCACTCTGGGCACAGTCGAGCACGATCGACCCGTCGCATCCGGGCGAGACGATCGACGCGATCGTGTTCGTTGACGGACTTGGACGCACGCTCCAGTCGAAGCGAGAGATCACCGTCGAGCTCGCGAGCGGAACGGTTGAAACCGGATTCTCCGTGAGCGGGCTCACTGAATACGACAGTCTCGGCCGCGCGAGCGCCGTCCACCAGCCATCCTACGCTGGGCCGGGCGTGCCGCTCACGACGCTGTCTCCTATGCCTCCGTCCAACCCGGAGACCGTCACGTACGACATCTTCGGCCGACTGAAGACGCACGTTCAGCCCAACGGCGACACGACGTCGATCGCGTACGGATTCGCGCCGATCGCCGGAGTGCTTCGCTCATACGTCGCAGTGACGGATGCGAAACTCCGGACGCGCACGGCGTACTCGGACCTGTCGGGCAACGTCGTGTTGAACCGGCAGTCCGTCACGGTCGCGGGCACTCCGACCACGGTCGAGACACAGTACTTCTACGACCTGCTGGACCGGCTCGTCCGTGTCCGTGACGCAGCCGACAACGACACCATCGCGACCTACGATTCGCGCGGGCTGATGACCTCGCTGACCAACGCGGACACAGGGTTGGTCGAGTATCAGTACACGCTGGCGGGAGACCTGGGCGCGAGGATTACGCCGACGCTTCGGAGCAACGGGCAACGAATCTCGTACACGCGAGAGTGGCATCGGTTGTCGAAGATCGAGTACCCGGGTGGCGGCAACGTGACGTTCTCGTACGGCGCGGCGGGCGCGCCGTTTCACTCGGCTGGCCGCGTGACGACGCTCAGCGATCGATCGGGGACGCAGTCGTTTCAGTACGGTCGCAACGGCGAGGTGTTGTGGAACAGCCGGACGCTCGTCGCCTTCGGCACGCTCGCGGACCCGACGACGACCGCGATGACGTTCAACTACGACAGCCTCGGGCGAACGCAGTCGATCACGTACCCAGACGGCGAGAAGGTCGAGTACGAGTACGATCACGGCGGCAACCTTCGCCACGTCGCGAGCGCGGACCGCACGTACGTCGACGAGATCCGCTACGACCACTACGGTCGTCGTCGCCGGGTGCGCAACGGCAATGGCACGGAGTCCGTGTTCACGTATGATGCGGTGATGCAGCGCCTGTCGCAGCTGGACACCACGACGAGCCTGGGCGCGACCGCGCTGCAGTCGTTGCGGTATCAGTACGACGGCGTGGGCTTGATCGACCGCATCGAGAACGCGATTCCGACCGGCGCGATGCGTGGCTACTCGTTGCGCAAGTTTCAGTACGACGAGAACGATCAGCTGACGCACGCGACGGGCGAGCTCGAGGACGCGAGCGGGGACAGCCGACGGTTCTCGCTGGACATGGCGTACGACGCGATCGGGCGGATCACGCAGATGAACCAGCTCGACCAGGTGTTTCCGAGCGGCGGAGGAGCGCCCGTCACGGTGAGCGCCACGAGCCGAAACAACGCGTACGTGTACGGTTCGTCTCGCGTTCATGCGGCGACCCAGGTGGGCTCGGACCAGTATTGGTACGACCCAAACGGCAACCAGTACTACAAGCAGAACTCGGTCTCGGGCGACTGGCGGTATCTCGCGTGGGACGAAGAAGACCGACTGTCCTACGCGTTTCGACCGAGCTCGACCGCGGGCTTTCAATACGACGCCGGAGGAGCGCGGACGCACAAGACCGACTACAGCGCGACGACGCTGTACCCCAGCGCGTACGTGACGATCCGCAACGGGACCGAGGTGACCAAGCACATCTGGGCTGGCGGGCAGCGGGTTGGGAGCGTCGTTCGGCCCGAGCCTTCGAAGCCGACGGAGCACGCGTATTGGGTGCACAACGATCACCTCGGCGGCGGTCACTACGTGACGACGAAGGTGGGCGCGGTGTACGAGCAGGCCGAGCGGCTTCCGTTCGGTGAATCGTGGGTCGAGCAGCGGGCGGGGACCGATCGCGTGAGCAGCGCGTTCGCGGGCAGCGCGCACGACGAGGAATCCGGGTTGAACTACCACGGGGCGCGGTACTACGACGCGCGCGAAGCTCGGTGGACCGGGCGCGATCCCGCGATCGAAGAGAACATGGCGGGCGGCGGCGTGTTGGACCCGCGGAATCTCGGGTTGTACACGTACGCGTTCAACTCGCCGGTGAGCTATTGGGACCCGGATGGGAGGCAGGCGGTGGGCCCGACGCCATCGGGGAATTCGAGCCAGTCCGGTATCGCGGGATCCCTCTGCGACGCTGGGGCAACCGCGCCAGGGTGTGATGGTGGGCATGCGATTATTGAGGCGAGGAACACGAGTGGGACGGCGCCTGCGCAGCAGGGCGAGAGTGACGCATCGCGTGCGGTGCGGACCGGAATAAACGGGTGGCGATTTTTGGCTGGCGGGTGGATGCAGGATGTCGCGAATCACGTTCTGCCTCGGCCCGCGGCGGCGGCGTTTCAACACACCGTCGGCAACCTCATTGAGATGGGGACGGGATTGCCTAGGGCAGTGTATACTGCTGCAACCGGGCGCAATGTTGAAACAGGGCGACCGGCGAGTGATCTAGAACGCGGACTCGCGACGGCTGAAGTGGTGGGGACGGTCGCTGGAGTTGGAGCCGAGATTCCCGCGGTTCGAGGGGCTATTCGGGGTGCGACGGTGCTGCGCGCTGCGACTGCGGAAGAGGGGGCCGCGGGTCGGTTGGGGCCTGTGCTTAGGATGACGGGGGAAGGGTCGGGGTCTGCAGGAGGTGGACTTGCAGCGATCGATGCGCTTGCTGAGACCACTGCCGACACCCGAATGGCACGAGATCTTGCGACCGACGCGCGCATTCTCAGAAACCTAGCGGAACGGTGGAGGGCGACGCCTCCCAGCAATTTGGACGAGTTTTTCGATATCGGAAATCGCGCGCTCCAGGAGACCCTTGGCCGATCAGGCGCGCGTGTGTTTCCGAGCCAAGGACCTCCCGGTGCATCAATGGCGTGGTGGGGGAATCGCACCTTCATCGGCGTGGCGGTGATCGGAGGAGTTCCATTTGTGTTTCGTTCGGTTAACGGCGTCTTCACTGTGCTGGGGCGTCTTCTCTAGCGCAAGGAGTGGTCTGTGCTGTATCAACAAGTAGATGTTTTTCAGGTCTTGCGAGCTGCGTCGAAGGAGTACTGGGATCGCTTGCTCGCGAGTCCCTCTGAAAAGCCCCCCGAGTACGTTTGGCGCCGAAGCGATCTGGTGCCTGTTGGCATGTTCGGTTGGTCGGATTCGCTGTGGACTTGCCTTCGTTCCGACGGAGTTGTCGTGACTTGCTCCGAAGATTCTGATGATATAGAATTTCCTCAGATTTCACGAAATCCCGTAGTTGGGTTCCTGATGCAGCAGAGCCCACTGGCCTCGGCGTTCCTTCAGCCGTTCGCCTCGCTCGCTATTTGTGGCCTATGCCGAGGCACAGGCCGTCATCGCAGCGACGTTTGCGCGTGCGGCGGACTCGGCTGGCTCGATGTGCTGCCCGACAACGCAGTCAACAGCTCCGCCGAGTAGTCAGCTCGTGCCGTTGGGTACGCTGTGTGCTGCAACAATCCCGCACGCCACCTTTCTGACGTCGCGTCGGCGTCGCGGTGCTGCGAGGTCCTCGTCGTCGCTTCGCATCGACGGTGTGTGTGTCTTTCTCCAGCTGGGGCTGTCCGGTGCCTCGATGGCGCGGTAGGGCGCACCCATGTTGGTCTTGCTATCTCCTGTAGAATTCTGGTTGTATCTGCTGACGTGAATAGAGTTGCGGCTGCTTTGGGGCGATTCTTCTGGCGAAGGGAGTTGCTTGCGATGGACGAGTCGATGGATCTTTTTGAGTGCTTGCGAGTTTCGTCGGAACAGTACTGGCGCGCCTCTTGTGCGAGCGAGTCTGAAAAGCCACCGGAGTTCATCTGGCGTCGGCGTGACGTCGTCCCGATCGGTATGTTCGGGTGGTTTGATTCGCTATGGACTTGCCTGAAGAGTGATGGGACGCTGGTAAACTGTGAAGAGGGCCGAGAGGATAGAGAATTTCCTCGGCTCGCCCACAATCCTGCCGTTGGTTTGCTGATGCAGCAATTTCCCGCTGCGTCTGCTTACCTTCGGCCTTGCAGCAAACTCGCGGTTTGCGGCGCTTGCCGCGGCACGGGGCGACTTCGCGACGAAGTTTGTGTGTGGGGGCCTGGGCTGGCTGGACGCCATGCGGGATGTTCCGAGTGATTCTGCTGGGTAACCGCTGCATGAACCCCCCCGTACTCCCGCGCCGCCGCGGTCGATGCGAAGGTCCTCGCGTGCCCGCATCCCCCAACGCACGCTCACGGCTTCTCTTCGGCCGCGGCGACGCGGGAGTACGGGGGGGCATGCAGCGGTTACATACCAATGCACGGAGGGGCTCGCTCATCCACGTTGCCAGCGACAGTTGCCGAGCGCTCCGTAAGTCGGAACAATCCTGCGAGCAGCTCAGGAAGACTCCAACCGATCCAGTCCTCCCGAATGTCGATTATACCGCGCCCGCGACGGGCATCGAAGATGCCCAAGCGGATCAGCGCGGTTGAAATCAAGTCAAACCACTGCCGCGCAGTGCGAAAACTACGAACCCCGTCGCGGCAGTGGTTTAGAGGCCGAGCACGAGCATCAGTTGTTGATCTCTTGGGGCCTGCAAGATACCGAGCAGCGATCAGTCAACGCCTACTATGCCGCGTTTTTCCACTCAAACAAGCTCTCATCCTGAGAAAAATCCCGAGAAGTGCTAGATGTATCAAACGAACAATCCGCCGCTCAATCCAGAGCTCAGTGCAATGCAGAGGCAAGAGCTCGAACTCCTGTCCTTCGTGCGTCGGCTCCTTTGGACAATGCATGGTGAAATATCCTCCAATATCCGACGGATTGTTGTGTGGCGCACAGAATCTGTATTCGTCACGCACGTAACTCTGCACGAGGATAGAGCGTACGATCGAGAGAACGTCGCGGGATGGAAGTACACTTGTGAGGATGAAGAAGCTTTCCGCGACAAGGCGGACATGCGTATCGAAATTTGCCCACGCCCTCACGTTGCGCCATCGCCCCCTTCGAGCATTCCGTTGGCCGACTGTGTCGCGATCTATGCTGAATGTACCGTGGTCGGAAGCTTGGAAACGTGACGACGCCCTTGGACGCGAGCACGTCGCACATGGAGCTCGTGTTCGACTACTGCGATCACGACACCAACGTGCCCACGCCGACGGCGCCCCGCTGGTGCACCGTTCCTGTGCCGGACGAGCTGCAAGCGCTGGACGGCGGCGCGCGGATTCCGTGCCTGCGGTGGCAATCGGAGCATCCGATGACTGAGTGAATGGCGTGATGGTGACGCTCGGCAACATGTCTCCCCACTCGCTACCCTCGAGAGAGCCCGGGCGGGCGTGACGGCCGTGTAGCCCGAAGACGAATCGCCGCCAGCCTCGAAGCGCCTCCAACCCCGAATCACTCCCTCACGAGCAGCCGCCGCTCGCCGTCGGGGCGCAGCGCTCGAACACCATGTAGCCCGTGACCCGATCGTTCTCGAGCCAGTGCAGCTCGATCGCGCCGTCCGGTCGAACCGCGTAGCGGTGGCGGCCCGAGCTGAATCCCGCGAGCGGACAGCGAACGTCGAGCAGTGCTGACGCATTGCTGGAGTTGTAGCCGAAGTCGATTCGATACGGAGCCATCCCCGCCTCGCGCGCGGCTTGCAGTTGGAGCACGCCGGTCGTCCCGCCGGTCGAGACCACGCGCATGGACGTTGGGCCGTAGCCAAACGCGCCGCCGAGTGCGACGAGCGAGGTCGCGAGGTAGCAGCCGGGGGCGGGTGTTCCTGAAGGGGGCTGCGCCGGGATCGCCGCGCGGAATTCGTACAACATCCGCGCTTCGGGCAGCGAGTCTCCGCAGGTCGGCGCTGTGGTGGAAAGGCACGCTCCCGTCGGCGTCGACCCGTCTGCCGCGCTCGCATCGGCGCGCGGCGGGGCCGCGACATCGTTGTCAGCGCTCGCGTCGCCGTCCGTCGGCCGCACCGCGGTGCCCAGACAACCGAACAGCGACGCGCACGCCGCGATGGCGCTGCAGGCAGCGCCGATCGAGCGCCAACGATTCGACTGTACTTTAGTGAAATCGCGAAGATTCATGGCGCGTTGATACGCAATCACGATGCCATCTCATCGTCTCGGTGCGCGATGGTCCATCGCGCGTCGCGCTGCTGGTGGACGAAGACGCTCGCGCACGCGTTGCGCGCGTCGCGAAGCGTTGCAGCAGGCGTTGCGTTGATCGAATTGGGTTTCGGGTTCTTGTGGGGATTCACAGAGAAGTGCGCGTGCGAGAGGGCGGCGCAGACTGAGTTTACCGCCGCGTACGACGGTCACGCGTGAGCAACGCTGCCAGTGACCCAAGACGCTCGCGCGCACATCGCGCACGGCGCTCAGCGCGCGCTCGTCGCCCGGGACCCGGTGACCGAGACCCCGCTGAATACACGGTTACGAATCGAGTTGATTGACTCGCTCCGTCGTTCACGAAACGCAGCCATCATCCTCCCCACCACGACGGTCACACGCTGCGCTCGTGCGCCGCACCTCCTGCGTCGAAAACTTCTTCGACCGTTTCGAATAAGGAGGGGCGGTCGGCACCGGTTACTCGGGCAACGTTGCCCTCGTCGCCGCGCACGGTTACTCGGGCAACGTCGCTCTCTGCGCTGCGCGCGGTGGCGCTCGGTCCACCGCGTCGTACGACGCTCGCTGCACACGCTGAGCGTGGTCGCGCGCTTCGCGCACCTTCCGACGCGAGGCTTCGAGCGTCGCTTGCGGCGGGTTTCATACCCGCCGTGGAGAAAACCGCTTCTTCAGTGGGGCGTACGCTGACCCGCGCCGCACGCTGAGCGTGGTCGCGCGCTTCGCGCACCTTCCGACGCGAGGCTTCGAGCGTCGCTTGCGGCGGGTTTCATACCCGCCGTGGCGCGAAGAGGTGATTCACCGGGTCGTTCGCTCTTCACCCGTCGCTAGCGCCGGGTTTGCCAACCCGCCGTGGTGCGAAGAGGCTTTTCACCGGGTCGTTCGCGCTTCGCCAGAACACCACGTTTCACCGGGTCGCACGCCCGTCTTCTTCACCCGTCGCTCTTCGCCCATGGCCAACCCGCCGTCGCTCGAACCTCGTTTCGCTGAGTTGTTCTCTCTGCACCCCCGTCGCGCGCTGCGGCGCGGTGACGCTGCCCGTTTGCTACGCTGCGCGCTGCATGATCACCGAGCTCGTCGAGAGCCCCAACAGCAGGGCGAAGTGTCGGCGGTGCCGAAAGACCATCGAGAAGGGCGAAGGGCGCGCGACCAGCTACGAACCGAGCCCCTTCACGGGCGCGGACGAAGTGCGCTCGTACCTGCACGCGCTCTGCGCGGTGGACGTCGACGCGGCGGGCGTGGCCAAGGTGCTCGCGCGATCGAGCAGCGCATTTGCAGGGCGCGCGGCGGTCGAAGCCCTCGTCGCTGCGCGCACGAAGGCCATCGAGGCGGCCAACGACCCCGCGGCGAGCGGGCCGAGCGACGCGCTCGCGGTGGCGCCGGCGGCGGACCCGACGGGGCGGCCGAGGGTGCGGGTCTTTCTCGCGGGAAGCGCGTTCTCGCTGGGAAACGGCCCGGCGTTCGAGTTCGACCTCGTCGCGAAGCTGCGCACCTGGCGCTCGCCCCTGCGCGAATACCAGTTCGTCGTGCAGTACACCGGCGAGCCCGACCCGCCCGAAGACCCGTCGCAGCCCGTGATCGGCGCGGTCTTCGCCCCGTTCGCCGACGGAAAGGCCATGAGCAACCAGCGCCACAAGGTCAGCGGCTGGCGCGCGCGGTCGCTTCCTACGCCCATTCTCTGGATTTTTGCTCGCGGAGCAGCGGTGTTGCCCACGGACGACGAGGTCCTGCGGTGGCGCGAGTTTCTCGAGTCCGCTGGGTACAGCGGCGACGAGTCCTCCGTGTGCCTCGCTCGCAAGGTCGACGCCGCGGCGCTCGACGCGCTGGTCGCCGCGCTCGATGAGTCGATCGGAGCCGTCGCTGCTCCGACGGAGGTGGCCGTCGCGACCGACGCTGCGCTCGCCACGCAGATCGCAGCGCTGATCGCGCAAGGGCGCGCCGAGGCCGCCAACGACGCGCTGCTCACGGCGCTCGCCGTCCTCCGCTCGAGCAAGAAGACCGGCGTCGTCCCCGAGTATCAGCGCTCGCACGTCGGCGGAATCACTCGCGTCACCCCAGAGGGCCGCGCCGCGCTCTCCGAAGTCGCAGTCGCCGCGCTCTCGCTCGACGAGTGCCTCGACAGCGCGCTGTCTGTGCTCGAATCGGGCCCCGCGATCGACGCAAGCGCAGCGATTCGCGCGGCGATCGAGCGATTCGTCTCGGACCCCAAGCGCAAGCTCACCAAGAGCTTCGATCGCTTGATCGAGTGCGCCAAGAAGCGCGCGGTCCCCGAGCGCGCTGCGCCGTTCATGGCGGCCCTCGAAGCGAGCAAGACCCCCGCCCGCGCACGGTCTCTCGCCGAGGCCATCGTGGCCGCGGGCGCGACGCCGATCGACGCGCGCTTCGTCGAGTGGGTCGACGCGCTCGAGCCCAATGACAAACGGCGCGCGGAGCTCAGTGCTACGCGCGCCGCTGTTCGCCGACGCGCGGCGAAGGCCCAACGATGATTCGCTCAGCCCGCGCTGGCGTCGACCACGACCGCGACGTCCGCGGCTGCAGCGTCCACTGGCGCCTGCACGTCGACGGCGACGTCCGCGGGGACGACGACGTCTTCTTGCGGAGCCGCGTCGCCCTGAGGAGCCGCGTCGCCCTGCGGGGCGGCGTCACCCTGCGGAGCCACGTCGGGAGACGCGTCACCCGCGGGGGGGTTGCTCGGGCTGCAGGCGCCGAGCATCGAGAGAACCAAGAGTGCAGAGCCCAGTCGAAGAGAGATTTTCATGAGTCGAATCTGAGCTTTGCGGGCGAATGCTGCAATGTGACAAATGCGTCACACCCGGTGGCTTGCGGTACAGTCACTGGCACCCACGGCGATGTTCTATCGAGACGCTAGCGGAATGGCTCGGTGCCGTACGTGCGGCGCGGTGATCGCCCGCGGCGGCGTGTATTTTCAACGCGAGGACACCAACGAGCGCGGCTACGGCAACTGGTATCAACACCACCCGACGTGCGCGCTCGAAGGGGGCATCGAGGACATCGCAGCGGCGCTCAAGCAGAGCACGCTCGCGTTCGCGGGGCGCGCCGAGCTCGAGGCCGAAGTGCAAGAGCGACTCGCGCGCGCGCGGGTGAAGCCGCTGGTCAACGAGCGCGAGTTGAGCAGCGAAAACACTGGTCCCACTGCGGTCTCGATCGCTGAAGAGTCGCGCCTCGCGAAGCGGCCCGTGCACGCGGTCGGGCTGGTTGTTCACGAGCAGTGGGCCGCAGGGCGGATGTTGCAGAGCATGCGCGAGGCGCTCGGCGGCTTGCACATGCGCACGGCCAACAACGGGTACGGCTTCGCTTCGTACGGAGACGAGCTGCCGGACCTCGACGTGGTCGAGCTGCAGAAGACCGTGCGCGCGTTCGTTCTGTACGTCTCGACGGCGGGGTCGACGATGGCGCCCATGAAGCGCGCGCTGTGGGGCGTGCGCGCGAGCGGGCTTCCTGTGGTCGCGCTGTGGCTCGTGGGCGACGCGACGATGCCGTCGCCTGCCCGCGATCGCCGCGAGCAAGAGGTGCGAGAGGCCCTCGACGCGCTCGGGCTCGACGCGGATCTGCCGCCGGTGGTGCACGCGCAGCGCGTGGACAGCGCCGCGTTGCGCGCGCTCGGTGAGGGGCTGGACGAGGTGTTCTCGAGGGGCGTTCCCGAGCCCGAGCACCCGGCGGATGTCGCTGTGCGGTCGTTTCATTGGTTCGCGGACGAGCGGCGGTGGAGCGAGGCTTCGCGCTCGCTCGACACTGCGATGCGGCGCAACGGACCGAAGGGATTGCGCCCGACGATCGTCGCGGCGGCGGTGAGGGCGCTCGACGCAGACGAGGTTCCGATGCTCGCGCTGCAGATCCTGGCGCGCGCGAAGGACCCCGCGACGACCGACGCGTTGTGGGTGTTTTTGCAGGCGATCTGGCAGCCCGGCGCGCCTCCGGGCCCGACGGTGGTCTTCGTGTGCGAGCTGCTCGCCGAGCTCGGAGACCCGCGGTACGAGAGCGTCGCGTGGGACGGCTACGTGCACTCGATGGGCTCTCTTCGCGAGGACATCGAGGCGCTGCTCGCGAAGTTCGGCGGCGGCGGCGACCTCGTGAAGGCCATCGAGCAGCGCATCGCGCAGCAGACCGCGCCCGAGGCGATCGAGCCCTTGCGCGCGCTGCTCGCGAGGGTGAAGCGCCGCGCGAAGAAGCGCGCTTCGCTCGAGGGCGGCTCGTGACCGCGGGCGACTTCGACGCGTACGGGCGCTATGTGAACCCCGCGCAAGCGTGCTTTCTCGCGATGGTGGGGCGCGGCTGGCGCTTCGCGCGCGCCGAGGGCTGCGCGCTCTTCACCGAGGACGGCGAGCGCTACGACGACTGGCTCGCGGGCTTCGGAGCGCTTCCGCTCGGCCACGATCCGCCTGCGTTGCGCGCGGCGATGAGCGAGGCCATCGCGTCGGGCGCGCCCAATTTGTACAGCGAGGCGCTCAACCCCGCTGCGGGCTCGCTCGCCGAGAAGCTCTTGCGCGCGACGGGATGGCCGCAAGGCAACGTGCACTTCTGCAACTCTGGCGCAGAGGCGGTCGAGACGCTGCTCAAGACTGCGATCGCGGCGACGGGGCGCAGCGTGATCGTGTACGTCTCGGGCGGCTACCACGGGTGCACGCTGGGCGCGCTCGCGTGCATGGCCGAGGGGCTGTATCGCTCGCCGTTCGAGGGCGCGATGGCGCGCTTCATCGAGGTCGCGTGGGGGGATGTCGCTGCGCTCGAAGCGGCGTTCGCAGCGCACGCGGGGCAGGTGGCGGGCGTGCTCGCCGAGGTGGTTCAGGTCGAGTCGGGCGTGCGGAGGCTGTCGCGCGCGTGGCTCGAAGCGGCGCGGCAGTTGTGCAACCGCGACGGGGCGCTGCTCTTGTTCGACGAGGTGCAGTCGGGCCTCGGTCGAACGGGTTTTCTCTGGTCGTTCGAGGCCGAGGGGATCGAGCCGGACGCGTTCGCCGTGGCCAAGGGCTTGGGCGGCGGGTGGGTCGCGATCGGCGCGGCGGTGCTGCGCGAGGGCGTGTGGACGAGGGCGTTCGGGCGCTACGACCGGGCCGAGATCCACGCGAGCACCATGGGCGGAAACCGCCTCGCGTGCGCCGTCGGCGAGGCCGTGGTGAGCATCGTGAGCGACGAGGGGTTCTTGCGCGCCGTGCGCGAGCGAGGCGATCGGCTGTGGGCCGCGCTGCGCGAGGAGCTCTCTTCGCGCGAGTGCGTTGAAAACGTGTGCGGCTACGGGCTGCTGGGCGCGGTGCGCTTGCGCGAGAGCGAGCACCCGTGGCTCACGTGGGAGGGCATGGGCATGCCCGATTTCGCAGGAAAGCCCACGGCGGGCCCCATCGCGATCGACCGGCTCGGTCGCAAGCGCGTGCTCGCGCAGGTGTGCGGACACGACTGGTCTTCGGTGCGGGTCGAGCCGCCGTTGACCGTGGACGACGCGGCGTGCGAGCGCTTCGTCACGGCGATGAGCGCGGCGACGAGCTTTCTGGACGGAGTGCGATGAGCAAGCGAGTGTGGATCGTGGGCGGCAGCGGCGCGCTGGGCGCGGTGTTGCGCGGGCTGTTGCGCGAGCGCGGACACGCGGTGTGCTGGACGTACCGCACGCGCGCAGAGGGCGCGGACGAAGGCGCGATCGCGCTCGATGTGCGAGACGTCCCTGCGGTCGAAGCTGCGGCGAAGACGGCGAGGGACAAGCTGGGGGGCTTGGACGCGATGGTCTACCTCGCGGCGATCGGGACGACGCAGCCCGGGAGCTTTCTCTCGCTCGACGACGTGACCCCAGAGGCGTGGGACGAGTTCTCGGCGATCAATTTGCGCGGGGCTTTCTTCGCGACGCGGGCGTTTTCGCGGGTGTGCGACGGGGCGGGCGGCAACGTGGTGTTGGCGGGGTCGATCGACGGGCACAAGCCCGTTCCGGCGAGCGTCCCGTACGCGGCGACGAAGGGCGCGCTCGAGGCGATGGTGCGATCGCTGTCCAAAGAGTTCGGGCCGAAGAACATTCGCGTCAACGCGCTCGCGCCGGGCGTGCTCGACGGCGGGTTGAGCGCGGTGTTGCCCAAGCGCCTCGTCGACGACTACCTCTCGCACGACGCGCTCTCTCGCCGCGGAACGCTGCGCGAAGCCGCCGAGGTCTTCGCGTACTTCGCCGTCGAAAACAGCTACGTCACGGGTCGCAGCGTCGCCGTGGACGGCGGCTTGTAGCGCTCACTTCTGGCGGCGGCCCGAGAGGCTCAGTCGAGTGCCTCTGGCGTCGAGTGGGCGCCAGCGCAGCGAGGCGCGCACGCCGTCGTCAGTGAGGGCGATGGCGCCGTCGTCGTAGAGCTTGGCGGCGATCGTTCCGTGGGCGAGAGAGAGGTGCTCGGGGTCGTCCGCTTCGGGGTGCGCGCGGGCGTACTCGTGATCGAACAGGTAGCGCGCGGTGACCGTGTCCGTCGTCCAGTCGACGCACTGCGCGATGGTGCGCTCGACGCGCAGCGCGAGGACCTCGACGGTGTTGGCCTCGAGCCACGCGAGCGCAGTGTCTGCAGGGATTTCAGGGCTCTTCCAGCGCCAGTCGAAGCGCTCTCGCGCGCCCTCGCGAACGCGGTCGAGGTGGTATTCGAGCGACGCGGTCCCGACGATCTCGCGCGTGGGCGCGACATAGCGGTCCGATCGAAACGTGAAGGTGACGAGCGATACGGTCACGGGCTCGCGCTCGATGGTGCCAGATGTGGCTCTGCTCGCGCGAGCCACGCGGTGTTGACGGGGCCCTGCTCGAAGCGCGCGTACGACTCGTTGCCGCGCGCGTACGGGCGAGCGTTGATCAGCGAGAGGTGCACGCACGTGTTGTCTCTGCACCCCGCGCTCGAGGCGTCATACTCGAAGAGCTCGGCGCGGCCCGCGAGCCTCTGCGAGCCCTCGCGCATCGCGTCCATGCTGAACCCGCGCAGGGCGCCCGCGCGCGCCGCGACGAACACCGCGCGTCGAAGGCCGCCGATCGATCGAGCGACGAACGAGCGCTCTGGATCCCCGGCGATTCCGCGGTCTCCGTCGAGGTCGACGTACACGACGCGGCCTGCGATCGAGCCTGCGTCGTTCGTGGGGGCGAAGAGCCGGTAGAAGAGCGTTCGCGCGACGTGCGCTCCGCTCGAGTGCGCGAGGACCAACACGCGCGCGTCGGGAGTTCGCGCGACGCGCGCTTCGAGCGCGACGCGAAGCGGGTCGATGGACGGATGCTTGTCGCTGTAGTCCACCCTGCGCGGCCCTTCGACGGCGAAGAGCGACGTGGCCCCGAGCGCGTCGAGCCGAGCTGCGCGCAACGCCTCGAGCCAGCGCTGCGTCGAGGCGGCGGTGATCCGCCATCCGGCCATCGCGACGACGATGAGCCCCGAGCCCGGAGAGCATGCTTGCTCGGTGATTCCCTCGCTGATCGCGGTCCAATCGCCGCAGCGTCGCGGGCTCGCGCTGGTGGCAGGGGGCGTCGCGATCGCGTCGGGGCGCGCGCGATCGGCGTCGGGATGCGTCGGGCGCGATGCGTCGATGGGCTGCGCGTCGCGACGGCACGAGAGCGACGCGACGAAGAGCAGCGCGAGCGAGCGGTGTTTTCGTGGCAACGGACTGTTGTAGGGTACGCGCGCTGTGAGTGCAGAGCGCAAGAAGCAGGTGATCGATGGCGTCCGCGCGGAGCTGAGCCGAGAGCTCGAAGCGATCGAGCGCGCGGCGAAGGACGCGTGGGAGGGGGCGACGCACGAAGAGAATCGGCCCGAGCACAACAAGGACATGCGCGCGACCGAGGCGTCGTACGTGGCGATCGGCCAGAGCGCGCGGGCGCGAGAGATCGCCGAGGCGCTCGCGCGGCTCGGGGCGCTGCGGATCGTCGCGTGGAGCGAGGGCGCGCCGATCGACATGGGCGCGTTGGTGACGCTCGAGACGACGGACGCGTCGGCGACGCGTTCGAGGGTGATGATCGTTCCGGCGGGCGGGGGGATCGCGGTGGGCGAGGGCGCGGCGCGGGTGCGCGCGGTCACGCCGCAGGCGCCGTTGGGCGAGGCGCTGATGACGATGTCCGTGGGCGATCAGGTGACGGCCGCGGGGCGTTCGTACGAGGTGATCGAAGTCGAGTGAGCGACGCGGGGGTGGCAGCGGGCGAAGAGCCAACGGGCGAAGCGATCGTGTCCGCGGCGGGTTGATCGCGGGCGACGGGGGGATGGCGAAGAGCGCAGAGCGAACGATCCGGTGAAGAAGCGGTCTTCTCCACGGCGGGTTGGCAAACCCGCCGCTAGCGACGGAAGAACAAGAGCCCGATGAAGCCCCTCTTCGCGCCACGGCGGGTTGGCAAACCCGCCGCTAGCGACGCTCGAAGCCTCGCGTCGGAAGGTCGCGCTGAGCGCGACCACGCTCAGCGTTTGCAGCGAAGGGGTGCGCGACGCCGTGGACCGAGCGCCACCGCGCGCGGCGAAGAGAGCGACGTGCGCAGTGGCCGCGCGCCGCGAGGCCTACGTCGTCAGGCTCTCGGTCCCTGTGCGAGCTCGGCGACGACGCTCAGCGACGGGTCATGAACGAGGTGAACGCGGCGATGGTCTCGGGGGCGGTGAGGCGCGCGATGAAGAGGGCGCCCTCGCGCGAGAGGGTCTCTTTGACCGCGGCGCGGACCGGCGCGCGCAGGAGGTCCTTGGTGATCTTCATCGCCTCGGGGGGCTTGGCGGCGATGGTCTCGGCGATCTTCATCGCGCGCGCTTCGAGCTCTTCGGCGTCGAAGACGTGAGAGATCATTCCGGTGCGCAGGGCGGAGTCCGAGTCGAAGGCCTCGCCCGTCATGAGCCAGTAGCTCGCCGTCGCGCGCCCTGCGATTTGCGGAACGAGCAGCGAGCTGGCGCCTTCGGGGACCAGCCCGAGGTTGACGAACGGCATCGAGAACTTCGCGCGCGTCGAGGCGATCACGACGTCGCAGTGCAGCAGCATCGTGGTGCCCACGCCGACCGCGGCGCCGTCGACCGCGGCGATGATCGGCTTGTCGAAGTCCACCAGCGCGAGCAAGAAGCGAAACACCGGCGAGTCCTCGCCCGAGGGCGGGTTCTGCAAGAAGTCACCGATGTCGTTGCCGGCGGTGAAGACTCCCGGGTGTCCGACGAGCACGACGGCGCGGCACTCGGCGTTGGCGCTGGCGTCGGCGAGCGCCTTGGCGAGCGCTTCGTACATGACCAACGTGAGGGCGTTTTTCTTCTCGGGGCGATCGATGCGAACGACGCGCACAGCCCCTTCGTCACGGACTGAAATCGACATGCGGCGCGTTGTACAACGGTCGCGCGTCGAAGTCGGTGCGCTATCGTCTGCCACTCACACACGGCGACCGTTCACGGTCGGAGGAGCAGCAGCATGTACGGTGGCGGTGGCGGTTATCCCCCTGGCGGAGGTCCTCCTGGTTATCCCCCTGGCGGGGCTCCTCCTGGGTATCCTCCGGGAGCACCTCCTGGGTATCCGCAGGCGCAGCCCAATCCCTACGGCGCGCCGCAGCCGCCGCCGGGGTACGCGCCGGGTGTTCCTCAGTCGCCGTTCGGGGCGCCTGTGCAGTCGTATGGAATGGCGCCGCACGCGCCCTTCGGCGTCGATCCGATGACGGGCTTGCCGTTCTCGGACAAGGACAAGATGACCGCGGGGCTCTTGCAGTTCTTTCTCGTCGGCGCCGGTCGCATCTACATCGGGCACACGGGCATCGGGATCGCGCAGATCCTCGTGACGATCTTCACCTGCGGCGTGGGCGTTTTCTGGCCGTTGATCGACGGCATCATGATGCTCACCGGCAGCGTGCGCGACGCGCAGGGCCGCCCGCTGCGCTAGCGAAGGGGCGCGCCGCTCTTCCATCGCGCGCTGTACACGACGGCGCGAACGACCCAGTCGACGGTGCTGCCCATCCACACGCCGAGCAGCCCGAGGCCGAGGACGCGGCTGAAGAGCCATGTTGCCGCGATGCGCACGACGAGCGCGCCGAGCAGCGAGACCGCGAAGGCCTCGCGCGTCGCGCCCGCGCCACGGACGCTCTGCGCGAGCACGACGCCGATGGCCATCGGAACCTGCGCGAGCGCGGCGAAGCGCAGGACGGGCGCCGCGATGGCGACGACGCGCGCGTCCGCGACGAAGAGCCTCACGAGCTGCACCGGAAACGCAGCGAACACGACGGCGCACCCCGCGAGCACGACGCTGCACTGCGCGGCGGCGAGCCACCCTGCGCGCGTGGCTTGCTTGCGGTCCTCCGCGCCGAGCTGCTGCGCGACGAGCGCTCCGGCCGCGACCGCGAAGCCGTCTGCTGTGAGAAACGAGACGCTCTCGATGGCGATGAGCGACTGATTGGCGGCCATCGCGTCGGGGCCCAGCGCGGTGACGAAGCGCACGAACGCGAGGTAGCCGGCGTGATAGACGACGCGCTCGCCGATCGAGCCGTACGCCACGCGCAAGAGCGCAGCGAAGGCCTCTGGCGCGAGCGGCAGCGCGGGCCCGTCGCCCTTCGTGCGCAGCGAGACCTTGGCGTTGATGCGCGAGAGGGCGATCAACGCGAGCGCGGCTTCGAGCGAGCCCGCGATGACGCTGCCGAGGGCCGAGCCCGTCGCTCCCATGCGCGGAAGGCCCCAGTGGCCGAAGACGAGCGCCCAGTTGGCGATCAAGTTGACCACGTTGGTGACCACGCCGATCGCGAGCGGCGTGCGCGTGTCGCCCGCCGCTTGCAGCGCGGAGATGCCCGCGAGGCCCACGAAGAACGCTGGCATCGCGGGGAAGAACGCTTGCAGATAGCGCACGGACACGTCGCGCACGGCGGGCCCCGCGGCGCTGCCGAAGGCCTCGACCATGGGGCGAGCGAAGAGCGTTCCGACGGCGGCGACGAAGAGCCCGAGGGCGAGGGCGAGGACGATCGAAGCGCGCGCGGCGCGGGTCGCTGCGCGGTGATCCTTGGCGCCGATCGCGCGGCCCACGACGGCGAGTGTGCCCACTGAAAACGCGCCGAAGACCGAGAAGAACGACCACGTGAGCGGGCCCGCGGTCTGCATCGCCGCGATGGCGGTCGCGTCGAAGTGACCGAGCACCGCGCGGTCGACGACGAAGACCATCGTCTGCAAGAGCGAGTTGACCACGGCGGGCGCGGCCAACAGAAAGACGGTCTTCGCGTTGATCGCGTCGGTCTCGGCCGCGAGCGGAGAGGGCACGGGGCGCAACTGCTACCACGGGCCGTCGCAACCGCTGTATCGTTCGTCACCGCGGTGGCTAGCTCTGACGAGATCACGCATGTGTTTCGGTGGGACCTCGACAAGACCTACCTGCACACGAATTTCGACACGGTCCTCGACCTGCTGCGCACCGCCGTCGAGAGCCCCGAGCGCAAGCGCACTGTCCCTGGCGCCGCTGCGCTGATGCGCGAGATCCGCGCCTCGGGTCGCGTTCGCGTGACGATCGTCTCGGGCTCACCCGAGCAAATGCGGCGCTCGGTCGAGGCGAAGCTCCGGCTCGATGGTGTTCAGTGGGACGAGCTGGTGCTCAAGCCCAACCTGCGCAACATCTTGAAGGGGCGCTTTCGCGCGGTGCGCGAGCAAGTGGGCTACAAGCTCCCTGCGCTGCTCGACGCGCGCACGCGGGCGCCGGCGAAGGCGTGCGAGACGCTGTTCGGCGACGACGCCGAGGCGGACGCGCTGGTGTACTCGCTCTACGCGGACGTGCTCGGCGGGCGCATCGGAGAGGACACGCTGCAAGCGGTGCTCGAGAAGGCCGGAGCGTACTCGGACGCGATCGCGCTCGTGCGCAAGCTCGTGGCGGGGCTGGACCGGACGGACCCGGTTCGGCGCATTTTTATCCACTTGGATCGCAAGAGCGACCCGACGTTCTTCCGCCGCTACGGGCCGCGCGTGGTGCCCATCACCAATTACTTTCAAGCGGCGCTCGTGCTGGTCTCGGACCACACGATCCCGGCTGAAGCGGGGCTGCGACACGCGGCGTCGCTGGTGATCGAGCACGATTTCGACGTTCCGGATCTGGTGGCGGTGGCGAGGGACGTGGTGGGGCGAGGGCACGTGAGCGCCGAGGCGCTGCGCGCGGTGATCGATTGCGCGCGGAGCGTGAGCGAGCCGTTTCCGCTGGTCTCGTTTCGGCGCGAGCAGCTCGCGAAGGGCCTCGAGTCGTGCATCCCGTACGTGTGCGCGCCGCCCGAAGACGTCGCCGTGGACTACCTCGCGGCGTTCGCCGACGACCGCGCGCGGTGGGAGGCAGCGAAGCTGCGGGCAAAGCGCGACGCGCAGTCGTAATGCTCGCGTGGGGTTGGACCGTTCGAAGGGCGGGGACTATCGTTCTTCGGTGATTCGCATGCGGCGGCACAGTGTGAAGCGTTCGGCGAAGTTGATTTCGTGTGCGTTGCTCTCGTCCGTAGCGTTCGCCGCCTGCGGAGCGAAGAGCGGCCTCGAGGCGCCGGACGTCGAGATGGACGCCTCGCTCGACGTGGTGTCGCTGCCCGACGTGGCCGAAGACGTTCGGCCGCTGTGCATCGAGCCAGCGGAGCCCGACGCAGAGGTGCCTCCCTTGGTGGTGGACCTGTCGATCGAGGCGAGGCTCGCAGCGGCGGACGTGCTGTTCGTGGTCGACCGCACGGGGTCGATGTCCGAAGAGATCGACAACATTCGAACGAGCCTGCGCTCGGTGATCGTCCCTGGGCTCATTCGAACGATCCCGGACTTGAACCTCGGGCTGGTGACGTACGGGGATTTTCCTGTCGAACCGTTCGGCGCGAGCGACGATCGGCTGTTCTCGCTCGAGCGGCCGATGGGAAGAGAGTTCACCGCGCTGCAGGGCGCTCTCGGCGCGGTGGTGGCGCGCGGCGGCGGCGACAGCGCAGAGGCGCTGACCGAGGCGCTCTTTCAAGTGGCGACCGGAGAGGGCCTGCGCGCAGGTCAACCCGCGCGAGAGTTTTGGATCCCTCCGGCGGGCGGTTGTCGCGTGCCGGGCAACGGGTACGCGTGCATTCGGCCGCGGGCGACGCCGATCATCGTGGCGGTCACCGATGCGCCGACGCACAACGGGCCGAGCAATCGCAACACGTACGAGCCGTTTCCGGTGCCCACCGTCGCGCGGCCGCACACGTACTCGCAGGCCGTGGCGGCGCTCAACGCGCGGCTTGGGGCGAAGCTCATCGGGATTCACTCGGGCGCGGGGCTCGAAAACGGTCGCAGCGACCTCGAAGCGTACGCGCGGGACACGCGCTCGCTCGGCTCCGACGGCCGTCCCCTCGTCTTCGACATCAACCCCGACGGAACAGGGCTCTCCGAGCAAGTGGTCTCCGCCGTCACGCGGCTCGCCAACGAGGTTCGCCTCGACGTCTCGGCGCGCGCCGTGGATGCAGATGGCTCTGGCGGCGCAGCGTTTGTGCTCGCGGTCAACCCTCGGCAGGCGGTCCCGATGAGCAACGTTCAGCGCATCGAGTCCGGGGTGTTCGTGGGGGTGATCCCTGGCACCGAGCTGCGGTTCGACCTGGTGATCGACCGCGCGCGGATCGTCCGTCGCGCGATGGCGCAGCGGTACGTGATTCGGATCGAGTTTCTCGAGGCGGGCCGCCCGACGCTCGGCTCGAGGGACATCGTGATCGCTGTTCCGGGGATCGACGAGCCGCGCTGCCCGCGGTGATCTGTGCATCAACGTGCATACGTCCCTTGCGGCGCCAACCGTAAGCGTGCATGCGTGTGCACATGAACACGCATTCTCTCCGCCCGATGCGGGCGGTGTTTCCCCTGGTGTTGGCGGGCGCTCCTGCGGCGACCGCCCTGTTGCACTGGCGCTTCGGCGTTGCCCCCGCGGCGGCGATGACCGCGGTGGTGCTCTTCGTGATCGCGCTGCTGTGGGCGCTCGAGCGCCGGTGGCCGTATCGCTCGGACTGGAGCGCGCGCGGCGCGGCCGAGACACGGACGGACCTCGCGTACATCGCGCTCGCGTCGGTGCCCGATCGAGCGACGCGCGTGGCGGTCGAAGCGGCGCTGCTGTGGGCGCTCTCGCCGTGGGGGCTCGGGCCTCGGGCGGCAGAGGGGCTACCGTCGCTGTTCGCGCGCGGATTGACTGCGTTTTTGCTGGCGGATCTCGGCAAGTACTGGGTGCATCGCCTGTCGCACGAGCGCCCGTGGCTGTGGCGCTTTCACCTCGCGCACCACCAGCCCGAGCGGCTCGACGCGCTCAACGCGCTGCGGCTGCACCCGGTGAACATCGCGTACAACGCTGCGATCGACGCGGCGGCGATGGCGCTGTTGCAGGTCTCTGCGCCGGTGGCGGCGGTGTTCGCGGCGCTGCGCGCGACGGTGGGTGTGTTGCAGCACGCGAACCTCGACCTCGACGGCCAGCGCCAGTGGCTCTTCAACGCGCCGAGCTATCACCGCGCGCACCACTCGGTGGAGCTCCGCGAGGCGAACGCGAACTACGCCTCGACGCTGCTGCTCTGGGACAAGCTGTTCTCGACGCTCTCTCGCACGCCGTGCCCGCAGCGGGTGGGCGTGGCGCCGGTGGATCATCGCTTGCCCGAGGGGCTGCTCGGGCAGTGGCTCTATCCCCTGTGCGGAGCGTCGCTCGAGACGACCTGCGTGTGGGCTCGGCTTCGCGCGCTCGTGCGCTGAGCGCTTACTCTTTGCGCTTCTTGCGCAGGGCGGAGGCGGGGACGACCTCTGGGGCGGGCGGGCAGCAGCGCATCATTTGGGCTCGCGCGCGGGCGGCGATCTGCTCGAGGGTCGAGACGAAGCGCTCGCCGTCGAGCGAGAAGAAGCGCTCGCGTCCCTTCCACTCGCTCTTCACGATGCCGGCGTCTTCGAGGGCCTTGAGGTGTCGCGAGATCACCGAGCGGTCTTGCGGGAGGTGCTCGGCGAGCGCGGCGATGTTGCTGGTGCCTTCGAGCATGAGCACGCGCAGGACCTCGAGCCGCGAGCTGTCGGTGAGCGCGCGCAGAAACGACGAGTCCAGCATGGCGACCATGTCCGCTGCGGCGGCGCGTGCTTCGCGTGAGGGCGTCGAGGGCTTCATCGATTCGAGTGGCTCCGTCGCGCGGCGACCGTGACCGCGGCGGCCATGAGGTACATCACCAGGCCGTAGGCCGCTACGATGATGGCGACGGCGCGCTGGCGAGACAGTTCGCTGACGATGAGGGCGAGCGTGAGGTTGCGCACGACGGTGAGCGTCGAGAGCGCGGCGCGGGGCCGGGCGACGAGGGCGCCGAGGGCAGCGGTGATGACCGCGAGCGAGAGCATGGCGAGCGCGGTGCGGGCGCCGAGGGTGGCGAGCATCGGGCCTCGGTCGATCAAGAGCAGGATGATCACCAGGGCGAGCGCGGCGTTGCCGATCGATCGCAGCGCGCGTGCGGCGCGTGCTGTGCGTGCTGCGAACCGAAGCCCGACGATCGCCGAGAGCGCGAGCGGAAGCACCTGAACGGCCGCCACCGACAGCAACGTCCACGGCCGCGCTGCGAGCGCAGGGGCCGAGCGCGCGAAGGCGATCCAGAGCGACAGCGGCGAGAGCGCGGCGAGGGCGAAGTATCCCCAGGCGACCGTGGTCGGGCTGGCGCCGGCCGAGCGAGCGAGCAGCGGGCTGCTGGCGCCGCCGGGGGCGAGGGCGACGATCCAGAGCGCCGTGCGCGGTTCGGGCGAGAGCGAGAGCGCGGCGAGCGCGGCCCACGCGGCGCCGGGGACGGCCAGCGCGTTGACGGCGAGCAGTCGCGCGATCGCGCTGCGGTCCGGCGGGGCGCCGTCGCTGCGCACGTCGAGCCCGGCGCTCACCGTCGAGGCCAGCCCGAGAACGACCAGGGCGATCGCGATCAGCGCGCTCACGAAGCGCCCGCTCGCGGAGTCGAAAATGCATGCATAAGTGTGCATGTATGCATGGCATTCCCCCGCGGTCAACGCTCGACGTCGCGTGGTCGGCGGGGTGTTCTGTCGTCTCGGGACATTTCGTGCGCTGACTCAGCGCGGGTGGTTCGGTGTGTTCTCTGCCATCTTCTTCGGACTCGAGCGCACGCGATGATTGAGTGCGCGCGCTGCGGTCTGCTACCGTACCCCTGGCTCGCGACTCCTCAACGAGCGCGAGATCGACGACACCTTCGATGGCAACGACCCCCCGCTACGACGCGTTTTTGCAGGCCTGCGACGAGATGCAACGTCGGCGCGACCGCGTCGCGAAGCCGATGCTCGAGTCACTCGTGCAGCAACGGGTGGACCCCGAGCTGCCGAGCGAGGTGCTGCTCGCGCACATCATCGCCGAGAGCCTGCTCACGCGGCTCGACCGCAAGCTGGTCGAAGCGAAGAACATCTACTTGCAGAGCTTCGACATCCCGCAGATCGAGCTCTTCTACCGGATGTGCGAGAGCTACCCGCAGGTCCCTGCGGCGCACAGGGTGGCCAACGACTATCTGGCCGACGCGCTGCGGGCTTCGCGCGAGGCGACGCTCTTCGAGATCGGCGTGGGGCGCGGCGTGCAGGTCTCGGGGTTGATCACCGAGCTGCAGCAAGAGCCGGGGCACCTTCGGTCGCTCAAGGTGTTGGCGCTCGACCCGGACACGACCAACCTCGCGCACTCGCAGGCGCGGGTCGAGGCGATGCCGGCGGGGCCGATCGAGGTGACGTTTGTTCCGGTGCACGCGATGCTCGAGTCGCTGCAGCCGGCGCAGTGGCTGGCGCTGGCGCAGACCGCGGGGCACAACGTCGTGGTCAACAGCGCGTACACGCTGCATCACACGGTGCACCGGCCCAACGACACCGAGCTGCGCACGGACCTGATGCGCAGGATCGCGCAGTTCTTCAGGCCGCAGCTGTTTACGCTGGTCGAGCCCAACGCGGACCACGACACCGAGGCGCTCGCGCGCCGTGTCGACGCGTGCTTTCGACACTTCGGAACGGTGTTCGACCTGATCGATCGGTCGGACATCCCGACCGAGCACAAATTCGTGGTCAAAGAGAAGTTTTTCGGAAGAGAGATCCGGGACATCTTCGGCGTGAGCGACGCGTTTCGCTGCGAGCGCCACGAGCACTACGAGTCGTGGCTGTTTCGCTTCGCCAAGTCCGAGTGGACGCCGTACCCGCGCGCGCTCGATCACGGGCTCAAGCTGCCGAGCTACTGCACCGTGGACACTTCTCCGGGCCTCGTCAGGCTCGGCTACAACCAGCAACCTCTCATCGCCGTGTTCGCCTTCGAATCACGCGGCGCTCGAACAGGAGCCGAGCAGTGAGCGGCAGCGAATCGAGCGGGATGCTCGTGCATGGTTCACTCATGGTGGGCTACGCGCAGGCCTGCAAGAACCTCAACATCGTCGCGGGGCGCGCGGCGCACGCGTTTATCGACAAGCTCGAGATCAACAGCTGGTACCCGCTCGAGCAGTGGCGCGAGCTCGAGCACCTCGTGCTGCACTCGTACGCGAGGGTCGAGCCGATCCTCGTGCGCGTCGGCGTCGAGATGATGCTCGGCTGGTACCACTTCGGTCCCGGGCGCACCCAGATCAAGAACGGCGCTGCGTTTCTGCACTTTCAGACGGGCTCGCAGGGCTTCACGTCGGTCGTGCAGGGAGGGCTCGACGTGATCGGGACGTTCGACATGGACTTCTACGATCGCCGTCGCGGACGCGCGGTGATCCACTCGACGACGCCCTTCAATCGCTGGATGGAGCGCGGCGTGCTCATCGGCGGGATGAGCGCTCCAGGTGACCTCGACTACGTCGACGTCATGATGGGCGACGACCCCGACCTGTTGCACTGCGAGTTTCATTGACCTCCGCTCACTCTCTTTCAAGGCCGGTGCGGACGTGACCCTCACGCTCGACGAAGTGCTCGCACAAAACGACCCAAGCAAGCTCGAGCAGCTGTCGAAAGACGACCTGCACAGGCTGTTCTGGCGCTTCAAAGGCCAGCAAAAAGCCTGGGATCGCGACAAGGCGTTCTGGCAGTCGACCAACGAGAACCTCAAGGTCGCGTACGAGCGGCTGGATGAGCAAGAGCGCGAGCTCGCCCGCGCGTACGGGATCATCCAAGAGGACTTGTCCGTCGCGCACAACGTGCAGCGCGCGCTCTTGCCGCGGGTGCTCGGCGAGATGGCCGACGAGATCGAGGTGGGCGTCTATCACAAGCAGCTCACCGAGGTCGGCGGCGACTACTACGACTTCTTTCGGCTGCCGAACAACCGCTTCGCGGTCGGGGTGTTCGACATCTCGGGCCACGGCGTGTCGAGCGCGCTCATCACGGCGTTTCTCAAAGCGCAGTTCATGCAGGTGATGGAGCACTTCGACAGCCCGCAGGGCATCGTCGAGTGGGTCAACCGCACGTCGTTCGACTTTCTGCGAGAGGTCCGCAAGTACGCGACGGTCAACCTCGTCACGTTCGACCCCGACGGCATTCGCTACGTCTCGGGCGGCGGATACGGGCTCTTGCTGCACGGCGAAGAGACGTTTCAGTTCGAGAAGAAGAACCACTTTCTCGGGCTCAGGCTCAAGCCGTACCGCGAGTTCGCGCTGCCGTTCGCGAGCGGCGACCTGCTCGCGCTCTACACGGACGGCATGGTCGAAGCGCAGAACAAAGACGGCATCGACTACTCGGTGCGTCGGCTCAACGACGTGATCAACCGCAACCGCAACGAGCCGTGCGAGGACATCGTCGCCCGGTGCGTCGAGGACTACACCGCGTTTCGCGCGCAGGACACCGATGACATCACGCTCATCGTCCTGCGTCGTCGTTGAGCGCCGACGGAGCCCGCATGACTGACACACCCACAGAGACCGCGGCCGAGGCCAGCGCCCAAGCGCCAGCAGCTCCGCGCGCCAACGTCGCGTTCGCGATCGAGATCGGTCCGCTCTCGGCGGTGGTCGGCGACCTGCCGACGGTCGTCGCTGAGTTTTCGCTCTCGCTCGTCGCGCTGTTCTACCCGATGACCCTGGCCAAGAAGGCCAACGTCGTCGTCACCGAGCTCGTGCAGAACATCGTCGAAAACGTCGCCGAGCCGACCTCGGACGGGGCGATCAAGCTCGCGATCGACGAGCGCGACCTGGTCATCTCGGTCTCGAACATCGCGAACGAAGAGGCCTACGCGAAGGTGCGCGCCAAGATCGCCGCGCTCGGCACCCCCGCCGAGGCCAAGAAGCTCTTGGCCGCCACCATCCGCGAGCGGCGTCCGCAGCGGCTCAAGGGCGGGCTCGGGCTCATCCGACTCGTGGCCGAGAACCGCTTCACCCTCTCTTGTGATCACAAAGACGGTCGGCTCACCGTGACCGCTCGTTACCCGCTCGAAGGCTGAAATCGCGATGAAGATCCTGACCTATGGCGAGATCATGGACGGCGGAGCGAGCGTGTTTCACTCGGTCGCGAAGGTCGACGGCGAGCGCTTGTTCGTCACGTTCGAGGGGGTCATTCGCATCGACAACCCGTATCGCTTCCTCGAGCCGTACCTTCAAGAGCTCGACAAGACCCTGCCCGAGCAGCCCGTGAGCGGCAGCGTGATCGATTTCGCGCAGCTCCGGTTCTGCAACTCCAACGGCTTCTACGTGATCATGGACATCGTCGAGGCCGTGTATCGCCACGTGAAGGGCAAGGTCACGGTCCGCCGCATCCGCGACGACGACTGGCAGCAAGAGACCCTGCCCATCCTGCTCAACCTCGACGAAGAGGCCATCGCCTCGCGCACGGATTTCGAAGAGGTCCGCGCGCTCTAACGCTCTGCGGTTTCGCTGGTTCTTGTGAGATCGTGCGCGTGGGGCGTACGCTCACAGGGAGTGATGCAGAGCCCTCCTGACCTGTCCAACGGCGCCGTCTTCGGCCGTCAGTACCGCGTGCTGAGCCGCCTCGCCGAAGGGGGGATGGGCGTGGTCTACCTCGTCGAGCAGGTCTCGACGCACAAGCAGCGCGCGCTCAAGGTGATGCAGCCCGCGCTCGTGCGAGACCCCAAGCACCGCGAGAGATTTCTGCAAGAGGCGTGGGTCGCGAGCCAGATCGAGAGCGATCACGTCGTCGAGGTCGTCGACGCTGGGGTCGACGACGAGTCGGGCGTGCCCTTCATCGCGATGGAGCTTCTGCGAGGCCAAACGCTGGCCGAACGCGTGGACTCATCGGGCCCGCTGCCGCTCGAGATCGCGCGAGAGGTCTTTCGTCAGATCCGCCACCCGCTCGAGCAAGCGCACAGGCTCGGCCTCGTGCACAGAGACCTCAAGCCCGAGAACGTGTACCTCGCGCAGGCGCGGCGCATGGACGTTCCGTTCACGACGAAGCTGCTCGATTTTGGCATCTCGAAGTGGATTCAAGAGGCGCGCACTGCCGCGGCCAACTCGCAGGTGATCGGCTCGCCGTTCTGGATGGCGCCCGAGCAGCTCGAGCACGGCTCGCGCATCGCGCCCGCGACGGACGTGTGGGCGCTCGGGCTGATCGCGTTCTTCACGCTCACACAAAAAGTGTACTGGCGTACCGCCAACGCCGAGGGCGGCAGCATCTCGTCGTTTATCTACGAGCTCGTCGCGGACCCGATCGTCCCGCCGTCGCAGCGCGCCAAGGACATCGGCGTGTCTCGCGCGCTGCCAGACGGCTTCGACGATTGGTTCGCGCGCGCCGTCGTGCGCAAGAGCGAAGGCCGCTTCGTCAACGCAGGCGAGGCCCTCGAGGCGCTCGAAGAGGTGTTTCTGCGCGCGGGCGTCGGGCTCATCTCGAGCCCCGATCGATCCGGTGGTTTTCGCGCGGTCGACGCTCGCTCGCTCTCGGCCATCGACGCGACGCCGCCGAGCGCGCCGCCCGAGCTGACGGGCCCCGTTCCGCTCTCGCGGCCGATCGTGGTGAAGAGCGACGACGGAGCGCGCGTGGCCTCGATGCCTCCGCCTCCCGCCGCCCCTGTCGCTCCGAGCGCTCCCGCTGCGCCCGCTGCTCCTGCTGCTGCCGTTGCTCCCGCTGCTCCCGCTGCGCCTGCGGTGTCCGGGACGTCGGGACCCGAGGTGTACCTCAGCGAGACGAGCTACACGATCGCGCGCGACAGCCAGGTCGATCGCGTGATGGGAACCTCCACCCGACGCACGCTCTTCGAGGCCGCGGTCGCGCGCAACGACATCGAGACCGCCCGCATCGCCGCGCAGGCCATCGTGCTGCGCGAAGGGCAGAGCCCGGCCAGCGCCGAGGCGAGCGCGTTTCTCGCGAAGACGCCGCTCCCGTCGCTGGTCGTCCCGCAAGGGCACGTGTCCGAGAGCGCGTGGACCGAGCAGCTGCTGCCGATGCCCTCGACCTTTGCGCCAATGGCGAGGCTCTTCGCGAGGGTCGTCCCCGTGGCGTACCGCGGCGTCGCCAAGAGCGCGCGCGAGTGCGGGCTGCAAGAGCGCGAGCGGCTCGACCCCATGTCGAGCTCGGCGGCGGTCTTGCGCGCGATCAACCCGCTGCACCAGGCGATGCTCCACGCTGGGACGGCGTTCGACATCACGACGATGCCGACGCTGTACTACCGCGCGGCGCAGAGCGAAGCGCTTCGCTCGATCGCGAGCGACCCGTGGAGCACGCTCGTGGGCTCGTGGGTGCTGGGACAGCCCGCGCCTACGCCGCTCGCGCGCGCGTTCGTGGGCGGGCGGCACATCGCGTACTACCGCCCCGAGCACTATGTGCGCGTGCTGTACGCGACGGACGACGCGCTCTCGCGCTTCGTCGACGGGCTGCAGGCGATCGCGCGCGGCGAGACGGTGGGCGCCGACGACGTCGCGTTGCGCGCGGTGCACGACCGCTTTCGTCGCGGAGAAAAAGCGCACGACGAGCTCGTCTCGCTGGTCTCTGCGGCGCGCTACATCGACCCGCGCTCCTACGCGCGCGCCAGCGATTGCGCTGTCGTTCGCGCAGGAATGCTCCTCTGCGCCGACCTCTTCACCGTGCGCGACGCGCTCACGGTGCCGCCGGGCGTTGCTGTCGCGCAGGGGCTCATCGAGCTCGTCGAGGACGTCGCGTCTTTCGCCGTGAGCGACGGCTTTACCCAGCTCCGCCGCGAGCTCGTGGGAAAGCGATCGTGAAGCCAGACCCCGCCAACTGGGGCCTGCCGCTGGTGCTCGGCGTCCTCACGCTCTTCGCCGCGGGCTCGTTTGTCAGCGCGTACACGCACCACGCGAGGCAGGCGCGCGATCAGGTCGCGATCGAGCGCGGTCAGCCCGCGCCGAGCGGCGAGTCCGTGCGCGTGCGGCATCTGTTGGTGATGTACCAGGGCTCGCAGCGGGCGCTGCCGACGATCACGCGCAGCAAGCCCGAGGCCCGCGCGCGCGCCGAGCAAGCGATCAACCGATTGCTTTCGGGCAGCGATTTCGATGACGTCGCGCGGGAGTTCACCGACGAGCCAGGCGGCGCTGCGCGCGGCGGAGATCTCGGGCGCATCACGCGCGGGATGACCGTGGCGCGCTTCGAAGAGGCCGCGTTTTCGCTGCGCCCAGGGCAGAGTTCGGGCGTGGTCGAGAGCGAGTTCGGCTTTCATGTGATTCAACGCCTGGCCAACGACCGGTGAGCGTGAAGCGATGCCAGTCGAAGACGAGCGCGACGCGTTGGTGACGGTGACAGTGCACGGGCCTTCGACGCGCGGGGGCCGTGTCGTCGCGCGAGTCGCGCGCAGCGCAGAGCACGTTGGGGCGCTGCTCGCGGGGATGCTCGCCGAGCTCGGGCTGGACTCCGCGGACTACCCTGCAGAGCGCGCTGTGTGGATCCTGGCGACCGAGCGCGGCGAGTGGTTTACGGAGGCGCCGTTTCGCTCGGAGGTTCGGGTGGGATCGATCGTCGCGGGCTCGAGCGCGATCGAGCTCTACCTCGACGAGTCGCCGGTGTGTCGTCACGGCTCGCCGGGCGTGCGCGGGCACGGGCACTTGTGTGGCTGGTGTTGAAGCGTCGCGTCTGACAACGCTGTCCGACCGTGCGATCGATGTCGCGGTGACGCTCTCGGAGGAGTCGATGTTCGTCAGCGATTTCACAGGATCAAGCGCTGGCCCGCGCAGTGCAAAAGCGAGGCGCCCTATGCGTAGCTTCCTTACTCTTTCGACGCTCTTCTCCGCGGTGTTGTGCGCGAGCGCCGCGGCGCCTTCGATCGCCGAGGCCTGTGGCGGGTGCTTCGCGCCGGTTCCTCCGACGCCCGAGCGGGCGCAGGTGGTGACCGATCACCGGATGGTGTTGGCGCTCTCGCAGCGGCAGACGACGCTGTGGGATCAGATTCGGTACACGGGCGCTCCTGAAGATTTCGTCTGGGTGTTGCCTGTCGCCAACGCGGGGGCGCTGCAGATCGGCCTCGCGGACAACGCCTTCGTCGACGCGATCGACGCGTACGGATCGCCCTTCGTGACCGCGGATCTACCGCAGTGTTGGCGGCGCTTTCGCACGACGCCGCGCATCGTGGACTCGGGCGTGTTCGTCGGCTGTGGCTCGCCGGCCATGGAGGGCGGCTTCGGCGCGATGCCGGGCGTCGAGAGCACGCGCGTCGGTCGCGAAGGCGAGGCGGTGGTCGGCCCGTACGCGGTCAACGTGATCTCGACGGAGTCGGGCGGGATGCGGCTGGACACGTGGCTGCGCGAGCACGGGTACGACGTGCCCGCGAGCACGCGGACGGCGATCAATCACTACGTGGATTTGCAGTTCGATTTCATCATCTTGCGGCTGCGTCCCGGGGTCGGGATCAAGCAGATGCAGCCGGTGCGCATCACGACGCGCGGCTACATGCCCATGCTGCCGCTGCGCATGATCGCCGCAGGAATCGGCGACAAAGTGGGCCTCTCGCTGACGGTGATCGCCTCGGGGCGCGTCGAGGCGCAGGGCTACGCCAACGCCGTGGTCGACGAGGACGACCTCACGTTCGACTATGCGACCAACCGCTCGAATTGGCGCGACGTGTACCAGCGCGCGCTCAACCAGCGGCCGGGCAGGACGTGGGTGATCGAGAGCGTGCAGAACGTGGTTCCAGCGCAGGTGACGTATGGAGGCTCGACGCCGCCGACGATGCCGCCGCCCGAGGTCATGACGCTGGACGGGTCGAGCCCGAGCGACGCGGCGAGCGCGGACGCCCAGCCCTCGACGCCGGACGCGATGCTCTCGGCCGACGGCGCGCTGGTGCTCGACGTGCAGCCCATCGACGAGGACGCCGGCCCGACGCCGGACGCGCTCGCGTGGGACGCAGGCGACGTGATCGGCGACGACGCGCTCGTGCTCGGCGACGGCTCGCTCGCAGACACCGGGACGATCACCAACCCCGACGGCGGAACGATGACCATGCAGCAATGGGAGCCGTACATCGACCGGCGCTACGCGTTTGCAGGGCTCGACGGGCGCGCGGTGTTGACGCGCATGCGCGCGGAGCTGCGCTTCGACGACCTCGACGGCGACCTGCTCTTGGACGGGGCTTCGGGGCCGCTGGTCCCCGTCGAGTACGTGGCTCCGACGCTGCTCAACCCGCCGCCGTGCCCGCGCACCTCGTCGTGCGCTGTGATCGGCGCGACCGCGCCGCTCGCGCTCGAGGCGCTGGGGGTGGTGTCGATCGTGATGCTCGTGCGTCGTCGGCGCCGCGAGAAGTCCGCGCGCTGAAGGGCTTCGCGCTTATCGCCCGCTGCCCTGACAGACGCGCGCCGAGGGGCACGAGGCGCAGATCCCGTCGTTGAGGGACCAGGTCTCGTGGCAGATCTTGAGCTCACCGCCGATGCGACGAAGGCGGATGAGGTAGACCCCGCGCAGCTCGGGGCAGCCGATGTCGGGGTGGCGATCGACGCGCACTTCGCGGGCCCACGCGCGGACGTCGTAGATCTTGCCCGAGGCGCCGACGGCGTTGATGCACGCGGCGGGCATGCGCTCGCTGAGCTCGGGGTTGCGCTCGCGAAAGCGCGTGCGGGACCAGTCGAAGTCGAGCTCGCTCCCGGCCGTGCCCATGAGCGTGCGCCAGTACGTGCGGATGTTCTCTCTCGAGGCGAGGCCATTCGAGCCGTGAAATTGCACGATTTCGGCGTAGTACTGCTCGACCGGCCCGCGGCCGCGCGAGCTGACGACGGCCTGCGCCCAGCGAGAGAGCAGGTTCGAGAGCTCGCCGTTGGTCGAGAGCGCGAAGGTTCCGTCCGAGGTGGGGCGGGGTTCGGAGACGCCAGCGTCGCGGCGGGACGGGCGCGGGTTGGTGGTGGTCGTGGTGGTCGTCGTGGTGGGGCGCGTGGCGAGGTAGCCGCCGATGCCGATGGACGCGACGGCGAGCAGGCCTACGGTCGCGAAGAGCGCGGTTTTGCCGGAGGATTTTTCGATTCCCCGGACGACTGCGACTGGTGCGCTGCCGTTGGCGTCCGACGAGCGAACGGCGCTGTTGCGGCCCGAGTTGTTGGATGGCTGCGAAGCGGTCGGTCCGTGGCCGATGGACTCGTACGAGCCGTGATCATCTTCGGGATCGACCGGTGGAGGCAGCGGGCGCACGCGCCCAGCGCTCTCGAGCAGCGGGACGAGCTCTTCGCGCAGCGTCATCGCGCTGGCGGGCCGTTGCGAGGGGTCTTTGGACAGGCAGCGATCGACGAGCGCGGCGAGGGGGCGCGGCAGGTCTGCGGCGATGTCTTGCAGCCGCGCGTGCGAGCCGGGGCCGGCGATCTGCGCGAGCAGCGCGAAGGTCTCGCCGCGAAACGGGCGAAATCCCACGAGGCACTCGTGCAAGAGGATCCCGACGCTCCACAGGTCCGAGCGCGCCGTGGCCGCGCGTGCGTTGCGCATTTGCTCGGGGGCCATGTACGCGGGCGTGCCGATCACGTAGCCCGAGCGGGTGCGGCTGTCTTCTCCGACGGCCTTGGCGATGCCGAAGTCGAGCAGCTTTACGACCGGGCGATCGCCGAGCAAAAAGATGTTCGCCGGCTTGAGGTCTCTGTGGATGAACCCCGCGGCGTGCATGGCGGACAAGCAGTCGAGCAGCTGGTCCATGATGGTCGCGAGCTTCGCGGGCTGCACGACTTGCTCGCGCTTGATCACGTCGCCGAGGGTTTCTCCCTCGAGCAGCTCCATGACCATCCACGGCGTGCCGTCGGGCTCGACCCCGACGTCGAACACGTCGACGATGTTGGGGTGGCCGATCTTCGAGGGCGCGCTCGCCTCGCGGTCGAAGCGCTCGATCGCCTCGGGCGGAAGGCTGTCTCGCTTGTCGAGGACCTTGATGGCGTAGCGCTTGCCGACCTTGATGTGCTCGCACTCGTACACGGCCCCCATGCCGCCTTCGCCGAGCTTGCGGCGGATGCGAAAGCGCTCAGCGACGATGGCTCCGGGTTCGAGCATGAGTGGCAAACGACGAAATCCGCTGTGTCCGACGAGAGAAAGCTCAGTACCACTGTTTGGGCCGTGGCCGGTAGGGGTGCGTGCACAACCCACCTTGGTGCGTGCGAATTCGCCCGATTTTCTCCGCTGAAATGTCACAGGAGGCGCCCTTCTTTTGCGGCCCGACTCGGTGGTACGGTCGCGAAAGAAGTTCGCCTCGGTGCCGAAGTTGCGCCGCGCGCGGTGCGCGCCACGACGGGATCCACAGAGCAGCGAACGCGACGGAGGCTCTGGCATGGTCCGGTCGCGAGAGAAGCAACCCAACATGGTTCGGCGCGCTCGATGGATGAGCCCGCTGCTGTTCGGCCTCGCTGCAGCGTGCGGCAATCCGAGCGAGATTCCTGCGAACCCCGAGCAACGCCCTGGTGATCCAGGGGGCGCCGTCGCGCCCGCGCCCGCGAACTCGAGCGCGACGTGCGCGCCGCAGACGGTGAGCGCGACGCGCTACCTGCGGCAGCTCTCGCTCGACCTGCGGGGACGGCCGCCGTCGACCGAAGAGCTCGCGCGCGTCGAAGCCGAAGGGACGGTCGCGGACGACCTGATCGACGCGATGCTCAACAGCCGAGAGTTCTTGCAGCGCGCGAAGGACTGGCACGCTGAGCTGCTCTGGCCGACGCTCGACGGGTTTCGCATCTCGACGACGGACCTCGCGGCGTTCGACCCCAACATGACCACGGGCGCTGCGGGCGGAGCGTACTCGCCAGACCCCGAGCTCATCACCGAGGACGGACGCGCGCGGCACCCCAACGCCGTGGTGGCGATTCGCTACAACGGGACGGGCGATCGCGTCTTGCGTGGCGGCAACGGCGGGACGTTCTGCGACGGTCGCCGCGGCGCACCGTATGAGTATCCCGAGCCCGCGCCGCGCGGATCCGCGCAGCCCACGTACACGAGCACGCTGAGCGACGGCAGCACCGTCACGCGGCCGTACTACGACGACGACGGCGGACCGTTGCCGATCTACGACGGCGATCACTGTCCCAACTACTGCACGAGCGTGGCGCCGACGGCGCTCGCGTCGGGGCGAGAGTTGAGGATCATCCGGCCCGCGAGCGGAGGGCGCGGCGCGCTCTGTCAGGTGCTCTCCGTCGATACGCGCGGCGCCAACGTGCGTGCTTCGGCGGACTACGCGTCGCAGGTGTTGATCAACTCGACGGTCAGCGCGCCGTCGAGCTGGACCGCGGCGGCGCCCGCGGTGAGCGCGGGCGGCTGCGTCAACCCTGGAGACGTGTGCGAGTGCCCGACGGATCCGGGCGGCGTGGCGACGCCGAGCGGGACGCAGTTTACGATCACCGCGGCGCCGACGGGCTGGACGGTGGAGGGGCTCGATCGCCCGCCGACGGGCAGCGGGATGGCGCGTCGGATCTACACGTGCCCTGCGTGGGCGCCGTACCGCGTGACCAACACGTGCGACAACACGCCAGTGGGCGGGGCCGACGAGGTCTTCAAGGTTCGTCGCGAGGGGACGCGGGTCGTTCGCGATTGGTACTGGTCGGGCGGCCGCGAGCTGCGCGTGTGCGCGTACGACGCGAGCGCGCGGAGCAACAGCAGCCGCAACGGGCAGTCTTGCGAGACGCCGTACAGCGGGCGCAGGGACACGACGTGCGGCTGCGGGCCGCGCGGGCAGTACTGCATGCCGTCCATCGGCGTGTCGCAGAACTCGGACCTCGCGACGCAGACGCAGAGCCGCGTGCGCGACTCGCTCAACGCCGAGCCGCTCGAGATCGTCTCGAGCGTCGTCGAGCGCGGCGAGGACTACTACAACATCTTCACGACGCGCCGGTCCTTCGTGAACGGCGCGCTGCGAAACCTCTACGAGAATCAGATCAACTCGGTGCAGGGCATCGAGCTGCAGACGCCGGCGCCGATGAGCGCGATGCCGCAGGCGGCGTTCGGCGACGACACGTGGAGGGAGTTCGTCCGCGGCGCAGAGCACTCGGGCGTGCTGACGACGGCGGCGTACCTCGGGCGGTTTCCGACGTGGCGCTCGCGCGTGGCGCAGTTTCGCATCGCGTTTATGTGCAAGGCGTTTACGCCGGGGAGTGATTTCGTCCCGTCTCCGAGCGACCCGTGCACGCGCGAGCCGAACCTCGCGTCGCGCTGCGGCTGCCAGAACTGCCACGCGGCGATCGAGCCGATGACGGCGTACTTCGCGCGTTGGGCCGAGCGCTCGACGCGCTACCTCAACCCGCTGGAGTTTCCGCAGTTCGACGCCAACTGCGCGCAGTGCGCGCTGCGCGGCATCGGGTGCACGGCGCGCTGCCGCACGCAGTACGTGACGGACACGGTGGACGCCGACGGCGCTCGCTTCGCTGGGACGCTTCGCGGGTTCTTGTACCGCCGCGCCGAAGAGATGACCCGTGTGGACGAAGGTCCGTCGGGCCTCGTCGCGAGCGCGCTCGCCTCGGGCGAGCTTCAGTCCTGCACCGTGCGCACCGCGTGGAAGCAGCTGGTCAATCGGCCCATGAGCGAGAGCGAGATGCGCACGCTGTTGCCTGGGCTCTCGGCGGGCTTCGACCAGAGCCGCCACAACTACCGCGCGCTCGTGCGCTCGATCGTGACCTCGGCCACCTACCGGAGGATCGACTGATGTCCCCGCTGCGAACGAAGTCGTCGCTCTTGCTCCTCGGCGCGCTCACGGCGTGCTCGTCCGAGCGCCCCATTCAGGGGACCAACCGCCCTCAGCCTGCGCAAACGCAGGGGAGCACGTCGGTCGTGGACCCATCGATGTTGCCCGCGGGGCACCCCGTGGTGCCCATCGCGGACCCTCAAGAGAACAGCGATCGCGTGGGCCGTCCGCCGCGTCGCCTCTCGGTCGATCAGCTGCGCGCGTCGCTGCTCTCGGTGACGGGCTACACGTGGGTGGCCGCGCGGTCGATCCCGGATCCCTCGTCGCCGAGCGGGACGCGCACGGTGCCCAACGCGGACATGCTCGAGGCGCTCGCGGGCACCTTGGGCCGCGCGGATTTTCTCAGCACGACGTCGCACGCGCTCGACCCTGCGGTGACGTTCTCGAAGCTGGCGAGCGACGCGGCGCGCATCGCGTGTCGGCAGTCGGTCGCGGACGACGTCGATCAGCCGGACGCTGCGCGCAGGAGGCTTTTGCGCGAGGTCGCTCCGACGGTCACGTTGATGGCGGATGAAGCGGCGGTGCGCCGAAACATCACGTACATGGCCAGGCGCTTCTGGGGCCGCGCGCTCGACGCGAACGGCGCCGAGACGAACGGCATTCTCGCGGTGTTTCGCGCGGCGTCGACGAGCGCCGAGGTTCGCGAAGGCATGCGCGTCACGCGCCCCGCGGGAGCGCCCGCGGACGGCTGGAGAGCGGTCTGCGTCGCGATGGCGACGGACCCGCAGTTTCTTACGTACTGAGCTGTCGGACGGGTGATGCCATGAAGAGTGATCGCAAGTCACAAGGGTTTCAGGCCACGCGCAGGCAGCTTCTGTCTGCGACCGCCGCGGCGTCGATGGCGGGGATGGCCGCGCGCTTCGGGTTCGGCAACGTCGCGCACGCGCAGATGCGGGCGATGGTCGACAGCAAGCGTCGCTTCATCTTCTGCTATTTTCCTGGCGGTTGGGATCAGCTGCTGTTTCTCGACCCGAGAGACCCTTCGGTGTTCACCGAAGAGCAGCGCGGGATGACGCTGACCGACGTGCGCTACGAGCAGCTCGCGAACTCGCAGTTCGGGACGCGGGTGTTGCGGCCGGATGGCGCTGGCGCGCCGAGCAACCTTTCGTTCGGCCCCGCGGCGGTGAAGTTCAACGGCGACGGCTCCGTGCGCGGGCCGGACATCCGCGAGCACGCGAGCAAGATCTCGCTCGTGCGCGGCGTCAACATGGGCACCGTCGCGCACGAGGTCGGCTACCGGTTCTTCAACACCGGCACGTTTCCCGCGGGAAACTCCGCGCGCGGCTCGAGCGTTGCGACGCAGATCGCCGCGATGCTGCAGACCGTCGAGCCGAACCCGATCGCCGCGCTCCCGACGCTCTCGCTCAGGGTCGAGGCCTACAACGAGAGCATGCCCGGCCGCTTCTCGGCGCTGCGGGTCAACTCGATCGGGGATCTCTTGCAGGTGCTCAGCCGTGACGGCGCGATGCTCGAGCACTCGACGGTCGAGGGCGCGCTCGACGAGTTCGCCACGAGCGAGCGCCCCTGCGAGGTCAACGTGTACGACCGTCGCGGAGTGCTCACGCGTATGCGCGAGGCGCAGGGGACGGCGCAGTCGATCATCCGTGCGAATCTAGCGGCGAAGTTCGACTTCCTCGCGGACTCGACGGACATGAGCATCCAGGCCGAGCGCGTCGCGACGCGAAGGCAGTACGGCGAGTACCTCAACCCTGGGTACGCGCTCACGACGGCGGACGCGGGCACCGCTGGCGCGCGCGCGGCGCTCGCTGCGTTGGCGATCAAGTCCGGCGTCGCCCAGTGCGTCTCGGTGATGATCGGCGACGGGACGGACACGCACTTCAGCAACAACCTCGATCACGCCAATCGGTTGTATCCGGGCATCGCGTCGCTCGCGGCGCTGATCGACGACCTCGCGACGAGCAATGTTGGACCGGGCAAGGGCCTGCCCGAGAACGACAAGTGGATCGACCACACGACGATCGTCGCGTTCAGCGAGTTCGCGCGCACGCCGCTCATGAACCAGTTTGGCGGCCGCGACCATCACCTCGCCAGCTCGTGCCTCATCGCCGGCGCCGGAATCCGCGGAAACACCGTGGTCGGCGCCTCGGGCAACGTCGCGATGGGCATCGGGCTGTGGGACTTCATCAACAATCGCGTGACGGACAGCCCCGAGCAGGGCCGGGCGATCATGCCGCCGGACATCGCCGCGACGCTCATCGCGTCCACGGGCTTCGACCCTGGAGATCACCGCCTCGATGCCTCCATCGCGCGCGCGACCAAGCTCGCGCCGCTGGTGATGGGCTGAGCGAGCGCGGACAGTGACGCTGTAGCGTCGGGCGTGATTCGCTAGACGAAATACAGGGACTTCGTTCTCGCTGCAGGGGGTGGTGATCTTGTAGATTCTCGCATCATGCGAGCGAGACGATTCTTTGCCTTCGGGGGACTGTGCATCGCAGCGAGCGCTTGTGGGCCGGTCACGCCGTCGATCCCCGACGCGTTCGTCGCGGACGTCTCGCTCGAAGACAGGGTGTTCACCTGCGATCCCCTGCGCGTCGAGCCCGCTTCTCCGCGCGTGGCGACCGATCGCTCGGTGCAGCTTCGGGTGATCGGCGGCTCTGGGTTCGCGCCGCTGCGCATCGAGGGAGAAACCCTCGGGGCGTACGTCGAGCCGGCCGGAGGCTTTCGCGCGGGCTCGCGCGGAGGGACGGTCACGGTCGTCGCGACGGACTCGAACTGCAACCTTACGGCGCGGGCGAGCGTTGAAATCGTGGGCCCGTTTTCAGTGACGCCCGAGCGCGCCACGGTGATGCGCGGGGGCACGACGATGTTCACCGCGCAGAACGTGATCGGTCCGCTGCGCTACGAGGTGTTCGCTCGGCCTGCGGGCGCCGGGGCGATGGGCTCGATCACGGCTGCGGGCGTGTTCACCGCGGGCATGGTGGACGGCGAGTACCAGATCGTGGCCACCGACGACGGCGCGCAGAAGAGCGCGCGGCTCGTGGTCGAAGTGGGCGCGGGCGCGGTGCTGAGACCGCGGGTCCCCGTGCTCGCGGTGCCGAGCGGAGGCCGCGTGCGGCTCGACTGGAACGGCGGCTCGGGCAGCTATCGCTACGCGGTCGCGGACATGGCCCGCGGACGCGTGGTCGAAGCGGGAGGCAGAGCGTTTTTCGAAGCGACGGGCGCGCGCGGATCGACGGACGTGACGGTGACGGACACGGCGTCGAGCGAGACCGCGCGGGTGCGCGTGTTGGTGGGCGAAGAGGCTTCGCCGGCGCCGCAGCGGCGCGGAGGGCAGACGCAGGCGGGCGACATGATCGTGGCCGACGTCAACGGCGACGGCCGCCGGGACTTGATCGTGGGGCACGCCGAGCGCTCGATCGCGGACGTGATGCGCGGGCGCTTCACCGGTCGAAACGCTGGCGGATTGCTGGTGTTTCACGGCGCCGCGGACGGCTCGTTCGGCGACGCGCCGAGCACGATCATCGAGGGAGAGAACACCGAGGACCGCTTCGGCAGCGTCCTGCTCGCGCGCGACGTCAACGGCGACGGGATCGACGACGTGATGGTGGGCGTGCCCGACTCGGACCTCGGCGAGAGCGACCGCGGCGCGTTTGCGCTGTACCTCGGCTCGCGCGACGGGCTCACGCCCACGTTCGAGCGCGTGCTCAACGGCGAGGACATCAACGATCGCTTCGGGTCGTCGTTGGCGGTCGCGGACCTCAACGGCGACGACGCGCCAGAGCTGATCGTGGGCGCGCCCAACGCCGTGCGTCCGATGGATCGTCCGCGGGCGACGGCGCTGCGCTGCAACGGCGGGCGCGTGTACGTCTACCGCGGGATCACTCGCACGGCGTCGATGCCCGTGCGCGGCGTGTTCGAGAACGTCCCGTGGCAGGTGATCGACGCGCAGGCGCCGCTGAGCGACGTCGACGCGAACCCTGCGTGCTCGCCGTTCTTGATCGGCGCGGGGCGCGCGCTGGCGTTGATCGACGTGGACGGGGACGGCAACTTGGACCTGGCTGTGGGCGCGCCGGGCGAGTCGCACGTGATGGGCGGGACGGCGAGCGTGAGCCACGGCGCGGTGCTGGTGTACCGAGGCGTGGGGATGGCGCAGTTCGAGCGGTTTCCTGCGTGGTCGATTCAGCTTCCGCCCGAGCTGCGCACGACGAACGCGCAGTTCGGACAAGCGTTGGACGTGATCCGCGACGGCGCGAACAGCGCGCTCGTGGTGCGGTCGTTTACCTTCGCGGCGCCGGGCATGATGATGGGGACGACGCTCGGACAATCGGGCGGCTTCTGGGTCTTCACGCGGGCGCAGTTCATGGCGCCGTTGCCGGCGGACATGATGGGCATGCGCATGGTGCGCGTGGTGAGCGCGGCGAGCGCGCAGAGCTTCGCGTACGGCGAGATCGCGCAGCGCGGCTTGGGGCGGCACGCGACCGTCGGCGACGCGGACGGCGACGGCGCGCAGGACTACATCGTGTCCGGGACGACCAGCACGATCGCTGCGATGCCGGCGGCGAGCGGCGCGGTGTACTCGTTTTCGTCGCGCGCGTTGATCACGGGGATGGGGCGCGTGACGCTGCCGTCGCGCGTGGTGGAGACGGGCGTTCCGATGATGGGGACGGTGCCGACGGAGCTGACGGGGATGCGCGTCGCGGCCATCGGCGGCGCGATGGGGACGGGCGCGGGGCTCGCGGTGTGGCACGGCTGGCGCGACACGACGATCACCGAGGGCGGCATGATGATCGCCCAGCCTTTTTCGGGCTCAGTTGAATATGTGGGCGCGGGTGCGGGAGACCTCGCGCCGCGCTGGGCCGCGGCGGCGTCGCGCAGGAGCATCTCGTTTTCGCTGCAGCCCTCCGGCGATCGCGCGGGCGCGTCGGTGCTGCTCGGCTCGCTCTCGGGCGCGGGAGCGGTGGACGCTGTGGTGAGCGCGCCCTTCGCGCACTCTCCGGTGACGATGATGGCGCGTGCATCGCAGGTGGCCAACGTGGGCGCGATCGAAGCGTACGGAGCTGCTGGGCTCATGCCGCTCGGACGCTTCTCGAAGACCGTCGCGAACGGCGCGCAGCAGCCGATGGTGACGTTGGACTTCGACGGCGACGGGACGCAAGAGCTCGCGATCGCAGAGCGCGGAGACACGGTGGACACGCGGCTCGCGGAGGTTCCGAGCGAGTGCAAGGTGCGCGGGATGACCGGCGGCGGTGGAGACGCGGGCGCGATGGCCGCGCCGCTCAGCGTGGGCGGCCGCGGGATCGTGCGCGTGTACAAGCTGATGGGCGGGCAGTTCGTCGAGCGTTGGAGAGTGATTTCGCGGGGAGAAACAGTGCCCGTCGTGGGAGGTGCCCCTCAGGGGCTGCGCCTCAACGGCTTCGGCGCGTCGCTCGCCGCGGCCGACGTCGACGGTGATGGCAGCGACGACCTCGTCGTCGGTCGCCCGAACGGAACGGACTCGAACGGCGCCGACGTCGTCCTCGGCCGCGCCAACGCGGGGTCGACCATCGCGTACGTGTGCAACAGCGGGACGGACGCGTACTTCGCGCCAGCTGCTCCGCCGACGGAGACGTCGTTCTTCGGTGTGTCCGTCGACGGGCTGGGCGATCTCAACGGAGACGGCTGCGACGAAGTGGCGATCGGCCTCGCGCGCAACGCCGCCGGGACGAACCCGAGCGCCGCGGCGCGGGCGGGCTTCATCGTGGCGTTCGGCGCCAACGCCGACGCGGGGCGCGTGAGCCCGCGAGCGTGCGCGTTTCGCACGGCGCCGACGATCCTGGTGGTGCCCGACGAGCGCAACCTCGCGGACAACGTCGCGGGCATGGCGGCGACGCGGGACAACGACGACGTGGACCTCGCGGGACTTCCGGGCACGATGGGTCGCGTGTTCGCGCTCGGCGCAGGGGACCTCGACGGGGATGGCGCTGCGGACATCGCGTATCGCACGGCGGACCTGGCGTTCGGGCCGTTTCGCGGTGCTGCGGTCGAAGTGATCTCGGGCCGGCACCTCGCGCAGTGCGTGACGGGCTCGTGTCCTGCGGCGCTCGCGGACTCGTTTGCGCGCGACGGAAACTACCGTGTGTTGGGCGTGCGGTCGCTCGGCGCGCCGTATCGCCTGGTGGCTCCGACGATGGCCGCGACGGTGACGCGTTGGGGGTTGTCGTTGGCGATCGCGGAGGTGACCGGAGACGCTGCGTCGGAGCTGTTCATCGGCTCGCCGGACGACTCGATCGGCGGGGATTTCGCGGGCGCGGTGTACGGCTACCGCGGCGGCGCGATGGCGTTTACGCAAGCGGCGCTCACGGCGGACCCGTGGCTGGTGGCCGTCGGAGACGTGCGCGAGCGCGGAGACTTCGGGGCTTCGACGGCGGCGCTTCGCTCGGCGGCGAGCGGGGCGTTCTTGCTGGTGGGCTCGCCGTTGGCGTCGCGCCTCGGCGCGGGTGGTGAACTGGGGGCGGGGTATCGATGGCGCGTGGAGGTTCCTTGATGACTGCCTCTCGATGGATGGGCGTCGCGCTCGCGTGCGTGGCGAGCTGCGGCCCTGCAATGACGACTCCGCCAGGAGAAAACCTGCCTGTTCCGACGGCGATGGCGCGCGTGCCGACGCTCGCTCGGCGCGTGCAGCTGCCAGACGGAGCGCGCGCGTACCGCGGATGGATGGGCGACGAAGGGCAAGCGGTGGTCTCGACGCTGGACGGTCGCTTCTTCGCGATCAGCCCGCGCGGGGTCGCTTCTGCGGTCGATCGTCTGCCGGGAGAGACCCCGGTCGCCGACGACGTGCGCGTCTCGACGATGGTGGCGCGCGCGCCGGGCGAGCTGCTCGCGCTCACGCCCGGCTCGGGGCTGCTCGTGCAGAACTCGCTGGTGCGCTCGGCGCAGCTGCCTGCGTTTTTGCGGGGCGCGCGGACGTTTACGCGGCTCGGAGACGAGACGCTGTGGGCGACGCCGACGGGGCTCTACCTCGGGACGGCCGCGCGTTGGCTTCGCATCGACGACGCGCGCGGCGCGGTGACGGCGGCTGAAGAGCTCGCGGCGGTGACGGCGACGGGCGCGCGCGAAGCGTGGATGCGCACGGGGACGACGGTGCGTCGGGTGCGTGTGCGCGAGGGCGAGGCGCCGACGTTCATCGAGATGCCGACCAACATCGACCTCGGGGCTGTGCACGGGCTGGCGCCGATGGGCGACGACCGCGCGGTGGTCGCTACGTCGCGAGGCGTGATTTTTCTCAGGCAGAACGAGGCTCTCGGCTTCGGCGTCGGCGGCGGGCGCGCGGACCCAGACGCCGTCGCGGGCGGCGGCGGACGCGCGTGGGTCTTGTGGGCGACGGACGTCTTGCGCACGGACGGAACGCGCTGGGAGGCGCTCGCGCGCGACCCGAAGCTCGGGCAGCGCTCGCGGGTGCACACGGACACGACGGGCAACAGCGCGTTGGTGATCGACGACGACGGGGGCGTGATCCGCGTGGACGTCGAAGAGCGCGTGCGTCTCTCGGGCGTGCGCGACGGCGAGGTGGTGGTGAGCCCGACGACGGCGCTCGAGGTCGTTCCGTGGCGGGACGCGGAGCCGACGGCGGTGGAGTACTACGTGGATGGAGAGTCCGTCCCGAGCGCGCGGCGCACCGCGGCGCCGTGGGGCTGGGGCTATCGCGTGGAGTTCGACGCGATGGGCAGGCCGATCTCGACGTCGACCGGCGACCGCGCGCGAGAGACCGCGACGCAGGTGGGGACGAACCGCGGAAACGAGTTCGTCCCGCATCAAGTGCGCGTGGTGGTGCGCTACGGCGACGCGATGGTCGAGCGCACGATCGGCTTCGGCTACCAGTCTCCGCTGGGGCGAATCCCTACGTACACCGCGGACATCGCGCCGATCTACGCCGCGCGGTGCGCGCGGTGCCACAGCAACTCGGTGGCCGAGGACTTGAGCACGTTCACGCTGCTCTCGGGGCGCAAGCTCTCGACGCGGCTCGCGCTGCGCGAGCGACGAATGCCGCCGGATCTTCCGTTGGACCCGGTGTCCGAGGCGATCTTCATCGCGTGGATCGACGGCGACACGCCCGAGTGATCGGGGGGGGGGATGCGCGTCTGCGTTGCGCGCGGCGAAGCGCGCGTCGGTGAACGCGTGTTGAATTCGTGGGTGTGGGTTGCTCTTGGGGCGGCGCGGAGAAGAGTGCGTTCGAGCGGGCGGAGCAGAGGGGGACACCGGTGGGCCCGACGGTCACGCGCTGCGCTCGTGCGCCGCCCCTCCTGCGTCGAAAACTTCTTCGACCGTTTTCGAAAAACGAGGGGCGGTCGGCACCGGTTACTCGGGCAACGTTGCCCTCTCCGCCGCGCGGTCGCGCTCGGTCCCTCGCGTCGGACGCCCCGCTGCTGCACACGCTGAGTGTGGTCGCGCGAAGCGCACCTTCCATCGCGAGGCTTCTCGCGATGTTTGCGGCGGGTTTCACACCCGCCGAGGAGACAAGCTGGTGTCCACGGGGCCCTTCGCTCTTCGCCCTCTCGCCGCGGTTTTCATGGCCGCTGAGGAGAGCAGTCCGGTCGAACTCACAGGAAATATCACGGTCGATCCTGTGTGACATTGACTGTCACCCCTGGCGAGCGCGCGGGGCGAAGAGGGCGTAGGGTGGGGCTCGCTGATCGGCGCGAGTGTGACGATCGGCGATGGAGAGATCCCCCATGACGACCGCTAGCGAACCGACGCGACGAAAGAATCTCTACAAGGGCACGATGACCGGCGCAGAGGCGCGCGAGAAGCTCTCGCGGACGGCGAAGCGCGTGGGGCTCGGCAAGCTCGAAGTGTCCCGCTGCGACGGCGAAGGGGCGAAGGTCGCGTTCACCTTCAAGGGGGCGCGCGTCGAGCGCTCGTGCGACACGCAGCCCACGTTCGACGCCAACATCGCGTGCCTCGCGCTCTGGCTCGAGGACCGGGCGCGCAACATCGAGCGCGCCATCGAGACGTTCGCCGAGGCGTTTGCAGACAGCATGGCGCTCGCCGTCGTGGGCGCTGGCGCCGAGTCGGACGCGGGCGACACCAAGAAGGGGCTGTACACCGGGACCCGCACGATCGAGCAGAGCATCGAGGTGTTTCGCTCGGGGTTGTCGCGGCTGGGCATTCCCGAAGGCGACGTGAAGCTCACCTGGGATGGCGAGGCGAACAACGCCCGGCTGCGGATGCGCTTGCCCTCGGGCTCGATCGTCGAGAAGGTGTCCAAGCGCCAGGTCAACGCCGAGGCCAATGTCGCAGCGCTCGCGCTGTGGCTGCAGTCGCGCACGAAGAACTGGGAGCGCGGGATCGAGAGCATGGACCTCGACCGAGTCTTCGCAGGAAACCTCCTGCCCGCGCGCGTTGCTTGAATTCGTGTGCGCGTTCGCGGCGACGCCCGAGCGCGCGGAGCTTGAGACCGCCATGGGACTTCGTACGATCTCGGTTCACATGCGTTCGTCTCCGGCGCTCGACGCGCTGTGGACCCTCGAGCGGGCGCCCGCTTCGACCGTGGGCGCGGCGCTGCGACGGGCGCTCGTCGACGAGCTCGAGCGGCTGCGCGAGCCGCTCTCGTTCTTGGCCGAGTGCGTGTGGTGGCTGGCTGAGACAAAGGTGTTTCAGCGCGGGCGCGCCGCGGCGAAGGCGACCTCTGGGTGGAAGCCCGGGCGCCCCGTGCGCTCGAGCGCGCTCTTCGAGGGGCAGCTCGCGCTCGACGTGGGCGCGCTGGTCGAGGGCGTCGAGAGCGGCGACGAGACCTCGCGAGTGACCTCGGTGGCGACGCGCAGCGTTGTCGACGCGCTTCGCGATGGAGCGCTCGTGGTCGCCGAAGACGCCCGCGCGGGCCGCGCCAAGATGGACGTGGGGGCGCTGGCGAGGGAGCTGAAGGCGCACCTCGAGCGGGCTGAGCGCGCGGCGTTGCGCGCGACCGAGCGAGCGGCGCGCGAGCTCGAGCGGGCCGAGCGCGCCGAGACCGAGCGGCGAGCGCAGGCCAAGAGCGAGAGAGAAGAGCGCAAGACGCAGCGCGCGCGCGAAGAGCGTGAGCGTGAAGAGCGCGATCGGGTCGAGCGCGAGCGCGCCGCGGGCGAGCGGGCGAGGCGCGAGCGCGAGAAGCGAGAGCGCGAGAAGCGCGAGAGAGAAGAGCGCGAGAACGCAGAGCGAGCGCGCGAAGAGCGAGAGCGCGCGGCGCGGGCGAGCGGCGGCAAGAAGGGCCGCAAGAAGGCGAAGCCGACGAGCTTCGGCGGGCTTCCGGACGACGCCGAGCCCGAGGATCGCACGCGCGAGCGAGAGCTGCTCGGCGCGCGGGGACTGCCGCTCGACGCGGAGTTCTTTCTCGACGAAGCGGTGCTTCCGTGGCCGTGCGACGGGCGCGCGCTCGACGCCGCGCGCAAGCAGCTGCTGCTGCGGTTTCATCCGGACCGCGCAGGGGACGCTGGGGTCGAGAAGTTTCAACGCGCGATGCGCGGGTACCACACGCTGGTGCGCGCGCTCGAGAAGGTGGGCTCCCCGACGCGCCCGGCGGACCACGGCCCGCGCGTGGCCGCGGCGCACGCGACGCAGCCGCCCGCTGCGGCGACCGCGGCGCCGACGAGCGCGAGCG
>JAAFIF010000080.1 GCA_013298625.1 Myxococcales bacterium
GATGGGCGCGCAGGAGCCTTCACCGAGCCCATCGCGAGCGCGATCCCGCCGTGCGCCGCGAGGCTGAGCGCCCAGAGCCATCCGCGTTGATCACCGGCCACCGCGCGTCACTCCGCCCGCTCGACGTTGATCGCGAACTTGGTGATCCCCACGCCGCGCGCGAGGTCGACGACGTGCATGACCGTTCCGTGGTTGACGTTTTGATCTGCGCTCACCACCAGCGAGACGTCTCGATCGCCAGCGACCGCGCCGCGCAGCGCATCGATCAACGCTGCCTCCGAGACCGCGCGCTGGTTGAAGTGCAACCCGCGATCGCGCGTGATCGTGACGCTCATCGGCGAGCCGCCGCCCTCGTCGCTGTTGGCCGCCCTCGGCAGCTCGACGCGGATCGACTGCGAGACGATGTACTGCGCCGAGACCATCATGATCACCAGCAAGACCAGGACGACGTCGACCATGGGGGTGACGTTGATTCCGACGATCGAGCCGCGGCCGCGGCTCGGTTGCTGCGCTCCTCCTGCCATCGATCTGCTCCTTACGCGCCGACGCTGAGCGAGAGTTCGGGTCCGTCGAAGCCGCCTTGCGCGCCGAGCGGCGCGTGCCCTGGCGACGAGTCGCGCGCGCGTCGCTCGTGCGTCGCAGCGTGCGCTTCGCTGTGCAGCCTCGCGGTGAGCAGCCTCGCGAGCGCGAGCGTATTGCCCTCGACCTCGCCCGCACGCTTGTTGGCGACGTTGAACGCGACCACCGCAGGGATCGCCACGAAGATCCCGACCGCCGTGGCGATGAGCGCCTCGGCGATGCCGCTCATCACGTTGCCCATGTTGCCCGCGCGCGCCGCGCTCGAGCCGAGGTGCTGAAAGGCCTCGATGACGCCGATCACCGTGCCGAAGAGACCGATGAAGGGGGCGTTGTTTCCGAGCGTTCCGAGCAGGTTTGCGCCGCGGTCGAGCTCTTGGCGCACGCGCCCGAGCTCGCTGTCGATCGCGTCCGAGAGCGACTGCGCGCCGCCGTCGCGCCACGGCAGCGCCGCGCGCAAGACCTCGGCCTCGACCGAGCTGTCCTCGGCGAGCGCGCGCTCGATCGCCGCCCAATCTCCGACGCGCGCCGCGGCGCTGAGCTGCGCGCGCAGCGACGCTCCGTTGCGGCGGCGGCGAAAGAACGCCACGCGCTCGAGGATCGCGACCAGCGACACCACCGAGAGCGCGAGCAAGAGCCACAACACCCAGCTGCTGCCGAGCAGCGCGACCTTGAGCAGACGATCGACGATCATGAAGGACCTCTCAGGGCAGAGAAAACTCAGTCACAAGATGCGCGCCGCGCTCGCCCGCGCCGACGTTGAACGCGAGCAGCTGCGCGTCGGCGCGCGCCGTCTCGACCTGCGCGTAGCTGCCTGGCGTCGGGCCGAGCGCCCGTCGGTGCAGCGTCGCGCGCGCGAACACTTGCCGCTCACCGCAGGCGTCGAACAGGCTCGCGAACACCCGATAGCGGCCGAGCGCCGGGGCCTCGTCGAGCACGAAATTCTCCCGTCGCGCGCCGTCGTGCGCGCAGTGCGCGCCTGCGTCGGTGTCGATGAACGCTGCGCCTGGCGCGCGCGTGGCGCTGCCGGTCGCCGGGCGCTTCGCGCTCACGCGGCGCCCGTCCGGAAGCTCGACCTCGAGGTCGAGGTCGACGTCGGAGTCCCACGCGAGCGAGAGCACCGCGATCGGCGGCGCGATCGTCGCGTCACACACATTCAAGTTGTCCGGGACCGGCCCGAGCACGCACAGCGGAAACGTGCTGGCCGCGCCCGCGCGCCCGTCGCGGTCGACCGCGCGCAGCTCGACCGTGTGGACTCCCGCGGCGAGTGCTGGTGAGAACGAGAGCGTCGCTTCGAACGACAGCTCGTCGTTGGCGCTGGGGTCCGGCGCGCCGAGCGGCAGGACCCAATACCCTGTCCCTTCGGCGCGCAGACGAACGGCGAGCGCAAAGGCCTCGCGGCTCGCGCGCCCGGTGATGAGCTTGCCTCGCTGGCGGTGCGCGACGACGGCGCTCGGGTTCTCGAACGCCGTGACCGCGACCGCGCTGTTCTCGCTGGTGACGAGCGAGGGAACGAGCATCGCGCGCTCGACGCGCACGGGCTCTTCGAGGCCGAGCGGCGCGGCGACGCCGCACGCGCACAGGGCGAGCGATGCGAGAGCGAGAATGCTCGGCGCGCGCATGTCAGAAGTCTCCCTGGACGCGCAGCGTCGCGAGGTTGTTCGACAAGTCCGTCGGCACGCCTCGCGCGTCGCGGGCGTACGAATCGAGCACGATGTCGTACTGAAAGACGAGCCGTCCGTGGTTGGGCCAGCTGAGCCCGACCAACGGAGACAGCGTGTGCGCGCCCTGGTCTCGAGGCTCGATCACGCCGCGTCGATCCTCGAAGAAATCGCTGTTGGGATTGTAGTAGTCCCAGCGAAATCCAAGCAGCGCGTAGGGCGTGACCTCTTGCGTGAAGCCCGCGACCGCTTGCACCTGACGGAGGTCGTACCCAGCGGCGATCGGGTCCGACGCAAACGCGCCGCGATCGAGGTTGGACGCCACCGTCGCCTCGGCGAAGAGCCGCGTGAGCCCGGCGCGGGTGCGCAGGCGCAGCGCGAGGTCTGCGTTGAGCGCCCAGTGCGCGAAGGTGTACGACGGCGTCGCGGCCCGGCCGGGGATCGCGACGAGCTCGCCGGCGTCGATCATGGAGTTCTGGTTGTTGTCGCGCCATTCGATCGAGGGCTTCGTCGCCTCTTCGCCGCGGTGAAAGCCGCGACCGAAGAGAAACGAGACGCCGCCCTGGACGCTCCACGGGCGCGCGGGGTCCGCGGTGTCGACGCCGAGGCGACCCGAGACGTCGTGGTGCGCGGTCGGGTCGATGCCCTGCAAGCCCGACTGCGACGCGCGGTCGTCCAACGGCGCGCCGTTGCTCACGCTGACCGCGTAGCGAACGACGCCTGCGCCTCCCCACGCGCGGACGCCGACGTCGGCTTCGCCCGAGAAGAACGCGAGCGAGCCGTTCGATCGCTCGGCGAACCACCGGCGCCGAACGCCCTCGCCGACCTCGGCGCCGAAGGCGGGCTCGGTCACGCCAGCGGTCACGGCGAGCCAAGGGACCGAGGTTTGCCCTGGATTTCGCCAGACAAACGAAGCCTCTGCGCGACGGACGCCGACGGACACGCCGCGCACGGAGTTGGCGTCGAGCTCGAGCGCGAAGGCGACCCACTGCCACGAGCCGTCGACGCGGACGCGCGCGCGGCGCAGCACGAAGCGGTCGCGGTTGAGCGGGACGCCTTGCAGCAGCTGGTCCTGCGAGAGGCCGCTCCACTCGTGCTGCGCTTGCACGAAGCCCGAGAGCACGACGCCCACCGGGTCGAGCAGCGAGTACGCGTCGGGGCGCGCGCTCGTAGTGAACACCGGCGACGAACCGATCCTCGCGTACGCCGGGGGCTCTGGGGTCGGGCGCGGCGGCGGCGCGCTGTTCGCTCGCTGCTGCTCGACGCGCGCGAGGCGCGAGGAGAGCTGTTCGACCATCGCGCGCAGCTCGTTCACCGTGCGCTCGGTGCTCGCGCGCTGCGGCTCGTCTGCGGGCGGCGTCGGGCTCGTCGCAGTGGCGTCCGGTGGAGGTGCCGCGCTGGCTGCGTCGGGGCGCGCGACGACCGCAGGGACCTCGATGTCGTCCGGCTCGGCCGAGGCGCGCGTCTGCGCGAACGCGCTCGACGGGGCGAGCGCGGCGAGCGCGAAGAGGCGCAACGAGCGTTGGTTCATCATACGAGACATCACTTCAGAAGAGTAGAGTTTGCGCTACCAGTCACCGATCGAAGTACACGCCGCGCAGCCATCGATGGCCCTCGAACGCCGTGCGCGCGTGGAGCATTCGGTGGTTGTCGTAGAGGACGAACTCACCGGGGCCGAGCGTGAAGCGGAGCTGGTTCGCGGGGCTGCGAACGAGCTCGGCGAAGCGGCGGTGCGCGCGGTACCAGCGCTCCATGTGGGCGAAGGGCACGCGGTACGGCGCGAGCGTGAAGTACGAGTATCGAACGAGAAACCCTGCCGGTCCGTCCTCGCCCAAGATCGGCGAGACGAGGCGCTTCTCGAAGCTCTTCTGCTTGCGATGAAAGGTGACGGGCACCGTGCGCAACAGCTCCCACGCGTCGGCGTCCTCGGCGCGCAGCAGCTCGGCGATCGCGCGCGCGTCGACGAGAAAGGACTCGCCGCCCTTCGGCGCGGGCTGCATGCAGTGCAGCACTTGCAAGGTGGGCGGACGCTCGAGAAACGGCTGGTCCGTGTGCAAGTGCACTGCGGCGTCGGTGTATCCGAGCTGGTCGGTGTTTTGATTGCTGCTGTTGTCGACGCGCAGGTCTTCGATGCGGCCGAAGTGCGTCCCGATCACGCGGAGGCCAGCGCGGGCGAGCGCCTCGATGATGACCTCGGTGTCCTCGGGCCCGACGCGCGCGGGGTCGCCTTCGTGCGCCGCGGGGTGAAAGCCCACCACCCGCGCCGCGCCGCGCTCGGCCACGCGCTCGATCAACCGCGGCCAGAGCTGCTCGCGCTCGACGCGCGCGTCCAGCGTGATCGCGTCGACGTTGGTCTCGGGTCGCGGCGGGGCGGCGCGCTCGGGCGCGTACGCGTGCTCGAGCAGCCACGCGCTCTCGTAGCGGCTCACGCGATTGGACGGCTCGTCCCACGCGATGACGAGCTCGTCTCCGTCGGTCCACGCCTCGCGCGGCGCGATCGAAGGGCTCAGCTCCGAGGCGTCCACGACCCGCTCGCGCGTCGTCGGGTGCAGGTCCTGCGCGCAGTTGTGACGCAGCCAGAGGTAGTGAAAATCCGCGAACGAAGGTCGCCCGCCGCGAAAGTGCACTCGGAGCCAACGATCGTGACGAACGACAGATGAGATCGTCATTTTGATGATCAGTATTCTATTATAGTAGAATGCTCAAGGCAATGGAGGCAGCCCGCCGTCCGGCAACAGCCGCCCGCAGCGACCGTTGTCGAAGCGCGCGCAGCCGTTGTTGGTGCATTGGTTGAGCAGGCCCGCAGAGCTCACCGGGCAGAGCACGCAGCCTCCGTCTCCGAGCCCCGCGTCGCTGTCGCAGCGGGCGGCGCCTGCCTCGCGCGTCGCGCCGTCGGCTCGCGCGACGTCCGTCGCAGCGTCGCTCGTCGTCGAGTCCGCGCCGCTGTCCGCGATCGGCGCGTCGTCCGTGCGCTGATCGGCGAACGCCCCGTCGAGCGCAGCGTCCACGGTGACGCCCGTGTCGATGGGCGCGAGCGTGACGTCGGGGCTGGCGTCGGGGATCGGGCGCGGCGTCGTGCACGCGACGGTCGCGAGCGAAAATAGCGTGAGGATCAGTCGAGCGTTCATCACAGCACCTCGCAGAAGCCGCGGCGGCACACGGGAGCAGCGTCGGGGCACCGCGCGCCGCCAGCGCACGAGACGCACGAGTCCGGGGCGCGGCCCGTCGCGGTGAACTCGAAGAAGCACCCGCACGGCTCGTCGGGTTGCAACGAGTAGAGCGCGCCCAGATCGCCGTCGCGCCAGACGTTCATGGCGCAGCGCGGGATGTTTCCGGTGGTGATCTCCGCGCGAAGGACGTCGAGCGGCGCGGGCGCGGGCGTCGTCCCCGTCAGGTACCCGATGAAGGCCCGCGCGCGCGGGTTCTCGATCACGCCGGCCGCGTCGATCCGCGCGTAGTAGTGGTTCACCGACCAGAGCCAGTAGTTGCCGTCGCGCACGCCGCGCTTGTCCAACGCCGTCGCGCTCGAGTCCGGCCAGTACCCGCAGCGCTGTCCGAAGTGCTGGTACGCGAGCGTCCGCACGCGCGCGCGGTTGGCGTCGGCGACCTCGCCGGACACATAGCCGATCGCGGCGTTGACGTTGGTCGCCCCCGCCACGAGCGTCACCGTGTTGCCGTTGGTGCGCGCGTCGATCCCGCGCTGTCGATCGACGGGCAGCCCCGTCGCGAGCGAGATGAAGAGCGCAGCAGCGGAGTTCGCGTCGCGCCGAATCAGCGCGCTCTCGTCGATCCACGGAGCGACCTGGCTCTGCGCGCCCCACCCGTAGACGAAGTAGAGCGCCTCGGCGCTGATCGACTGTTGCGACGAGGCCAGCGGGACGATCACGTTCCACGACGTGACGGACGTCCCGAAGTCGCCGATCGTGGGCGGCAGCGACGCGACGCCAGGGCAGTTCGGCGCGGTGTTGCCCATGTTCGCGAAGTCCACGGCCTGCCCGGTCACGGGAAGGGTGCACTGCCGCTCCGTTCCGTCCGCGAGCCAGTAGCTCGCGGTCCCGCTCATCCGCGTGTTGTTGATCAGCGCGTTGATGCCGTTGCACGCGCCTGGCGCCTGGTGAATCACGGTCATCGGCGGCGTCGACGCCGCGAGCAGCGACGCGACCCGCGCGATGAAGGGCCGCTGCGCGCTGCCCCCGAGCCCATAGACCCTGCCAGGCAGCGACTCGCACTCTACGGTCTGAGCACCCGCAACAGAAGGCGCGGCCACCGCGGCGAGGACGAGAGGCACGACGAGCTTCACTAAAATAGACATGACTCTATTTAAATGAACAACTCGCCCCCGCTTGTCAACCCTGCGATCCCCGCGCGGGTTCTCGCAGACCCGCAGCGCCTTTGAACCCTCGTTCGGCGTGTGTCCCCCGAAGCCCGCGCGCCCCGCCGACGCGCCGAGCCCCTCACCGCTCCATCAACCGCCGCTGCGCACGTGCGCGCCGATCCGCCGCGCCCGCGCGAGCTCGTCGCTCGTCAGCGGCCCCGCCTCGAGCGCGCTCAATGCCTCGCGCATCTGCGCGGCGTCCGCCGGGCCCGTCATACACAAGTCGAAGTCCGGGTTCGTCAGCACGAAGCGGTAGCACTCGCTCGCGCGCAGCGGCCGCTCGCCAGGAGGCATCCGCTTCTCGTCGAGCAGCTGCCCCCAGCTCGTCGCTGTGTACGCCACGACGCCCGGCCTCGGGCCCGCTGGCATCGCAGCGAACACGTCCTGCTCGGCCCCGCTGTGCGCCGCGTTGTAGCGAATGTGCAGGATGTCGAAGCGCGGGTCCGCCGCGAGCTTCGCGAACAACGTCCGGTCGTGAGACGAGATCGCGACGTACCTGAAGAGCCCGCGCGCGCGAAGGCGCTCGACGCGCTCCATCAGCCGCTCGGACGGCGCGCGGTTGAACCACCCGAGCAGCAGCACGTCAGCGCGATCGGTCTTGCACAGGCGAAGCCCGCGCTCGATCGACTTCTCGAGAAACCACGCCCACCGCGTGTAGCTCTGCAGCACCAGCACGAGCTCGTCGCGCTTGCCCTCGGCCACGAGCTCGCGCACCGCCTGTGTCATCGCGGGGCGCCGAAACGAGCCGTGGTACCAATAGTTCACGCCGCGATCGAAGGCCTCTCGCAGCGCCTTCGCGTCCACTCCGTATCCACCCGAGACCGCGAGAGGACTCACGGACAGACTCGTGCGGCCCAACGTCACGCGCTTTTCGAACGGCATCGTCGACTCCTTCGACGCATCATCGCGCGCTTCGCTCGACCGCGCTGCATCGCGCTCGCGCTGTGCGCGCGCTGCGAATCTTGCGCTCGCCCTGCGCATCGCATCGGCGTGGACACCAGCGCTCGACCCGCGCGCGACCTACCCCGCGATGCAACTTCTGCGGTAGGACTTGTCGATGTCCAACCCTGTCGATCGAGCGTCGAACCGCCAACAGCTGCTCCGCGCAGCGCTCGCGCTGCTGACCGCGTCGTGCGGCGCGCCCGTGGCGCCGACCGACGCGCAGACGACCTCCGACGCGACCTTGCTGTGCCCGCCAGAGCCGACGTTCGACTCAGCCGTGCTCACCAATCCCGTCGCGCGCTTTCGTCGCATGCAGCTCTCGATCGTCGGCGAGTCGCTCGTCGTGATCGACACCGAGCGAGGCAGCGAGCACACGCTGCACCCGGTGACCGCGGCCGTGTGGCTCTCGTGCGACGGCGCGACGACGGTGCCCGCCATGCGCGATCGCATCGGACGCGAGCTCTCGCTGGACGTCCCCGAGAGCGTCGCCTGGCACATCCTCGACCGCCTCGCCGACGCGCAGCTGCTCTTGTTTCGCGTGAGCCCGCCGGGCGGCGCCATGGCCATTCCGCCAGACAGTCAGCTCGCGACGGAGTACGGGTTCACCGCGTCGAACCTGCTCGTCACCCGCGAGGCGCCCCGGCCCGTCACGCCCGTGTGCGCCCCGAGCGACGGCGAGCTCGCCACCGTGCGCGCGATGGAGCTGCAAGCGAAGGCCCGCGCCGAGCTCGGCAACAAAAACCGTCGCGGCGACGCAGGCTCCATCGACGCGAGCGACGCCGACGCGACGATGACGATGGACGCCGATTCGCCGCGAGACGCCGCGATGGACACGGGGGTGATCTTCGACTCCGGCGTGATCAACGACTCCGGCGTGATCCTCGACGGGGACGCGATCAGCGACGGGAGCGCCGCCGAAATGCGCGCCAAACAGGTCGCGGCAGAGATGGCCTCCAAAGAGACTCGACAAAAAGAGGCCACGAGCAAAGAGGCCAGCTCGAAAGAGATGAGCTCGAAGATGAGCGACGCAGGCTCGAGAGGCTGATGCGACCCGAGGGCAGCACGGTCGTCGCTCGCGAGCCGTGGGTGCTCGCCTGGGACGAGTTCGTGCGCGGCGACGAGCTCGACGCTCTGCGCGCCGAAGCGCTTCGCGCGACGAGCGAGACCTTCGCGGTCCCCGGCAGCGGCCGCGACCCCGTGAGCCTCTACGCAGAGCTCGCGGTCGATGAACGGCCGACGCTTCGCGCGCTGATCGAGCGCATCGAAGAGACGCTCGGGCTCTCGTGTTGCACCGCCCGCTTCGCGCGCGTTCGACGCTACGCGCCCGGTGAATCGCACGGCCCTCACGTGGACGAATACGAGCTCGACGGCGCCGTGCTCGCTGTCACCGCGCTGCTCTACTTGAGCTCCCACGCCCGCGGCGGACACACCCAGTTCGTCCGCGCCGAACCTCCCGTCGCCGTCGAAGCGCGCGCGGGGCGCCTCGCCGTGTGGCTCGACCTGCTCGAAGACGCTTCGCCCGACGAGCGCTCGTCGCACGCGAGCGCCGCCGCGGACGAAGAGCGCTGCACGATCGCGTACTTCATCTACGTCCGACGGGACGAGTATCGACGGTGGTTTCGCGAGCGATTCGCGCCCGTGTTCGACCCCCAGCGGCCTGCGCCCGCCGCGCGAGCGGCGCCCAAGCGCGTGTTCGCCTGCGTCGACGACGGCGTGCCGAGCGAGACGATGCGCGCCCTCGCCAGCGCCGCGAAGCGCCACGACCTCGAGTTTCATCGCGTCCAGAGCCGCACGTTCGACTTCGCCCCCGAGCGCGTGCTCGCGGCAGGAAGCCTGCTCTACCGCCCCGCCGTGAGCTTCGTCTCGCAGCGCGTCGAGCAGCACTTGTTCGCGCGCGGCGTCGCGACGTTTTATCGCGGCGAGGACGGAGTGCACTTTCAACACGCGTTTCCCACGCTGTTGTTCGAGCGCGCGGGGGTCACGATCCCGCGAACGATCCCGCTCGTCACCGCGGATCGCGCCGCCCTTCGCAAGATCGTCGATCGCCTCGGCGGGCTCCCGATCGTGATGAAGATGCTCGGCGGATCGGGCGGCGTCGGCGTGCTCAAGGTCGACTCGCTCGCCTCGCTCTTCGCCCTCGCAGACTACGCCCTCGCGCAGGGCCAGACGCCCATGCTCTCGGCCTACGTCGCGGACGCCACGCACTGGCGCGTCGTCGTCGTCGGAGACCGCGCCGTGGCTGCGTATCCCAACCCCGCCGACGCCGATGATTTTCGCACCAGCGCCCCCGTCGACCGCGCGGCGTTCACCACGCAGGTCCACCCCGCGCTCGAGCGCGAAGCCGTGAGCGCCACGCGCGCGATCGGGCTCGAGTTCGCGGGCGTCGACGTGATGCTGCACGCGAGCGGGAGGGCGTACGTGCTCGAAGCGAATTTTCCCTGCTATTTCGGCCACGCCCAAGGGGACGGCGCGATCGACGTCGCCGGCGCGATGGTCGCCCACCTGCTCGACAAAGCGCGCAGGTAGAACGGACGGGGGCATCACGCCAGCGTCCGCGCGCAGCTCAGTACATCGAGCCGTCGGGACCGAGGACCTCGCTCACGGGCACGGGCGTCGCGTCGTCGACGATCTGCCCGTTGCGCACGACGAACGAGAGCGCGCGGTGCCCAGCGTCGAGCGTGATCGATCGATCGATCAGCGTCGGCCGCCCCTCGCCCGGACGCACCAGCGTGAGCTTCACCGTGACCGACCGACGACCGGCCACGCCGCGCGGGGCGCGCACGATCAAGCGCGATCCCTCCAGCGCGCTTCCCGGGCGAAACACGCGCACCTTGAGCGACGAGCCCTCGCCCACTTGCGCGAAGTCGTTGTCGCCCGCGGGCATCGCGCGAAGCTCGACCGCCGCGTCGGGGTGAGTCCACCGCGCGACCACGCCGCCGTCTCGCGAGAGGTCGAACAGCTGCGCCACGCGGAGCCACGACTGCACCGCGGGGTCCGTCGGTCGCGCGTTGGCCAGGCGCGTCACCTCGATCACGATGAGCGCCTCGATGCTCTGCGCGGACTCTTCTCCGCGCGCGTCCTCGCTCGCGCCGCGAAACACACGCAGCGCCTCGTCCTCGCGGCCCGCCACGAGCGCGGCGAGCCCCATGCGAACACGCGGAATCGCGTCGCCCGGCCGCAGCGCCACCAGCGTGCGAAACTGCCGGTACGCTTCTTCTGCGTACTCGTTGCCGCCGTAGGTCAGCAGCAGATCCCCGAGCCTTCCGCGCGCGGTCGTGTCGTACGGAGCGTGCTCGGCGATCTCAGAGAAGACCCGCAGTCCCTCTTCGCGATCGCCCATGCGGATGAGCGTCTCACCCACGATGGCGCGCACGCGAGAGTCCGCCCACGAGTCTTTGCGCAGCAGCTCGCCGAGGTGCCGCGCTTCGTCGCGGCGCCCCGCTTGCTCGTAGAGCGAGAGGAGCTTCAAGCGCGCGTCGACGTCGTACGGCGCGATGCGAACGTACGCCTGCGTGACCTCGATCTTGCGCTCGACGGTCTCGTTGGCCTTCGCGAGAAAGCGCACCAGCGCGCCCCAGTTGATGTGCCCGCGGCCCGCGAGGTACGCGCGCCACACGGTCGAAGGGCCCCAGCGACGCGAGACCGCGCGGTCCAGGTACGAAGCCGCGTCGGACGGCATTTGCCCGCGAAGGGCGCCGAGCTGAGAGGCGTCCGCGGCGTGCCGAACGAGCAGGTCGACCATCGCCGAGCGGTCTTCCCACAGGCGAAGCTCGCAGCGGCCGAAGGCGCCGGACCACAGCGCCGCGGGGTCGGGGCTGTTCGCGAGCCGCTCGCGCCAGAGCACGAGCTTGGCGTCGCGGCCGAGGCGCGAGGTGGCGGGGCACGCGCTTCCGCGCGGGCGCTCCCAGGCCGGAGCGAACTGATACGTGTACTGCACGTCCCCTGGCTGCGCGTCGAAGAGCGCGGGCTTGGGCACGCGCAGCGAGCCCACGACGCGGCGAACGCACGCCTCCGAGCCCGCGTCGCTGAGCGTCGAGTACCCGATGCGAACGTTGCTCACGCGACCTTCGGCGTCGATCTTCGCCACGATGCTGAGGCCGCCCGAGAGCCCCGGACGCGCAGCGCGAGCGCGCTCGACGCACGCGCGCGCCTCGGGCTCGGCGAGGGCCAAGAGCTCCGAGAGCATCTCGCTCCCGTCGCCGCCCTCGTCCTCGGTGTGCGGCTGCCACCCGGACTCGTCGTCGGTGAACGACGGGTAGTCTTCCGGTGAAAACAGCGTTTGGATCCCGCGCGGCTCGAGCGAGTCGCCCACGCCGAGCGACGGGAGCCTCGTGCGCAGCCCCGGGTCGGGCCACGCGCTCGCAGCGACGCGCACGCCCTCGCCCGTCGCGGGAGCGCCGTAGGCCACCAGCGCGCTGGTCGCGGTGATCAGCCCGTAGCGCACGCCGAGGTCCGCGAGCGCGGCCAGCGATGCGCCCTGGTTTTCGAGCGCCTCCAAGCGCGCGTTGGCCCAGCGACGACGAAGGTCGCCGCCGTCCGAGATGGACTGCACCGTCGGGGTGATCGTCCACTCGCGAGCCGTCGTTCCTTCGCGCGCGCGCACCTTGACGACGCGCGGAGCGTCATCGGTGAGCGGTCCGAACACACGCAACGGATCGCCGACGACCCACTGCTCGATGTTCGCAGGGAGCACCGTCGAGATCGCTCCTCCGACGTCCACGCTCACGTCGCGAAGCACAGGCCGCGTCGCGTGCGCGACCACGCGGTGCGCGGCGAGGACGGCCTCGGCTTGATCCGTCGCGCGCAGCGTGGCGCCGCCGCGAGAGGACAGGCGCGAGAGCACCTCGGGGTGCGCGTTTGCGCCGAGCGCGACCACGTACAAGCGAAGGTCCGGCGCGACGCGCAGCGTCTCGTCCACGAGGCGCGCAGGGTCGAGCGTGCCCATCGTCGGAAGCGAGTCGCCGAGGTACACGACCGCGCTGTTGCGGCGCGGATCGAGCTTCTCGTACGCGTCGGACAGAATACGTCCCATGTCCGTCGCGCCCGCTGGGCGCACGTGGGAGATGGACTCGAGGATCGCGCGGCGACGGGCGTCGTCGACGCCGCCGAGCTGCCCCGCGGCGCCCTCTGCAGCGCGCGCGCGCAGGTCGCCGAACATGAGCATCACGCGGTCGTCGGGGCCGAGCGACTGCAAGATGGCGTTGACCGCGGCGCTGGCGGTGGTGAGCGTTCCGGGGTCGGTCGCAGCGGAGTCGTCGACGACGAGGACGAGGTCTGTTCCGCGCACGTCGGCGACGGGAACGGACAGGTCGACCATCGCGAACTGCTGCCCTTGAATTGCTGTGCGCGAGCGCCACACGCGCGCGCTCGCAGCCTCGGCGCTGCTCTTGGCGTCGTACAGCTCGACGACGACGTCGCCGCGCGGACGGTAGTCGCTCTTGGTGATCCGCAGCCGCTCGGTCCCCTGCACCATCGAGCCCGCGGGCCCGCGCATCGCGGCAACACCGCCGCGATCGACGCGCAGCTCGAAGAGAAACTCACCGACGAACGGCGGTCGCTGCGCATCTCCCAGCGGGTACGTGTACAGCCGCCGCCCGCCCTCGCGGTGCAGCCACTCGGTGTACTCGAGCTGAACGCGCACCGATTGGCCAGGCGCGATCGACGGCAGCCGCGCGAAGAGCGAGCCGTCCGGCGCGCGCAACAGCGCTTGTCGCCCCGAGCCGTCGTCGCCGAGGCCCGAGACCGTCGCCGGACCAAACGTCACCGTCGGCAGCGCCGAGCCCCGCACGAGGTGCGCGTACGAAAACGCGCCCACCATCGCGCCGTCGGGAACGCGGATTCGGTACTCCACCGGCGTCGTCTGGTCCGAGCCGTTGAAGAACGTCTGCACCACTTCGGTGCGCGCCGCGTCGCCATCAACGTGCACCGTCACCTTGTGCTCGTTCGTCGCGAGCGCGACCGGCGCTTCGCCGCCGCTCCCGTGGCTGACCGCCACGCCAGCGCCGATCGCGCCGCGCGACGAGACGCCCTGCGGGCTCGCAGCGCCGCCGGTCCAGTCCTCCCACACCGCGGCGGGGACGAGCTCGAGCTCTCCCCGGCCCGTGAGCATCTGCCCCTGCGCGAGCCGGCCGTTCGCCCGCGCCGTGCGATAGCCCACTTCTCCGCGCACGCCGATGGCGCGAATGGTCCCGTCAGCGTCGCGCTCGAGCTCGAGCGCCGCGTCCGCGACGACGATCGTCAGGTCGTTGCCCACGCGAATCGTGCGCTCATCCGCGCCCCACGAGCTGACGAACACGCGGCCCTTCTCGAGCGAGAGCACCGCGTCGCGACCGCGCAGCTCGCTGTCGCCCGCCATCCGCAGCTCGAGCCCGTCGTCCGTTCGAACGATCGCCCTGCCCGCGGCCACCGTGCGCACCGAGCCGTCGCGCTCGATGCGTCCCGTCACCCTCGGCGAGAACTCGTCGCCGCTCTTGTCCTTCACCGTCACGCCCGCGTGCAGCACTTCGACGGTCGCCGACGTGTCTTGCAGCCGCGCCGCGAGCCGATCGCCCACCGACGAGCGCGCGCCGCAGCCCGCAGCGAAGAGGCCCGCGCTGCTGATCGCCACCGCGAGCAGCGCCCCGCGCTTGGTGAGCGAGATCATCGCGCACCTCCCGCAGCCCGCGCCTGCGCAGCCACGCCAGCGGCCACCGACGGGTCCGAGACCAACGCGCTGCCCGCGGCGCGCTCGCTCACCCCGCTCGCGCTCACGTCGAACACGTGCGTCCCGCTCGTCGCGGTGAACTCCACCGTGCGACGCTCGATGCGCTCGCTCGCCTGGCCCTCGTTCCACAGCAAGATCAGCTCGACCTTTCCGGTTCGGCGCGCGCCTTCTGCGCGGCGCACTTCGATCGCCAAGGGACCGGGCGCGTCCGCGAACACCGTGCTCTCGAAGAACACTTGCCCGGCGACCCAGTCGCTCCTGCGCGGGCTCTCGCCTTGCAGTTGCAGGTACATCTCCGCTGCATCATCGGGGTGCTGCCAGCGCACGATCATCCGCAGCGCTCCTGCGCCGCGCGCCGCGCTCGACAAGCGCCACCGCGACCGCAGCGCGTCGACCACCGTGCGCGAAGCGCCGCGCTCGCCCGCGGCGATCGCGAGTTCGAGCCCGATCCACGCGCTGGCCACATCGCCCAGCGTTCCGTTGCCCGACGAGCTCTCTTGCGCGACGCGCTCTGCGAGGCGGACGGCCTCGTCGAGACGGCCCGCGAGGCGCGCGGCCATCGCCTGGCGCAAGAGCACCTCGGGCGCTTCGTTCTCTGCGACCGCCAGCATCTGAAACTGCCGATACGCCTCGTCTGCCCAGCCGTGCGAGAGCGCGATGTCTCCCAGCCGACGGCGCGCCGCGGGATCATCGGGCGCGAACTCCACGATCTCGCTGAAGCAACGGCGCGCTTCGGCCTCGTCGCCGATCGCGAAGAGCGCCTCGCCCACCGCGGTTCGCACACGGCCATCGGCCTGCGCGTTCGCACGCATCCGCGCGCCCTGCTGACGCACGAGCTCGCGCTGTCCCTGCGAGAGCGCCTCGTCGAGGTAGCGCGTCGCGAGCTCCATGTCGTCCGGGTAGCGCCGCGCGAGCTCGCCCATCACGCTCAATCGCTGCGCGGGCGTCGACGCGACGCCCAGCGCCTGCGCCATGGTGTTCGCGTCGAGCCGTCCGAGCCCGAGCTCTTGCGCGCGAGCGAGCTGCCCCGAGCGCGCGAGCGAGCGGAGGATCATCGAGCGCAGCCAGCCCTGGCCCGCGCGATCGAAGGAGAAATCACGGTAGAGCGCGAGCTGCCCGTCCAGTGAGGACGCGCGGTTGTAGAGCAAGCGCAAGAGCGAGACGCGCTCGGCCCACGAAGAGGCCTCGCACGACGAGCGCGCCCTGCGGTACTGCGCCACCAACGTGGCGGTGTCGCCGGCGCTGATGCGCTCGTTCCACAGCGTGAGGCGCTGCGAGAGGGCGACGCTGGCGGCGTCCGAGCAGCGCACCACCGATTCGACCACGCGCGGCGCGCGCGAGCCGTCTGCGTTGAACTGCGGACGATAGCGACCCGGCGTCGCGCCTTCTGCCGCGTTGAGGTTGAACGGATAGCTAACAGTCACCACCCCGCCGTCCTCGGGCGCAGGAAACTGCCAGCGACGCACGGCGCCCGCGATGCACACCCCCGCGCTCGGAATCGGGTAGCTCGACTCGCTCACCTGCGATCCCATCACCGCGCCGTCGCTGCCGATGATGAACCGCACGACGATGCGCCCAGACACGTTGGGGTCCTGCGCCAGCGCTTGCTCGTGGCAGTGCGTCACTTGTCCGAGGTTGCGAAGCACCACGCGACGAATCGCCTCGGGCGAGAGCGTCCCGGTCACCGTCGGAGGCGCCGCGCGCACGACCGGACCGCGATTGGCGCGCCCTCGAAGACCCGCGCCCGCGCCCGCGCCGTAGCCCTGGCCCGTTCCCGTCCCCGAGCCGTGGCCCATCGTCCCGAAGTTGCCGAGGCCGATGGTGCCCTCGCCCGTCCCGCCGCCGCCGCCCCACGCATTGCCTTGCGCGCCGAGGCCGCCGAACCCGAAGGCGTCGCCGATCTCGTCGCCGGTCATGTTGCCGTTGGCGTTTCGATCGGCGGTGTTCTGCGCGAGCCCGCCGAAGGGCGACTGGATCCCCGACGATCCCCCCGCGCGTCGCGAAGGCGCCGTTTGCGCAACTGCAGCCGCCGCGGCCACAGGCTCCGCTGCGGGCGCAGAGGGCTGCGCAGGGGCGTTGTTCTGGTCCTCTTGCGACGCTCCGGGCGCGCCGAGGGCCGCGAAGATCCCCCGCGAGGCGACGTTGTCCCGCGCTTGCTGCCGCGACAGGTGCGGCGGCTCACCGTTGTTGCGGATCGCGTACCGCGCAGAGCGCGTGCCCGAGCCGCCCTGCTCGCTCGCGGCCATGCGCCCCTCCGCCGACTCCTGCGCCGCTGGCGCGCTCTCGGACTCTTCGCGCGCCGCCGGCGAAGATGCGCTGCCGCTGACCATGCTCCGCGCCTTCGAGCAGCCCACGAGCGGAAACAGATCGCTCAACCCCAGCTGCGCAAACGACGTGGGAATCTCCGGTCCCATTCGCCGTTGCCGATCGAGCGCGCTCACCTCGTCTTCGCTCGGGACGTACAGCGACGTGAAGGGCGTGATGAGCCCGAAGCGCGTCCCGAGCTCGACGATCACCGCCCGTTGCTCGCCGCGCGCCAAGAGGTTCTCGAGGCGCATCGTGGACCAGCGGTAGCGAAGGTCTTGGCCGTCGTCGATCTGCCCTGCGGAGATGGGCATGGTCTGCGTGAACTCGCGGCCGTTCCACAAGCCGCGGATCGTGACCGAGCGGGGCGCGTCGCCGGGGTATCTGCCCACGACTTCGATGGGATCACCCACGGGGATGTCCACGGGCTCGGCGGGGTAGACCGCGGTCACGCCCGGCCCGAGGTCCACGCGCACGTTGCGCACGAGCGGGCGCGAGGCGTGCTCGATGAGCTCGAGCGCGGTGCGGGCGACGTCGCCGCGACGCGTGATTCGCCGCGAGATTCCCGCGGGCGACGCGATCCCGTCGAGCAGCTCGAGCCGCGGCTCTTCGCCGACCGCTACCGCGTAGAACCGCGGGCGCGGGCTCAGTCGGCTCATGGTCGCGCGCAGCGTCGGAAGGTCGTGTTCGCCCACCGTCGCGTGCCCGTCGCCCACGTACACGATCGCGCCGTTGCGCCCCGGACGCAGCGCTCTGTGCGCCGCGCTGATCATCGCGCTGAGGTCCGTCGCGCCGCCCAGGCGATCGCGCGCGAGCGCCTCGGTGATGACCCTGCGACGCTCGGCGGTGACCGACGTGAGCTCTGCGCGCTCTCCGCCGATGACGCGCGTGGCAACGTCGCCCGCGAGGACGAGCACCGAGTCGCGCGGGTCGAGCGCGCCCAAGATGCTCTCGACGAACGCCTGCTCCAAGCGCAGCGCGAGGTCATCGGTGGCGGCGCTGTGATCGACGACGATCACGAGGTCGACGCCCTCGTCGCGGGCCTCGCGCGAGCTCTCGACCGGCGGGCGCACGGCGACCCGCAGAAACCCTCCGCGCGGATCGCCCGCTTGCGGAACGCGCTGCGCCGTCGCCGCCATCGTCGGCAGCCCGTTCATCTCGACGACGAGGTCCGAGCGCGGCAGCACGTCGCTCTCGGTGATCACCAGATGATCGCCGTCGACCACGCGCGCCGCGTGCCCTGCGCGCACGCTGGTCACGTTGGCGTCGGCCAGGTCGAAGTCCGCTTTGAACTCTCCGATGCGCGTGTCGAGCGCGGCGAGCGGCAGGCGGTAGATGCGCCGACCGTTGCTGTCAGCGTTGAGCCACTGCGCGTACCGAACGCGCACGCGGCGGGTGGAGCCGCCGGCGATGGGATAGAGCTTCGCGTGGTATCTTCCAGGCGAATCCCACTCGAGCAGCGCGGGGTCGTGCGTGGATCCGCGGTAGACCTGCGCCTGGTACTGCGCCGCGGCCTGCTGCTTCTCTTTGACGATGCCCTCGACGATCTGCCCTCGGCGGTCGACGCCGAACATCTGCAAGATCGCCCCAGGCGGCGCGTTGAACGTGTAGAGCCCCTCGACGGTCTCGCTCGACGGGTTGAAGAACCACTGGTCGATCGTGGTGATGGCCAGGTCACCGCGGACGGTGACGAAGGTCTCGAGCCGCTGCATGACCATGGGCCATCGGGGCTGCCCCGTCTCGCCGGGCGTGCGCGCGCCGACAGAGCCCAAGCCCGCGACCTCTCCGCCCGCGCCCGGGACATCGTCGGCGAGCCCGCCGGTCCAATCGTCGAAGGCCGAGTGCGCTGCGACGCGGGCCTCGCTCGCGGCGATCTCCCCGGTTTCTCCGGTGCGAATGGCGCCTCTGCGCGAGCCCGCTTCGTACGCGACCTCGCCGGCGAGCACGCTGATCGTGGCGTGCCCTTGCCGCTCGGCGATGCTCGCGCGCGCGCCGCGGAGGTGCAGGACGGTGTCACCGACGGTGAGCAGCGTCTCTTCGCTGCGCCCGCCCTCTCCGCCGCCCGAGACCCAGAGCCTGCCGCGCTCGAGCACGGCCGCGCGCGGTCCGCGCACGCGGATGGTGGCGCCGTGATCGAGCACGTAGCGCCCGCCGCCGTCGAGCGAGAGCACCGCGCGGCCCGTCTCGTCGACGCGCACGGCGTCCCCCACGGCGAGCCGTTGAACGACGCGGACGTCTGCCTCGGAGCGCGCGCGCGCGGTCGTGACGAAGACGCCGGATCGAACGCGCTCGACCTGGGCGACGCTCACTTCGACAGCGGGACCGCGGTGGCAGCCACCCAACGCAACCATCGCGACCGACGCGTGGGCGATGGCCGACGCGAAGGTGAGCGAACGCAACCTTGCTGTGTGCATGCAGAGCTCCAATCGTTCGACGCACCGCTGGGGGTGTTGCCCAGCGGTGGGCCCTACGTCGCGCCGCCGCGATCCACGGCGGTCGAGCGACGCACGCTCCCTGAAGAGTCTCCAGCGAGCGAGCGTCCCACAGACAGTCGCGGGGGTTCAACGTTCCCAATGAGCGTAACGATCACTGGGCGAGAGGGAGAACACCGGTCGAGGGGGCGGGATTGGGCCCTTTGCGCGCTAGCGAGAGGCCGCTGCCCGGTCGTTTCAGAGGCAGCGTGCCTCCGCTGCACGCTCAGCGCTCGCCTCGAAGCGGGATCCGCGTCGGCACCAGGAGACGCTCCCCCTCGCGTCCGCGCACGCCATCGCCCCAGCACCAGAGCTGACGCGACGCGGTGACGACACACTGGTTCGTGGTCTGGCCGCCGTAACCTGCCCCACCAGCGACTTGGATCACACGCTCGAACGGGATGAGGACCGGGCTCGCGTTGCGCCCAGGAATTCCCGTGCCCGGCCCGAGCGCGACGTCGGAGTTCCAGCAGTACAACTGCCCGGTCTCCGTCAGGCCACAGCCCGAGCGATAACCGAGGCCGAGCGACACCAGCGGCTCGGTGTCGCGCACCGGGGACCAGACGAGCGCGCCCGATGAGCCATCGCGACACCTCAAGCCGTTCGACGGCAGATTCTCGCACCAGCCAGTGCACACCCAGGGCGCTCCGTTTCGACGCCCGCAGAAGCTCGCCGCCACCCCAGCGGCGAGATGATCGGCCGCGCGAAGCGCGGGTTCGTCCACCGCGTCGAGCCCGAACTCGTGAATGATGAGGGCGTACTGTCCGAATTCGGCTCGTCGCCCCCAACACCACACGCTGTTGTCGTCGAGCCGAGCGCACCCGGCCGCAGGCGACACCGCGATCGAGCGTGCCGGAGCGGGCAACCGCACGCGCCGGGCCGTCGTCGGTCCCACGACCTCGCCCCACCAAGCTGGGCCCCAGCACAAAACGTCACCCGTCGCGGTCCGCGCACAAGGATAGTGCGCCGAGCACGCCAACTCGACGACGTCACGCACCCCGACCACTGGGGCGGCGTAACTGCGGCTCTCTCGAGTGCCGTCACCGAGGACGCCGTCGTCGTTGCGTCCCCAACACGAAACGGTGCCGCCCTCGACCAGCGCGCATCCGTACCCGTTGCCAGCGCAGATCGACGTCGCGCCGCGCACACCCTCGATCGGTTGTCCCGGCGCAGGACCGTAGTTCACGACGCGGCCACCCCAGCAGTCCACGGTGCCCGACGCACGGCGAACGCAGACGGACTGAAGCGAGCCGAGGCGCACCTCCTCGATGGGGTCGCGCGGCTCGAGCACGACATCCTCGACCGGCGCGTCTGCCGCAGCGTCCTCGATGATGCGCACGTCTGGCGGCGCAGCATCGGGCAGAGAGGCAACGACAGGGTCGACGTCGAGCTCGGTCCTCGCGCCACACGCGCCGAGCACCCACGCAACGGCCGCCGTCATCGCTGTTCGAACGCGTGTGCTCTTCATGGATCGCCCCTCCCGAGCTCGATTCACGACGATCGCTCGTCTTGCCCGGCCTCGCTGCCTATGTACCATTGCTCGTACACCAAATGGGGAAAGCGAAGACCACCGCGAAGGCCAAGAAGCCCGCGAAGAAGGCTCCCGCAACCAAACGGGACAAGCGCACGGTCGACCTCGGCGCGCTGGACACAGAGCGCTACGGCCGCAGGCCGGACGTGAGCGTCGCCAAGCAGATTCACGGCGTGAAAGCGCTCGCGGCGCACGCAAAGAAGCACGCGGCCGCGCTCGTCGACGGCTCGAAGCTCGAGCGCGCGGATCTCGCCGAGCTCGAAGCACGGCTCGCGTTGCTCGATAAGAGCGAGACCGAATGGCTCACGCTGCGAAAGCGAACGGCGCCGAAAGAGATTACTCGCTCGCGAGAAGCGGGCGTGAAGCTCCGGTCGAGCGCGATCCGGGCGCTGCGGTACTTCGTCGCCGACGACGCCGAGGTGCAATCGAGGCTCAACGCGATTCAAGAGGGCGACGGTGACGTCGACTTGATCGACGACCTGCGAAAGACCGCCGCGTTGTTGGACGAGCACGCGGAGGCGGTTGCCAAGGACAAGCGGCTTCCGAAAGAGCGGGGCGACGCGCTGCGAAAGGCGGCGACCGAGCTCGAAGCGGGCGTGCTCGACCGCGACACCAGCCCCGAAGCGCAGGACGCGCGCGATCGTCGCAACCGCGCGTTCTGGTGGCTGCAAGACCTCGTGTCAAAGGTGCGCTTGGCAGGGCAGTACGTGTTCGACGGCGATGCGTCGAAGGTCGCGCTCTTCGTCGACGAACTACGGCGCAGCTCCCCGCGAAGCGCGCCCGACGCCGCACCGGACGAAGAGAAGAAGTAGCAGCGCCGCGCCACGAGCGGCGATGAATGGCGCAATCAGGGGGGCCTGCGCGGCCATGAGCACATCGGGGGGTGCAACGAGGGGGCGGCACCTGTGCAATGGGCTCGTGGCTGCGGGTGGCGGGGCCATGGCTGGGGCCAGCGCACGCGTGGCAAGAGCGCGCGGGCTCGTGGCTGGCTACCTCCCCGTCGTGGCGACGATTCAACGGCCCCGTGGCAACGCGCGGGAGCGCTCGTGCGTCCGCTCTACAGCGACCACACTTGCTTCAGCGCGGCCAGGCATTCGCGCTGGCGGCGCGCGACGACGGCGGGCGTCCACTCGCGCTCGGCGAGCACCTGCGACGTGATCGCGAAGGTGGTCGTCCCGCGGCTCGAACGAAAGTACCGCTGCTTCTTCTTGTCGAAGTCGTAGTTGCTCGCCTCGCTGTTCTTCTTTCTCGAAAGCAGCAGAAGATTGCCGATGCGATGGATCCACGCGCGATCTTCGTCCGTTCGAAACGCGCCCAGCCACTCGCTGTCGGCTGCGGGGCTCTGCGGCAGGACGTGCTCGACCGTGATGATCTTGTGATCGTACGCGGCGGCCCCGTCGCCGACCGCGCTGTCGAGCCGCAGCAGCACGTACACGCGCACCTTCGGCTCGTTGTAGAGCTCGCCGTCGAGCACGGCGACGAACTCGCGCTTCTCGTCGTCCGTGAGCTGCATCGCCGCCTCGACGTCGCCGCCGTTGGTCGCTTGGATCACTTGCGCATAGCGTCGAACGCGCGCGTTGACGTCGGCGCGACGCGCCAGCAACGAGGCCGCGAGCCGCTCGAGCAGCGCGAGCCTGCGCGCGAGGTCCGCGGCGTTGGACGTTCGCTGCAACAGCCGGATCGCCGGGGGAATCCAGTCGTTGTTGTCGAGCCGCGACAGCCACGTGAGCAGCGCGTCGATGCGGTCGACCGTGGGCTTGTCGCCCTCGCCCTCCCACGAGCAGCCCTGCAGCACTTCGAACGCGCGCGCGGTCGCGACGATGACGTCGTCGACGAGCTTCTTCGGGTCGTTCGACGGCTTGACCACGTGCGTGCGGATCTCGTCGAGCACGGTGCTGTCGAGCTTCTGCGGCCGATAGATCATGCGAATGTGCGCGAAGAGGTCTTTGAACGCCTCGCGGCCGAGCCGCTCTTCGGCGTCCTCCCACTTGGCGGCGTAGAGCACGCGATCGCGCTCGTTGCCGATCGCGCCGATGATCTCTGACTTGAGGATGTCCGCGTGCGTGAGGTCCAACCCGCGGCTGTTGAGCACCGAGAAGATTCGAAACGCCGCGTCGGTGTCGGGCGTCGAGACGACGACCAGAAAGCAGCGCTGCGAGAGGTACTGCGCGAGCCGCTGCCGCTGCGGCTCGGTGAGCGCGTGGAGGCTGTCGTACAAGAACAGGGCGTTTTCGCGGATGCGCCGCTGCGGGTCGCTCATGGGCGCGGTGAGCGAGCGCAAGAGCGCGATCCCGTCGTCGCTCTGGATGTAGTCGCGAAAGAAGGCTTCGTCTTTCGACCGCAGCCGCAGGCGATAGCGATCGTCGGTGGCCGTGAGCAGGTCGCCCTCTTCGAAGAGGTACTTGCGCAGCCCCGAGCGCAGCGCGGGCGTCTCGGTCGTCGCGGCGAGCGCCGCGATCAAGATGGTGAGCGTGGTGAGGCGCTGTTGGCCGTCGATCACGTCTGCGGTGGGCTTCGCGTCGTCTTTGACGAGCACGATGCTGCCGAGAAAACACGGCCGCATGTCGGCGACGGGCCCAGCGTCACCGCAGAACCCGAGCAGGTCCGAGAGCAGCTCGCTGGCGTTCTGCTTCTCCCACGAGTACGGCCGCTGATAGTGCGGAATCTCGAAGGCGAAGTCGTTGCAGAAGATCTTGTGCAGCGGGCGATGCTCGCCCTTGATGTCCCACTGTGCCATCGGTGACCACGAGGGTAGCGCGAAGGGGCAACGGATCGAGCGCCGCCGCTCGCAGAGATCGGCTCGCTGTATCGCATTCACTCCCCGCCCGGCGCGAACCGAAACGGGTACATCACGGTCACCAGGCCGCGCCCTGTCGCAGCGAAGCGCAGCCCTGCGACGGCGTTGGCGACGCAGGCGTCGAGCGCGCTGTCGATGCTGTCGCTCTGGGTGACCTCTGCGCACGGGACCGCGCCGTCGCTGTCGATCACGAAGCGCACGACGACGCGCGCCGAGCGTTCGCGGGCCGTGGAGGCTTCGTAGCAAGCGCGCAGCTGGGGCGCGAGCGTGGCGATGCGACGGCGCAGCGGCTCGACGGCGAGGCTGCCGGCGACGATCCCGTCCCGCGACGGGCCGATGAGGTTCTTGCTCGGCGCGAGCTCGCTGGCCACGCAACGAACGCGCGGGGCTTCAGCGCGCGGCGCGTCGGCCGACTGGACCTGCGATGACGAAGCCCCTGCAGCGACGGCGTTCGATGGCGACGAGCGCTGTTGGCTCGCGCAGCCAGCGCACAGGACGAACACCGCACACACCCATTCGAGTTGTCTCACGGGCGCCCACGACACCCGCGCGCGCTCGATGTTCTCGACGAGCGCTCAGCCCGCTTGCTTCTTCAGCACGGTGCCCGAGCGGCGAAGCTCTGCGGCTTCTCCGTCGTTGGCCGCGTCGAGCCACTGTTGAAAGCGCTCGACGAGGGCCTGGACCTGCGCCTCGCTGCGATCAGGAAACAGCATCTGCTGCACGCCGAGGCCCCACAGCATCGCGAGCGTGAGCCACACGTCGGGGTCTTCGGGGTGACGCTCGAGCGAGCGCGCGACCATCGTGCGCATCAAGCGCGCGCCGCGGACGACGGGCTCGGTGACCGCTTCTTCGTTGTCCGCCTCGGTGACGAGGCCGAGCAGCATGCGGGTGCGCTCGCGGTCGAGGATCATCCCGCGGGCGAAATCGAGGCCGGTGACCTGACGAGCCGGAGCACCGTCGGTGCCCGTCGCGCGCAGCTCTTCGATCTCGGTCTGCACCGTCGCGACGAAGCGCTCGGCGACGGCCAACAACAAGTCAATCTTGCGCGGAAAGTAGTAGGTCAGGTGCCCCTGAGGAACGCCCGCCTCTCGCGCGACCTGCGGCTGCGCGAGCTTCTTCACGCCGGACTTGCGCAGCAGCTCAACTGCCGCATCCAGAATCCGACCGCGCACGTTCTTCGAATTGTCTTCGCCCATCGCAGCCATCGTACTCGACCTCGCGAATTTGGGAACAGTGCCAAGCGCGAGAAATCATCAATCGACTCGCGCACTTTGTGATGACACCTAGTGACCGACCACAGAGTCGGGACCGGGCCTGAGTATACGAAGAAGGCCGGGGTTTGCATGCCCCCCCTTCCAAACAAACGCGTCGAGCGCGTAGTGGGTGGCCTGCGGCAGGGCGAGCAGCGGGACGATCCACTGCAGCGCGGCGATCGACGGGCGAAATCCCAGGTCACCGAAGAGCGCAGCGCGCTCGTGATTGGCGAGCTGGTCCCACGCGAACTCTTCGAGCAGCGCGATCACGGCGAGCAGCGCGACGAACGCCCACGCGCCCGCCAGCACGACGGTGCGTCCGAGGCCGCTCTCGCGCGGAGCTCCGCCTGCGCTCGGCGCGCCGTCCTCGGGTTCGTCGGGTTCGTCGTCACTCCCGAAGCGATTGCGCGCGTAGCGCCAGAGAAACACCAGGTACGGCAGCCCGTGGATCAGCACGTTGGTGACCGTAAACGCCCAGTCGTTGTTGGTCAGCACGATGCCGACGTACCAGCAGAGCCACGTAGTGGTGAGCACCAGCACCACGCCGGGGTTGGGCTTGCGCGCAGTCGGGCTGAGCGCGCGCTGCGCTTGCCGAGCGCACCAGAGCCCGAGCAGCGCGAGCATGGCGCGCTCGACGGCGGTGGCGACGGCCACGCTCACCCATCCGCTGGCGAAATCCCCGGCGACGAACCAGTCGAACCCGCGCGGCAGGTGCCCGTGCCACCACACGACGGGCCCGAGCGTGACGGCGTACGCGACCGCGCGATCGAGCCGCGCGTCGAGCGTGTCGGATTCGCCGCGCAAGCGATGGTAGATCGCGACCCAGCCCACTTGCTGCCGCACGAAGTGCCACACCGCGGCGTAGGCGAGGACGCGCCAGAAGCCCGCGCTTCCGAAGCGCGCGAAGAGCGCGACGCCGAGCGCGTAGAGGCCCATCGGCATCGCGACGTAGAGCCACGGTCTGCGACGAACCTCGGCGCCGTCGAGGTACACGCGAAAGATCGTCGACCACACGTGCGCGACGTCGACGAAGAGCACCGTCGCCAGCCACGCCCACAAAGGAAAAGGCCGCTCCCACAGCCCCAGCGGCGCGCCGATCGCGAAGAGCGCCAGCGACAAGAGGGCGCTTCCGCCGAACACCGCGAGGTCTTCGCGCTTCGAGAAGATCCAGCCGGGCTCGGACGCTACGCGAGCCATGAGCACGAGCCTGTTGCAGCAGCGCGAAGCACGCGCGGATCGTACAACACCGCGCGAGCAGGACGGCCACCGCTCTCTCGCTCGAAGCGCGGCTTCGCAGGTACGCTGCGGCCATGACAACGCTTCGCGCTTCGCTTCTCGCCTCGTCCCTCGCGCTCGCTGCCTGCGGCGCCGCGGTGAGCCCCACGCTCGACGGCGCGGCTGCGATCGACGCGGGCGCGCAGCGAGACGGCACCGCGCGAGCCGACGTGATCGGGACGCCCGACGTCGCATCGTCGTGCGCGCCGCTCGCCCCGAGCGCGCTGCGAGCGCCCAACGTCGTGCGCAGCGCTGCGCGCGCCCCGGTCGCAGCGACCGCCGCCAGCGCAGGGTGCGGCTGCGAGGTCAGCGCGCGCGCCACCGGAGCGCAGCGCTACGAGCTGCAAGCGTGCGACTGCAGCGTCGATCCGTGCGTCGACCCCAGCTACGTGAGCAACTGGGACGACGCGGCCAACGGCGTCGTCGCCGAGCCGGCGGCCGAGCGCATCACGGTCGGCGCGATGAGCGCGGAGCTGTGGAGGCTGCCCCTCGGCTACACGTGCGCAGGCGGCAACGGCAGCATCGCGAGCGTGACGATCGAGGCCGACAACGACGCGCGCCGCTCGGGCCCGCGACGGGTCTGGGCGCTCGTCACGGGGACGGTCCGGCGCTGCTCGGGCGAACCGCTGGTGCTCATCGAGACGCGCGCGGGCTCGCCGATCTTCCTCGAGCCGCAGGACTGCAACAACTTCGACTGCGACGGCCCCACGCGCCCCGTGCCCTACCGCGCCTGGGTCATGCTCGGAGAGCTCGCTCCAGGGACGCACTCGATCTTCTACTCGCCTGGAATTTCTCAGACGTTCGAAGTGCGGTAGCTACGGGCAGCTCGCGACGCGCACCGTGTATTCGAGCGGCGCCTCGACGCCCATCGCGTTGCGCACGTTCGACAGCGAGACGCGCCACGTCTCGCCCGCGCTCAACCGCGGAGACTCGACGCGCCAACCGATCGTCGTTCCGCCGCCGTATCCGCCGGCGAGATTCAAGCGGCGCAGCGTCGCCGTCGCGCCGTCGGGCACGCGCGTCATCGTCACCGTCGTCATCGAGGTGGGGCTCGCGCGGTGGCCGGTGAAGCTCCAGTAGCCGTTGGCGATCGCGTCGGGGATCGGGCCCGGCGGAGGATACGCGTGAAAATCCAGTGCCATTCCGCCGCCGCTCATGCCGAACACACCCAAGCACATCGCGTCCGAGTAGAAGCCCACGCCCACCGGTCCGAGCGGCGGGTTCATGATCCACCGACGGTGCCCGAGCGTGCTCTCGTTGCCGTTGTCGATCATGAAGTTGTCGATCGCCTCCGCCGCCGAGCCCGTCCCCCACGAGATGTTGCTCGAGCCCGCGCCGGCCGCGCCCTGCGCCGAATAACACGCGACGCTCATCGCAGGGTGGTGTGGGTCGGGGTTGCCTGGCCCCGGCCAGCCCGCGCGCGACTCGAGCACCGCGCACGACTGCGCCGTCGCGTTGGCCCCGTCCTGATCGCTCACTGGTCCGAGCCCCACCATCCATCGAAACATGTTGATGCGCACCAGCGCGTCGTCGACCGCGTCGCGCGGCATCGAGCCGGGGTCGCACATCGAAGGCCCGGGCGTGTACTTCACCGCGGCGTTCTCGACGTGGCCTTCGCGCCAGCGGCGGCAGACCTCGGCCTCGGTGTGCGTGGCGGGGTCCGTTGCGTTCGAGCCTGCGACGCACTCGCTGCCCATGCGCTCGAAGCCCGGCGCGCATTGGCACCCCGTCGCCGCGCAGTACGCGTTGGCGCCGCACGCGGGCTCGCAGCGCGGACCGACGCCTGTGTCCACACGCACGCCAGTGTCCACGCCGCTGTCCGCGCGCGCGTCCATCGCGACCATCGAGCCGTCGACGAGGGAGACCACGTCGATCGCAGCGCGATCCATGGTGACCGCGTCGCGGGCGCGCGTGACGTCCGTCGCGCGGCCTTCGGGGTCGTCATAGATGGTCCCGGGCGCACAGCCGCTCGCGAGAGCGCTGATCGACAGCGCCCACGCGGTGATCGTGGCGGCGTGCTGCATGCGATTCACGGCGGTCATCGACGCTCACTCTACCGCTGAGCATCGTCGCTCGGGGCGCGCCGACGACGACGCTACGCGGGCGGGGCTGGCGCAAGAATCGCGTTTGCAGCGCGGATTCCACGGTCGAACGCCTCTTCGAAGAGCGCGATGCCCGAGCGATCCGTGTGCGCGAACAGCACGCGCGGATCGGACGAGACCGGCGCTTCGGGCGCGCGGCGCGAGAGAAAACCCACCGTCGGCCGCGGCATCGCGTGGCCCCAGCGCATCACGTCCACGCGGCGCAAAACCCGCGCGAGGTCCGGGTGGGCGCGGGCGACGTCGCTCACCGCGGCGTCCGCGCACGCGCGCCAGTCCATCGCCAGCAGCTTGCGACGCTCGGCGTTGGGATCATCGCCGCACAAGGGCAGGTACCACGTGAGCACGTTGGGTCCGTGGTCGCGCATGGACTGGTGCGTCGCGCTCACGTAGCCGAGCGCGGGCGAGTCGTAGAGCACGTTGTCCCAGGCCATCTCGAGCCCGCTCGCGTCGCGCGCTGGGCGATCGTCGAGGTGCAGGTTGCAGACGAGCCACGGCGAGTACTCGTGCTCGCCCGCCGCGCCCGTCGCGCGCAGCGCAGGCGCGAGGATCCGCTGCGCGACGTAGCGCGGGACCGCCACCACCACGCGCTCGCAACGATAGCGGACCAGCGCGCCGCTCTCGACGCGCGACGCGCGAACGAGCGCAGCGCCGTCCTCGCCGAGCTCGACGCCGTGCGCCATCACGCCGCAGTCGATCCGGCCGCGGAGCGCTTCTGCAAAATGCCGAACGAACCGCCCGTTTCCCTCGGGAAACGCGATGAGCTCCTCGGCCGACGCGCCCTCTTGCTGCACGCGCGAGGCGAAGTAGAAGAGCCCCGCCCACGCGCTCGTCTGCGCGGCGCGCAGCCCGTAGTCGTCGCGGCACGCGTAGTCGACCATCCAGCGCAGCCGCTCGGACGTGAACCCGCGCTCGTCGAGCCACCGCGCGATGGTGCTGCGATCGAGCGCCCTCGCCTCGGGCTCGTCGCTGGCGAGCGTGCTCGGAAGCACGAACGGCCGCCGTCCCTGCGCGTCGCGACGACGCACCCACGCGTCGACCTCGCTCTGAAAGCGCCGCCATTGCCGCAGGTCGTCCTCGCTCGCGCCGTCCGCAGGATAGAGCCCCTCGCGCCACTGCCCGCGAAACCAGAGCCGCTCGTCGAGGTCGCGCACGAGGTGCTCTTCGCGCACCACCGGGCGGCCGTCGGGCGCGATCGACTCGAGCACGTTCATCTCTCGAAGCAGCGCGACGAAGTCGCGGTTGTGCGCGCCGGGCGTGGGGACGTAGTGGGCGCCCCAGGGGTAGGCGGTCACCGAGGATTCGCTGAAGCGGGACGTTCCGCCGGGAGACGACTCGAGCTCGATGACGGTGACGGCGTCGGGGTCGCTGAGCGACTGACGCAGGCGCCACGCACAGGACAGCCCCGCGGGGCCGGCGCCGATCACGAGCACGCGCGTTCGAACCTCGGGCGCGCTCGCCCAGCGCTCGGGCGCGAGGGGCTCGCGAAGCGCGTGCGCGTGGCGGACGTCCTGGCCGATGATCGCTCCGTCGTACGAGAGGATCGGCGAGCGTCGACACGCAGCGGCGGCGAGCGGCGCGCCGAGCAGGACCGTGAGCGCCTCGCGACGGGTGCTCTGTCGCAGTGATTTCACCGGCGAATCTCCTGCGCACTCGAGTTCGTGCGCACTTCGTCGCGGTCCACCGAGCGCTCGAGCGCGGGCGCCGCGAGGTAGAGCGCCGAGAGCATCGCGACCACCAGCACCGACGCAGCGCGCAGCGCGCCAGGGCGTCGCACGGGCGCGAGGGCCCATGTGCTCGCGAGCGCCGCAAGCGCGTTGAGCGCGCCGATGAGCACACCGGTCCGCAGCGCGCCCGCGTACGGCGCGAGCACAAACGCAAACGCCACCGAGCCGAGCAGAGAGCCCAAGTGATCGAAGGCGAGCACCCTGGCGACCGCGCTGCGAAAGGACTCGCGCTCGCCGAGCACGCGGAGCAGCAGCGGGATCTCCATTCCGACGAGCGCGCCGATCACGAGGACCGAGCCGTACAGCGCCGCGCGAAAGACCGACGGGCGATCGAAGACCAAAAAGAGCAGCGGCACCGAGAGGCCGCCGACCACGGCGAGCACGAGCTCGATCAGGACGAAGCGCGTCGTGACGTCGCGCTCGACCTTCGCGGACAGATACGAGCCGAGCCCCATCGCGCCGAGGTACAGCCCGATCACCGTGGCGAACTGCCCGACAGTGTCTCCGAGCACCCAGCTCGCGACGGTGCCCGCGAGCAGCTCGTACACGAGGCCGCACGTTGCGACGACGAGCGCGATGATCAGCGCGAGCCGGGCACGCTGCTCGTCTCCGGGGCTCGACGGCTCGGACGAAGGCGAAGCGACTGGTGCGCCCGCGCTCGCAGCGGGCAGCGCGTCGCCCTCGCTCACCCGTGGACCGCGGCCGAGACGATCATCGCGATGCCGACGATGACCGCGGCGATCACGATTCCGAGGGAGGTGTTCTGGTCGTCTTCGATCTCTTTGCGGATCGAGAACGGAACGGCCTTGTTGATGATCATGAACGCGATCGCGAACATCACCAGTCCGACCGTCGAATACACGAGCGAGCCCACCACGCCGCGGACGAGCGACGCGACCGAGAGCCCTTCGGATGCCCCTGTGTTGGTGGCCTGCGCGATGAGTGCGAGTGTGTTCATGACCGTGTGACCAACGCTTGTATCACGGAGTTGGCTTCTTGAGCTTGCGCTTGAGCGCGGCGACGGGATCGTCGTCCTCCGGCGGCGGCGCCGCGGGAGCACCCTTCGGCGGCTCGCCCTCGCCCGGCGTCAGGGGCTGCGCGGGGCTCGCGCTCGAACGCGGCTTGGGCTCGTAGTCCAGGCCCACCCCGAGGCCCAGCTCCGCGGCGGACATGGCCGAACGAGAGAAGTCTTCACCGCCGCGCGACTGGTCGCTGGCCGGGCCTTCGTCCGCCGCTGGCGCAGCGACGTCGCCGAGCGCAGCAGGCTCGGGGCCGCTTGAATTCGTGGGCTCTGCTGCGGGCGCGCCGACCTTCGGTCCGCCGGTCTTCAAGCGGGCCTTGAGCGCGGCGAACTCGTCCTCAGCGGCGCGCTCGATGGCGGCCTCTTTGCGGCGAACCTCTTCGGCCTCGGCGCCCTTGACGAACGGAGAGCCGGCCTTGGGCGCGTCGTCCCCGCCGCTGTCTCCGCCGCCGACGGCGCTGGTGACCGTGGCGATCTTGGACTTGAGCGCAGAGAACGCCTTGTCGAACGAAGGCCCCTCGCCCTCGGCCGCGCCGCTCGCCGGGGACTTCAGCCTCGCGACCACCACGGGCTTGTCGTCGCTCTCTTCGTCCCACGCCGTGAGCTTCGCGAGCGCGCGCTCGACCTTCTCGAGCTCGGCGCGCCCCGAGGTCGCCACGCCGCGCGCCTCTCGGGCGAGCACGTCGTCGCCGCGGCGCTCGGCGAGGTCGGCGCGCCTCGTCCACAAATCGATGTCCTCTTTGAGCTGCTGCGCCTTGCGCTCGAGCGAGGCCACCTTGGGATCAGCGCGAGAGAGGCCAGCGTCTTCGGGCGGCTCGATCGCGGTGTTGCACGAGGGGCACGCGAACACGCGCTTGGGCTCTTCGACGCCGATCAACGAGAGCCCGAACACCTTGAGGTTCTTCACCAGGTCCTTCTCGACGAAGCGCACCCAGCGCTTGCACGAGGGGCACTCCATCTCGCGCGTGCGGGGGTTGTCGACGTCTTCGAGGTCGAAGCCTGTTCCACCAACGATCGCCCAGGGCTTGGCCATTGCGTATGCGCGACGGTAGCACCGTTGGCCCCGCCTCGACGCGACTGTTGCCGTCGCTCAGCCGTCGTTGCTCTTGCGAGAGGGCTCGATCGGCTTGACGACACGGATCTGCCCCGAGGCGGGCGTCGCTCTGCGCTGCGCGATCCGCGCGCTGCGAGCGCGCTCAGCGACCTCGAGCGGCGAAGCGCCGAGCCGAATCGCCACCGTCGCGAACGCCCTCGCCGCGTGCAACGCCGTCGGCCGCGACTCCATCTTCTTCGACAAGCACGCCATCAGCGTCTCTTCGAAGAGCGGGTCGACCTCGCCGAGCACGCTCTTCAACGGCGTCGGCTCGGCGAACGCGTGGCGCGCGACCCACTCGTTGGCGCGCGTCGCGCGGTACGGCGCGCAGCCCGCCGCGAGCTGATAGAGCACCAGCGCCGCAGTGTACACGTCCGACGCGGGGCCCACGGTCTCGGGCGCGAGCACTTGTTCGGGGCTCATGAACGCCGGCGTCCCCAGGATGTGATCGTCGCCCGTCGAGATGGGCGAGGCCGCCTCGCGGATGCGCGCGAGGCCGAAATCGAGCAGCTTGAGCCCAGGGGAGTCGGGCACGAGCATGAGGTTCTCGGGCTTGATGTCTCGGTGCGTGATGCCCGTGCGGTGCGCGACCTCGAGCGCCGCGAAGAGCACCGAGCCGAGGCGCGCGACGCGGTCGATCGGCCAGCGACCGTCGGTCTCGAGCGCGCTCGCGAGGGTCCTTCCGTCGACGTACTGCAGCACGATGAAGAGCAGCCCGTCTTCGGACACGCCGACGTGCTCGGTGCGAACGATGGTCGGATGCTCGACGGACGCGATCGCTTCGGCCTCGCGAAACAGCCGAAACATCGCGTCGAGGTCGTCCTTGCGCTTGGGGCTCAGCACCTTCACCGCCACGCGCGACGAGGACGTCAGGTCCGTCGCTTCGTACACGACGCCCATCGCGCCGCGGCCGATCGGGCGCACGATCTCGACGCGCTCGGCCAGCACCGTCCCTCGCGCGAGCGTCGCCGTCAGCCGCTCGCCCTTCGCGAGCCGCGCGAGCGCCACGCTGAGCTCGCGAGACGTCTCGCGCACGCGCTCAGAGAGCACGGCGTTGAGCCGCTCGACCTCGGAGGACTGCGCGATCACCGACGCGGTCTGCTCTTGCACCATCTGGTCGAGCTCGCGGTTGAGCCGCTCGAAGTCCGCGCGGACGCGCACTTCGTTGGCGTAGCTGTCCCACAGCACCGACGAGACCTTCATGCACGCTGCGGCGAAGAAGAGCGAGACCCACAGGACGGGCAACGCCCGCATCGTCCCGAGCAGCGCCATCGCGGCGGCGAGCGTGAGCGCCGACGTGCCGAACACAGCCAGCGCGAGCAGCGAGCGACGCGCGCGAAACATCATGGTGCCCGCGACCATCGCCAGCACGAGCGCGTAGGGCTCTCGCTGCTGCGGCAGCGCGAGGAGCGAGAGCGCCGCGCCCATCGCGCACAAATGCGCGACCGCAAACTCACCAGCCCGGTCGCGCAGACCCGCGACCCACCAGGTCTTCGCGCCCCGCTCGGACGTGGCGAAATAGCCGACGAGCGCCACGGGAAGCGAGAGCGCGTGCACCATCGCCAGCGCTTCGCTGCGCGGCGAGTCCTCGGTCACCCTCGGGACGTTGGCCTCGATCCCGCGCCAGAAGACCGCCAGCGCGTTGGCCACGATCAGCACCGACGCGACCGTGCGCGATCGCTCGACGTTGAGCTCGCGGCGGCTGTGCTCGAACTCTTCGTCCGGATCGCGCACGGACACGAGCCGATCGCCGATCGGCGAGACCCCAGACGCGTCGACCGCGCCCCCCTCCAACGGCTCGTCCGCGAGCCCGCCCTCGACGTCGGACAGCGGGACGCTGCCCGAATCTTCCGACGTTGTAGTGGGGGGACCGGCAGGGATGGACAAGAGACCACGAACTCTGCCACAGACAACGCAATCGCGACAGAGCGCAACCGCCTTACGACTTCTATCCACCGAGCGCAGCGATGACGGGATCCGTTCGACTGGCTTTTGTTCCGACCACGCGGCTGCTGACGCAGCGATCGCTGCTGGCGCGATGGTCTGCCGCGACGACGCCCACGGAGTGGGTCCCGTGCGCCAACTACGCCGAGCTGCTCAAGGCTGTCGCGGATCGAACCGTCGACGTCGCGTGGCTGCCGCCGGTCACCTTTCTGCGCGCAGCGGCCATCGACGCGGTCGAGCCGGTGTTCTCTCTGCGCCGCGCGGGAGCAGGGCGATACAGCGCCGCCATCGTGTGCGCCAGCGACGCTCCGTACGAGACCCTCGACGACGTAACCAACGCGCGCGCCGCGTGGGTCGACCCGTGGAGCGCCGCGGGCTACCTCATGCCTCGCAAGCTGCTGCGCGAGATCGGCGTGCACCCCGACCGTGACCTCTGGCAACGCATGTTCGGCTCGTACTCGAACGTGCTCGAGGCGATCGCGCTCGACAAGGCGGACATCGGCGGGGTGTTTTGCTCGGTCGACGCGTTCAAGACCGTGATCCGCGCGGGGTGGACCGGCGCTGATCGCGTGCGGGTGCTGGGCGTGTCCGAGCCGATCGCCGGGGACGTGATCGCCCGCGTGCGTCGTCGCAACAGCGCACAGCTCGACGAGTGGGCGGACGCCGTGCGCGGCGCGGCCGAGGCGAGAGAGCACCACGCGCTGCTCAGGGACGTCTTCGGTGCCGACAGCCTCGAGGCGCCGGACATGGGCGGCTACGCGCCGCTCGAGGCCGCGCTGCGCGACGAGCTGCGAAGCTGAGCGATCACTGCACGCGCACGAGGATCTCGCGCGAGTCGAAGCCGCCGCGCCCGTCCGTCGTGTACACGAGCAGCCGAACGTCTCCGGCCTCTGCCGGCGGAAGAAAATCGTTGCCCATCACGCTGATCGGCTCGGCGTTGCTGTCCGTGCGAAATCCCCCCGAGAGCTTGCCGCGGTTGACGATGAAGCCCGTCACGATGCGCTCGTCGCGCGTGACGAGCATCTGCGTGTTGGGGTCGAGCTCGGGGTAGCGCTCGCGAGCGCCCTCGTTGAAGTCCACTTCGACCCGAAGCCGCGGGCACTGGGTGTCGCGGCGCTGATCCGCGCACGCGGCGATCGTCGGGGGAGACTCCATGGTGACGGGCGCGAGGGCGCCGCCCATGGGGCCGGCGCGCAGGCCGGTGATGCGCGGGTGCATGTTGTCGTTGCCAGTGTTTCCTGCGGTCGAACCGACGAGCAGGGTGTACTGAAACGGCCAGCCGCGAGAGCCTTCACCGCGGCACTCGAAGGGGACGCCGCCGGTGTTGGTCGTTCCTGCTTCGCTGTTGCTTCCGATCACGCGGATGCGACCGCCCGCGCAGGCCATGCCGAACACCGTGAGCGACTCGCGTCCGCGCGAGTCGGGGCCGCCGGTGCTCGGGACGGTGAACTCGCTGCGCTCGCCGCAGCGCAGAGAAACGCCGGGCAAATCCAGGGAGAACTCGGGCACGTCGCACAGGTCGATCGAGGGCAAGCGCAGGCCGCCGCTCGAGGCTCCGCCGTCGGTGCTCGCGCCGGGCAGCGCGAACGCGGCGCTGTCCACGATGAGCCACGCGACGCGGACGTTGCGCATGCGCGTGTCGGCCGTGACGAGCTCGAGCGTGGTGCGCTCGCCGCGGCGAGGAGAGTTGCGCGCGGGCTCGCTGCTCGCCGAGGCGCGCACGCCGAGGATGCGAAAGTCGGTCAATTGCCAGACTTCCGTTTGCGTTCCGCACGAGGCGCTCGCGAGCGCGAGCGCGAAGGCGAGCGACGATCGAGCAGCGTGACGGCTCATCGCGACCACTCTCCTCTGAACCCGAGGTTCGGAAAGATCGGCAAGCCCATCACCGGCTGACTCTCCGTGTAGTTGTAGTTGTACTGCACGCCCTCTTGGTTCTGCGCGTAGTACGCGTTGAGCACTTCGACGAAGAAGCTCAGCGAGCCCCACGAGAACGTAAACGCCTTGTCCACGCGCACGTCGAGCTGGTGAAAATACGGGTTTCGCGTGGAGTTTCTCTGCCCGTTGAGCTGCGTGTACGTAAACGAGTTCGCGTCGTAGAGCGCGCCCGCGACGGGCGTGCTGGGTGAGCCCGTCACGAGACGAAAGCGCGCGCCGAGCTCCCACCCTGCGCCGAGACGAAAGCTCCCGAGCACCGTGAGGATGTGCGTCTGATCGGCCTGCGTCGGGTACAGCGCCGCGTCCGGCGCGTCCCGTCGCTGCGAGCTCAAGAGCGTGTACGCCAGCCAGCCGAAGAAGCGACTGCTCGGCTTGTGACGCAAGAGCACCTCGGCGCCGTACACGAGCCCCGAGCCGTTGTTGTTGAACGGCGGCGGAGGGTTCTGCGAGAGCAGCGAGGTCGTCGGCGCAGCGACCACCAGCCGGTCGAGCACCTTCACGAAGCCCTCGACCGACAGGTTGATGTACGGCGAAAACACGTGCTCGAACCCGAGCGTGTAGTGCGTCGCGCGCTGCGTGAGCAGGTTGGGGTTGCCGATGGTCTGTCCGCGAAACGCGTTGTTGGGCGCGTTGGAGGCCTCTTGCGCCGAGGGCCCCTGCGTGAACATCCCGACGCCGCCCTTGATGGCCCATTGGCGGTTGATGTCCCATCGCGCAGAGCCGCGCGGAGAGAGATCCCACTGCCGCGTCGGACCCACGTAATCGAGTCGCACGCCAGGGACGAATCGAAGCCCGCTGTGCGGCGTGAGCTCGGCCTCGGCGTAGAGCGCGGGGAGGTAGGCGACGCCGTTGAACTCCGTCGTCACGCGCGGCGCAGACGAGAGCGGACGGCCCACCTCGGGACGCACGGCGTCGAGGCGGATGAAGCCAGGGTTCCACTCGATGTCCATGCCGACGTTCAATCGGGCGCCGGGGACGAACGTGTGCGCGAGCTCGTAGCGGAGGTTGGTGGGGTAGAACGCGAGGTCGAGCTTCGCGAAGTCACCCGCGTTGAGCCCCAGGCCCGTGAGCCCGCCGCTCAACATGAGGCGCCCCTGCGTGCCCGGCGCGATGTCGTGCGTCCAGAGCAGCTGCGCGAGGTGGTAGCGCGTCGCGAACCCGAAGTTTCCCGCGAACGACGGCGCTTGATCGCCCGGCTGACGAAAGAGCACCTCGAGCCGATCGTCCGTGCCGAAGAGCGAGAATCGAATCCTGTGCTTGGGGTGCGGCCGCCACTCGAGCACGCCCTGATAGTCGTAGTAGACCGGCGCCGCCGTGAGGTTGACCGTGTCGAACGCGCCCAGCACCGCGTTGAGCACGACGTCGACGTAGCTGCGACGGCCCGCCACGGCGAACGTGAGGTTCGGCAGGATCGCGCCCTCGACGAAGATCGACGCGTCGATGAGGCTCACGTTGGCCACGACGCGAATCCCCCGGTCGCGCGGCGCGCGCAGGCCCACGTCCACGACGCCGCCCATCGCGCGACCGAAGCGCGCGCTGAAGTTTCCCGGGTAGAAATCGATGCGATCCAGCATCTCGGTCTGGATCACGCTCGACAGTCCGCCGAAGTGATAGAGCAGCGGGACCGCGGTCCCGTCGACGAGCACGTTGGTGTCCGCAGGGGCGCTTCCGCGAACGATCAGCGCGCCCGACAAGAAGGGGGCGCGCGAGAGCCCCGGCAGGTTCTGCAGCGCGCGCAGCGCGTCTCCGCCGGTCCCAGGGATGCGGGTGATCTCTCTGCGCTCGAGCGTCGTTCGCGTGACCTCGCGCGGCGGTCGCGCGGCGCGCACGACCACGCCCTCGCCGTCGTCTTGCGGGTCTCGCCCGGGGTTGTTGCGATCGTTGTTGCTTCGCGGTCGATTCGCCGTTGGATTCGCGTTCGCAGCGGGCGCCGCTGCGCTGACGGGCGCGGGCCGCACGAGCCGATACGTCACGCGAACATCGTCGCGCTCGTAGAGCCTCTCGCGCGCGTGAAACGGTCGAAAGCCCTCTCCTTCGACGTCCACTTCGAACGCCCCTGCCTGATCGAGCGCGAAGCGAAACGAGCCGTCTTCGCCGGTGGTGGTGCTCTGCGGGTCCCGTGTCCCCACGCGCACGCGCACCGTCGCGCCGCGCACCGGCTGATTGCGCGGGTCTCGAACGGCGCCGCGCAAGACCGCGACGGGCTCGCGCGTGGTGCTCGACTGCTGCGCGCGCAGGCGAAAGCGATAGCGGTATCGAATCGTCGCCGCCGTGCGCTGACCGCCCTGCATCGCCGGCGTAAACTCGAAGCGCTGCACAGCCTCGACCGCGGCGCGATCGAACGCGGCCCCCGCGGACTCGACCACGCGCACGTCCTGAGCCCTGCCCTCGGCGGTCACCGTGAGCTCGAGCGTCACGGCCGCTTCGCGCCCCGCCCGCTGCTCTTCTTCAGGGTACTCGGCCTCGGCGAAGCGCAGCACGCGCGGGGCAGAGTCCTGCGCAGAAGCCGCGTCCGCTGGGACGCCAGCGTCGGCTTCGCTCGAGGTCCCGGCGGTGAAGACGCCCTGCGCGTGCGCCGGGAGCGTGAGCGCTATGCACGCCGCGCCGCCGCTCAGCGAGGCCAATCGAAGAAGAGGTCGCATCAGTGTTCGCCCGTCAGATGCCATCACTTCGGTATTGGTGGCAAACGCGCCGTTGGCGCGCGGTGTCGTGTGCTACGGTGACGCCGTCCGTGAGGAGGCGTTGGTGGCTGACGAAATGCCGAAAGGGCGCATCGCCCGAGGTTTGAAGCTGGTTTCGCTCGCAGCCAAAGAGCTGCCGATGATTGGCGAGAAGGTCGTCACGGGACGCAAGTTCGACGAGAAGGACAAGCAACGGTTGAGGGACTCTGCGGAGCAAGCCGCCAAGACCCTCGGCGAGCTCAAGGGGCTCGCCCTCAAGGTTGGGCAGACGCTCTCGTATGTCGACGGGATCTTGCCGCCGCAAGCGACGGACGCGTACCAGAAGGCCCTGCAGAAGCTGCAGAACATGGCGCCGACGGTCTCGTTCGAAGAGATCAAGGTCGAGCTCGAGCGAGGCCTCGGTAAGAAGATCGAAGACGCGTTCGTGCGCTTCGAAGAGCAGCCGATCGCGGCGGCGTCCATCGGCCAGGTGCACAAGGCCGTGATCCTCGTGGACGGCGTCGAGCACGACGTCGCTGTGAAGGTGCAGTTTCCCGGCATCGGGCAGGCGCTCGGCAGCGACCTGAAGAACCTCGAAGTGATCCGCCCGGTGCTCGCGATGATGGCGCCCGGCGCCGACACGGGCGCGGGGATGACCGAGGTCGTCACGCGCCTGCGCGAAGAGCTCGACTACCTCAACGAAGCGAACAACCAAGAGAAGTTTCGCGCGCTGGTGGCGGGCTACCCCGACGTGGTCGTTCCGAAGGTGTTTCGCTCGCACTGCGGGCACAACGTGCTGACGACGGAGTTCATCCGCGGGCGATCGATTCGAGAGGTCGCGCAAGACGAAGATCAATCGCTGCGCGACCGCGCGGGCAAGGCGATCTTTCGCTTCACGCTCGGCAACGCGTTCACCAAGGGCGTGTTCAACACGGACCCGCACCCGGGCAACTACATCGTGCAGCCCGACGGACAGGTGGCGTTTCTCGATTTCGGTTCGGTCAAGTGGCTCCCGCCCGAGCTGCACGCGCCGTGGCGCGAGCTGGCCGAGCACCTCGTGCGCGGCGAGATCGACGCGTGGCGCACGAAGGGGTCGAAGCTGCTCGGCATGGAGCACATGGACCCGCGCGCGAGAGAGATCAACCAGGAGTACCAGCTGTACTCCGCGGCGGTCATCGCGAAGAACGAAGAGATCACCATCGATCGAGACCTCTTGCGCGACGCGATTCAGCAGGGAGCGCAGACGGTCAAGAAGGTGATCAAAGAGCTCGGCGTCATGCCCACCAAGGGCAAGACCATGCGCATGCCGTCGGACTTCGTGATGGCCGCGCGCATGCAAGTGGGGCTCTTCGCGGTCCTCGCGCAGCTCCGCTGCCGCGCCAATTGGAACCGCATCCTCGCCGAGATGCTCGACGCGACCCAGGCGAGCTGAGCGCCAGCCCAGCGGCGCGCGGTGCTCTCAGTGGCACTGCATGCGCACGCCGCCGGTGAACAGATAGACGAGCCCCATGTCACCGGTGTTGATGTGCGCGAGGCCTTCGTCGAACTGCGCGACAAAGCTCCCCGGCTCGTCCTCGGGGCCCTGAATCCAAAACGGCATCCCGAGCACGCGACCGCGCGCCGAGGCGACCGCGCGCTTGAGCGCGCGCAGCGTGGACTCGTCGGCGCCCGTGACGGTCCACGAGCGCTCGGGTGCGAAGAGCTCTTCGGGGACCATCACGCGTTCGACCAGGATTTTTGCAGCTCGTTCGCTCTTCGGCGCGCGCGTCACGCTCGGTCCCTTCGCCGCTTGTTCGGCCGTCAGCATCTTGACCACGCCCCGATCGAGCGCGTCTCCACCGTCGCGATCGGGGACGAACAGCGCGATCGCGCGCACGCCCTCGAGCCCTCGTCGCGCGCGAACGTCGGGCATCTGGTCGAGGTCGAGCGTGAGCACGTGCTCCATGGGCTCGCCCTTGTGCGTGGGCCACTCTTCGTCGCTCACGCCGACGGCGGCGCCGCCCGAGCGACCGACGTCGGTGTCCTGCGCTTCGTCTCGGCTGCGTTCGAGCAGATAGATCGACACCTTCGGCAGCGAGAGCTTGTCGCTGAGCGCGCGGATCCGCGCCACGCGCGCAGCGTGGTCCTCGGTGGCGACCGGCGCGAGCCCGGCGTCGAGCGCCTGCTGCTCTTCGTGCGAGAGGTGGTTGCCGAGCACCGCGCGCAGGTGCGAACGAGCGTCGCCCGCGGCGTCGAGCAGCTGCGCGCTCACGGCGACGCGACGGTCGTCGAGCGCCTTCACCATGCTCTGAAAGTACCGATCCCAGGTCTCGAGCTCGAGGCCCTTCTTCGCGACGAGCGCGCAGAGCGCATCGAGCACGGGCGGCGTCGGCATCGCCGCGACGGCCAACATCGGCGCCGACCAATGAGCGGCAGAAGCGTCGAGCATGCGCAGGACCGCGGCCTCGGCCTCGCGCTCGGGCAGCGCGCGAACAGCGTCTGCGCAGCACGGCGCGAAGAGCGCTTCGACGTCGTATTTGTCCGGGCGTTCGCCGTTGGGACGATGCAGGTCGACGAAGCGAGTCAGCGCGCTGTCGCAGCGCTCGCCGCGGCGGCCCATCTCGCCGAGGGCGGCGAGGGTCGCGCGAAAGAAGAGGGATTTTGCGATGGTCGACGACTGCGGGTCGTCGTACGCAGCCGAGAGCGCCGCGACGCCGGCGGACCCGAGCAGCGCCAGCGCGTGCGCGTGGTGTCGAAGAGAGCCGCGGTCCGACGTGCGCGCCGCGAACGCGCGGCCGTGAGAGACCAGCGCAGAGACGAGCTCGTCCGAGGGCGCGAGGCCGACGAGCAGCGAGGCGCGCTCTCCGTAGACGTTGCGCGCGAGCAGTCGACGCGCGATCGCGTGGAGCCGCGACGCGGGCAGCGTCGAGAGGGCGTCGCGCATGGGCTCGAGGCGATCGAAGCGCGCGGCGACGTGAGGGCTCCACTCGATCGAGTCGAGGTGAACGAGCGCGTCGAAGCGAGGGTCGAGCGCGGCGCCCTCGCGCGTCGCGGCGCGCGTCGCGAGGATGAACAGCGCGTCCATCACCGCACGACGTCGGTAGTCCCCTTCGTTGGCGGGGTCGCGCGAGAGCTGCTCGGCGACCGTAGCCCAGTCTGCGACGGTGAATCCGGGCGCGGCTTCGAGCGTGGCGACCAACGAGGGCGCGTACGGCTCGCAGCGGGCCAGCGCGCGGCCGAGCTCCGCAGGAGCGAGCCGAGAGAAGAGCGCCTGGCGTCCGTTCGTTTGAATTCCTGTGCTGCGGTCGACGGCGTCGACGAGGGCGACGCGAAAGGCGGCTTCGTCGCCGAAGCACGGGAGCAATCGCGCGACGATGGCCTCTGCGTCGCCGGACTTCGTGCGCGCGCGAGCGCCGCTCGGCTCTGCGACGCCCACGTCGTTGGTGATGGCCGCGCGGCTGCGGACGAGCGCCGCGGCGAGCCCATGGATCACCTGGGATTTTTCTGACGGATCGAGTGACGCCCCGAGCCGACCGCGCACGAAGCACACCCCCGTGGCCAGGGGATCGCGCAGGCGGAGCGAGAGCGCCTTCCACGCTGGGTCGTCTTGCGTTCGATAGCCTCGCTCGGCGATGCGATCGAGGATGTGCGGCCAGCCGTCGAGCGAGAGCCATTGATCATCGACGTCCGAGCGCGCCGCAGCCGCTTCGATCAGCGCGATCGCCGTCGCCGCGTCGGGCACGCCGCCCTCGCCCAAGAAGCTCAGCGCGCCCCAGCCGCCTTCGAGCGGCCTCCACTGTTGTGTGCGCACGAGGTGCCACGCGAACAGGTGCCGACTCTCGTACGGAACGTACTCGTCGATGGCCTTCTGGATCTTGTACGAGTCGTCCTTGGCCTTGGCGATCTTGCCGAGCAGAGACTTCAACGACCGAGCGGGAAGCGCAGGAATCCCCTGCTCGAACGCGATCGCTTCGTACGCGCCCTTCTCCGTCCGCACGCGACGCACGCCGTGACGAACGCCGTGCTCCCAGGGGGTCTCTTCGGTGAGCTCGCCCGCTTCGTTCCACCGGCGCTCGACGCCGTGCAGGTAGCCCTGCTCGTCGAAGGGCCTGAGCATCCATGGGACGCCGTTCGAGTGGTAGTAGCGGTCGTCGCCGACGAAGAGCGATCCCTGAATGATGGTGAGCAGCGCGCCGTCGTCTCGCAGCGCGTCGCGGTGTTCGTTCTTCGGCCCGTCGGGATAGACAGCCTTCGCAGGGACGCGCAGGCACTCGCGCCGCAGCGTTCCGTCCGGGTAGTAGACTCGCTCGACGCCTTCGATCCAGCCGTGCGAGTACCGCCGCTCGACGTGGTGCTTGTTGTGATCGAGCATCAACCAGAGCCCGTGGTAGCGCCCCTCGTCGTCGCGCTGATTCGTGGGCTCGTCGTAGGTCTCGGGGCGGCGCACCGCCGTCGTTTCGGCAGCGGCGGGCGTCCACGCGGGCTCGGCGGTCGCGGGCTTCTTCGCGCGCGCAGAGGGCTTCTTGGGCTTCGGTTGGGCCTCGTCTGTCATCGCTGCTGTCGCTATCACAGCGGCGAGACGTGAGGCCAACAGCGGGTGGACAGCGAATGTCCGTTGTGTTCAGCGGCCCGCGATCGAGCGACCGAAGCTTGCCGTCCCCGAGGGAGCCGAGAAGACCGCGACGGTCGCCGCCGACACGCTCGCGCCGGTCACCGTGAACGAGCGAACGTACACTTCACCGGCGTCCGCCATGGCGTTCACCGTCGCGCTCTCGTTCGAGAACGCCACGCAGTGTCCGCCGCGCGTGTTGAAGGTCCCGCAGCCGGTCATCGTCGTCGTGTACGACACGCTCACTGGCAGCCCGCTCGGCGGCGTGATGCGCCCGATCTCGACCGGGGCCGAGGTGCTCAAGGGAGCCTCGAACACGACGGCCAGTCCCTTCTGCGTCGCGTTGATGGTCGCGTTCTGCGCGAAGACGAGCAACTCCGAGAGTCCGTCGGCGTCGACGTCACCCGCGGAGGTCATTCGAAAGCCGAGCTGCGCGTCTGCCACCACCGGCGTGCTCGGCACGATCGCGCGTGGCATCATCGTAGCGTCGAACGGACGCGTGAAGAGCTGAATGCTCGGCGCGATCGGTGGGTTGACGCGACCGATGCTTGCGACGGCCAGGTCGATCGACCCGTCGTTGACGAACGCTCCTGCGACCAACGACGTGCCGAAGAGGAACGTGTTCGCGACGGCGATCTCCCGCTGAGGCATCGCAGCAAACGACCCGCTCGTGTTCGCGTACAGCAGCACCCTCCCAGTGGCGGCGGCCGCAGCGGCGGCGCCGACAGCGAGGTCGACGTCTCCGTCCGCGTCGAAGTCCGCCGCAGCGAGGGACCAGATGCCCTGATACGACGAGCCCACGTCGATCGACGACGCGGCGATCAACCGAGTCGTGATCGATCGATTCGTGCCGTGCACGATGTACACGGTGTCGTACGAGGCGATGGCGAAGTCCGAGAAACCGTCGCCGTTGATGTCGCCGAGCGGCGTCGCAGCGCGGCCGATGTTGGATGCGACCACCACGCCGTTGAACGTCAGATCGACGTCGGTCACGAACGACCGGTCGAGCCCGAGGCGACCGCCGTCGAAGATCCAGAGCTTTCCGGCGGACGTCATGAGCACATCACTCGTGCCGTCGCCACGAAAGTCTCCGATCGAGAACAGGTGGTTGCTCAGACCAGTCGCGAGCGTGGGAGAGCCCGTCGCCACCGCCACTGTCGGAGTGGTCGCGGCGATCGCTCCGTACACGCCGCCGAAGCGTCCGCCCGGGCCAGACGCGATCGCGAGGTCGGTGCGCCCGTCGGTGTTCATGTCGAGCTCGATGTGCTCGAACGTGTTCGCTGGATAGGTGCCAGGCTCGCGCGTCCCGACGCGAAACGCTCGCATGACTGGCGGCGAGCTGGCGGCTCCGCAACGAGCGGTCGCGCTCCACACGCGAGGGGCGTTGACCTCTCCTGCTGTGAACGCGATCGAGAGCTCGGCGATCCCGTTGACGACCGGCGCGGTCATCGGCGCCGTGGCGGCGACCGAGTCACGCGACGCGTTCAATCGGAACTCCACCGAGCTCGCGTCGGCCGCTCGCACCGCGAGCCGCACGCCGCGCATGGCGAGCACCGAGCCGTGCATGGGGCCAAGCACGACGGGCACCATCGGCGTTCCCGTGCACGGCGCGCATGCATCGGGTTGAGCACCGTCGACCTCGACCGCGTCGGGCAACGACACGACCGCGTCGGGCAACGACACCGTCACATCGTCGACGACGCCGCTGTCTTCCGGGACGCTCGATTCGCCGCTCGGAACGCTGGCATCGCGCAGGTTCGACGGCAGCGCGCAGCCCGCGAGCGCGGCCGCCGCAGCGACGAACGCGAGCAGCCTGGAGCCGCTCACCACGCACCTCCGACAACGACGCCGACCGTTCGCGCATCGGCCGCGAGCGCGAAGCGCGGGAGCGTGCGTCGTCGGCTGACCGTGACCTGCTCGCGCGCGGTCGCGCGATCTGCGGCGAGCCACGCGACGCCGCCTGCCAGGATCACCGTGCCGCCGATGAGCGCGACGTTGGTGAGCGTGTTCATGAGCTCGATGTTGTCCGCGCGAGTTCGCAGCTGCTCGGCCTGCTGCGCATCGGGGCACGACACCGTGTCGCCCATCACGACGCAGCTGCCGAAGCCGCCCTGTCGAAGCGCGAAGAAGAGCCCTGCGCTCGCGAGAACGACGCCGCCCGCAGCGGTCACGACGACGGCGCCGATCGAGAGCGGTCGCGTGCGAGTCTCTGTGCGCGGCGTGCTGCTGTTGCCTTCGCCGAGCCCTTGAGCGCCGGAGCCGACTGGGACGTGCGGATCGACGACCATGTCGAGCGTGACGGACTCGCTCGCGCCTCGACCGACCTCGACTTCGCGGCGCACCGTATGAAACCCACGTGCGCTGGCCTCGACCACAATCTGCCCGGGGTTGACCGCGCTCGGAACGCCGATCAGCGCCTCTGCCAGCGGCCGTCCCGAGACCGTCACCGTGAGCGCCTGCGGGCGGGCTCCGCCGATGTTGACCGTGAGCATCCCGAGCGAGGCGCGGGTCTCTTGCGCGATGGCGCGGCAGCCCTCCATGAGGGCGTCACGATTGGGGACGGACGCGTCGCGCTCGGCTTCGCGCACGCACGCTTCTGCCTGCGAAAACGCGTCCGCTGGGCGCGTAGCCACGACCAACTCGCGCGCGTAGAACAAGCGCAGCGACGGCGTCACTTGGATCGCCATCGCCTGCTCGGCACGCTGCAATGCCAACACGTGATCGCCCGCCTGGCTGGCCTGCTGCCCCTGCTCGATGAGCATTCGACGCGTGGTGAGGTCTGGCGTCTGGGCGCTCGCGGACGAGGCATAAGAGACACAGAGCGCTGCTGCGAGGGCCGTACCGAGGCCGCTACGACTGCGAAGAATCATCGAATACGCGCGTAGCATGGCGAGGGCGCCGCGCGCGAATCTCTGGCTGAACGCGGGACATCCGAGCCGCCCTTCGCAGGATGCACCGGGGCGGGTACGCTCGCGGGATGATTGAACTTCATCGCGTACGGCGGTCGTCGATCGTGCTCGGCTCGGTGCTCGCGCTGGCGGCGTGCGGGCCCGTGCAACCCGCGCGAGATGGCGCAGTGGGCGCGGACACAGGGAGCGCGATGGACGTCACGTCGGCGGCCGATGCAGGCGCAGACGCAGCGATGGACGCGGCCCGAGGCGATGGCGGTGCGGGAGGCGAGGACGCAGCGGCGGTCGACGTGGTGATCGACCCAGGGCGCTGCGGGCCGTCGGTGCGCGAGTGTCTCTGTGGTTGCGGGGCCAACGCGACGTGCCAGCAGGGCTGCGTGCAGGGCGACCCGACGTGCTCGGACTGCTTGTACGAGGCGCTCACGATGTGCTGCCCTGCAGAGAACGACGCGGTCGAGCGCTGCATCATCGAGAGCATGTGCGAGACCGACGCGTGCATCCTCGCGCAGTGCGGGACGCAGTGGAACGCGCTGCAGCTCTGCGCCCGCCGTCGCGAGAGCGAGCCCTCGTGCCAGATGCGCACGCGAGCGTGCCTCGGTCCGGACTACCCCGCGATTCAGTGCGTTCGAGACGAGTGAGCAGCGCAGCGGCGTCACCGTCGCAGCCGCGAGGCGACAGCGGCGAGCGATGCACTACACTCCGAGCGTGCTGCGCTCACCGGCAAGGTGGTGGTGGATCGCGTCGGTGCTCGTTCACGCGAGCATCGTGGGGGTGGTGACGGTCGCGCCGAGCCCGCGCCCTCGCGACGCGACCTTCGAGCGTGCCCCGCGTCGGATGGAGTTCGAGCTCGCCCCCGCGCAGTCCACCGACGATCGCGTGGCGGTCGCAGACGAACGAGTCGAGCGCGCGGACGGCGGCGCCACGCTCGATCCACACGAACAAGTGCCCCTCGGCGGCGCGCGCAACGCGCAAAACATCGACTCGCGCGAGCGCGGCGAGCGCGGTGACGGCCTCTCTCGAGAGCGCGGACGGCTGATGGCGACCCGCGCCGAGCCGATCAACCTCGGCGTCGAGCTTCGCAACGCCGAGGGCGTCGACCAGGTGCAGCGCATTCGCACGGGACGGCAGCGAGAGAGCTGGCAAAACGACCGCCGCACGCCGACGCCCGGCGACGACGGCTACGTCTCGTTGAGCGCTGGCGAAATGTGGTTTCGCGTCGCGCGCGGGCCGACGGCGATGCCTTCGCGAGGAGAAGCGCTGCGCGACGGCGCGGCGACGGTGCGCGGCGAGCGACCGACCGCGCAGCGGCCGCTCGGCGACACCGAGCGCGCCACAGCGCCCACCGCGATCGGCGCGAGCGCGGCGCGCGCAGCGGCAGGGACGCGAGACA
>JAAFIF010000134.1 GCA_013298625.1 Myxococcales bacterium
TGCGCTCGTGACACGGCGTAACGGGATAGGCCAGGCGAACGCCTCGCCCGCTTCGCGACGCTTCGTCGCGCAGAGGCCAGAGGCTCGTCCTCTGGCCGTGCGGCAATCGGACTTCGAATATGGATCTGCGAATTTGCAGGGAAGACGCGCCGACGCCGGATCCCTGTTTACAGCTCGACCTGGGTTCCGAGCTCGACGACGCGGTTCGGGGGCAGGCCGAAGAAGGCCGTCGCCGTGCGCGCGTTCTTGGACATGAGCGAGAACAACACCTTCTGCCAGCGCATCATGCCGGGCTTGCTCGTGACGAGCAGCGTCTCGCGGCCGAGGAAGAAGCTCGTGTCGTCGACCTTCACGTCGAGGCCGCGCGCCTGCAGAAAGCGCATGATCTCTGGGACGTTCGGCGTCTGCATGAAGCCGTAGTGCGCGGTCACGCGGTAGAAGCCCTCGCCGAGCTCTTCGATCGCCGCGCGCTCGTTGAGCTTCACCTCGGGGATGTTCTCGCTGCGGATCGAGAGCAACACGACCTTCTCGTGCAGCACTTTGTTGTGCTTGAAGTGATGCAACAGCACTGGGGGCACGCCGTCGGCGTTTTGGGTCATGAAGACCGCGGTGCCCTTCACGCGCGGCGGCTTGACCTCGGGGATCTCGGCGATGAACGCGTCGAGCGGCGCCATCGCGCTCTGCATGAGCAGGGCGAGGCGGCGCCGACCGCGGTTCCACGTGATCATGAGCGTGAAGACGACGACGCCCATCGCGAGCGGAATCCAGCCGCCGTGCATCACCTTGAGGACGTTGGCGCCGAAGAACGCGAGGTCGATCGTGAGAAAGAGCCCGACGAGCGAGCCTGCCTTCAACAGCGACCAGCCCCAACGCTTGCGGGCGACCTCGAAGAACAGGACGCTGGTGATGGCCATGGTCCCGGTGACGGCGATGCCGTACGCCGCGGCGAGCTTGCTCGACTGCTGGAAGTAGAAGACCAGCGCGATGCACGCGACCATCAACGCCCAGTTGATCTCGGGGATGTAGATCTGCCCCTCGGCTTCTTCGCTGGTGTGCTTGATCGTCACGCGCGGCGAGTAGCCGAGCTGGACGGCCTGTTGCGTCAGCGAAAACGCTCCCGAAATGAGCGCCTGCGAGGCGACGATCGTCGCGACCGTCGCGATGAAGACCATCCCGTACAGCGGCAAGCCCGTGGGAATGAGCTGAAAGAACGGGTTCGAGATCGCCGTGCGACAGCTCGTCGCCGTGGGGTCTGCGCCGCACGCGGCGAGCAAGAACGCGCCCTGTCCGAAGTAGTTGAGCATCAGCGCGGGCATCGCGACGGCGAACCACGCGGCGCGGATCGGAGCGCGTCCGAAGTGCCCCATGTCCGCGTAGAGCGCCTCGCCGCCGGTCACGCACAGCACGACCGAGCCGAGGACGGCGAAGCCGTGCCACTTGTGGTGCAAGAAGAACTCGATCGCGAACGTGGGCGAGATCGCCTTGAAGATCGTCGGATTCTTCAGGATCCACGGGACGCCCGCCAAGGCGATCGCCGAGAACCAGAGCAGCATTGCAGGCCCGAAGACGCGGCCGATGCCCGCGGTGCCTCGGCGTTGAATGCCGAACAGCGCGAGCAAGATGAGCACGGTCAAAGGAACGACGTACTGCTTGAGGCTGGTCGTGGCGACCTCGAGGCCTTCGACCGCCGAGAGCACGGAGATGGCAGGTGTGATCACTCCATCGCCGTACAGCAGCGCCGCGCCGAAGAGGGCCGCGAGCACGAAGCCCGTGATGCCCTTGGTCGCCGCTCCCTTGGGCATCAAGAGCGCGAGCAGCGCGAGGATCCCGCCTTCGCCGCGGTTGTCCGCGCGCATGATGAACGAGATGTACTTGAGCACCACGACGAGCGAGAGGGACCAGACGATCAGCGAGAGGATTCCCAGTACGTTTGCAGCGTCTGGTCGAAGCCCGTGCTCCGCGCCGAAGCACTCTTTGACTGAATAGAGGGGGGATGTCCCGATGTCGCCGTAGACGACGCCGAGCGCAGCGAGGGCCAGCTTGGGAAGCGAGCCATGGGACGCGTGACCGCCGGTGGTGTCCGGCGCGGAGGCCCCGTGAGAACTCGAACTCATATGCGTGTGTGCGCTGAGGGATACCGCGGACTTCGCGCGCTGGGTAGGGCACCCATGTCGCAGTGGTGAACTCTCGCGACGAGCGCTATCAATCACTCATCGTGCTTCTCTTCTCTTCGATCATCGCTGCGACCCGTCGCGCTCGCGCGCTGGCCGCCATCACGGCGGCGGCGGCCGTCGTCGCGGGGTGCGGCGGGGTCGACGAGCGCGGCGATCGCGAAGACCCCACGGTGGACGCCGCGGCCAGCGGCGAAGACGCGGGTGTGCGCAGAGACTCCTCGGTGCTGGTCGACGGCGCGCGCGTCGCTCCGACGCTCGGATGCGACGCCGAGGGCAGCGGCGAGCTCGTCGTGCAGCTGCAGCTCGCGCCCAACGTCGACGCGTCGGACGTGTGGCTCTCTGCGGTGTGCGGCAGGACGATCAACGCAGGAGCGTCCGACGAGAAGCCTCTGCGCCTCGTGCGCGTCGCCCGCGGCGAGACGACCGTTCGGCTGCGAGGGCTCGGCGACGGCTACTACCGAGTGATCACCAGCGCGCTCGGCGCGCCGTCGGGCGCGAGCGGCGTCGCGCCGATTCGGGGCGGGTCGTCGGAGGTGACGTTCGTCTCGGTGAGCGCGACGGAGGTTCCGTCGTGGAGCTTCGACGTCTCGACGGGACAGCGTACGGCAGACGCCGGCGCTGTGCCGACGCCGGGGCGCGACGCAGGCGCGGCGGACAGCGGCGCGCCGGACGCGAGCGGCTCGACCGCGGCCCCATCGATCGAGTTCGACGCGACCGCTGCGGGCGCCGTCGCCGGGCGCATCGGGCTGATCCTGACGCCGCGCGAAGCGGGCTGGCAGGACGTGACGTTCTCGCTCGCGAACATGTGCGAGAGCGGCGTGTGCGCGGTGTTGCGCGCGACGGGCATCGAGCTGCGGGTCGAGCGCGACGGCCTGCCGACGGCGCTGGTGAGCATCGCGCTCGGCGCGTCGGGCCGAGGGATGTCCATCGCGCCGAGCGAGTCGTTTTCGACCGAATCGCGCATCGTCCCGGTCAACGCGTTCGCGCCGGGGGCGCGGGTGAGGCTCTCGCTGTTCGGCGCGCCAGCGCTCTGAGCCGCTCGGCGGGGACGATTCTGCTACAACGCCGCGCCATGTCCGACGCGGTGTCTAGCGCGCTCTTCGCTCGTGCGAAAGAGCGCATTCCTGGCGGCGTGAACTCACCGGTTCGCGCGTTTCGTTCGGTCGGCGGCGAGCCGGTCTTCGTCGCGCGCGCTGAGGGCTGCTGGCTCTACGGCGCAGACAACACGCGCTATCTTGATTATGTGGGCTCATGGGGGCCGATGATCCTCGGGCACGCGCACCCCTCGGTGATCTCGGCGATCACCGAGGCCGCGGCGCACGGGACGAGCTACGGCGCGCCGACCGAGCGCGAGGTGCTCTTGGCCGAGGCGCTGTGCGAAGCGGTGCCGTCGATGGACATGGTGCGGCTGACCTCGTCGGGCACCGAGGCGTGCATGAGCGCGCTGCGTTTGGCGAGGGGATTCACAGGGCGTTCGCTGATCGTGAAGTTCTCGGGGTGCTACCACGGGCACGCGGATTTTCTGCTCGTGAAGGCGGGCTCGGGCCTGGCGACGATGGGCGTCCCCGACTCGGCGGGCGTGACCGAAGCGGTCGCGAAGGCGACGCTGACGGCGAAGTACAACGACCTCGCGTCGGTGCAGGCGCTCTTCGACGCGCACGGCGACGACATCGCCGCGGTGATCGTCGAGCCCGTCGTCGGAAACATGGGCTGCGTGCCCCCGGAGCCAGGATTTCTCGAGGGCCTCTCGGCGCTCTGCCGCGCGCGCGGGGCGCTGTTCGTGCTCGACGAAGTGATGACGGGGTTTCGCCTCGCGTACGGCGGCGCGCAAGAGCGCTTCGGCCTGCGGCCCGACCTCACGACGCTCGCCAAAATCGCAGGCGGAGGTGTGCCCATGGGCGCCTTCGGCGGCCGCCGCGACGTGATGTCCCTCCTCGCTCCCCTCGGCCCCGTCTACCAAGCCGGAACGCTCAGCGGAAACCCGCTCGCCACCTCCGCCGGCCTCGCCACGCTCGCCCTGCTCCGCGATCGCAGCGCGTACGCGACGCTCGAGGCCACGGGCGCGGCGCTCGAAGACGGCCTGCGCGACGCCGCCCGGCTCGCGGGCGTGACGGTGACCGTTCAGCGCGTCGGCTCGATGTGGACGGTCTTCTTCACGGACGCGCCCGTGCGCTCGTGGGACGACGCCGCGCGGTGCGACACGCAGCGCTTCGCGCGCTTTCACCAGTCGATGCTCGCGGCCGGCGTGTACCTGCCCCCCTCGCAGTTCGAAGCGGCGTTTCACTCGATCGCGCACGGCCCCGCGGAGGTCGAGCTCACCGTTCGCGCGGCCCGCGACGCGTTCGCAGCCGCGCGCTGAGCGCCTCCGAGCCGCGCGCTCGCGACGAAATCAAAGCGCGTCCCATTTCATGGCCGCGCGCGCGTGTGTCATGCTCCGCGCGATGGACTCGCTCTTCAACTCAGCGTCTTCGGTCTTTCTCGCCGCGCGTCGCCGCCGCGCGATCGCTCTCGCTTCGGCGTCGTTGGGCCTCGCGCTCGCCGCGTGCGAGCCTCCCCGCATGCTCCTCTCGGACACGGGCGTCTCGCTGCCCGACGCCGAGCCGATGGACTCCGGCGTCATCGTCGACACGGGCGTCACCGTCGACACCGGCGTGCGCCGCGACGTGGCGATGGACTCGTCCGACGCCTCGCGTGACTGCGACTTCGAGCTCTGCGACCAGATGTGCACCGCCGCTGGCGCCATCGTCGGCCGCTGCATGGCCAACGTGTGCAACTGCGTCTTCGCGGGCATGGACGGCTCGGCGGGCACGGACTCCTCGACGCCGCGCGACTCCTCGACGGCCGCGGACGTCACGCGCGAGTCCTCGATTCGCAGCTGCAACAGCAACGACGAGTGTCCCCCCACAATGTTCTGCTCGGCCCCCTCGTGCATGGGCCCTGGCCAGTGCGCGCTGCGCCAAGAGACCGACCCCAACCGCTGCCTGCCCGACCCGATGCCCTCCTGCGGCTGCGACGGGCTGCTCTATCCCTCGGCGTGCGCGCGCACGGCGGTGGGCGTTCGCCAGGACCCCATGCGCCGCTGCAACGGCGACGCTGCGGTGCTGCCGACTGACGCGGCGAGCGGCGGAGGCTGACGAGCAACGTGCCCTCGATCCTCACCGCAGTGCGCGACCTCGATCGCGCTCGCCAGATCGCTGTCGTCCTCGTTCGTCACGGGTTCGGAGAGGTCGCGACGCGCCTCGGGCTCTCGTCGGTGGGCGCGAGCAAACCCGAGTCTGGCTCGTCCGAAGCGTCTCCCATCGGAGACCGCGCGACGCTGGCGCAGCGGCTGCGGATGGTGCTGACCGACCTCGGTCCGTCCTTCGTCAAGCTCGGGCAGATCGCCTCGACGCGGCCGGATTTGATCCCCGCTGACGTGATCGCTGAGCTGAAGAAGCTGCAGGATTCGGTGCCGCCGTTCAGCTCCGAGGACGCGCGCGCGATCATCGAAGAGCAGCTCGGCGCGCCGGTGAGCGAGGTGTTCGCGGCGTTCGACGACAAGCCGATGGCCAGCGCCTCGATCGGCCAGGTGCACAAGGCCACGCTGCGCACAGCCGAGGGCGATCTCTCGGTCGTCGCCAAGGTGCAGCGGCCCAACGTCGCGCAGACCATCGAGCGCGACGTGGATCTTCTCTACTGGTTTGCGCACGCGCTCGAGCGGGCGTTTCCCGAGACGAAGACGTACTCGCCGTCGGACCTCGTGCGCGAGTTCGACCGGTCGATCACGGCCGAAATCGATTTCGTCCAAGAGGCCGAGAACGCCGCGCGCTTCGCGAAGAACTTCGAAGGGCACGAGGCGATCCGGTTTCCCGCGATCCACAAGCACGCGTCAGGGCGAAAGGTCCTGACGATGGAGTTCTTCAACGGCCCGAAGATCGACCGCGCCAAAGAGCGCGGCTTCGACGGCAAGGTGATCGCGGCGCGCGCCGTCGACGTGATCATCAAGATGATCTTCGAGGACGGTTTCTTCCACGCCGATCCGCACCCCGGCAACGTGCTCGTGCTGGGGACGCCCGAGGCCCCCGTGCTCGGGATGCTCGACCTCGGGCTCGTCGGCCACCTCTCGCCGCTCATGCGAGACCGCGCGATCGATCTCATGGTCGCCGCCGTGCGCGAAGACTACGAGTCCATCGCCGACGCCCTCTACGCGATGGGAAAGCCCAACCGCAAAGTCGACCAGGCCGCCTACCGCGCCGACGTCGCGATGCTCGCGCGCAAGTACCTCGGCAAGAGCTTGAAGGACATCGAGATGTCCGCGCTCATCACCGACTTGATTCAGGGCGCGATCCGCCACGGCATCGACATGCCGCCGGACTTCTTGATGGTCGGCAAGGCGCTGATGACCCTCGAAGGGATCGGCAGGCAGCTCGACCCCGACCTCGACGTGTTCAACGCCGCCAAGCCTCACTTCTTGCGGCTGCTCGCGAAGCGGTATTCGCCCGAGAAGGTCAGCGGAGACTTCTTGCGCGCAGCGGTGCGGATGTCGGGCCTCGCGGGCACGATGCCCGAACAAGTGGGCGAGATCTTGGAGGACCTTCGCAAAGGTCACCTCTCGATGAAGACCGTGGATCCCGGGTTGCCCGTCGCCGCAGAGCGATTGGGCAAGCAGGTCTACACGGGTCTCACCGTGGCCAGCATGGTGTTCGCCGGCGGGCTGTTGCTCGCCACGGACAAGCACATCTGGCTTGGATATTTGCTCTTCGTCGGCGCTGGCGCGACGGCGTTCTTTCACCAGATTCGCCAATGGTGGACGGGCACTCAGCTGCGTTCGGGACGCAGCTGAGCGCGACTTCGAAGAGCGCGACCGCGGGGGAGCTGGAGCTACTTGCTCGTCACCACCCCGCTATGAGTGGAGAAAGCCGCAGGCTCACTCACGGCGGGGTGACTTGTTCAGTGCTGGTCAGGGTCAGCCGCGACGTTGCATCGCGGACCGAAGGCTAGGCTCGTTCAGCTTCGCTCGCGGTCGTGCTCTTCGAACGAGGGCGAGTGTGCACGAACCCTCGCCGAACGCGCAACGGTCGAACGCGCGGTCGCTGTCGGGGCGCCGCCGGGCCTCGTACTTGCGCAACACCGTCTGCCGTGGTGGAGAAAGAGGCGCGCGCGCCCTCCGCCACGGCAGACAAATCTTCTCGATGCGTGACGTTGATCTGCCCAACAGCGTAGCGCCGGGGACTGAAAGCTGCGCGGCTCGGCGGCGGCCCAACAGCGACCGAACAAGTGTACGCCACCTCGGCGTTCGGCCAACATCTATGTCACCGATGAACGTTGCCACCTCTGCTTCGGTTGCCCTCGTCGCGGCGCTCGCCCTCGTCGCGTGCCGCAAGGACGCTCCGTCGAGCCCGCCGCAGACGCCGGGTTCGAGCACTCCAACGACCGCGACCAACACCGGGTCGGTAGCGCCAACCCCAACGCCAACGCCAACCCCAACCCCAACGCCAACCCCAACGCCAACGTCAGGCCCAGCGAGCGCAGGCGGGCTCGAGTTGAGCTCTCCTGCGCGCGATACGTTGATCGCGACCGGGGACAACGGCCCGCGGTTTCGCGTCACGGCGCACGACGGGCGGGTGATCGACACGACCACGACCCGCGCGCGGCCGCTGGTCGTCTACTTCTATCCCCGCGACGAGACGCCTGGCTGCACCGTCGAGGCGCACGGGTTTCGCGACGCGGCGCGCGAGTTCGAAGCGGCCGGCGTCGATGTTGTCGGCGTGAGCACGGACTCCAACGACCGGCACCGCGATTTTGCCAGCGGCCATCAGCTCGGGTTTTCGCTGGTGAGCGACCCGGACGGTCGGCTCGCAGCGTCGTTTGGCGTCGCCGTTCGAATGGGCTTCGCGCAGCGCGTGACGATCTTGCTCACCAAAGAGGGGCGCATCGCCAAGGTGTTCGACAGCGTCACGCCCGACGGTCACGCGGCGGAGGTGCTGACCGCCGTGCGCGCGCTGCCGTAGCTCCGCGCGATCAGTGCTCGCACCAGCTGCGGGCGCTCTCTCCGCGGCGAGAAGCAACGCCAGTTCGCCAGCGAAATCGCTCGGTAAAATCGTTGTCTCGGCCCTCGCACGCGTCGGCGATCCACTCGCCCAGCATCGGCGCAAACTTCAGCGCGTGCCCAGAGTCTCCCGTCGCCACCAGCAGCCCGTCGCGCGTGGGATCGCGGTCGATCACGAAGTGACCGTCGTCGGTGTCCGCGTAGGTGCAGAGCCGCGTGCGCTCGAGCGGCGCGTCGGCGAGCGCGGGCATCGCGTCGCGCACGAACGCCCGCATCGCGGCGATCTGCGAGTCGGTCACCACGCGGGCGTCGGTCTCGGGGTCGATCACGCGTCCAGCGCCGTGGTGCGCGATCTTCACGAGGCCCTCCCGCGGGTGCAGCGGAAACCCGTACCAACCCGTGCGCGCGATGTCCGATCCCCACGTGACAAACGCCGGCGCCGCGAAGCGCTGCGCCACATCGAGCGACGGTCGCAAGAGAAACACAGGGTGCCCCGTCGCGCGCACGCTCTCGCTCAACGCAGGGACGAGTGACGGCGTCCACGCGCCCATCGCGCACACGGTGAGCGACGCTTCGAAGCTGCGTCCGTCGGCCGAGCGCGCGCCGAGCACGCGGCCTCCTCGCTCGATGAGCGAGACCGCTGCGGCCCGTTCGGTGACCGTCACGCCCGCGTGGCGCGCCTTCGCGACCAGCGCCTCGACGAGCCTGCCCGACTCGACCCAGCCGCCGACGGGGTTGAAGTACCCGTCGCGGTGATACCCCTCGCGCCAGCCGCTGAATCGCCGGTGAATTGGCTCGGCGTCGAGCCGCTCTGCGGCCACGCCTCGCGCGCGCAAGCGGGTGAAGCTCTCGTGCTCGAAGCCCCCTTCGCGAAGGGGCTCGCGAGACAGGTACGTGACGCCCGTCTCGTGAAAGAGCGCGTCGCCCCAGGTCGCGTTGCGGCCGCGCCAGCGCGAGAGGCACTCGAGCATCGCGTCGGCGTAGCGGTCGTCGTCGCCGTAGTCCATGCGCACGGCCTTCGAGAGGTCCGTCGAGGCCGCCAGCGGGTGCGGCAGCGGGCCCTCGTCGATGACCTGGACGTCCCAGCCGCGGGCGCGCAAGACGAGCGAGGCTTCGAGGCCGAAGACGCCGGCCCCACAAATCAAGACGCGCTCGCTCATCGCGCGCCGCTCGCGCAGTGAACGGTCGCGGTGAACCCGTAGCCCGCCGCGTTGAAGTACGTGTTGACCGTGCGCTGCTCGCCGGCGGCGACCTGCGCTTCGATCGGGCGCGGGTTGACGTTGGTGGTCACCGTGCACGAGACCGGCGCGGCGCAGCGGTTGGCGATGGTGACGAGGTGGTTGTAGCCCGTTCCGTTGAAGATGGGCTGCGTCGAGACTGCGACACAGGCGGGGCGGGTGCCCGCGACGGTCGGGGCCTGCGCTTGCGCGAACAGGGTCGTCGAGGCGCCGAGCAGCGCGAGCGCGAGGATCATCATCGAGCGACGGATGCTGTTCACGGTGATCTCTATGCGCACGATGGTAGCGCGTGTCCGCGGCGCGAACCCAATTCTGACGGCGCTGGCTCCGACATCCACGCATGGTCGACTGGGTGCAACAACTGCTGCCGCTCGCGCTGCTCGTCGGGTGGTTCGTCCTTCAGGCCGTCGTCTTACCGAGAGCCGGGGTGGCCACGTGAATGGCCCCGCCGCGTCGGTCGACGCGAAGAGACAACGAAGAAGAGCCCCCGCGCGGCTGCTGAGCGAGCGCGCTCAGTCCGAGTCCGTCGCGGCCAGCACGATCATCGAGCGTCCCTCGGGGCGCACGCAGGTGAGGCCCACGTCGATGCACACGTGATCGAACCACGTGGACGTCTGCGAGCCGAACGTCGTGAACCACGCGCGCGCCGCGCGGTCTCGCACCAGCGCGAGCGGACCGGCCACGGGGACGTTGCACAGCGCGCCGAGCGAGCGCCAGGCGTACAGCCGCGCGTACGCCGCGCTGTCGCCCTCGGAGTACGCGCCGCCTTGCGTAAAGAGCGACCAGAGCGCGCCGAAGGCTGTCTGCTCGCTGACGATGTTCTCGCGGACGTCCGAGGGCTGCGCGCCTTCGAGGCACGCGAGCGGCAGCGAGCGCACCGAGCGCGGGCCCTCGTTGATGTCTCGTTCGTGCAGCGAAAACGCTCGCGCTTCCCACTTTCCGTTGGGATAGAGCGTCGAGTCTGCGAACGCTCCCGCGGCCCTCGCGCGCTCTTCGTCGAGCAACGCGAGCTCGTCGGTGACCGACGCCTCCGGCAGCGTCGCGCTCTCGCCTTGCAGCGCGCTCGAGAGGTGGTGCGCGAAGTAGTACCAGTTGCCCAAGGTGTCTTCGCTGTGCGGCGACGCTTTGATCGCGCCCGCTTCGATGTCGAGCAGCGCGAGCGGAAGCTCCGTGAGCGGGTGGTGATCGAGCGTCCGCTCGGCCCAGTACCGTCGCAAGACCGGCGACTGTTGCACGGGCTCTCCACGACTCACGGACTCTTGCACCCAGCCGCAGAGGATCTCGCGCAGGGCGGGGTCCGCGCCGCGCTCGACGACGGCGCGCTCGAGCATCTCGACCCGCTGTCCGTACCCGAGCAGCGCGGCCATTCTGCGAGGCCAAACCCTGCCCGAACGATCCCTCGGCCGCTCCCACGGCGGCGGTGACGCCGCGCGCGAGAAGAACGCGTCCAGCGCCTCGGGCCTCTGCACCAGGGCGAGCGCGAGCAGCGCGTCGTTGCGGACCAGCGCGAACGCCGGCGCCGTCTCGATTCGCAGTCGATCCGCGAGCGCCGCGAGCCACGGCCAGTCTTCGCCCTTGATCGCGTCGCGAATCTCTTGGCGCTGCTCGTTCCACAAGGGTGAGCTCTCGCCGGGCTTCAGCGATTGATACCGGCGCACGTAGCGGTCGATCGACGGTTCGACGGTGGTGCTCATCGCGGACAACGATAGCGTGTAGGCGCCCCGAGCTGCGGTAGCCTCGGCGCGCGAGAGCAATCGATGACCACAGAGAGCAACAGCGCGCTGTTCGAGCCGGTCGAGATCGGGCCCGTCACGCTGCGCAACCGCACGATTCGCGCGGCGGCCTTCGAGGGGCTCGGCAAGGCGCACAGCGTGACCGACGCGCTGATCGACTATCACGTCGCGATCGCGCGCGGCGGCGTGGGGATGACCACCGTCGCGTACGCGGCGGTCGAGCAGCGAGGGCTGTCGTTCGATCGGCAGCTGTGGATGCGGCCCGACGCCGTCGCGGGTCTGCGAAGGCTCACGGACGCGGTGCACAAAGAGGGCGCGCGCGTGTCCGTTCAGCTCGCCCACTGCGGAAACATGGCCCACTCCGAGGTGTGCGGCGGTCGGCCGCAGAGCGCGTCGGAGAAGTTCAACCTGTACGGGCCGACGTTTCCGCAGGCGATGGACGAGCACGACATTCGCAGGGTGATCGACGCGCACGTCGACGCGGTCTCGCTCGCGCGCGAGGCCGGCTTCGACGCGGTCGAAGTGCACGCTGGGCACGGCTATCTCATCAGCCAATTCTTGTGCCCTTGGACCAACATTCGCCGCGACCAATACGGCGGAACGCTGCAAAATCGCCTGCGATTCGCGCGCGAAGTGCTCACCGCGGTCAAGCGCGAGGCAGGCTCGGACATCGCCGTCCTGGTCAAGACCAACCTCCGCGACGGCTTCGAGGGCGGGATCGAGCTCGACGACGCCGTCGTGATCGCCAAGGCCTTCGAGCAAGACGGCGTCGACGCGCTGGTGCTCACCGGAGGCTTCGTCAGCCGCGCGCCGATGTACGTGATGCGAGGCTCGATGCCGACCCGCGTGATGGCCGAGATCATGGACGATCCGATGCTCGCGCTCGGGCTCAAGGTCGTCGGTCAAAAGCTCATCAAGCCGCTGCCCTACGAGAGCCGGTACTTTCGCAACGACGCGCTCGCCGTGCGCGGCGCGGTGAAGCTCCCGCTCGTGTACCTGGGCGGCGTCGACTCGGGGCCCGCCGCGCACGGCGCCATCGCAGACGGCTTCGACGCGGTCGGCATGGCGCGCGCGCTCATCCGCGAGCCGGACTTCGTCGACAAGATCCGCCGCGACCCTTCGTACGCCTCGCCCTGCGATCACTGTAACTTCTGCGCCGCGCAGATCTACACGCGCGCCGCGAGCTGCCACCACCGCGAGCCGCCTTCGCCCAAGCTGCAGGCGCTCTTGCGAAAGGACATGGCGAAGTGAGCGAAGCATCGCGCAAGCGCGCCGTCGTCACCGGCGCGTGCTCGGGCATCGGCCTCGAGGTCGCGCGCGCGCTCGCCGCGCGGGGCTGGGATCTGTGCGTGTGCAGCGAGCGCGAAGATCGCCTGCGATCCGCGGCGAACGAGCTGCGCGCGCAGCACGGCGCATCGGTCGACGAGGTGGTCTTGGACCTCACGGTCGTCGCCAACGCCAAGGCCCTCTACGATCGCGCCACCGAGGACGGACGACGCGTGGACGCCCTCGTGCTCAACGCGGGCTTCTTCTTCTTCGGCGAGGTCGCCGACGCGGATCCCTCGCGCGCCGAGCGGATGCTCTCGCTTCACGTGGTGGTCCCGTCGCTGCTCTGTACGTATTTCGCCAGGGATTTCAGGGAGCTTCGCGCGGGCAACGTCTTGATCGTCTCGAGCATCTCGGCGTTTCGAGACTTCCCCGGGATCGCGCACTACGCGAGCAGCAAGAAGTACCTGCGCGCGTTCGCCGCGTCGCTGCGCTGCGAGCTCGCGGTGTACGACGTGGGCGTCACGTGCTTGCTGCCAGGCGCGACGGCCACGGCGCTCTATGATCGCGACGTGGTTCCGGTCGAGCTCGCGACGAGGCTCGGGGTCATGATGCCCGCCGAGCGCGTGGCGCGAGAGGGCGTCGAGGCGATGCTGCGCAAAGACGCCGAGTGCATCCCGGGCGCGTTCAACCGCGTGGTGACCGGCTCGATCGGGTGGGTCCCGCAGGGCGCGATCGACGCGCTTCGCAAGTGGGGGCCGTGGCTCAAGAAGCCGTAGCCCCTGCGCTGTGATACGTTGCTCCGCGATTGATGCCGACGTTTCGCGCTGCTCTGCTTCTGTCCGTCGCTCTCGTGTCCGTGTCGAGCGCAGCGCTCGCGCAGCGCGCTCCTTCGACGCCCGACGCGACCGCGCGGCAGTACCTCGAGCGCGGCGCCGCCGGAGACACCGCTGCGGTGCGCGGCTTGATCATGGAGCGCTGCGAGGACACCCCCGTCGGTCGCGTCGAAGCCGTGCAGGTCATGGGCGTTCGCATGACGATCCGAACGATCCGCGTGCAAGTGCTCTCGAGCAGCCCCACCGAAGCCCGCGTCCGCTACTCGATCACCGGCAGCGCGCAAGGCAACAACGCCACCACGCGCATCCTCGGCGCCACCGTCCGCATCGGCCGCGTGCGCGTGGCCAACGTCACGCAGTCCAACGTCCTGCGCTTGCAGCGGGTCAACGGGCAGTGGCTCGTCGCCTGCCGCTGAATCCTGCGCTCAGCTCGCCGCCGCCCAGGGGGCAGCTTCTTCGGCGTTGTCGAGCCAGTGACGCATCTTCGTCACGCCCGCGAGCGCCTCGCGAAGCATCGCGGAGCCCTCGGCGGTCGACGGCTCTTCGTCCGAAGGCCACAGCGACTCGGCCTTCTCGAGCGCGGTGATCGCCGCGTCCACCGCGTCGATGATCGCGTGCCGCGTGCGCTCGCGAACGAGGCTGCGGTCCGGTCCGCCCCACGCGTCGAAGCCGCCGGTGTCCTCGCTCGACCCAGCTTCGTGCTCGCCCGAGTGGCCCTCGTCGTCGATGGTCTCGACCTCTTCGCGGGCGGGCTTCTCTTTCTTCGGGGCCTTCTTGCGCACCGTCGTCGACTCGCCGTTCTTCACAGCGAAAGCTGCTTCGAGCGCCGCGGGCTGCTCCATCTTCGTCAACGCGAGCAGCTCGCGCTTGTTGTTGCTGATGGGCGTCTCGCGGATCGTGTCCCGCACTTCGACGGGCATCTCGCCGATCTTGAGCTCTTCTTTGATCGCGCGCTTGGCGCGGCCCGTGCGCTTCGCGGTGTCGTCGACAAACGCGGTGAGCTCGGGCTCGCGCGGCTTCTCGGGCTTCTTCGACTTCTTCTTCTCGCCGTCCGCCGGAGGAGGCGCAGCGGCGACGCGCGCGGCTTCGATCTCGCTCCACAGGCGCTTTCGCTTGGCGATGTGCTCGGCGCGCTCGAGCGCAGAGAGCTCGCGGCGGCAGAGGTTCTCGTCGATCTCGGCGAGCTCGGCCTGCGCGCCGTGGACGTCCTCGATCACCGCAGGGATGTCCGTCCATCCGAGCAGCTTGCACGCCTCGAGGCGGTGCCTTCCGCAGATGAGCGTCATCGAGCGATCGAGCACGATCGGCTGCAAGAGCCCGCCCATCGAGATCGAGTCCTTGAGCGCGTCCACGTCGCCCAGCGATCGGAGCCTCGGAGCGGGAATCCGAATCGACTCGATCGCGACCAGCCTGACCTCGGGGGATGCGTTGTGCGTCGTCACGGGTGCAGTGTGCCGAAGCACCCTCGCTCAACGCCATTTTCTGACAACGCCTCTCGCCGCGGTCGGGGCGCTACGGGGTCGAGAAGTAGCTGCGATACCAGTCGTTTTCGACGAAATCGATGGCGTCCGACGGGGGCTCGTACTGCGCGTCGAGCGCCGCCACGATGCGGCCGAGCGTTCGAAGGTCGCGCTGAGAGATCACCGAGAACCCCGCGCGAACGAGGGTCGCCACGGCCACGCCAGCGCCGCGCTGGTAGCGCTTGTCCTCGGGACGTCCCAAGTACACGACGTTCGAGCCGCACGAGTCGCTGACGTCCAGCGTGACGCACAGCTCGACTCGCTCGCGCTCGGCGAGGGCGCACATCTGCGCGGCTCCATCGACCACCTCGCGCGTGCAGTCGCGGCCCGTGGTGTCCATGACCCGCGCGGCTCCGTCGAGCACGGCGAACCCGTCGCCGCCGTGAATCGTGGTGAACGGCCGCGGCGTCGAGAGGCCTCCCATCTGCTCGGGGCAAAACGCGACGGGGCTCACCTTCGGGCTGCGCACGAGCCGCAGGACCAGGTCGTCCGTGTACGCCGTCCCTTCCCAGCCCGTCCGTTGGCCCACGAGGCACGCGCTGGTGAGCACGCGCAGCGGGTCGTCGATCGAGGCGCGAGCCAGCCGCTGCCAGTCGAAGCGTTCGAGATACATCTGAGTCTCCCGGTGAGAGCCGTGCGCGTCGCGCGCTTCACCGCTCGACGTTCTGCACCCTGAGTCACTAGAGTTCACTGAAGCTTATGACCAGCGGCAAACCAGCAGAGCCCGTCGCGCGCGGGCAGAGCGCCAGCGCAGGATCGCTCCCCTCGCTCGTCGACGCGATGCTCGAGAGCTACCGCGACGATCCGCGCGGGCATCACATCAACAAGAAGTTCTTGCCGTCGCGCGACGAGATCATCCGCTGCGTGCAGATGCTCTTGCAGCTCTTCTACCCGGGCTATTACGGCCGGCAGGACCTCACCGACGAGACGATTCGCTTTCACGTCGGGTGCTTGCTCACCGAGCTGCGCGCGACGCTCGCGCGGCAAGTCGAGCTGTGCCTCTGCCACCAGGCCGAGGCGTGCGCGGGCTGCACGGACTCGTGCAGCGGCGAGGCGGCGAGGGTGACCGACGCGCTGCTCGCGGCGCTGCCGTCCTTGCGAAAGACGCTGCTCACCGACGTGCAGGCCGCGTACGACGGAGATCCCGCGGCGGCCAACCTCGACGAGATCATCCTCGCGTACCCAGGGCTGCTCGCGGTCACGGTGTACCGGGTCGCGCACGAGCTGTACGCGATGGGCGTCCCCCTCATGCCCAGGATCATGAGCGAGTGGGCCCACACGAATACGGGTGCTGATATTCATCCTGGCGCGCAAATCGGCGGAAGTTTCTTCATCGACCACGCGACGGGCATCGTCGTGGGCGAGACGAGTCACCTGGGCGCCTCGGTGAAGCTCTATCAAGGCGTGACGCTCGGGGCGCTCTCGCACCCCAAGGACGACCGGGGGCGGGTGATCCGCGGGACCAAGCGTCACCCGTCGGTCGAGGACGGCGCGACGCTCTACGCCAACGCGACGGTGCTCGGCGGACAGACCGTGGTGGGCGAGGGGAGCGTCGTGGGCGGGTCTGTGTTTCTGACGAAGAGCGTGCCGAAGGGCGCGAAGGTGGCGATGAAGCCGCCCGAGCTCACGGTGCGCGGACCGTCGGACGCCCAGCGAAACGAGCCGGATTTCGAGATCTAGAACACCACCGTGACCTGCGTTCGCAGCTCGTGCCGCGGATAGCTCGGGCTCTCGTCGCGCAGCGTGTAGTCCAAGGCCACCATGAGCGCGCCGTCGATCCCGTGGTACGCGACGATCCCGCCAAGCTCGTACCCGTCACGAAAGGCCGTCGAGCCCATCGCCGCGGGCAGCGCGAAGATCTGCGACCACCGCGCTCCCACCGCGAGCTTCACCGGCGTGACGAACCCCGCTTGCGCGGTGTAGCCCCAGCCAGGGCGAGTGGCGCTGGCTTGTGCGGTCACGGCATCGGGAGACAAGCGCGCGAGCCCTTCGAGCTGCAGCGAGAGCCCGCGCCATTTGAACAGCAAATCTCCAGCGACCTGAACGCGGTCGTACCGTCGCGTGTCCGGCATCGACCCGAGCGGGGCGGTCGCGTAGGTGCTCGCGCGGTGATTGATCGCCCCGGCGAGGCCGAGCGCGAGCCGCGGCCCCGAGCGCTCGAGGTCCCACTCGCTGTCGTGGTCGTCGAATCGACCGAGCGGGTTGACGCCGAGGCGCGCGACGTAGAGCAGCCCGTAGTCCGCTTCGAGTCGGTTGCGACCCGCGCCAGAGAACGCGCCGAGCGAATAGCTCAAGCGCCCGCCCGCGCCGAACAGGTCGTTGGAGAACGCGATCACGCCGATGTCCCGGTCGAGGTTGAACTCGTTGGTGGCGATCGGTCGCTCGAGCATCATCTGCCGCATGATCGAGATCCAGCGGTTGCGGTTGAACGGGACGAAGAACTGCCCGATTCGCAACGAGAGGTCTCGGCTCGGCGCCCAGGTCACAAACGCGTCGAACAGCAAAGCGCCTTGCGCGATGTCGTTGGGCGCGAGGCCGAAGTGCACTTGATACCCGAGCGTGGGGCCGAGCAGCGTGCCCGCGAGGATCACTCGCACGCGGCGCGCGGCGATGAGCGTGGTGGGCGTCACGTCTGCGCCGGGCATCGCGGGGCTCGGCACGTCCACGGTGATCCTCCCCTGAACGAATCCGCGGAGGGTCAACGAGACGCGCTCGTCTGCGCTCGTGACGGTCATCCCGCGCCCTGCGGCGATGCGCACGGTGGCCGCAGAGGGACGGGCCGCGCTCGGCTCTGCAGCGGGTGTGTGCACCGTCGAGGGCTCGGCGGACGGCGGCTGGTCGAGCGAGCGCTGGGCGCGCGCGGCGAGCGGGGCCGTGAGGCTCGCGGCGAGCGTCGCGAAGAGCGCGGTCGCAAACGTCGGGCGGCGGTGGGTGTAGCTCGTATCCATAGGGTG
>JAAFIF010000214.1 GCA_013298625.1 Myxococcales bacterium
ATCGGGATGTTGCCGAGGGCGCCTCGCGCAACATCCCGATCGGTCGCGTGTTCATCAAGTCCATGAGCTTCGCGATCACGAGCACCGCCGAAACCTCGGGCGACACCGACGATTTCTCCTTCTTTCGCTCGGTCCGAATGTTTCTCGAGTGCACCAACGGCTGCTCGTTGCCGCGCGTTGAGGTCGCCTCCGCGAGCAATCCCGGCGCTGTGCGCAGCCTGGCGTTTACGGTCACGCCCAACGTCAACGTGAAGCCCTACCTCGACGCTGGATCGCGCGTGGTGATCGAAGCCGACGCGCTCCCGCCGCCGGACGACACGACGTTCAACGGGCAGATCGTCCTGCGCGTCGAGCCCTTCTGACCGCGGCCATCGCCACGGTGACGAGAGCGATCCAAGCGCCGTTTGCGCGCGCGCCGCCCGCGCTCGTGCTCGCGCGACACGCGCAGCCCATCGCCGCAGGAGGCTCGATCGGTCCGGTCGATCCGTCCCTCGGCGCGCGCGCGTCGCGCACGGTCGCGTCGACGACACCGGCGTCTTGATTCTGTGTGCCACCGTCAGCGCTCGGCCCCGCGTCGACCCGAACCACGATCGCCTCGTCCGTCGGCCCGCCGTTGGCCATGTCCGAGAACCACCCTCCCGTCTCGTCGACGAGGTTGAGGTTCTCTTCGAATGCGCCTCCCGACGATGGCGCGAGCACGACGAACGCGAAGGTAAACGTCTCGCCCCGCGCGACCATGCGCGAGACCGTCGCGACGCGCGAAGGGCTCAGCCACGTTCGGTCCGCGAGCGGGCTCTCGTGGCCGCGCGCGTTGCTCGTGGCGAGGTGCGTCGAGCCCGTCGTCCACGGTTGTGTTCCCGTGTTGCGCAGTTCGAGTTCGCACATTCGGACGGCGCCGGGCGCGACCGACGCGCTCGCCTCGCACGTGTTGCGAACCACCTCGGCGCCGAACGCGGGGCCGCCCACCCGCACGCGAATCTGCAGCTGATTGTCCGGCGGACCGCCCTGGCCAGGGTCGCTGAACCATCCCACGCCCGTGTGCACCAGCCCGAAGAACTCCGAGTAGTCGCCCGGCGTCATGGGGGCGCGAATCGTGAACGCAAAGCGCGCCGTCGCGCCCATCGCCGTGTTGGCGCTCACCGTCGCAGGCCGGTTGTTCGCTGGCCACGAGGGGTGCGCCACCGCGCTGACTCGATCGCGCGGCTGCGTCGTCGCGAGCATCGTCGTGCCCGGAATCCACGCTTGCGTCCCGGTATTTCTCAGCTCGATCGAGCCTGACATTTCTTGTCCGGGCGACAGCTCGATGGGCGTCGCCGCGGTCGCGAAGGTCTGCGAGACGAACTGCGCGCGCAGCCGGGGCTCGGCGGGCGTGGTCATTCCGCACACGCGACCGATGCGAAAACCCTCGGCCGGAGAGCGCTCGAGCCGCGCTTGCGTCATCGGTCCCCAGGCGCCGTCTTCGGCGATGCGGTCCGTGGGGTTGTTGGCGTTCCACAAGCGTTGAAACGCGCGCACGGAGGTGGCGCGAAAGTCTGCGCCGGGCCCGTCGAAGTGCACAGGGTCGTTGGTCGGGTACGTCTGCGTAAACCCGTTGGCCACCATCGCTGCGCGCGCCGCGCTGTAGTTGTCGACGTCCACCGCCCGCCCCGTCTCGTGGTTCGAGCTGCCCGGAACCGCCACCAGTCCGCACCCCGCCGCCGTGTACAGCAGCCACTGCTCGACGATCGTGCGCAGCCCCGAGTTGATCCGCAGCGGCGTGCGCGCCGCCGCCCGAACGATCCCGTCCCGTGCCGCCGGTGAGAGCACAGGGTGCACGCGCGGGTTGGTCAACGTGATCCCAGGCGCGCCCGCGTACGAGACCAGCCCGCCGCCCGACAGGCACAACAATTCATCGAGCAGCTGCGCGCTCAACCCCTCGGCGCCCGCCGTCGAACAGCCCGGCTGTCCCCGCAGCGTCGAGACCGCGACCTCGCTCACCGCCTGCCCGACGCCGTCGTCCACGTTGGGCGCGCACGACGCCAACGAGCACAGCCCGGCCCCCGCCGACAGGATCAGAACATTCGCAGAACGACCGCTTCGCGCGCGCATGATTGGGACGAACGGTACCGTTCTACCGCGCGGTTGACCAACGCTGCGCCGCGCTCAATCCCCGCTGAGGTTCGCCTTCGCCTCGGCGACCATCGGCCGCAGCGACGCGTTGTCCACCGCGCCAAACCGCTCGACCACCTCGCGCCACGCGGCCCGCGCGAGCTCGCGCTCTCCCCTCGAATCACAAATCGCCCCGCGAATCCCCAGCGCTTCGCAGTGCGCTGTGTACCCGTGCTCGATCTTCGTCGGCCGCTGCGCCCACTCGATGGCCTGCTCGCACGAGCGCAGCGCGTCATCGCTGAGCCCCATCAGGTGCCGCGCCTTCGCCTCCATCGCCAGCGCGTAGGCGATCTCCGCGGCGAAGAGCTGCGCCTTCGGGTGGTCCATGCGATCGCGCATCAACCTGATGAAATCCAGGGCCACGCTCGCCTTGCCCATGCGCTCGGCTGCGACGAACGCAGCTTCCGTCAAGATCCAGCACACCTCCAGCAGCCCCGCGTCGCTGGTCACCCGCTCGCAGTCGCGCTCGGCCGCGAGGGCGAGGGCGATCACGGGCTCGTACTGCTCGAGCTCGCGGTGCGCGAGCATCGCGCGGCTGTGCAAAAACACCCGCGACTCGAACCAGCTCGGGATCGGCTGCAGGTGCGCGAAGGGCAGCGAGAGCCCCTTGTTCGCGAGCTCGATCGAGTCCGCCCAGCGCTTGGCCCACTGCAGCTGCTCGACCCCTCGGAGCGCGCCGAAGATCGCCCAGTTGCGAAGCTGCCGGTGCTCGATGCGCTCGCTGCGCTCGATGAGCCGCAGGACCAGCTCGCGGGTCTCGTCCACGGAGCGGTCTCGAACGAGCACCGCGCACGCCACCATCGCGTCGCCCCACACCGCGAGCGGGCGCTCGAGGGTGCTGTCCGCGAGGCGCTGCACGGCGCGCTCGTAGTAGGGCAACGCCTCGGCGTTTCGCTTCGCGCACCAGAGCTGATAGCCGGCCGCCGTCAGCGCGAACCCTGCATGAACGAAGAGACGATCGTCGATCGCCGCCGCGCGATCCACGCGCTCGGCGAAGAGCACCTGCGCTTCGAGCGAGGCGGTCTTCAACGTCGTGCCGAGCGCGTCGAGCATGGTGCCGAGCGCGTCGACGTTGTTCGCCTCGGCGTGCTGCGCGATGAGCGCGCGCTGACGCTTGGTGCGCGCCACGTCGCCGGCTGCGAGGCCGTCGAGCGAGAGCGAATCGAGGTCGAGCGCTTCGAGGATGGAGTGCTCCCGTCGCGAGACGGGCGCGTCGTCGTCGGTGATGGGCATCGCGCCGCGGAGTGTGCACGAGCGGTCACCGGTCACGAAAATTCGTGGCTACAGCAGCTTCTCTCGATCGCCCGCGCGCTCGAGCAGCACCATCGCCAGCGCCACCATCACCAATCGAATCGGGTCCATCGGGCCCGCGAGGCGCAGCACGCCGAAGCCCGCGAAGAGCACCATGAGCCACCCGAGCGACCGCCGCGCGCCTGCCCCGTTGTCGTAGCCCACGGACGC
>JAAFIF010000133.1 GCA_013298625.1 Myxococcales bacterium
CGCAGTCTGGGGGCGACCCGCAGCGCGTCGGGCGCGTAGCGAGAGCGCGATCGAGACCAGTCCGGGTCGCCTTGTGCGCGCTCGGGGCCGTCGTCGAAGGTGTCGTCGATCCACTCGGCGACGTTTCCGGCCATGTCGAGCGCGCCGTCCGGCGAGGCGCCGTCGACGAAGCTCCCGACGGGCGCTGTGAACTCGTAGCCGTCCGCGCTCGATCGGCACGAGGGGCTCGCTTGCCCGACGTTGGCGAGGCGCGGGTTGAACACGTTTCCCCAGGGAAACATCCGGCCATCTCGCCCTCGCGCGACGCGCTCCCACTCGGCTTCGGTCGGCAATCGCCCGCGCGCCCAGCGGCAGTACGCGCTCGCCTCGTGCCAGCTGACCGCCACCATTGGCTGAGAATCACCAGAAAAAACCGCGCTCGATCGCGCAAACGTGCTGCGCGCGCAGCCGCCGTCGACCACGCAGCGCTCGTACGCGCCCACGGTGACCTCGGTGCGATCGATGGCGAACGCGCCGAGCAGCACGCGGTGCCGACCGATCTCTGCGAAGTGCACCCTCCAAAACGCCGGTCGCTCGCAGGGCGAACCCACGATCCGCGCCGCTTCGACCGGGGGAAAAGCCCGCGCGCACGCCCACGCGAGCACCGGCCCCACTGCGTTGTCTCGCTCGCACACCGCCTGCGCGCGCTCGAGGTCGTCGTCGTTCGAGCCCATCGCGAACTCGCCCGCGGGGATGTGGATCACGCTGGGGGCGCTCAAGCGAAGGGCCACGGTCGCGCCCGCGACAAAGGGCGCTCGCGCGATCGTGTGGCCGATCGGGCCAATTTCGGGCGGCGTGGGCCCGTCCGCGCGCGCTGGCGCGCTGAGCCCCGCGATCAGGGGCGCAACGCAGAGCGCGGCGACGGTCGCGGGCCAACGCGCGTGCATGTCAGGGGTCGATCACCGCCGCGGGGTGGCCGTGGTCGCTCTGCACCGAGCGCTCGACGGCCGAGAGCAGCGCGAGGCAGAGCTCGTCCTTCCATCCGCGCGTGGCGATTTGCACGCCGACGGGCAGACCCAAGCTCTGCCGATCGATCTCTCGCGCGCGGCGAACGACGGTGTCCATCGTCGCTTCGCGGTCGCACTCGTCCTCGCGCACCGTGGTCACGGGCACGACGCCGGCCGGCCAGTGCAAGAGGTTGAAGAGCATCGTGTACGACGCGGCTTGCGCGAACTGGGCGCCGAAGGTGTGCGGCACCGCCGCCGTCGCGAAGGGCGGGAGCACGAGGCCGTCGAGGCGCTCTTCGTCCATCGCGGCTTCGATCGCGAAGCGCCGGGCGCGCACGGCGCTGATGAGCTTCCAGTAGCCTTGCACCGAGCGCTCGCCGAACGATCGCAGGATCATCGCGGTGAGCGATTGACCCGCGAGCTCGAGGCCGCGCGCGGCGGTCGTCCGCACCGCGGCTGGGAGCTTCGCCGCGAGCATCATGGCCTCGAGCGTGACGTCCACGGGTCCGTCGCCCACTTGCTCGCGCGCCGTCAGCGCTCCGTCCGCGGACAAGCAGGAAAAATACTCGCGAATCGCGTCCGCGTTGCCCGGCACGACGAACGGAACGACCTCGACGCCCGCCCGCTCGAGCGCCTCTGCGGCCCGTCGCGCGGCGCGGATGTTGGCCTTCGACGGCGCGAGGATCCCGTCGTGTTCGACCAGCCCGACGCGCACGCCCTTCAGCGAGACGTCCGCGATGCGGCCAAACGGAAGCGGAGGCACGCGACCGTCGGCGCGCGAGAGCGCGACGGGGTCGAGCGCGCGCATGGCGAGCTCGATGTCCGCCACCGAGCGAGCCATCGGGCCGCACTGCGAGCGGATCGCTTCTTGACCCGGGAGCCCGGCCACGAGGCCCTTGTTGGGCCATCGGTCTTGCGTGGGCTTGAAGCCCACACACCCAGAAAAGTGCGCGGGGAGGCGGATCGAGCCGCCGATGTCCGTTCCGATCCCGAGCATCGAGCCGCCGTAGACGAGCGCCGCGGCCTCGCCGCCGGACGAGCCGCCGGGCGCGTGCGTGAGCTTGCGGGGGTTCGCGCACTGTCCGTACACAGGGTTTCTGCACTCGAACGAGAGCAACAGCTGCGGGACGTTGGTGCGCCCGATCACGATCGCCCCTTGCCTGCGCGCCTCGGCCACCACGGGCGCGTCACGGCCCGCGCGGATCGACGTCCGCCGCGGAAGTCCCAGGGTCGAGACGCACCCCTCCATCTCGATCGACTCTTTGACGGTGATGGGAACCCCGTGCAGCGCCCCCAGTGATTCTCCTCGCGACCGCGCTTCGTCCGCCTTGCGCGCCTCGGCCCTCGCGCGCTGATCGAGCCGCTCGACCACGGCGTTGACCGCGCCGTCGCAGCGCTCGATCCTCGCGAGCAGCGCGTCCACCAGCTCGATCGAGCTGACCCTTTTCGCGTCGAGCAGCGCGCCCGCCTCGACCGCCGTGAGCTCGTGCAACTCTGTCATGACCTTCGGTCGCGGTTCATACCATCGAACTGTGCGCTGTTGCTTGCGCGCACGTCCTGTCGTAAAGCCCGCGGTCTCGTTGTCACCATGCGCTGTGGATTCGTCGCACTCGTGGGTCGCCCAAACGTGGGCAAGTCGACGCTCCTCAACGCGCTCGTCGGTGAGGATGTGTCTATCGTGGCTTCGCGCCCCCAGACCACGCGAGATCGCATTCTCGCAGTGATCACCAGGGAAGACGCGCAGCTCATCGTCCTGGACACCCCAGGCATTCACCGTCCGCACGGCCGCCTCGGCGAGCGGATGAACCGCGAGGCCACCGCTGCGTTGGCCGACGCGGACGCGGTCATCATGGTCGCAGACGCGACCGACGCCGCGGCGGGGCTCGACCGCGACGCCCCGGTCTTCGCCGAAATCGCAGGCCTGAAGAAGCCCGTCCTGCTCGCCCTCAACAAGGTCGACCTCGTGCGGCCCAAGCAAGCGTTGCTGCCCACGCTCGAGGCGTACACCAAGGCGCGCGAGTGGAGCTCGGTGATCCCCATCGCGGCCAAGTCGAAGGACGGCGTCGATCGGCTCGTGAGCGAGTGCATGGCGCTCTTGCCCGAGGGGCCGATGCTGTTTCCCAAGGACGCGGTCACCGATCGGCCCGAGCGGTTTCTCGCGGCCGAGCGCGTGCGCGAAGCGGTCATCCACGAGACGGCCGATGAGCTTCCGTACGTGACCGCGGTCGAGGTCGAGCGCTACGAAGAGGGCGCCAAGACCGTGCACATCGGCGCGACGATCCACGTCGAGCGCGAAGGGCAGAAGAAGATCGTGATCGGCGCCGGGGGAGCGCAGATCAAGGCGATCGGGACGCGCGCTCGCAAGGGCATCGAGGCGATGCTCGGGCGCAAAGTGATGCTGGAGCTCTGGGTCAAAGTCTCTCCGGGATGGACCAAGAGCCAGGGTGCGATGGAGCGACTCGGCTATGGCGCGAGCGGTCCCGGGCGGCGGCGCTGAGCCTTCGCCCGTTGTGTTGTGACGAATGGAGTGGACTGTGATGACCAGGTCGAAGCCGAACGCCGAGCCTCGCTCGAACGATGACGAGCGCGAAGGAGAGCGATATCGGCGCAAAGAAATGCCGGCGGACGTTCGCGTCTCGAGGGGCTCGCGCGCGCTCGTCGCGATCGTCGGGCGCCCCAACGTGGGCAAGAGCACGCTCTTCAACCGCATGGTGGGCAAGCACCTCGCGATCGTCGAGGACACCCCAGGGGTCACGCGCGATCGCCACTACGCCGACGCGGAGCTCCGGGGTCGGCAGTTCGTCGTGGTCGACACCGGCGGCTTCGACCCGGACGGAAAAGACCCCGTCGTGGCCGGCATCCGCACGCAGGTGAAGCTCGCGATCGCCGAGGCGGACATCGCGGTGTTCGTCACGGACGCGACGGTTCCGCTGCAGGACGCTGACCTCGTGGCGTTGGATCTGTTGCGCCGCAGCGAGCGCCCTGTGATCTACGTCTCGAACAAGGCCGACTCGCCCAAGCGCGACGTCGACGCGTACGAGCTCTACAAAGCCGGCGTCAAAGAAGTGATCCCGGTGTCGGCGCTGCACGGGCGCGGGTTCGAGAAGCTCGAAGACGCGATCTTGTCGAAGCTGCCGCCGCCCGAAGCCGAGGACGTGCTGCTGGCCGACGAGATTCCGCGCATCGCCGTGGTGGGCCGCCCCAACGCGGGCAAGAGCTCGCTCATCAACAAGCTCATCGGCCAAGACCGAATGATCGTGGACTCGCGGCCGGGAACGACCACGGACGCGATCGACACCCTCGTCGAGAAAAACGGCAAGAAGTACGTCTTCGTCGACACCGCGGGCATGCGCCGCAAGCGCTCGGTGAGCGCGCCGGTCGAGCTGACTTCGGTCATGCAAGCGATCCGCACGATCGAGCGCGCCGACGTGATCGTCCTGCTCTTCGACGCGACCGAAGAAGTGCTCAGCGACCAGGACCTGCGCATCATCGCGCTCGCCGAAGACCGAGGGCGCGCGATCATGGTGGGGCTCAACAAGGTCGACAAGCTCTCCGCGCAAGCCGAGAAGAAAGCAGTGCAGTCCGCGCGCGAGCGCATGTCGTTCGCCACGTGGATTCCAGTGCTTCGCATCTCGGCCAAAGAGGGCAAGGGGACGAGCGCGCTGCTCGACCAGATCGACAAGGTCTACGAGTCGTTCTCGAAGCGCGTGGGCACCGGTGAGGTCAATCGCTTCTTCGAAGAGGTGATCGAGAAGCACCCGCCGCCCGTGCAGGGCAACCGGTCGGTGCGGCTCTACTACGTCTCGCAGGTCGGGACGCGGCCGCCGCGCTTCGCCGCGGTGTCGAACTTCCCCGAGCACGTCGCGGTCTCGTACGACCGGTACCTGAAGAACCAGATGCGCGAGCGGTTCGGGTTCGAGGGCGTGCCGATTCGGATCAGCTACCGAGCCAAGCGCAAGAAGCAGTACACGGGCGAGCGCGAGGAGTAGCGCTCGCTCGCTGGGGATCGAGGGGTATACTCCACTCCCTCGAAACCCATGGACGACCGCGCGCTCGACCCTTCGCTGACCCTCCTGCTCGACGCCCTCGAACGCACGCCCGACAACCACGCGCTGCGCGTGCACGTCGCCAACCTGCTCGTGGCTGCGGGCCGTCACGCGGACGCGCTCAAGCACTTTCGCCAGTGCGAGAGCGACCCGAAGGTGGGCACCGAAGCGCAGCTCGGCGTCGCGCGCTGCACGCTCGCGATCGGTGACGCAGAGGCCTCGCTGGCCGCGTGCGAGCGCTTGCTCGAAGCCGCGCCCGAGCACCCGAAGGGGCTCGTCGCGAGGGCGAGGGCGAAGCACGCGCGAGGGCAGCACAAAGAGGCGCTCGCGGACTACGACAGGGCGACGACGCTCGATCCTCAGCTCGCGGAGCCAGCGCTGAGGGACGCGCTGATTCGTGACGCGAGCGATCCCCGCGCGCGGTTTCGGGTGGTCTCGGGAGGCGGGCCTTCGCCCGAGGCCGCGCCGAGCGCAGTGATCCCTGAGACGAGCGTGGCGGACCGCGTGACGTTCGCGGACGTGGGCGGCCTCGACGAGGTCAAAGAGAAGATTCGCATGCGAATCGTCTATCCGTTCGCCAACCCCGAGATGTTCAAGGCGTTCGGCAAGAAGGTCGGCGGAGGCATCTTGTTCTACGGCCCTCCCGGCTGCGGAAAGACCTTTCTCGCCAAAGCCACCGCCGGCGAGTGCCGCGCGCACTTCATCAACGTCGGTCTGCACGAAGTGCTCGACATGTGGATCGGCAACTCCGAGAAGCAGCTGCATCAGCTCTTCGAAGACGCCCGTCGCCGCGCGCCCTCGGTGCTCTTCTTCGACGAGGTGGACGCCCTCGGAATGCAGCGCGCCAAGCTCCACTCCGGCTCGATGCGCGGGGTCATCACGCAGTTTCTCGCGGAGCTCGACGGGTTTGCGTCGCGCAACGAGCGCGTGCTCGTGATCGGCGCGACCAACACGCCGTGGGACCTCGACTCGGCCTTTCGTAGGCCGGGGCGCTTCGATCAAGTGCTGTTCGTCCCGCCGCCCGATCGTCCGGCGCGCGTCCAGATCCTCCGCCTCAAGACCACAGGAAAGCCCGTGGCCGACCTCGACTTCGACGCCATCGCCGCGCAGACCGAAGGCTGGAGCGGCGCGGACCTCGAGCACCTGATCGACTCCGCCGCCGAGCACGCGCTCACGCAGTCCATCGCGCGCGGATCGCTCGAGCCCATCACCGCGGCGCACGTCGAGAAGGCCCGCGCCAAAGTGCGACCGACGACGCGCGAGTGGTTCTCGACCGCGCGCAACTACGCGCAGTACGCCAACGAAGCCGGGCAATACGACGACATCGCGGACTACATCCGCCGCAACAATTACTGAGCGCTCGCGTGACCACGGCAGACGCACAAGCCACGGCGCGCAGGCACAAGGCTCGCGCAGAAGCAGCCCTCGAGATCGGTCGCTATCCGCTCGCCGAGAAGGACGCGCGCGCCGCGCTCGCGGCGGTCCCCAAGGACGTCGACGCGCTGCTCTACCTCTCTCGCGCGCTGCTCGGGCAAAGCCGGCACGACGAGGCCGAGTCCGTCGCGCGCGCCGCGGTCGAAGCGGCGCCCGCCGATGGCTACACGCACTACCTCCTCGGGTTCTCGATGCAGGTCGCCGGGCGCCACGCGGACGCCGTCGCTCCGCTGCGCGAGGCCGTTCGATTGCAGCCCCGCGCGCCGCGCTACCACGCGCGCCTCGCGATCGCCCTCTGCGAGTCCGGCGCCAAGGACGAAGCGCGCGCGGTGATCGAGCACGTCGCGTCGCTGAGCGCCGAGGACGCCCTGCTCGTCGACGAGTGCGCGCGCGTGTACTCGGCGCTCGGCGCGCACGAGACGGCCGAGCAGTTCGCGCGGCGCGCAGTGGTGCTGCGCCCGAGTGACCCGACATCGCACTGGCGGCTCGCGTGGGTGCTCGCAAACCAGCGCCGCTTCGACGCCTCTGCCGATGCCGCGACGGCTGCGATCGAGCTCGACCCAAACTACTGGGCGGCGTGGGAAGAGCTCGGCTACTCGCTCTTCGAGCAGCGCTCGGACCACGAGGCCGAAGCCGCTCTCGCCGAAGCGCTGCGGCTGCGGCCGGGCCTGCGGTCTGCAGCGTACAACCTCGCGGCTCTCTACCGTCGGCAAGGAAGGCTCGCCCGCGCCGGTCGCGTCTGTGACGCCGCCCTCGAAGCGGACCCGCGGCACGAGCAGCTCGCGCGCGTTCGCGATCGCGTGCGCGCGGATCTTGCGCAGCTCGATCGACAGCGCAACGAGCGGGTGGCGCTGCTGGTGAGCATGGCGATTCTGTCGGTGATTTCAGCGCTCAACGCGCGCTCGATGGTGACCGTGGCGGTCTCGTTGGTCTTCGCTGCGTGCGCCGTTGCGGTGGCTGTGATCACGGCGCGAAGGGCGCCAGAGGACGATGTTCCTGCGCCGTCGCCGACGCTCTCGGCGCGGCGTCCATCGGGCGCGGAGCCTTCGTGAGCGACGACGCAGGGCGCGAGCGGCTGATCGCGCGCGCGACGGCGCTCGGTCACGCGCGTCGCTCGAGCGAGTGCGCCGCGTTGTGCGAGGCGCTGCTCGCCGACGATCCGTGCGACCAACGCGTGCTTCGTTTGCTCGCGTGGGCTCGGTTCGAGAGCCAGGCTTTCGAAGCTGCGGCCGCAGCGGCGCGCCGCGGCGTCGCGCTCGACGCCGAGGACCTCGAGTCGCGGCGGATGCTGGGTCGCGCGCTGTCGCGGCTCGGCGCGACCAGCGAGGCGATCGAGCACTTGGACCATTGCGCCGCGCGCGCAAGGGACGACGGCGAGGACGCGGGGCGGCTCGCGAGGGTGCTCGCGCAGAGCGAAGCGCACGCGGCGCGAGCGCGCGAGCTGGTGCGCGGGCAGCGTGTCGAGCCCGGATGGAGCGCCCGCGGGGCCCATCAGTGGCTGCGCGCGGCGGTGACGCTGGGCGAGCGCGAGGCGAGCGAGCGGTACGCGTGCGCGCTGCTCGAGCGGGCGCCGGACGACCCGTATTTTCGCAGCTCGGTGGCCTCGTGCATGGCGCGGCTGGGGCGCCACGACGAGGCGAGGGCGCACGCGATCGCGGCGATCGAGCGCGCGCCGAACAACGTGCTCGCGTGGACGGTGCGCGCGATGGCGTGCGCGCGACTGGGGCTCGAGGCCGAGCGCGTCGAGTGTGAACGGGCGCTGCGAGCGGCGCGGGCGGCGAAGGGGCGCTAGGTGGGCGAACCCGGGGACGGTGTTCAATAGTTCACGAGTGCGCGATAACCCCTTGAAATCGCGTTGTCCCGCTTCCTCCACGCACGGCGCATCGGGCGAGTTGGCGCGCGAACGAACTCTCTCCCAACGCTCCAGCGGTGCGCCTGCCGTCTGCTGTGGCGGCCGGCGCGCTGTGATCTCGCGCGGTTATCGCTGACTCGTGAACTATTGAACACCGTCCCCGTGGTGCCCGTGGTGCCGCGCGCTCGTCACAACGCCGGCGCGAACAACAGCACCGTCTCGTCGTCGACCAGCTCGACCGCATACCCGAGCGCCCATACCTCGCACAGCGGAGTAAACGGATTCGGCCGCTTCTCCCGGACCGAGAGCGCCCAGCTCCAGTGGTTGACCGCGTCGCGCTCGAGCGCCTGAATCCACGGTTGGTTCATCACCACGAACGCGGACGTAGCCTGGTAGCTCGCGTACGAATCGCTCACGTACTCCGGGATGATCATCCCGTCCTTCCAACGGCGATACCCCTTGGGAACCGCGGTGCCCACTCGCGCTGAGAACGCCTTGCGAAACGGCGCGAAGCACTCCCACAACCCCGGCTTCGGCGCGCGCGCCTTCGCTGCGCCGGGCCGCTTTTCGCCGAGCGGGCTGCACGCCTCGCTCGCGCCCACGCGCCACAGCACGCGCGGCTCGCTCGCCGCGGTGTCGCCGTACAAGCGCTCGAAGCACAGCCGGGCGAGGGTCTCTGCTGCCGAGACACCCGCTGGGTCCGCCGCGAGCGTCGCCGCGGCCGCCACCGTCGCAGGAACGTTGACCCGCTCGCACTCCCTCGCGTGCCCCATGAAGTCCACCGTGCAAAGGTCACAGCGCACGCCGGTGACCGTGACCTGACGCGCCCCCGCGCTGAGCCAGTCGACCGGGATGAGCTCGCGCGCCGCCAGCACCTCCCACGCTTCGTCCGGCGCGTCGACGCCGGTCAGCGCTTCGATCACCGCGTCGCGCTGTGGCCGATGGGGCGTGAGCACGTGTTGCGCCAGCGACTCTGCGCTGAGCCCCGCGACGCGATCGGTCCTTCGGGGATCATCGGCTTCGCCCGAGGCGCGCGCGTCGCGCTCCATCGCCACGAACGCTGGAAGCTCGTCTGCCGGACGCTCGGACCCAACGCGCCCGACGCGGGGCGCCTTCTTCTTCGTCGTGGCCATGATCGACTCGAGTGTAGTTCCGACGCGCGATCGAGTGTGCTCAGCGATCGCGCGATCGCACGCCGCGCGCAGGCTCGATCAGCGGGCGCTCTTCCCCGACTCCTCGTGGACGCACACGCACAGCGCGATCTCTTCGTCGCTCACGCGCTCGATCACGTACCCGAGCATCCACGCCGCGCACAGCGGCGTAAACGCGTTGCGCCCAGGCTCGCGGCCCGAGAGCGCCCAGCTCCAGTGCCGCCGAACGTCCGTCGCAAACGCATCCACCCACGTATCCATCGCGTCGCTCGGCGGGCGCGTCGCCAACGGCTGCAAGAGCGCGTCGATCGCCACGAGCGTCGCCGACCGCGGGCGCGCGCGTCGACCTTCGCCGAACGGGCGCTCTGCGCTCGTCGTGTCGACCCACGGGTTCGCAGCGCGCCAGCGAAACACCCCGCCGAATCCCGCTGCGCGCTCTGCGCGGGCCAGCGCTTCGACCGCGAGTCGCTCGACCGTCATCGCGGCGCTCGCGTCCGCGGCGATCGCGACGAGCGTGCGCAGCGCCGAGCGATCGTCGTCGCCCAGCCACCGTCGCTGCTCGATCCAGTCGTCCTCGAGAAGCCCGCGCGCCACGAGCACCTCTGCTGCTTCGTCCACGGACCGAACGCCGACGATCGCCGCTTCGGCCTCCGCGCGCGCCGCGAGCGCCGGCGTCACGAGCCGCGCGCACACCTCGCTCGCGTCGTAGCTGAGCAGTCGATCCAGCCGCTGCGGGTCGTCGAGCGCGCCTCGCTCGATCGCCGCGCGCGCGCGGGCCACGCTCGCTGGCAGCCCCCCGAGCGCGACGCGTCCTCGCCGCTCGCTCGCCATGCCCTACGCCGCAGACGAGCTGCTGATCTCGTCCCCGCGTCGCCCCGTGCGAACGAGGTCCGTCAGCCACCCGCCGTTGACCAGCTCGATCACCGTGCGCACCACCGCCGCGCGATCGAAGCCCTGATCGCGCAGCGAGAGCTGGTAGAGAAACTCTTTGACGATCCCGAGCACGCACAGCGCGCGCGCCTTCGAGTCGCCGGCGCGGACCATGCCCACGCGCTCTCCTTCGACGAGCGCGCGCACGATCATCGCGGACACGCCGTCGTAGAACGCCAGCAATTTGCGGTCGAACTCGGGGTCGAGCCCGACGGCTTCGTTGAACAAGATCCGCGCGAGCGCCGGCTCGTCGACGAAGATGCGCACCACCCGGTCGACGTTGTCCGTGAGCTGCTCGATCGGCGAGCGGTCGCGCCGGCTCACGTCGATCGCGTAAATCGCCGCGTTGACCGCGCTCACACAGCCGTCGACCAGCTCGGTGAAGATCGCGCGCTTGTCGCCGAAGTACAGGTAGAACGTGCCCCGCGCGACGCGTGCGCGCGCGACGATGTCGTCGATCCTCGCGTGGTGATAGCCCTTCTCCGCGAAGACGCTCTTGGCGACCTCGAGGATTTGCGCGCGTCGTTGCTCACGGTCCATCGGTGTTTTGCTGCGCCCTGAGAGCGAGACGGGTAGCACAACAGCGGGCTGCGCGCGCTCGATTTCATCGCCCGCCGAGGCAGCGGCCCGCGGTCGATTCACACTGAGAAGAGCGAGCCGGCGACCTGCGAGAGCAGCGCCGAGTCTCCCTTGGCGTCCGACGGCTGCGCTGGCGAATCGAGCCTCGCGCGCTCGGCGAGCGCCGAGGTGACAGCGAGGATCACGCGGCCCGCTTGTGAGGGATCGAGCCGAAGGGTCAGCCCCGCGGCCTCTCCGAGCGCGTGCGCTTGCGCGCCGAGCACGGCTTCGACCCGAACGAGCGCGGGGCCGAGCCGCTCGCGAAGGGCGCTCTCTCTCGCCGCGCGCCGCACGAGCTCGGGCCAGCACGACTGCTCGACCCCGTCCCCTGCGCGCGCCGCCAAGAGCGCGGTCAGCGCCGCTCGAACGCGGTTCATCCCCACGCCCGCGCTCTGCTCGAACGCCCGCGCAACGTCCTCTTCGAGCGCCCTGCACGCCCGGTCCACCACCACCGGCCACAGCTCTTCTTTCGCCGGAAAATACACGCTCACCGCCCCCCGAGACATCCCGCTCTCTCTCGCGATCACGTCGATGGTCGCGCCCTCGAAGCCGCGCGTGGCCACCGCCGTCATCGCCGCGCGCTCGACCTTGTCTCGGGTGCTCTCGCGGCGCTCAGCCTGCGTCCTTCGCGCTCGTCGCTCGGTGCTCATCGAACAGAGCATCGATGATAACCGCCGCGGCGAGAGGTAGAACGACGGATCGATGGCCGACCTCACCGCGTCGCTCGACGCCCGCTTGCTCGCCGAGCTGCGCAGCGCTGACCTCTCTTCGCTGCGATCGCTGCAGATCGGCGTCGCGACCTCGTCCTTTCAGACCGAAGGCGCGCTGGACGTCGCAGGCGCCCCGCAGAGCAACTGGGCCCGCTGGCAGACGCTCGGCCGCGTCGAGCGCATCGGCCCTGCGTGCGCCCTGTGGGAGCGCTTCGAGACCACGGTGATCGAGCGGCTCCGCGCCGTCGAAGCCACGGTGTTTCGCCTGTCGTTCGAGTGGGCTCGGCTGTGGCCCGAGCGCGATCGCATCGACGCCGTCGCAGCCCGCGGCTACGCCCGTCGACTCGCGGCGCTTCGCCGCGCCAACATCGAGCCCGTCGTCACGCTGCAGCACTTCACGCACCCCGCGTGGCTCGGCGAAGACCTCTGGCTCGATCGCCGCTCTCCAGAGCTGTTCGCCTCGTACGCGCGCGCCGCGGTGGACGCGGTGCAGTCCGCGCTCGTCGCGCTCGGCGAGCGCCCTGTCACGCGTTGGATCACCATCAACGAGTGCAACATGCTCGCGCTGGCGACGTATGGGGCAGGGGTGTTTCCTCACGGCGCGGCGTCGCTCGCGGACGGTAGCGCCGCGGGGGCCGCGCGATCGTTGCTCGCGCTCGATCACCTCGCGACGGCCCACGCGCTCGCGTACGACGCGATCCACGCCTTGCACGAGCGCCGCGGATGGAGCCGACCCGACGTCTCGCACAACCCCAACCTCATCGACTTGTACACGCTCGGGGCGCAGTGGATCGACGCGATGCGCACGTCCAAGCGAAGCGCGCGCGACCGCGACGCCTTCATCCGCGCACGACGCGCCCGATTCGAGGGCACCATGCTCGAAGACGACGCGACGCACTCCCCCAGGCTCGACGTCGCCCGCGCGATGGACCGCGCCATCGCCAGGCCGCTCGCGCTCGAGGCGTTCGATCGCTTCTCGACGGAGCTCTCTCGACGCGCCGGCGCGCCCGCCATCGACTCGCGCGCGTTCGACCTGTACGACCCGTGGACGCGGCACCAGGCCCGCGGCGCCGAACACGCGCTCGACGCCGTCGCGCGCGGCGACCTCGCCCCGGCGCTCTCGAGCCTCGGATCGACGAAGCTCTCTCTCGCTGAGCCCTGGGAGTGGATCGCCGAGCCCATCATGATCGAGCGCGCGCTCGACGCGCTGCACGACCCCGACGACCCCGTTCCCCTCGACGTGATGGAGAACGGAATGGCCGTCCGTCGCGACCCGCTCCAACGCACGCAGCCGCGCGCAGACGGGGTTCGTCGCCCGGATTTCATTCGCGGCTACGGCCTCGCGTTCGCGCACGCGCGCTGCGTCCTCGCCCTGCCTGCGCGCACGTACGCCCACTGGACGTTGGTCGACAACTACGAGCTCGGTCGATGGTCGCCGCGCTTCGGGCTCTTCGCGCTCGACGACCCGCAGCGTGCCAGCGCGGCGCCGTGGAGCGATCTCGACGCCAACGGCGACGACGCTGCGAGCGCCCTACGCGCGTTCTCTCTCGCGTGTCGGTCCCCAGAGTCCGCGCGGCAGTGGATCGATTTGGATCTGTAAATTCGCAAACAGATCGCTCGTCGCCGCGCTGCGCTCTCGGCTCAGTGCGACGCTTCAGCCGCGCCCGTCGCGCCGTCTTCTTTGCCCGTGCGCTTGACGATCTTGTTCGAAAAGCCCGGCTCTTCGAAGACCAAGGCGAACTCTTTCTCGTCGAAGATCGCGAGCCAGTCGTCCCAGCTGATCACCTCCCAGCTCGTCTCGTCGTCGCCGATCTTGAGCTTGAGCGCGTCGCTGGTGCCCTTCACGCGCGCGGGCTTCGCGCCGCGCGACTCTGCCCACGCGCGAACCTTGTCGTGCTTCAACGTTCGGTGCCAGACCTGTCCTGATGCCATCGCGTCGCGAGCCTGCAACGAACGCGCGCGATCCGCAACGGCGACTCAGCGTCCGCCGTCGCCGCCCGCCGCTTGTCGGGGCATGCACAGCACGCCCGCCGCGTCGAAGAGCTCGCGCGCGCCGTAGAAAATCGGCGTCCAGCGGATGCCCGTCCCCGCCATGGCGTTGCCGAGGGCGGCCACCGTGGCCGCCGCTTCGAGCGTGCCTGCGCCCGCTTGATTGTCGAGCGCCACCGTCCAGTGCTCGCCGGGCGCGATCGCGCGCACGACCCGCACGTGCTCGGGGCGCAGCGGCGCGGGCAAGGTGGCGCCGATCCGTCGCGCCGTGGCCATCGCGTCGGCGTATGTCGTTCGAAGCGACCCGATCGCGACGAACTCTTGGCAGACGCCGGAGTTGTCCGCGAGCGGCAGCGTCTCGAAGCCGTTGGGCCTGGCGCTCTGCTGCGCGGTCTGTCGCTGGCTGTTGCGCTGCACGAGCACCGAGCCGCCGACGCCGACGGTCACGCCGAGCGCGAACCACGTCGCGCGCGCGAGCCATCCCGCCGCGGCCAGCACCTCTCTCGGCGGCGGTGGAACGTTGCTCTCAGCGCTCGGCTCTTCGTTGCTCATCTATCGCGAAAACCACCCTGCTACGTTGTACACGATCGCCGCCGCGACGAACGCGACCACGTACGTATACGCCAGCACGAACAGCGGCCAGCGCCACGAGCGCGTCTCTCTTCGCAGCGCGGCCACGGTGCTCATGCACTGGCACGCGAAGATGAAGAAGACCATGAGCGAGAGGGCGGTGCGGGTGTCGTAGCGGGGCCTTCCGTCCGCGGTGCGCGCGGCGCGAAGCTGCGCTCTCAGCGGCGTCGGGTCGTCACCCACGTCTTCGAGGCCGTGGATGACCCCGAGCGTCCCCACCATGAGCTCGCGCGCGCCAAATGAGCCCACGAGGCCGACGTTGATGCGCCAGTCGAAGCCCGCGAAGCGCGTGACCGGCTCGAGCGCGCGGCCGAAGCTCGCCGCCACGCTGCGATTGACCCGCACCACCGCCGCGGGCGCGTTCTGCAACGAAGGGTCGACGGCGGCGCCCGGCATCGGAACGTTGAGCAGCACCCACAGCACGGCGCTCGCGGCGACGATGGTCGTGCCCACGTCGGACAAGAAATTGCGCACGCCCCGCGCGGTGGCCTTGCGCACGAACGCTGGCTCCGGCGCTCGGTACGCGGGCATCTCGAGCACGAGCGGCAGCGGTCGTCCGCGCACGACGGTCTTGCGAAGCACGGCCGACGCGACCGCGCCCGAGAGCACTCCTGCGGCGAAGAGCGAGACGAAGACCGTCGCTTGAAACAGCGCTCCGCGGTGCGCGAAGAACGTCGAGATCAGCAGCGAGTACGTCGGCAAGCGCGCCGAGCAGGTCATGAGCGGCAGGACCAGCAGGGTCACCAGCCGCTCGCGCGGGTCGCGAAGGATGCGCGTCGCGCGGATCGCGGGCACCGCGCACGCGTGCGCCGTCAACAGCGGGACGAACGCCTTGCCGCCGAGGCCGAACACGCGCAGCAGTCGATCGATCAGAAACACTCCTCGCGCGAGGTAGCCGCTGGCGTCGAGCAGCTCGAGCGCGATGGTCAACACCACGATCTGCGGGAGAAAAGCCAGGACCGTCCCCGCACCGCCGATGATCCCGTCGGTGACGAAGCTCGCGAGGTAGCCGCCGCCGAGCCGCGGAGAGAGCTTCGCGCCCAGCCACTTGGTGGTCGCGTCCATCGCGCCCGACGCGGGCTCTGCGACGAGAAACACTGCGCCGAACAAGAGCACCATCGTCAGTACGAACAGCGCGGGGCCCAGCGTCCGGTGCAGCAGCCATCGGTCCAGTCGCTCGGTGAACTCCCTGCGCTTTCGCTGCTGCTCGTCCACTGTCGCTGTGTCGCTGAGCACCGCGCGCGCGACCTGCTCGGGGTCGAACGTCCCTGCGCTCAGCTCGCGCGCTGGGCCGTCGAGCACGCGTTGGGCGAGGGCGATCACCGCGTCGCGCGTCGAGGCTTCGCGCGAGCTCACGGCGATGACCTCGACGCCCACGGCCTTCGACAGCGCGGCCACGTCGCACGTGCGTCCCTCGCTCGCGAGGACGTCGGACTGCGTGAGCACCAGCGCGACGCGCGAGGCCTGGCCGAGAAGCTCTTTGGTGAGCCGCAGCGAGAGCGAGAGCTGCGTCGCGTCGAGCACTTGCAGCACCGCGAAGGGCGCGTTGTCGCGCTGCTCGCGCTCGATGAACGCGCGCGCCGCGCCCTCGTCGGTGTCCGCGTCGAGCTCGCTGTCGAACGAGTAGAGCCCCGGCAGATCGACCACGCGCAGCGCGCCCTTCGACCCCTCGAGCTCAACAGTGGCCTCGAGCACGTCCACCGTGATCCCAGGAAAATTCCCCACGCGCGCGCTTCCCCCGGTCACGCGGTTGTAGAGCGACGACTTGCCCGTGTTCGGCCGACCCACCAGCGCGACGGTGCGAGTGCTCAAGTGCCCACCGGTCTCGTCACGGTCTCGACCTCGATGTGCCCCGCGAGCGCGACGTCCACCGCGAACTCTCCCCCCGCGCCGACGCGCACGTGCATCGGGCCGCCGAACGGCGCGCGACGAAGCACCTTCACCTCTTGGCCTTCGTACAACCCCAGCGCGCGCAGCCACGGAAGCTCGTGGCGATCCCCGTGCAGCGCGACGATCCGCACGTCGACCATGGGCTCGGCGTGCGCGAGCGTTGCGTGGCTCTCAGTCATCGTAGGGCGGCAATGTACAACTTTGAGAACCGTTTTCAACAACGATCGGCCGCAGAAAAACTGCCGCCAATTGTGCGCTCTCCCTCGCGTCGCGCCCCCTCCGACCCTTGCCCCCCGTCGTGCAGGGCAGCTCAGCCCGGGATGATCGTGGGGCAGCCGTAGACGATCTGCACCGACGAGCCAGCGTTGCCGGCGCGCACTTCGTCGCAGAGCATTCCGTAGAACACGATCGAGCGGCCGCCGGGCGCGTAGTCCCAGCCGTTCATGTGCGTGGTGTCGCGCGGGATGTACCGACCCGCGCCGCCCGACATCGGCGTGTAGTACACGTTGATCAAGTTCGGGTCCGCGGTCATCGGGTCCACCTGCAAGATGAACTCGCACGTCGCCGCGCGGTCGCGCACGGAGTCGAGCGCCATGTTCAAATCACGCTCGAAATCCGCGGTTCCCAGCGTGTAGTGGCAGCTCCTCGGCTCGCACCCCGCCATGCGCGCGGTCCCGCCGTTGAGCGCCACCGACGACATAAACGAGGGAGCGGCGTCCGGCGTCCCGAGCGCAAACGTGCGGATCTGCGGCATGCTCCGCGCGCCGCGCGCTACGGACGCGAGAATCGTGCTCTGCGACGCGAGCGACGCGTTCATCAAACACGCGAAGTCGAAGGGGTTCGCGCACGGCATGCCCGAGCACTCGTCCGTGGGCGAGCCGTCGGTGATCAACATGATGTTTCGCGAGCCCATATCCGTAATGTTCTGCATGTACGTCACGGCCTGCGGCATCGCGCACGCCATCGGCGTGTTGCCGTTGGGCCGCGCCGCTCGGATCGCCGCGACGAGCGCCGTGCGCGTGTCCCGCAGCGTCTGGTTGAGCCCGATGACCGGCATGCGATAGCCGTCCGCAGTGCTCGCGTTGGACGACGCCGGAAAGAACAACAACCCCACTCGCGCCTGGTCTTCGAGCCCCATGAGCATCCGCTCGAGGCCCACTTGCGTCACCGACCACTTCGACTCGCACCCGCTGCGGCTCGACCCGTCGGCGCACTCGCTCATCGAGCCCGAGCGATCGACCACCAGCAGCATGTTCACCGGCGCGCGCATCGTCGGAGAGTTCTGCGTCGCGCACCCGCCGTCGGGCCCGATCATCGACGGGTCGCGATCTGCGCGCGATCCAGCGTCGGTCCCGCTCGCCGCGTCGTTGCCTCCGCCGCCACCGCCATCGACCCCGCCGCCGCCGCCGTCGGACGGCGTAAACCTCGGCGGATCGCTGCACGCGACAGCACAGAGGGACGCAGCGAGCACACAAGAGCGAAGCGCGATGTTCATGGGGATGGGCGCGAATTGTACCTGCTCTCGCGACGGTAGCCACAAGCCCGCAGCGCCGTGCAGCCTACAAAAATGCGGGTATTCTCTGCGCATGAGACCTTCGCTCTTCGCGCTCGCCCCGGCGCTCGCCGCGCTCGCGGCCGGCTGCGCCCCCATCGGCTTCGACCTCTCGCGGTCCCTCGACGAGCAGCGAATCACCGGCGATCCCGTGGCCAACGCCGCCGGTCAGCTCTTGCCCGCCGGGGCGATCGCCCCGCAGTCGGTCACCGTCGACCTCTCGGCCGAGGGCGCCTCGCGCAACATCCCGATCGGTCGCGTGTTCATCAAGTCCATGAGCTTCGCGATCACGAGCACCGCCGAAACCTCGGGCGACACCGACGATTTCTCCTTCTTTCGCTCGGTCCGA
>JAAFIF010000021.1 GCA_013298625.1 Myxococcales bacterium
GTTAAGCTCCCCAGCGCCGATGGTACTGCACAGGCAACTGTGTGGGAGAGTAGGACGCCGCCGGGGTTTATACCCCCAAATAGCCCGTGAATCGCAAGGTTCACGGGCCGTTTGCTTTTCTCCCGCCGTGATTTCTCCTTCACGCGCCTGGCCCGCTCTGCCTCTGCGCTCTCTCGCGCGTTGTGCTTCGCGGACGTGAGCTGTCGACGACTGTGCTCATCCGGCTCGGTCGAACACCCACTCGCGACTCGACCGCGCTCCGCGCGGCCGAGCGCGACCGGGCTCGAAGAGGCTTCGGGGTGGTGCGTTGACGGCGTTCGCGCGAAGTGCGCCCTCGACAGGGGGCTCGTCGTGGTGCACCAACGAACACACTGCGATGAGCGAACGTGAGCGTGTGGGGAGATCCGCGGGAGCAGAGGTTCCTCCGTTGCTTCGGCATTTGCCGCGGCGAGGAGCCAGCCCCGACGAAGTGCTCGACGCCTTCTTGTCGTTCGTCAACGAGCAGGGCATCAAGCCGTACCCTGCGCAAGAAGAGGCGATCCTCGAGCTCGCGACGGGAAAAAACGTCGTGCTCAACACCCCCACGGGCTCGGGCAAGACGCTCGTCGCGACGGCCACGCACTTCAAGGCGCTCGCCGAAGGAAAGCGCAGCTACTACACGAGCCCCATCAAGGCGCTCGCGAGCGAGAAGTTCTTCGCCCTCTGCAAAGAGTTCGGCGCCGAGAACGTCGGGATGGTGACCGGCGACGCGTCGATCAACCGCGACGCGCCGATCATTTGCTGCACGGCCGAGGTGCTCGCCAACCTCGCGCTGCGCGAGGGAAAGCGCGCAGCCGTCGATTTCTGCGTGATCGACGAGTTTCACTACTACTCCGATCGCGAGCGGGGGGTGGCTTGGGAGATTCCGCTGCTGACCCTCCCGCAGGCGACGTTTGTCCTGATGTCGGCCACGATCGGCAACCCCGAGTACTTCGTCGAGCGGCTCACGCGGCTCACCGGGCGCGCGACGGCGTTGGTGAAGAGCGAGCAGCGGCCCGTTCCGCTCGAGTGGACGTACAGCGAGACGATGCAGACCGAGGTCATCGAAGACCTGGTGAAGACCGGAAAATCCCCGGTGTACATCGTTCACTTCACGCAGCGGGCCGCGGCCGAAGCCGCGCAGTCCCTGATGAGCATGGACTTCTGCACCAAGGACGAGAAGCGGATCATCCACGAGGCCACCGAGGCCGTCCGCTTCGACTCTCCCTACGGAAAGGACGTGCAGAAGTACGTCCGCCACGGGATCGGCCTGCACCACGCGGGGCTCCTGCCCAAGTACAGGCTCTTGATGGAGAAGCTCGCCCAGAAGGGCTTGCTCAAAGTGATCTGCGGGACGGACACGCTCGGGGTGGGCGTGAACGTTCCGATCAGGACCGTGCTGTTTACGCAGCTGTTCAAGTTCGACGGCGCCAAGACGGGGCTGCTCAGCGTTCGGGACTTTCGGCAGATCGCCGGTCGCGCTGGGCGAAAGGGCTTCGACAACGTCGGGTACGTCGTCGTGCAAGCGCCCGAACACGTGATCGAGAACCTCAAGCTCGAGGCCAAGGCCGCCGGCGACCCGGGCAAGCTGCGCAAGATCGTCCGGAGAAAGCCGCCCGAAAACGGCTTCGTTCACTACGACCGCGGGACGTACGACCGCATGCGCGCCAAAGAGCCCGAGCCGCTCGTCTCGCAGTTTCGCGTCTCGCACGCGATGCTGATCCACTTGATCGAAGGCCAGATCGACACCCGTCGCGGCGGCTACGGAAAGCTCATGCAGCTCATCGACGCCTCCGCCCTCGAAGCCCGCCAGAAGAAGCAAGAGCGCGCGACGGCCAAGACCCTGTTTCGCTCGCTGCGCGACGCGAAGATCATCGAGCTGTGGTCGACCGAAGGGCGCAAGGGACAGCGCGTTCGCGTCTCGATGGACCTGCAGCAAGAGTTCGCGATGAACCAGCCGCTCGCCCTGTGGCTGGTCGAGACCGTCGCGAAGCTCGAGCGAGAGAGCGAGTCGTATCCGCTCGACGTGCTCACGCTGGTCGAGAGCATCTGCGAGAACCCCGAGGTCGTGCTCAACAAGCAGCTCGACGTGATGAAGAAGGCCAAGCTCGAAGAGCTCAGGGCGCAGGGCGTCGAGTTCGAAGAGCGCGTCGCGCAGCTCGACAAGATGGAGTACCCGAAGCCCCTGCGCGAGTTCGTCTACGAGACCTTCAACGAGTGGAAGAAGATCCACCCGTGGGTCGGCGAAGAGAACGTGCGGCCGAAGTCCGTCGCGAGAGAGATGTTCGAGCGGTACGCGAGCTTCGATGAGTACGTGCGCGAGTACGGGCTGCAGCGCAGCGAGGGCGTGCTGCTGCGGTACTTGAGCGACGCGTACAAGGTGTTGATGCAGACCGTCCCCGAGGGCGCGAAGGACGACGCGGTGATCGACGTCGCTGCGTTTCTGCGGGCGGTGATCCGTCGCGTGGACTCGAGCCTGGTGGACGAGTGGGAGAGCTTGCAGAGCGCGCCCGGCACGCAAGAGGCGGCCAAGGCGCTCGCTGAAGATCCCCGCGCGATCGAGCGCGAGCGCGAGCGGCAAGAGCACGAGGCGCTGCGCGCGCTGGCGGCGAGGGTGCGCGCGGAGATGCATCTGTTCTTGGGCGCCCTCGCGGCGAAGGCCTACGACGAGGCGCTCACCTACGTGCGCGCTGGGGACGATGGCCCGTGGACGGCGGCTGAGCTCGAAGCGGCGATGGTGGACTACTGGGAGGAGTTCGATCGGATTCGCACGGATCGACCGGGCCGCGACCCGAAGCTGACGGTGCTCTCGCCGGACGGCGTGGGGCGGTGGCGCGTGCGGCAGATCGTCCCCGATCCGATGGGAGACGGGCTGTTTTTTGTGGAGGGCAGCGTCGAGCGATCGGCGATGAGCGCCGCGAAGGACGAGCCGATCGTCGCGTTGAATCGCATCGCAACCGTGTGACAGAGTATGTCATCATGATGTTGGAGCTCCGGGCTCTTCGTGCGTAGATACGGGCACAGGAGCACAGAGCGATGCGCGTGAAATTGGTGCAAAGACAGCGGGGAAACGAGTCGGTCGCGGCCGTGGTGAGCGAGCGCTCGAGCACGGTCCTGTACGCGTGCGTCGGGCCCGACGCGGGGGGCGTGCTGCTCGCGGCGGTCTCGTGGTGCAACGAGCAGCGGTACACGATCGTCACCCCGGACGCGCCGGCGGCGCGCGCGAAGCGTCAGCGCGCGGCGTGAGCGACGGAGCTTTCGTGACGGCGGGGTTTTCGAGCGGGGCGAAGCCGCGGTACACGGCGACGGGTCAGTGATGAGTGTCTCGAGCGGTGTAGTGGTCTCGCTTCGCGCCGACGGCGCAAGCGTCGCGGCGCGCGCGCGGTGCGGAGCGTGTCGGATCGAGCACGATGCATCGATCGAGAGCGAGCACATCGTGGGCTACCTCGGGGGCGACCCCGCGCGGGACGGGCAAGCGCGGGCGGTGCTCACGCGGATGGCGCTCAGCGCGCTGCGCGCGAAGGGGTGCTCGCACGCGATGCACGACCGGGCTGCGATGGCGGACTGCGCGTTGCGTCCCGATCGCGCGAAGCTTCCGGCGGTGCTCGCGGCGCTCTTCGACGTGGGCGAGCGCGGGATGCGCGAGCTGCTGACGGTCTCGGCGCTCTCGGCGCAGTGGTCCGACGATTCGCTGACGTTGCGGTGGAAGTCCGGCGCTGCGCCAGAGATCGAACAGACGAGCCGATGCTCGGTGAGCGGCAAGCGCGCGGAGATGAGCGTGACGATCGCCGTCGACGAAGCGTGGGAGATGCTCTCTGCGCGCGGGTTCGTCTCGGACGAGTGGTTGGCGTCGGAGTCGCGAGGGTTTCGCACGCACATCGAGCAGGGGATTTCGCCCACAGAGTTGCCTGCGAACGTGCGGCGTTGGCGCGCAGCGACGGTGCCGAAGGCGTCGGCGCGCGGGGCCGATCCGTGCTCGCCCGCTCCGACGTCGCTGCGGGCGTGCGTGACGATGGCGTCGGACGCAGCGGGCGCGGTGGCGACGGAGGTGTTGGTGCGCGAGGCGCTCGAGCGGCTCGAGCCGTGGGGCGCGAGCAGAGTGCGTCGGCTGTCGTGGCGCGTGGTGGACGCGTCTCGATGGCGCACGGTGCGGCAGAGCTATTGGACCGAGTCGCTTCGGGTGACGATCGCGTCCGTGCTGAAGGCTCGGCAGTTCGAGCTGCCGCATGGCTACGGGCCGACGGATCCGCCGCCGCCGCCGGCGTGGTGGTCGCTCGCTGCGGCGGAGAGCGCGTTGGCGCGGCTGTGGGACGAGCTGCGCGTGGCGGGCGTGGCGCGCGCGGACGGGATCGACGCGGCGAGGCTGCGGGATTTTCGTACGCTGCTGAATCCGTACGAGCCGTTGTTGGCGATCTGGTCGACGGGGTTCGTGCTCGACGAGCTGATGCCGGACGAAGCGGTGATCGTCGCGGCGCAGTGGTGAGCGCGGCGCGCGGGTGAGCGGCGATTCATTCCGTGAACGGCGCGGCGCGAGGTGCGAGTAGAATCCGCGCGATGATGCTGTACGTCCACGATTCGCAGGGGCAACAGCGGGGGCCGTTCGACGCGGCGACGGTCCTGGCGATGCTTCAGCGCGGCGAGATCGACGATCGCGCGCTCTGCTGCGCGTCGGGCGACTCGCAGTGGGTCAACGTTCGAGAGCACCCTGCGGTGGCCGCGATCGCGACGCAGCCGGTGGGCGCGGACGCTGCGCAGGGGCCGCGCGCGAGCTGGGGCGCGCCTGCGACGCCGTGGAGCGTGGGCGGGGGCGCGAGCGGAAGCACGTGGGGGCCGAGCAACAGCATTCCGCCGAACGCGGGCTTCGGCGCGGCGGCGGGCAGCGGGCCAGCGGTGAGCGCTGCGAATGGAGCGGTGGTGAGCGCGGGCCCGTCGATGGGCGCGCCGGTGGCGACGGAGGACGAAGCAGACGAGGACGCGGCGCTGGGGATTCCGGTGGAGGTGACGAGGCCGCCGTCGGTGGTTCCGCAGGCGATGGCGAGCGGGGCGCCGTCGATGGCCGCGCCCGTCACGAGCGCGAGCGATGGAGCGCTGCAGGGCGCGCGGTTCATGTCCGGCGCCGGCGCGACGACGCCCGAGCAGATCGAAGCGCGCCGCGCAGAGCGCGCCCGCGAGGGAAAATCCCGCACGAACCTCGTCGTCGCCACGATGCTCGGCGCGGGCGTCCTGCTGCTCGGCGGCCTCGCGTACGTGGGCTTCTCTCGTCGCACCGCGGCGCGCGCCGAGCTCGCGCGGGCGAGCGTGGCGCAAGGGCAGGTCGTGCGCAGCGAACTGCGAGAGAGCTCCGTCGTGGTCGAGGTCTCGTTGGCTCCAGGCACGACAATGCGCGGGTCGCTCGAGCCCGCGGTGCGCTGCGAGCGCGCGGCGCAACAACCCGCGCAGAGCCCGGGCGCGCACGGCGAGCGGCACGAGCGTTGGAGCTGCGACGTGAGCAGCGCGCCGTTCGGCGAGGTGCAACGGCTGCGGCTCGGGCTCGCGTCGGACTACGGGACGAGCGAGATTTCTGCGACGTATACGCGGCCCGTGAGCATCGACGTGCAGCGCGATCCAGCGACGGGCGCGAGCGCGATCCAGTGCCGCGGCGTCGCGTGCTCGGGGACGTTCGACGCGCGGACGGGGTTGGTGCTCACGGTTCCTGCGCGCTCGACGGTGTGGCTCGGCGGCGAGCAGCGCGAGGCGACGCAAGAGGGGCCGATGCGCGTGGCGTTGCGTTGGGACGCGCTCTTCGCCAACACGCCGACGACGCAGGTGTTCGCGCGGGACGGAGTGATCCCAGTCGAGCTCAGGGTGAGCGCGCGCGGGGCGCCGACGCTCACGACGCGGCTCGAAGTACCAGCGCGCGTCGCGCGGGACGAGCTGTTTCGCGTGTGGCGCGCGGGGCAGCCTGCGTTGCTGCCAGGCGAAGCGGCGACGGGCGCGGGGCGCAGGACGCTCGTCGCGCAGAACGGCGAGGCCTTCGGCGCGCCTCGACAGCTGCGCGACGTGGATTTGATCGCGTATTATCGCGAGCAGCCGCAGAGCAAAGCGTGTCGCTACACGATCGCGCCGAGAGAGCGTCGCACGATCACGCTGCGTCGCGTCGACGCCGTGCTCTCGGTGTTCGAGCGACGTACGGCGCGCGCCGTGGGGACGCGGCGGTTCAACGCGCAGTGGGCCGAGTGCCCCGCGGAGTTCAGCGAGGCCGAGGTCGCCGCGACGCGGTTCGACGACGATGCGGTGCGGCGCTGGCTGGGCGCGTTCGTCGGCGGCTGAGCGCACAACGGCGCTAAACCACTACCGCGCCGGGGTTCGTAGTTCTCCCGGTGCGCGGCAGTGGTTTGACTTGATTTCTACGGTCTTTCCAACACCTGATCCGCTCCGCGTGTCTTCGACGCCCGTCGCGGGCGCGGTATAGCATCGCGCGGAGGTGAGCTCGATGCGTTTGGTGGTCGCGACGGTGTCTCTCGCTTGGGTGTGCGTGGTGGGCTGTGGCGAGCGCGCCGCACAGCCGGTCGCCGAGCAGATCGCGCCGAGCGCAGGGGGAGAGGTCGCGCAGGCGCCCGCGGCGCGCGTCGAGGCCGCGCAGCGGCGCGCAGAGGGCTCGGAGGTCGAGCGAGCGCTGGCGATCGCGAAGAGCGACGCGCGGCGCGCAGCGCGCTTGCTGCACGCGGCGGCGCGGCTCGAAGAGCGCGTCGGGGCTGCGTGGGCTGGGCACGAGCGGGAGGCGCTCGAGGCGCAGCGGGCGTACGCGGCGATCGTCGACGATCACCCGAGCTCGGAGCTGGTGGCCGAGGCGCTGTTTCGGTCGGCGCGATTGTTCATGGGATCGCGACAGGCCGCGGAGTCGCGTCGGAGGTATTTGCTGTTGATTCAGCGGTTTCCGCGCAGCGAGCTGGTGCCGTTCGCGTTCTTGTCGTTCGGCGAGTACTTCATGGAGCAGGCGGACTATGCATCGGCGCGGCAGTTCTACGACCGCGTCGAGGACGGTGAGCGGCCAGAGGACCTCGTCGGATACGTTCGGTATCAGCTGGCGCGCGCGTACGTGGGCGAGGGCGATTGCCAGCACGCGGTGGAGTACTTACGCCGGGTGACCTCCGCGCCGAGCGGCGTCGCCGAGGACGTGATGCGCGCTGTGCAAAGCGAGAGCGCGGCGCTCAGCGGGTGCGCCAACGGTGCCGGGCAGCTTCGTCCTGCGGAGGCCGTCGCGCCGCCGCCGCCGGTGCGGACGGCGGAAGCGCTCGAGGCGCTGCTCGGCCAATAGTCACAATCGACTGGAAAATATCCCATGGAATCGCTCGAAGATCGGATGAAAGCGCACGAGGGGGTCGAGGCGGGGCGCAGGCTGGAGACGCAGCTGCCCGCGGTGGCGCGGGTGGACGGGCGGAGCTTCAGCGCGTTTACGCGGTCCCTCGCGAAGCCCTTCGATCCGAGGCTCTCGCGCTTGATGATCGAGACTGCGCGGCACCTCTTGCGAGAGAGCGGCGCGTGCATCGCGTACACGCAGTCCGACGAGATCACGCTGGTGTACTTCGAAGACGACCCGAAGACGCAGCGCTGGTTCGGCTCGCGCGTGCAGAAGATGTGCTCGCAGCTCGCGGCGCAGGCGACGGCGGCGTTCAATCACTTGCTGCCCGAGGCGCTGCCAGAGAAGTTCGCGACGCGCTCGCTCGCCAACCTGCCGACGTTCGACGCGCGCGTGTGGAGCGTCCCGTCGCTGGCCGAAGCGACCAACGTGCTGGTGTGGCGAGAGCAGGACGCGACGCGCAACAGCGTCGAGATGGCGGCGCGCAGCGAGTTTTCTCAAGGCCAGCTGCACGAGAAGAGCCAGCGCGAGATGCTCGCGATGCTGCGCGACGTCGGCGTCGTGTGGGACGACTATCCTGCGTACTTCCAGCGCGGGACGTACCTGCAGCGTCGGGTGACGAAGCGTCGGTTCACCGCGGACGAGCTCGCGGAGCTCCCGCCGAAGCACGCGGCGCGCAGCAATCCCGCGCTCGAGGTCGAGCGCGCGGACGTGGTCGAGCTGACGATGCCGCCACTCGCGACCGTGCAAAACCGCGAGGGCGTGGTGTTTCGCGGAGAGGTTCCGCTACCGCAGCGGCCACCGGTCGAGTGAGCGCGGAGGGGGGAGCTTCAGGTCGTGACGCCCAGCGCTTCGAGGCCGCGCGCGAAGCGGTCGACCCCTTCGAAGCCTGGGCCGAAGGTGAGCAGAAACTTCTTCGGCGAGTAGCCGGGCTGCAGCGCGTAGAGCGAGCGGAGGTGAGACTCTGCGAGCTCGCGTTGGCCCAGCCAATACGCGGACGTGGCGGCCAGCGCGAAGCCGAAGGGATACGTCGGGTGCATGGCGATCACGCTCTCGCAGTGCGCGATGGCGAGCTCGTACTCTTCTCGAAGAAAGTGCAGCGTGGCGAGGCCCGCGACGAAGGCGCGCGGCGCGAGCCTGAGCGCGTGCTTCATCCGATCGAGCCCTTCGTCGGGCCGCCCCGAGAGCACGAGCACCTGCGCGAGCAGCGCGTGAGCCGGAGAAAAGCTGGGATTTCGTCCGATCGCGAGCTCGAGCGGCGCGATGGCCTCGTGGTGTCGTCCTCGCACTTGATGGTGGCGACCGATGAGGTAGTAGCCCTCAGCGCTGTGCGGCGCGAGGTCTACGCAGCGCTGTGCGGCGGCGAGCAGCGCGCCTTCGTCGGCGTCGGGGAGCTGGTTGAGGACCGCGTCGTAGTGACAGAGGCCGAGGCCGTAGTGCGCGAGAACGAGGTTGGGCTCGCGCGCGAGGGCGTCGGCGAAGAGCGATTGCGCGGCGCGGTTGTGGGCGACGTCGCGCGACGCTGTGCGGGTCATGCCTTCGTGGGCCATGGACCACGCGTCGATGGACTGCGGGTGCTGTGCGGGGGCGACGCGGGTGGTGATTCCGCGCATGAGCACTTCGTACGCAGTGGCGACGATGGCCTGGCAGAGCTCGTCTTGCACATGAAACAGGGAGCTCGGGGCGAGGTCGTACTGCTCGCTCCAGAGCAGGCGATTGTCTGTGCGATCGTCGAGCCGCGCGGTGACTCGCCACTGCGTGTTGGACGTGCGGAGCGTCCCGCTCACGACGAAGCGCGCGTCGAGGTCCTTCGGCGTGGTGGCGGGCGAAGCCGCGCCGAGCGGAGCGCTGCGGACCACGGGAAACCAGCACCAGCGAGAGAACAGCGTGGTGAGGTCCTCCGAGAGCGCGAGCGCTGCGCGCGCGGCGTCGGGCTCGGGCGCGAGCGCGGTGAAGGGCAGCACTGCGATGGCGGGGCGCGCGAGGACTTCTGCGACCGAGTCCGTGCGGGCCTTCCACGCGAGAAAGACGGCGGTGGCTTCGGTGCGGTTGGCCACCTGCAGCTGCGCGAGGATGTTCGACAGTTGGATGCGGACGGTGCCGGCGGAGAGGGCGAGGATGTTCGCGATCTCTTCGTTGGTGAGCCCTTTGGCGACGAGCTCGAGGATCTCTCGTCGTCGCGGCGTGAGCAGCGCGGGGCGCTGGTCGATCGAGGCTGGGTTCGCGGCTGCCGTGTGGCGCGGGAGGATCGTCACGAGGCTCTCAACGTCCGATGCTAGCGCGCGAGCGGAGCATCGGGACCGACGAGCTTCGCGAATTCGCAGAGAAATGGCTGGTCATGCAGAGTCAGTCGCCGCCGCCGTCGACGGGGACGGGCGCGCCGTACGCGGGCGCTGGGCCGCCTTGGTCTTGCGTGACCGCGTCGACGGGGACGCTGGTGTCCGCGGGGGCGCCGTAGACCGGGGCGACGTTGGGCGCGCACGCGGCGCTGAGCGCGACCGCTGCGCCGAGGCCGATCATGGCCGCGCGGTGCAGGCGCGTGGTGACCGTGGTCGGAGGATCACCAGCGGGGACGTTGGTGCCGCAGAACGGGCACGTGGTGTCTGCGTTGACGTGGCGTGCGCACGAGGGGCAGGGGACGAGCCAGTGAGCCATGGGTGAGAAATCGCTCCGTGAGAGAGAAGAGAGCTCGCGTGAAGCGAAGAGTGTACGCGAAGAGTCGTCGCGGCGGGGCGGCGCTGAAGGTGTTCGCAATCGCGCGAGAGCGTTGATAGAGCGAAGGGGATCGATGAGCGACGCATATCCGCACTTGTTCGCGCCGATGGACTTCGGCTTCGTGACCCTGCGCAACCGCGTGATGATGGGCTCGATGCACACGGGGCTCGAGGACCGCTTCTGGAACTACCCGAAGCTCGCGGCGTACTTCGCCGAGCGCGCGCGCGGCGGTGCTGGGTTGATCGTGACCGGTGGCATTTCGGTGAACCGTCGCGGCTGGCTCCTCCCCGCGGGCGGGACGATGAACACCGCGGGCGACGTGGCGAACCACCGCAAGGTGTGCGAGGCGGTGCATCGCGAGGGCGGTCGCATCGCGATGCAGCTCATGCACGCGGGGCGCTACGGCTATCATCCGTTCAGCGAGTCTGCGTCGGCGACGAAGGCGAGGATCAACCCGTTTCGTCCCAAGGAGATGAGCGTCGAGCGCGTGTGGGAGGTCATCGGAGACTTCGCTCGCGCGGCGACGTTGGCGCGCGAGGCCGGGTACGACGGCGTCGAGGTGATGGGCAGCGAGGGGTATCTGCTCAACCAGTTTCTCTGCAAGCGCGTGAACCAGCGGACCGACGAGTTTGGCGGGGATATTCACGGGCGAATGAAGCTCGGCGTCGAGGTCGTGAAGGCGATTCGTCGCGCCGTCGGCGAGCGGTTCTTGGTGATGTATCGGCTCTCGATGCTGGACCTCGTCGAGGGAGGCAACACCAGCGAAGAGATCATCGCGACGGCGCAGGCGCTGGAGGCGAGCGGCGTCAGCCTCTTGAATACTGGTGTCGGGTGGCACGAGTCGAACATCCCGACGATCGTGACGAGCGTTCCGCGGGCGGCGTTTCGCGTGGCGACGGCGATGGTGAAGCGCGCGGTGAAGATCCCCGTGGTGGCGTCCAATCGGATCAACACGCCGGAGGTGGCCGAGGACATCATCGCCTCTGGGGACGCGGACATGGTCTCGATGGCGCGTCCGCTGCTCGCCGACGCGTTTTGGGCGAACAAGGCGCAGGCGGGCAAGGCCGACGAGATCAACACTTGTATCGGCTGCAATCAGGCGTGTCTGGATCACACGTTCGCCGCGAAGCGCTCGTCGTGCCTGGTCAACCCGCGCGCCTGCTACGAGACCGAGCTCGTGTACACGCCCGTGGCGCAACGCAAGAAGATCGCCGTGGTGGGCGCGGGCATGGCGGGTCTCTCTGCTGCGACGGTGGCCGCCGAGCGCGGGCACGAGGTGTGGCTCTTCGAAGCGGCCGAGGACATCGGCGGGCAGTTCGTGATGGCGGCGAACGTCCCCGGAAAAGAAGAGTTCAAAGAGACCATCCGCTATTTTCGCGGGCTGCTCGAGCGCACCGGCGTGAAGGTGAAGCTCGGGCATCGCGTGACGAAGGGCGAGCTCGATCGCGCGGAGGGCGGCGCGTTCGACGCGGTGATCGTCGCGACCGGCGTGAAGGCGCGCGTCCCGAGCATCGAGGGTATCGGGCACGCGAAGGTGCTCTCGTACGTAGATGTCCTGCGCGAGAAGAAGCCGGTGGGCGCGAAGGTCGCTGTGATCGGCGCGGGAGGCATCGGCATCGACGTGTGCGAGTTCTTGCTCGCGGACGAGTCGCCGCAGTCGCTCGCCTCGTGGACGCGGCAGTGGGGCGTCGACCTCGAGTCGCGCGCGCCGGGAGGGCTCGTCGCGCCAGAGCCCGTGAAGGCGAAGCGAGAAGTGTTCTTGCTGCAGCGAAAGCGCGGAAAGATGGGCGCAGGCCCCGGCAAGACCACTGGCTGGGTGCATCGCAGGGCGCTCGAGCACCACGGCGTGACGATGTTGGGCGGCGTCGAGTACGTGAAGATCGACGACGCTGGGCTGCACATTCGAGCGGACGGCGCGGCGCGGCTGCTCGCGGTGGACAACGTGATCTTGTGCGCGGGGCAGACGTCGGTGCGCGAGATCGTGACCGTGGACGACAAGGGCAGGCCGACGGACAAGCGCTATCACTTGATCGGCGGCGCGGACGTGGCGAGCGAGCTCGACGCCAAGCGGGCGATCAAGCAGGGCGCGGAGCTGGCGGCGTCGCTGTAACGAGTTTGCGTCTCACGGCATTCTCACGGTCGAGAACCGGCGCGGCGAAAGACAAGGTAGCGTTCTGAACGCAGTGCATCGCTTGGTGAAGCTCTCATGGGGCGTGTTGTGCGTTGCTTTGGCGGGGTGCGAGTCTCCGCAGGCCGCGGCGACGATCGCTCGTCCCGACGTGACGGTGGTCTTCGATGCTGGCGCGCTGCGGATCGAAGAACCTCGGCCGGTGGTGGTCGTCGATGCTGGCGCCGCGCGGATCGAGGGGCCGTCGCTGACGGACACGGGCGCGGACGTCAGGTCAGTGAGCGATGACGCCGCTGCGGACGCTGTGCGACCGACGGAGGCCGAAGACGGGCCGCTCACGCTGTCCCTGAACGGAAGCGCCGATGGACCTCGCTGCGTGATGCGCGTCGAGCGCGGACAGCTGCACGCGGACTGTGACGGCGGCGCGCTCGAGTGCGCCGAGGCGGCGCGCGGTTCGGTGTCTCGTGCGGGCGAGGACGACGTGGTGTGGCTCTGCACGGCGACCGCGAACGCGGAGGTGTTCGTCGTGGTCACGACGGACCGCGAAGCGCTCTGGGGGCAGAACGCGATGGGCGACCGCGACGGGAGGATGTGCTCGGACTACGAGGCGAGCGTCTCGTTGGTGACCGTTGCTGCTCTCTCGACGCGAGCGCTGCTGGTGAAGGCGCGAGGCTGCACCGAGCCGGGCCAGACCGTCGATCGCGATCACCTGTGGATCTGGCGCGGCAGCATGATGCGCGTCGCGTCGTCGGAGTTCGTGTGCACGTATCTCGACACGCGCGTGGGGCCTTCGACCGGGCTGCGAGGGCAGTATTCGTGCGAGGGCACGTACATCGAGGCGCCGACGCCGAGCGCGTTCAACAAGGTCGGGCGCGGCGTGGCGGTGCGGCAGCGCGGCTTGGGTGCGGGGCGGCTGATGATGGGCCGCGGGCACGTTCAGGCGCGGTTTGCGTGGAGCGAGGCGCTCGAGGCGCTGGGCGAGTGAGCGCCGCGGGGGACTTGATTACGTGTGTGTGGCATCAACGCAGCGTGACGCGCACCCCATCGAGCGCGATCGCGCCGAGCCGAAGCGAGTATCGCTCGGTCGCGTAGCGGGTGGCGAGGGGCGGCAGGGACACCGAGCGGTCGACGAGGATGCCGGTGAGGGCGGAGTCTTCAGCGAGCTTCGAGGCGATGTTGACGGGGTCTCCGGCGATTTCGCGGGCGGGGGCGCTGGCATTGGCGCGGTCGAGGTCGAACACGAAGACCTCGCCGCGGGCGACGGCGATGCGGGCGTCGGGCGCGTTGGCGCTGAGCTCTTCTTCGAGCGCGAGCGCGAACTGGACGGCGTCTGCGTCGCGCTCGAACAGGGCGATGGCGATGGCTCCGTTGGACTTCACGAGGTCGCCGCCGAGCCGCTCGACGGTGCGACGGATGAGCGCGTCGACCACGGCGAGCTCGGTGAACGCGTCGAGCAGACGGAGCCTCGCGCCCGGCGCGGCCTGGACGAACACCACCGCGCGCTGCCTTCGGTGCTCGGCGAAGGGCATGGCAGCGAGCTCGGCGACCGTGTGCGATCGCAGCGTGTCGAGAAAGTGCTTCGAGAACGGCGCTGGATAATCCGCACCCGCGTCCGGTGTGTCGACGAACGCGCACGCGCCGAACTGGGTCGTGACGTGAAGGGGGATCGCGGCGCGGGCCGGGGCGCAGCGCGCGGTGAGCGCGCGGTGGCGGGGTGCCATGCGCGCGTACGTTGATTCTGTGCTCAGTATTTCTCCGCCTCGGGTGAGCTCTTCGGCGACGTGCTCGATGCTGTCTGCTTGTTCACCAAAGAGCCCGCCCGCGAGGCGGTAGCACTCGCCGACATGCACGCCGATGCCCACTTGAACGGTGCGCGATGCGATGCGGCGCTGCGCTTCGAAGAGCTGGTCGAGGACCGCTGCGGGCTCGATCGACTCGTCGAAGAAGAGCTGAGAATTGTCCGCGGTCCACACGCCGATGGCCTCGCCGCCGATCGCTCGGCCGAGGGCGAAGAGGATCTCTTTGGGCTCGGAGATCAGCTTGAGGACCGCGGCGAGGGGCAGCCGTTGGGTGAGCGACGAGAGGCCGGCGGAGTCGGTTGCGACGATGGTTCCGCGGACGAGAAAGGGGGCGAGGAGGCGCTGGTGGATCGCGGGGGTTCGGTCCGAGGCGCTCCATTCGAGGACGAGGTCGCGGGGCAGGTCGCCGGCGATGTCCTGGGCGAGGTCGGTGATCGAGAGCCTCGACGGGGCCGGAGCGAGCTGCGGTGGTTGCGCCAACGATCGGACCTTTCGTCGGATTCGTAGCATCGCGCTACACTCGTGCGCATGCAGCTTCGTTGTCGTTTGCTTGTGGCATGGCTCGCGTCGAGCGCCGTCGCTTGCGTGGGCATCGACGAAGGGCCCGTGCGGCGCGACGGCGGACGCGACAGCGCCGCGGCGGACAGCGGGTCGCTGATGGACAGCGGCGTCCGGCAGGACACGGGGGTGGCGATCGACGTCGCGACGGATCGCGGCGTCGTGGTCGGCCCCGACGTGGTGAGCGACACGGGTGTGCTGACGGACACGGGCGTGCTCGTGGACACTGGCGTCGCGGTGGACAGCGGATCGCTGTGCTCACCGGCGTGCCGCGCGGGGCATCGATGCATCTCGGGGCTCTGCCTCTGCGGGATGAGCGGGACGTGCGCGGCGTCGCAAGAGTGTTGCGGCGACGCGTGCATCGACGTGCGAAGCGACGTGCGAAACTGCGGGAGCTGCGGCAACGCGTGTCCTGCAGGGCAGTTCTGCAGCGCGGGGACGTGCACGGCGACCCCTGTGTGCGCTCCTGCGTGTGACATGGCGCAGGGCGAGCGCTGCGTGGCGCCGGGGATCTGCGCGTGCGGCGCGTCGGGGGCGGCGTGTCCTGCGGGGCAGGTGTGCAACGCGGGCGTGTGCGGCTCGGGCTGCCCGGGCGGCTGCCCCACGGGCGAGACCTGCTCGGGCCGCGCCTGCGTCTGCGGAACGACCGGGGCCACGTGCCCCGCCGGAACCGAGTGTCGCTCGGGCCGCTGCGTCGATCCCAACGCGTGCGACCCGCCGTGCGGCGCGGGCCTGACCTGCTGCAACCGCGCGTGCGTCAACACTCGAACGGACCGCAACAACTGCGGTCGCTGCGGGACGCGCTGCTCGCCGATCATCGAGAACTGCTGCGCGCCGCTGGGCTTGGGCTCGCCGCAGTGCACGCCGATTCTGTTCTGCTGAGCGGGCGTCGGTGGTGACAACGCGCGCCGCGTTCACGATGATCGGCGCGTGAAGATCTACTACACGCCGACCTCACCGTTTGTTCGCAAGGTCCTCGTGTGCGCGCGCGAGCTGGGGCTCGCGGATCGCATCGAGACCGAGCTGCTGAGACCGACGCCCACCAAGGCGGACCCGACGCTGTCGAAGGCCAACCCGCTCAACAAGATTCCCGCGCTGGTGCTCGACGATGGGAGCACGCTCTACGACTCGCCCGTCATCTGCGAGTACCTCGGGACGCTCGCCGAAGGGCCTTCGTTGGTGCCCGCGTCGGGGCCCGATCGTTGGCGGGTGCTTCGACAGCAAGCGCTGTGCGACGGCATCCTCGACGCAGGCATCCTGCACTTCTACGAGAAGGCCCATCGCCCCAACAACCTCTGGTGGAACCCATGGCTCGACGGCCAGCGCGAGAAGGCCACGCAGGGCTTGGATGCGCTCGAGTCCGAGGTCGAGACGTTCGGCGCGACCGTGGACCTCGCGCAGATTTGCGCGGGCGTCACGCTGGGCTGGCTCGAGTTTCGTGACGTGTTCGGCGAGCTCCGATCGAGCCGACCGAAGCTGTTTCGCTGGTACGACCGCTTCGCCGAGCGGCCGTCGATGGTGGCGACGATCCCCCACGCATGACCGCGGGTCACGCTGAAAAACAACTGGTGACCGCGGGTCAGTTGGCACGCAGTCTCTGTGTCTCCCACGGCCCGTCGGCGCCTGCGCGGGATCGCACTTCGGCGTCGCCGTCGGGTTGATCAACGAGCAATCGAACGACGGGGCCGGTGGGGGAGGCGTCGATCATCGCGTCGACGAGCGTTCCGGTGAAGGGAGGCACGACCGTGGTGGTCCAACGCGCGCCTGCGAGCGTCGAGAGGTTGAGGCGCGAGGGGTCGTCGCGTTCGCTCCAGAGCACGGTGAGCGGGTCCGCCCCGATGGCCCGCGCGGTCGCGGTCGACTCGCTGGCGATCGCCGGCAGCGCCGACCAGCGACGAGACGCCGGCTCGTAGCGAGCGACGCGCAGCGAGTAGCGCGCGGCGCCCCCGGCGGTGTCGCGTGCGCTCCACGCGGCGAGGACGGTGTCTTTGTACGGGACGAGCTGAGACCAGCCGGGAGCGCTGTTGCCTTCAGCAGAGTCGAAGGCGAGCCAGCCGAGCGCGCTGACCGTGGGCGTCGCGCTCGCGTACGTGACGGCTTCGATGGGGCAACGCACGACGTCGGCGACGCGAGGACAGCGCGGTCGGAGGATCGCGGTGGTGGCGTTCGTCGCGCGCGCGGCGACGACGGGCTCGGGGGCGGCTTCGACGGTGGCTGCGTTGGCGGTGGTTACTACGTGGGTCGCGCACGGGCGTCCGCCCCAGCGGTGCTCGCCCTCTGCGCACGCGGCGAACACCGCCGCGGGGCCTGCTGCGCTCGTGACGATCGTGCTCGGATCGATCGCGCGCGCGGTTTCTCCTGCGCCGACGGTCCTGCGCAGCAGCGCGGCGAGCGGTGGTGCGACCGGCGCCCATCCGTCGCGCGCGAGCGTTGTGGGCTGCGCGCTTTCGTCGAGCGGGATCGCTACGATCGCGCGCGAATCGAGCACCAGCCACGAGCCCGTGCTGGGGTCGACGGGCGCGCTTCGAGCGCCGCCCGCTTCGACGCGAAGCACCCGGTGATCGGGCCTGCGTTCGATCAGCCGCGAGGGGGCGGCGATCGCGGTCGTCGCCGGTGTTGTGGCTGCGAGCGCGCCGAGCGTGGGGCGGATCTCTTCGTCTTCGGTTCGCGACGCGACCCGCACGACGGCGATGGTGTCGCCATCGGCGCTGCGCGCGAGGGCGATCGGGACGGTGCGCATCGTCGCCGAGGCATCGCGAACGATCTGTGAATTCGCAGACGAATCGACGGCCGGCGCCGACGCGTCGCCGAGCGAAGGCGTGTGTGCGTCGACGTTGACGTTGGGCGCTGCGCGCGTGCACGCCGCGAGCGCGATGGCTGCGAGCGCAAATCCGGACGAGTGGCTCACGAAGGGTCCTCCTCGGGGCTCTTCTTTTTCTTCTTCTTCGCCTTGTACGCGCGCGCCTCGATGCTGAGCGCGAGCGCGACGAGCTCGGACTTCTGCGGGTCCTTGGCCTTGAGCGGCTCGGCCGCAGCGCGCAGGCGCTCGGCGATTGCATCGTTGGCGCAGCGGGCGAGCAGCGGCCTGAGCGCGTCGCGTCGCAGCTTCGAGCCTGGCTCGTGCAGGATCCCGTCGACGACCAGGTCATCGAGCGCGTCGAAGCCCCACTGCTTCAAGATCGCGTGAGCGAGGGCGAAGTGCTTCAACCGCCCGCGGCCGGGCTCGTCGAACATCGAGCGTGCGCACTGTGCGATGGCCTCGACCGGGCCGCTCGGCGCGTACGTCAGCAAGAACGCCAGCGCGTAGTCCCGCGACGACGGCTCCTCTGCGCATGCGAGCGCCGCGGCGAACGCGCGCTCGGTGAGCGCGGGCGAGAGCTTGAGCGTCGTGCCCGGCAGCTTGAGCGAGACCTCTTGCACGAAATTGCGCCACAGGGCGGCGTACTGATCGAGCGAGCGCTCGCGGATGGCGGTCTCGACGGCGACGAGGGCGTTCTCGATGCTGTCGGCGAGGCTGCGGGCGATGGGCCCTTCGGCGCGCTGACCGTCGAGCAGCGCGACGAACTCTCGCAGCGCTTGCTCGTCGAGCTTGTCCGAGCAAAAGACCGGCGCTTCGTCGGCGCGAAATCCGACGCGCTCGAGCTCTGTGCGCAGCTCGAGCACCTTGGCGTCGCGCGTGGCGGGGTCGCGCGTCTCGGGGCCGAGGATCCACAGCGCAGGAGCGGGCGCGCCGAGCGAGCGCAGGACGCCGAGCTTCTCGCGCTGGTTCTTGACGATTTTGACAGAGGCGATCGAGAGGTAGACCGTCGCGACCAAGGGTTGCGACGGGTCCGTCGCGACGTCGTCGGTCATGCGTCCTCCGAAGGACGTGAAGGCGTACTCGCGCAGGGGCGAGGCGAAGGTCTGGTCGTGGGTGGCGTGGTCGAAGGCGAGCCACGCCCAGCTCGTCGACGAGCTGCCCGAGCCGATGACCAGGACCGAGACGCGGGGCCTTCCTTTGCGGTCCATCGCGGGCTCGACGCGCTCGACGGCGTCGCCGTTGACCGTGCGTCCCCCGGCGCGCGCGCGGGCGATGGCGTTGGCGACGCGGCGACGCTGCAGTCCCTTGCGATAGAGCTGCTCGAGCTGATCGTCGCGCCTCTTGCAGCGCTGAAGCAGCGTCGTGGTGGAGTGCAGGTACACGTCGAGCGCGCAGTCGGGGTGGTGCCAGACGGTGTTGCGCGCGTTGCGATAGGCGTCGAGAGGCTCTTCGTCGCGCTCGAGCTCGAGCTCGAGCAACGCCGGGTCGAACGAGCCCGGGTTCGATGCGAGCGCGGGCGCTTCGGGGACGACATCGTCGTAGGGAGCGTACAGGTCGATGATCATCGACTCGATCGCCAGCGAGCCGGGGACGACGGTCTCGTCGCAGCGGTAGCACTGGATGGGTCGGTCGGGGACCGTCGCGAGGCGTTGATCAAAAGTGCGCAAGGCTCTGTGAGTGTGACCGATGCAGCAGGGCGCTTTACAGCGGGATCCGCCGGACTCATCATCGCGCTCGCCCGGCGGGCCTTCGAGGTGACTTTCGAAACGACTTCTGAAAGCCGAGCTTCGCTCCGTCACCTCGGCCTTTCCCCCGGGTATTTTACTCTGCTGCGACGCTGACGTGATGGACGTCGGCGCGCGGCGGTCTTGTCCGAAGGGCCCGAAGCTGTGACGAAGCACACCGAGCGCATCGAGCGAGAGGACCTCGTGTTGTTCATCAACGCGTGCCTGTCCGCGACGTCGCAGGCCGAGTTCTACGAGGACGCGCGGGGCCAGTCGCTCGCGCTCGACTTCTTGCATGAATACGTGTGTCGGCACTACCGGTCGCTCTACGCGCGGACGCTCGCGGCTGGCATCAACGACCACGCGCGGGCGCGCATCGTCGAGTCGCTCTTGTGCGACGCGAGCGACGTGCCCGACGAGCAGCGCGCGCTCGAAGGCTCGCTGATCGAGGCCACGCTCGCGCGCCTGCCTCCGCAGCGCGTCTACCGCTTGCTCGAGGCGGTCTGCCGTCGTCGCGTGACCAACCGACGCGTGCGCGCGCTGGTGCGCGGGTGGCTCGCGGGCCGCGACGTGACGTTCGACAGCGTGAAGTACCGACGCGCGCTGAGGACGGTGGTCGGGCACTTTCACCTCGCGACCCCTGGAGAAACAGGGCGATTTCTCTTCGAGCGCTGCTCGAAGGACCGCGCGTACACCACGCCCCTCTACGAGTCGTGGCGCGCGGCGCACTACGCCGAGGACGCCGTGTACGCGCTTCCGTACACGATCGCCGTGGGCTTCGCGCGGCGGCTGAAGATCCCGCGCGACCGGTTTCTCGAGCGCATCGCGCCCATGATGACCCGCGCCGAGCGGTTTCGTTCGCAGCGCGCCGCGCAGCGCGCGGAGGCCAACGTGCCCGGCGTCGATCTGTCCCGCGAGCGGCCGACGCGCCTCGCGCTCTTCGCCTACGCGCTCGGCGACGACGAGCGCGCCGCGCGTCGCAGCGAGTTGCTGGCTGCGATGGAGCAGAGCGTGGCCCGCGCGGTCGCGCTGTCGCCCATGGCCATCGGCCGCGTGGTGGCGGTGCTCGACGACAGCTACTCGACGCTGGGCTCGCGCGAGAAGCGGCTGCGCCCGCTGGCGTTGACCGCGTCGATCGACGCGCTCTTGCGCGCGTCGGCCACGAGCTACACGGGCCTGTGGACGAGCGGCGCGAAGGACGCGCCGTGGATCGACCTGCGGCCGAAGGGCTCGACGCGGCTTGCGTCGCGGGTGCTCGACGCGCTCGAGCTGCGGCCCGAGCTGCTGGTGATCGTGTCGGACGGCTACGAAAACGACCCTCCTGGCGCGCTCGCGAGCGTGCTGGCGGCGTATCGCTCGCGGATCGACGTGCGGCGCGAGGTGTCCATCGTGCACGTCAACCCTGTGTTCGAAGCGGCGAACTTCGGGGCGGCGAGCTTCGGACCGGTGGTTCCGATGGTGACCGTACGCGAGGCGGAGGACGTCGTGACGGCGCTCGGGTTCGCGCGGTTCGCCGACGACAAGGCGACGATCGACGTGCTGCGCGCGTACCTCGACGGCCGCGTGCGCGAGTTCTTGCGGCTCGATGACAGCGACGACGACGGGGTCGTCGACGAGCCGGCCGAGCGCGAGGCGATGATGTCCGCCGAGGAGCAGAGCGCGTGAACCGCTACTCGATCGAATCGGTGTCGCTCAACGGCCTCGAGCCTCGAGCCTCGCAGTGCTGGCGGGGCGTTCGACTGGTCCCGCTCGTGCGCACGCGGGCGGTGCCGAAGCTGCGTCTCGCGCGCGTCGCGCACGCCCCAGAGCTCACCGTGACGCGAATCTCTGCGCACACGGCGCACCCCGAGCGCGAGCTGGCGTTTACGTCCGTCGTTCCGCACGCGTTCGTCGTGAGCTGGGGCGATGCCGCCGAGGCCGAGCTCAACCAGGGCGCGGCGTTCGTGCGCGAGAGCGACGGTCACCGGTTTCATCCGCACGGAGGCTCGGTGCGCGTGAAGCTGCGCATGGCGCGCCGCGCGTCCGATCGATCGCTGCGGTTCGCGCCGCAGCAGCTCGCGGTCGAAGGGCTGCTCGCGCTCTTCTTCTCGGGCCCCGACGTGGCGAGCCGCGATTGGTCCGAGCGCGTGCTGCGTCGCGGCTTGGACCCGCGCGTCGAGCGGGCGGTCTCGGGGCGCTCGATGGAGCACCTCGCCGAGGCGCTGCGCGTGTTCGAGATCGTCGACGGGCAGTGCGGGATGCTCTTGTTCTTCAAGGACATGCTGTTCGGCAGCTTCGTCGCGCCGACCGCCGAGGACTATCGTTCGATCCACGACTCGCTGGTGCTCGACCTGTTTCCGTCGGAGCTCTTGGAGTACGCGGCGTATGATGTGCCTGTATTCAAGACGTCTGTCGATTCGCGGTCTGTTCGAACGATCGACGACCTGCGCGCCGCGCTCGCGCGCGAAGAGCGCGCGTGGGCAGAGTGGTCGCGCTTCATGGCGGGCGATCTGTTGACCTCGGCCATGATGTCCAGCGTGTACTCGATGGAGGGCTACAAGCTCGAGCGCTTCGTCACGGCGCCCTCGCGCAAGGGCGAGCACCACGCGGGCGAGCGCATCGTCGCGCGCGACGGGACGCTCGCGTACCTGAAGACCTACCGGCTGGGCGTGCAGCAGGCGCGCCGCGCGTACTTGCTCAAGCTGCTCGGGACCAACGAGTGGGACCTCGAGAGAGCCGCGAGAGAATCGAAGATGACCGTTGGTCAGTTCGTGGATGACCTCACCCGCGTCGGCTTCGGGTGGATGCTCGGCCCCAAGGTCCTCGACCAGATCCGCCGCGGAACGCTGCGCTGACCGTCACATCGCGCACGCGCGAATGCGCACGACGCGCAGCGGGCCCGTGCGGCCCGAGCGCAGCCCCACCCACGCCGCGTCGCCGTTGGGGACCGAGACCGCGGGGACCTCTCCGCCGCGAAAGGCGAGCGGGTTGGCCATGTCCGTCGAGGGCATGCGGTGCACGGCGCCGCGCGGGGCGGCGGATGCGTCGAGCTCCTGCAAATTGGCAGAGATTTCGCTGCCAGCGACCCACTCCCAGTAGGCGAGCATTCCCGTGCCGAGGCGCATCAGGTCGACCTGATAGGCGAGCTGGTTGGCGGCCCCCGTCGTGAGCCATCGTCGCGGGGCGGCGGTGGTGCCTTCGAAGCGCAGGACGGCGACGTCGCGCGCGGGGCGGCCGTCGGCGCTGGCGAAGGAGAGGTAGAACCCGTTGCCGTCGGGCACGACGCCGCCGAGCATGGGGATGATCGAGCGCGAGGCGTAGCCGCTGCCGATGCTGCCGCCTTGGTTCCATCCAGGGGCGGCGACGATTTGTGTGCGGTTATTCAAGACGATGCCCGTCGACGGAAACCCGTCGGACAAGCACACGGGCGCAAGTCCCATCGCGCCGCGCGCGAGGCGCAGGTCGAGCGAGTGCGAGCAGCCCCAGTCCCAGCCGCCCGACTGCACCATGCCCATCGGGTTGATGTTGCGAAGGTGGTCTCCCTGGTGGATTCCGCGCGCGCCCCAGTTGCCCGAGACCGAGGTGTACATGGCGATGTTGGCGCCGTTTTGCGCGAGGGCTGCGGAGCGGAGCGAGCTGTCGGCCCAGCGCGTCCCTTCGGCGGTCATGCCCATGGTGCCGACGACGCCTTGGTCCGAGCGGACCGTTCCGTCAGCGGCGAAGCGCACGAGGGCGAGGACGATTCCGCGGCGGACGAGCACGGACACGTCGCCGCCTTCGTGCACGTGCACCGCGCGAACGTCTTCGCCCATCGTGCGTAGCTCGACAGGCCCGCGCCGGCCGGCGGCGTCGATCGTCAGCACGCGCACGACGTTGCTGCTGTCGCGGTAGGCGAAGCGAAGCGAGCCGTCCGGCGCGCCCGCGAGCCGCATGCAGCTCACCGTGCTGCTGTTGATCCCTGCGAACGACGCGCACCCCGCAGGCATCACGCCCGTCAGCTCGGTCACCACCGCGCGCGCGGTGATCGGCGTCGCGCAGGACGGCGCAGGGCCCGCGTCCACTGGCGGAGTGATCACGTCGACGGGCGCGCTCGCGTCGGGCAGCGGCGCGCTCGCGTCGGGCAAGGGCGCGCTCGCGTCGGGCATCGAGGTCGTCCCGTCGGGCAGCGGTGCGCTCGCGTCGCGCGCGGTCGAGCCTGCGTCCGTCGCGGCAGAGCCGTCCGGGGTGCCCATGGGATCGCCGCAGCGCGCGGTGAGCGCCGCGCAGAGCGCGAGGGCGAGCGTACGTGTGCGCGTGTTCGAACGAGCGAGCATCGGCGGACCTCCGTCAAGAACGTGCCGTTGAAAGATCCCATGAGCATAGCGGAGCGGTCCGACGACACCGCGGCGAAGTGCCTTGAAAACGTGTGCGGATGTTCCCGAATTCAGCGCGCGGACAGGCGGCGCGCGCGCGACGCCCGCAGCGCTCGCGCGGCGTGAAAGGCGACCGCTCGCTCGCTGTGCGTCGAGAGCGCGCGCAGCCGCGGCTCGCACTCGTCCGCGCCGAGCGCGCTGACCGCGGCGCACAGCGACCCGAGCGCGCGGGTGTCGTTGCGATCGAGCGCGTCGTCGATGCGCGCCCCGAGCTTCGCCCGGTCGTTGCCCGCGTTGGCCTGCGCCTCGTGCTCGCGCTGCGCGTCCTCGAAGTAGTGGTTGTAGTCGTAGCGATGACCGTGCACGCGTTCGCTCTCGCGGCCGCACGAGGGCGCGTCGTCGACGGGCAGATCGACGGCGCCGAACGCGCCGATGAGCCGAAATCGCTGCGCGACCTGCGCGAGCTTGCTCGGGGACGAGAGGATCGCGGGCCACTCGCCCCAGTGCTCCCAGAGCGCGACGATGCGGGCGAGGGCGTCCCTCGAAGCGCGCTGCACTTCTTCGTCCATGTCCCTTCGCGCCCGCCCGAGCAGCGCTTCGACGGCGCCGGCGTCGCCGAGCCAGCCGAGCGCCCGCGCTGCTTGCGCGCGCGCGAACGGGTGCGCGTCCTCGAGCGCGTCGCGCAGGGTAAACACCGCCGCGGGGTGACCGACCTGCCCGAGCGAGCGGTACACCCTGGCGCGCACCGAGAAGCTCTCGTCGTGGGCCTCGGCGACGAGCGTCGGAACGTCGGTGATCCCGTAGTTCTTGCAGTCCCACGCGAGCCAGTGCCGCTGTCGCCAGGGCTGCGCGCGAAAGCGCGTCGAGGGCTGCTCGCGCGCTCGGGCGGGGCGCGGGTCGTCGCCGTCGAAATCGATCGCGTCGGGGCGGCGCTCGGCGCCCAGCGAAAACGCAGCCGCTCGCCACGCTTGCGCCTGCAGCCAGCGGCCCTCGGCGAGCTGCGCTTCAGCGATCGCCTCGCACGCCGCGCGGGCCTCGTCGCGGGGCGCGAGGGTGGCGAGCCGGTGGGCCGAAGTTGAATACGTGTGTTCGTGGTTCTGCGTCGCGAGCTCGACCCGCGCGCGGGCCGCTTCGACGAGCTGCGCTTCGGAGGCTGCTGAAGAGAAGCCGTACTGCCACGAGACGGCGCGCAGCAACGAAGGGTCGTGGGGCCTCGCGAGCGCGTCGCGAACCGAGGCCATCGCGCGGTCGGCGTCGCGCTGGGCAGCGGCGCGAGCGCTCTCGATCGAGGGCTGGTGCGGGCGCGCTGCGTCGATGTGGCTTCGGCCGAAGACGCAGCGCTCGCCGAGTCCTCGCGCGAGCCGCTGTCGAACGACCGCGAGAAACACAGGGACGTCGACGATGTCCGTGATGCGAGGCATCGGTCAGCACTCCGTGGGGCCGTCGAAGACCGAGAGAAATTCTCGAGGGACTTTGCGCCGCGACGCCTCGGTGACCGCGGGGCGTCGCGTGGCGAGGGTGGCCCAGAGCAGGACGGTCTTGCCCGCGAGCGAGGGGTCTCGGACGAGCGCGCGCAGCGCGGCCATTTGCTTGCCCGAATAGGTGACCTCGCCGCTCGCGCCGGTGAGGGTCTGCCATGCGTGCATGCCCTCGATGGCCTCGGGCGTGGGGTAGCCGTAGCCGGGGCCGATGAAGCCTTGCATCACCTCCCAGCGCGCGCCGCGCAGCGATCGCAGGTCGGCGCCTCCGAGGCGGGCGAGCAGGCGGGCGGTGGAGCGGACGCGGTGGCCGATGGTGACGCGGTTGGTGGCGATTCGGGGAGCGATTCGCACGCCGATCGCGCGCGTGTCCCAGCCGAGCAGGCGGGCGCCGAGGGCGATGGCGGCGAGCGTTCCCGAGCTTCCGGCGGGGACGAGGATGGCGTCGGGGCGCGGGCACTCACCGGCGTCGACTTGCGCGGCGAGCTCGAGCATGGCGTCGATGTAGCCGAGGTTGGCGAGGGCCGAGCTCGCGCCGGGCTCGATGAGAAACGCCTCGCCTCTGGGCGCGCGGGCGAGCTCGTACGCGAGGCGCGCGGCGGCGGTGACGAAGTTGCTCGAGCGGGTCATCACGGCGCCGGCCTCGGCGTTGATGCAGAGGGCTTCGCGCGCAAACGTGGTGACGGGCTGGTTGTAGAGCACGAGTCGCACGTCGAAGCCGAGCGCGCGACCGAGCACGGCGGTTGCCGTCGACTGCGTCGATGCGAGGCCGCCGAGCGTGTAGAGAGAGCGCGCTCCGAGGGCTTTTGCGCGGGCGAAGAGAAACTCGTAGCGGCGCACTTTGTTGCCGCCGTATCGCTCGCACACGAGGTCGTCGCGTTTGATCCAGAGGTCGACGCTGCGCGCGCGTGCGTCGGTGAAGGGCTCGACGGACTCGCAGCGCTCGACGGGCGTCGGGCTCTCGGCGATGCGCATCCAGGGAACGCTCTTCTCGAGCGCGGGCCACCGCTCGAACACCAGCGGCCGTTGGCGAGGGCTCATCGCGCGCGAGCGTACCGTGCAAATGGTGCGCAGTTGGGGATCCATCGCTGTGCAGTAAGCTCTCGGGCGCGATGACCACCCACAATGACGACGACACCGAGCGCGACAACGACGGCGGCGAAGGCGGCTCAGCGAAGCGCTCGCTTCCGATCGCGGGCGCGACGCGCGGCCACGTGTCCGCGGTGCGTGCGCTGGATCACTGGTACGTGCTCGCGACGAGCGCGGAGCTCGGGGACAAGCCGCTGGTGCGAACGCTGTACGACACGCCGATCGTGTTGTTTCGTGATCGCCAAGGGGTGGCGGGGGCGCTGCTCGATCGCTGCCCGCATCGCAACGTCCCGCTCTCGATGGGCAAGGTTGTTGCGGACGGGACGCTCGAGTGCGCCTACCACGGCTGGCGCTTCGATCGACAAGGCGGCTGCGCGCACATCCCGTCGCTGTGCGCCGAGGCGCGCGCGAAGGACAGCGCTGCGTGGAAGGCGACCGCCTTCGCCGTTCGCGAGCGGGGCGGATGGATCTGGGTGTACGCGCGTCCGGGCGTCGAGCCGCAGGACGAGCCGCTGGAGTTTGCGCACTTGAGCGACGCTCGCTACGCGCACGTGTACCAGCGCACGCAAGCGGAGGGGACGGTGCTCGCGACCGCCGAGAACGCGCTGGACGTCCCGCACACTGCGTTCTTGCACAAGGGGCTCTTTCGCAGCGAGAGCCGCGGGATCACCATCGAGGCGATCGTGCGCGCGTCGGCCGATCGCGTCGAAGCGGAGTACGTGGGAGAGCCGCGTCCGCCCGGGATCGTCGCGCGGATCCTCTCGCCGAGCGGCGGGATCGTCGAGCACTTCGATCGGTTCATCGCGCCCTGCATCGCACAAGTCGAATACAAGCTCGGCGGCGAGAACCACGTGCTGGTGACGACCGCGCTCACGCCCGTGAGCGACGCGCGCACGATGCTGTTCAACGTGGTGAGCTTGCGGCTGCGCATCCCGATCAAGACCCTCGCGCCGGTGCTCGAGCCGCTCGGGCTGAAGATTTTTCAGCAGGACGCGGTGATGCTGAAAGCGCAGACCGAGACGATCCAGCGCTTCGGCGGAGAGCAGTTCGCGTCGACCGAGATCGACGTGTTGGGGAGGCACATCTGGAAGCTGCTGCGCGCCGCCGAGCGCGGCCCGGTGACGCGCGGCGAGGGCCTGCGCGAGGTGGCGCGGGCGCGACTGATCGTCTGAGCGCGAAGGCGCCGCGAAATGTTGTGAAAGCCGTGTTGAGTGCGGTCGGGTGAGGACTGTCCTCACTTCGGGTGACGCGCGCCGGTCGCTCGTGCCATTCGATGCGTATGCGGAAATTCCCCAGATTGCATCTCGGTCCCGATTCGCTTGTTCGCTCTGTCTCGTTGCTGGGTCTCGCGCTGGCCGCGTGCGGAACGCCCGTTGTGAGCCCGAGCGACGACGCTGCCGCGGACACGACCACGTCGCGTCCCGACATCGTCTCGCAGCCCGACGTGGTCTCGCAGCCCGACGTGGTCTCGCAGCCCGACGTGGTTTCGCAGCCCGACGTGATCTCGCAGCCCGATGTGGTCTCGCAGCCCGACGTCGTCGAAGTGATGGACGCTGCGCCGGACGCGCTGCCCGACGCGACGATGGACGCGCAGCCCGACGCGTTGCCCGACGCGCTTCCGGACTCTCGGCCCGATGCGCTTCCAGACTCTCGGCCCGACGCGTTGCCGGACGCATTGCCCGACGCGCTTCCGGATTCGCGCCCCGATTCGACGCCGGACGCGACGCCGGATTCGAGCCCGGATGCGACCGCAGACGCGGGCGTCATCGTTGGCCCGAACGCCTGCGGATTCAGCATCGGAACGCCTCGCATGGCCGGCGGCGTCGCGCAGTCGTGCACCGCCAACGAGGTCGCTGTCGGCGTCGCGATCTCCGTCGAGGGACGCGGCGTTCCCAACGCGATCAACCTGGCGTGCGCGACGGTCGACGCGATGGGCGCTCCGATGGGCGCGGTTCGTTGGACCGGCGGCGCTCCTGGCGCTGCATTTCAGCAGCGATTGTGCGCCGCGGGCAGCGTGCTCACGGGCTTCACGGGCGCGTCGGGTGACATCGTCGACCGGATCTCTGCGTCGTGCCGACCCGCTCGTTGGGATCGCAGCGCGATGCGCGTCTCGCTCGCATCGGTCGGCGCCGCGAGCGGCACGGCCTATGACCGCGAGTGCCTGCCCGGCGGCGCGATCTCGTCGCTCACCCCGCAGATCGCCGACTATTTCGGCGCGGCTGTGATCCATCAGCTCATCGCGACGTGCCGCACGGACAGCTACACGCGCACGGGTGTCACCATCGGCGGCGTGGGCGGGAGCTCACCCACGCCGTTCACGGTCTCGTGCCCCGCGGGGCAATACGCGGTGGGCGTGCAGGCGACCGCGGACGGTCGAGGGTTCGCCAACCGCGCGGGGCTCGTGTGCGCGCCGTACAGCGCGGGCGTGTTCGGCGCGACGAGCACGACGATCGCCGGAGCGCCCACGGCGCAGTGCCCCGTCGGCTCGATGGCGGTCGGTCTCTATGCGCGGCCCGGGGAAATCACGGACCGAATCGGCGCGGTGTGCCAGCCTGTCGCGGGCGGCGCGTCGACGGACAGCGCTGCTGTGCCCAGCGCCGGAATGCTCGGTCGCCAAGAGAGCCCGTGCCCTGCGGGCTACGCAGTGGTGGGCATCACTGGATCGACGGTGACCTACTTCGGCGCGTCCGTGCTCGGTCGGATCGAAGCCGTGTGCGGCCCGCTGCGCTGCATGTGATCGACAGCGCGCGCGAGGGCGGTGTACGTCCTGAGCTCTCATGACGATCCGTCCCGTGCGTGAAGACGAGCTCGACGCCGCTGCGCGCTCGGCGAGCGTGGCCTTCGTGGTCCCGGTCGAAGACTGCCTCAAGTGGTTCGCCACGAGCGGCGTCGAGCACCTGCGCGCGCTCGACGAAGGCGGGGTCGCGACGGCGTTTCTGCTCTATGTGCCGATGGGGCAGTTTGTGCTCGGCGGCTCGTTGCCGATGATGGGCGTCGCGGGGGTGACCGTCCCTCCCGAGCTGCGAGGCAGAGGGCGCGGGCGCGCGCTGATGGAGGACGCGATCCGCGCGATGTACGCGGACGGGTTCGTCCTCTCGTCGCTGTACCCCTCGACGCAGACGCTGTACCGAGCGGTGGGCTACGAGCAGTGCGGGGCGATGTTCGAGCACCGCGTGCCGCGCGCGGAGTTCATCGGCTTGCGCGCCGGGTCGTTCGACGTGCGGGTGGTGCCCGCTGAAGATCCTTCGGTGCGCGCCCTGTACCGGGAATTTGCCTCGCGAAACAACGGCTACCTCGACCGCGGCCCCTACGTGTGGAACCGCGTCGCGCAGCACCGCGGCGACAAGTTCGAGTGCCTCGGCTGCTACCGCGAAGACGGCACGCTCGCGGCGTACGCTTCGCTCGCGCAGGTGCGCGACGGCGGCGAGGTGCTCTTGAAGGTTCGAGACTTCGCGTACGCCGACGGGGCTGGAGCGCGCGCGGTGCTCACGTTGATCGATCGCTTCACCACCGTCAGCGAAGCGGCGCTGTTGTACGGCGGCCCAGTGCTTCCGATCCTGTCGCTGTTGCCGCAAGAGAAGTTCGAGACGCGGCGCGTGGAGTACACCATGAGCAGGGTCGTCAACGTCGAGCGCGCGCTGGCCGAGCGAAGGTACCCCGCGGGCCTTCGCGCGAGCTTCGCCCTCTCGGTCCACGACTCGCTCATCGCAGCGAACAACGGGACGTTTGCGCTCGAGATCGACGACGGCCGCGCGCTGGTACGTCGCGTCGCGCACGCCGAGGCGTCGGCGACGATGGACGTGCGCTCGCTCGCGCCGCTGTTCATGGGGTGGTCGTCGGCGACGACGCTGCTGAGCGTGGGTGCGATCGGCGCAGACGGCGGAGCGCTCGGGGCGATCGACGCGGCGTTTGCCGCGGGGCCATCGTCCCTGTGCGACTACTTCTGATAGAGAAATTGCAGCAAATGCGCGCTCGCTGGGGGCGGTGCGGTACGACTCGGCCCTGGCGCTCATGCACGCGACGCTCACGCTCACAGCCACGAAGGACCCGCGGACGTTTCTCGACGAAGAGGGCAGGGCTCACTCGCCGCCGCCGGGGTGGGTCTGTGTTGCCCCTGGGGATCCTGGGCTCACACGCAGGGTGAAGGCCGCCGGGCCGTCGTGGACGGTGCTCGAAAAGGTGGGCCGCAAGATGTTCTCGCACGGCGTGTGGGCGCCGGCGGCCAACGTGAGCGCCGCGCGCGCCGCGCTCGAAGAAGAGCGCGCGGACCCGGCGTACGCGCGCAGGCTCGCCGCGGACGCCAAGCGGCGCGCCGAGGAGCAAGCGCGGTACGTCCAAGAGTTTCGCGCGGCCGTTCTGCGGTTTTTGCGCTTCTCGACCCGGTACGGCGCGTACGCGCGGGCGCTCGCAGACGCGGTCTCGGAGCACGCGACGCCCGTCGGCAGCGGAACCGTGGCGCGCACGAAGATGATCCCGCTCCCGCGGCGCGCCGAGGCGGCGGTGATCGCGTGGATGCGCCACCAAACGACGGCGTACGACGACATGGACATCGCGCGGGTGAAGGGCGAGCGGCGACGGGTGCGCGCCTCGCTCGCGGAGGTGTCTCGGGCCGTGCTGGATTTGCACCGCGGCGACGAGGTGCACGCGCCGATGGCGTGCCCGCTGTGCGCGGCGATCGTGCGGATCCACCGAGAGACGGACGAGGGCGAAGAAGACGACGAGTGATTCGTCAGAAAAATCGCCGCGATTGAACGCTCGCCTGGGATCGAGGGGCGATACCATCGGCGCGCGCGGCGCGGTGTGCGTCGCGCGGAGACGGAGCGGAGATGGACACGGGAATCGGCGTTTTCGAGATCCTGATGATCGTGGTGAGCATCGTCGCGGGCGTCGGGCTCCCGGCGTTTCTCGTGTGGAAGCTGGTGCTGCCGATCTTCAAGGCCAGCGCGCAGAAGCAGACGCTCTTGCAGACGGGCGTGCCTGCGACGGTGACCATTCTGGCGATGCAGGACACAGGGACGAGGATCAACGACAACCCGATGCTGGCGTTGACGGTCAACGTGGAGGTGCAGGGGCGGCCGGTCTACCAGGTGATGGTGCAAGAGATCGTTCCCCTGATCGGCCTGGGGATGATCCAGCCGGGCAAGCAGTTCGCCGCGCGCGTGGATCCGGCCAACGCTCAAAGCGTGGCCATCGATTGGTCCGGCCAGAGCGCGCCGCCGCGGGTCGAGCAGGGCGGCGTCGCGCGGCTGCTCGCGACGGGGATCGCGGGCAACGCGCAGATCGTCTCGTACGAGCCGATGCCGATGCCGCCGGTCGAAGGCGACGCGATCATGAAGTTCTCGGTGCAAGTGCAAGTGCCCGACGGGCGGCCGGTGTACAGCGCGACGTTCGCGCAGCGCGTTCCGCCGGTGGTGATCAATCGATTTGCGCCGGGGACGGTGGTCCCGTGCAAGGTGGACCCGCGCGACCCGAGCCAGCTCGTGCTCGATTTCTGGGGCTGGGCTGGGGTGCCTGCGCCGCAGCCGCCAGCGCTCAACGCGCCGATGCAGCCCACGGCCTTTGGCGCGCAAGCGGGCGCGCCGCAGATGCCAGTGCACATGCCCGAAACGAGCGCCGGCGGAGCGCCCGGCGGCGGCGGCTGGCCCCAGCGGTGATCGTCACGAGTCCGACCGTCGCCTGAGGCGCACGACGACGGGGACGTGGTCCGACTGCCCTGCGTGCATCGCCCGCGCGTGCACGCACTCGAACGCGCTGGATTGATACAACACGTGGTCGAAGCGCTGCCGCAGCGTGATCGGCCCGAGCGGCCAGCGCCAGGTCGTGTCCCTCGGGGCGAACTCGCGCAGCGCCGAGCGCATTCCACGCGCGAGCATCGAGCGCACCGCGGCGCCTTCCTCGGACTCGTTGAAGTCTCCAGCGACGAGGGTGGGCGCGTCGTTCGTGAGCGTTCGGGCGTGCGCGGTGAGCTCTCGCAGCCGCAGCGGCCCCGTCGTGAATCGCCCTCTGAGAAAGCTCCCGTCGTCGGTCACCTGCGGTCGAAGGTGCACGTTGAGCATCTGAACGGGGCCTCTCGGGCTGTGCACCACCACGCGCCACGCGAAGAAGAACCCGCCGTCGCTCGGCGAGCGGTCGGTGACCTCGAACGGGAATCGCGAGAGCACCGCGAGCCCGCCGGCGGGCATGCGCTCGGGGTGGCCGAAGCGCATGTGCGGGTACGAGCTGTAAAATCTCTGGCGGATCGCGATCTCCCACGGCTCGTTGGTCTCTTGCAAGAGCAACACGTCGGCGTCGGTCGCGCCCATCGCGTCGAGCGTCGAGGCGTCACCGGCGACGCCGAAGTTGACGTTGTACGTCGCGACGGTGAGGTCCGTCGGTCCGTCGAGCGGCGCCCGCGTACGCGTGGACGAGAGGGCTCCCACTTCGTTGGCGGCGCCCAACGAGAGGGCCGCGAGCGTCGAGAGGGCGAGGGCGAGGGCGGATGGCTTCATGGCCGACAGGTTTGCGGTCCGCGTTCGAATCTCGCTCGAAACGCCGGTGAAACGTCGGTGGATCCCGTGTGAATCTACGATGAACTCGGGATGCGAAGCACCAGCGTCGCGCCTCCGCTGGGGGGCGACTTGGCGCGCGCGTCGCCGCCGTGCGCTTCGAAGACCGCGCGGGCGAGGGCGAGGCCGACGCCCGTTCCGCCGAGCTCGCGTCGGGTCGAGAAGAAGCGCTCGAAGACCTGGTCGAGCTGCGCCTCGGGGATGCCCGGACCGTCGTCGGACACGCGCACGACCGCGCGGTGATCTTCGCGCGATATGCTCACTTCGACCTGTGTTTTTGCAAACGAACGCGCGTTGTCGATCACGCACACGAGCGCGCGAGAGAGCGCGTCCGGCGCGACGCTCACGGCCTCGTCCTCGCCGCAGACCGACAGCGAGACGCCCTCGCCAAACGCGACCGTCGCGCACGCGCCGTCGATCAACGCCCGCAGCGAGCGGCGCTCACGCGGCTCGTGCTCGAGGCCCGCTTCTGCCCGAGAGAGCTCGAGCAGCATCGCGACGGTGCGGTCGATGCGCTCGACCGCGGCGAGGGCCGTGTGCGAGAGGGGCGCCGCAGCGGTGTCATCGAGGGCTTCGACCGCGAGGCGAATCGCGGCCAGGGGGCTCTTGATCTCGTGAACGAGGTCCGAGGCGAGCCGCTCTTTCTCTCGGCGCTCGAGCTCGAGCGCGGCGAGCACCTGGTTGTGCGCCGCGATCACCTCGGCCACCTCGGGAGGCGCGCTCATCGCGATGGGCGTCGTGGCGGTCTTCGCGCTGCGTGCGCGATCGCGGAGGGCGTCTCGCAGGGCGTCGAGCGGTCCGACGATGCGCCGCACGAGCCACGCTGCGAGCGCGAGCCCCGAGAGCACGACGAAGCCCGTCAGCGCAAAGAGCGGTCGCCTTGTCGCTGCCAGCCGTTGGGCCGCGCCGGTGGCGGTCTTCTGCGCGTGCACGACGCGTCGGTCCCGCGTTTGGACGGCGGACTCGCAGACGAGCAGCGCCCCTCGCTCGCGGCGGTGGCAGCTGGTGCTCGGGCCGTGGGCCGACGCTCGGACGACGGCGCGCGCGGCGAGCGGCTCGCGCTCGGCGGGGTCGGGGTCCGCACGCTCTCCGAGGGTGATGGACGCGACGGCTCCGTAGGTCGCGACGCGCGGGTCGTTGTCGACATCGGCCAGGGATTCTCCCGACAGAGCGAGCGCTCGCGTGCGCGTGTCGAACCGGGCGCTGCTCGCGCGGGCGGCGCTGATCGGGTCGAGCCCTCGGTCCATCTCGCTCGCTGCGAAGGCCGCGGCCTCGCGCACCGCGCGCGCGGTGCGGCCCTCGCGCTCTTCGGTGAGGGCGCCGAGCAGCGCGACGAGCGGAGCGGGCAGCACGGCGACGATCACCACGGTGACGACGACGAGCGCGCGCAGCGAGCGTCGCATCGCTCAGCCCCCTTCGCGGTATCGGTATCCCGCGCCGACGACGGTCTCGATCGGGTTGCTCGCAGGGCGCGCGGCGTCGAGCTTCTTGCGCAAGCGAGCGACGTAGGTGTCGACGATGCGGGGGGCGACGAACGAGCGGTCTTCGCGGCCGAGCTCGAGGAGCTTCTCTCGGCTGAGCACGCGACCTGCGCGCGTGGCGAGGGCCTCGATGATGCGCAGCTCCGTGACGGTGCAGTCGATCAACGCGCCGTGCCAGCGGACCGTGAGCCGCGCGCGGTCGATCACGAGCGGCCCGAGCGCGAAGCGGTCATCGCTCGGGTCGGGCTCGGCGGGGCTGGCTCTGCGAAGGAGGCCCGCGAGCCGCGCGCGCAGGACGCGAAGCGAGAAGGGCTTGGTGACGTAGTCGTCAGCGCCGAGCTCGAGGCCGAGGGCCTCGTCGATGTCCGAGTCGCGGCTGGTGAGCAGGACGATCGGCGTGAAGATTTGCAGCTCGCGCAGGCGACGACAGAGGGTGAACCCGTCGGTTCCGGGCAGGTTGACGTCGGAGATGATGGCGTCGAAGCGCGTCCGCTGCGCGAGCGACAGCGCGGAGAGCCCGTCGCTCTCGCGCTCGACGGCGTAGCCCGACGCTTCGAGCGCGGTCGAGAGCGCGACGAGCGTGCTCGGGTCGTCTTCGACGACGAGGATGCGTGGCGGTGCCATAGAAGAGCGCGCGGCGAATGTACCGCTGTTTGCAGGGGATCGCTCAGCGCGGTCGCAGGGTGACGTCGAACAGCCAGCGCCCGCTGAAGCGCGAGGCGTGCGGCGGGTCGCCGGGCGCGAGTGGATACTGCGCGTAGAACGTCCCCGAGGCGCAGACCGTGGAGGCCTGCTGCGCGCTCGCGTCGCGCGCGGCGTCGTCTTCGGCGCCGGGCCAGGGCGTGCGCAAAAAGAGCCCGATCCGCGGCTCGTTGTCGAAGCGAAGGCCCCAGAGCACCAACGTGCCCCGCGCGCCGCGGGGACCGACGCTCATGCTGTCGAGCTGGCCGCACGCGGTGATCGCGCGACCGTCGTCCGCGGGAAGGTCTTCGCTGCGCTCGATCGCGACCCGCGCTCGCTGCGATGCGTCGGGCTGCGCTGTGGTGGTCGCGTGCAGTTGTGGGGGCGCGGGGCGGGCCGCGGGTGTGCGGCAGCCGACGAGCGACAACGACACGAGCAGCGCGCGAGACAACGACATCGCGCTCGATGATAGCGACGCGGCGTTGCCGCAGCGCGGCGTCGAGAGGAGCGCGTGAGGCTCTCGCAACGGGCTCGAGATGTTGGTAGAAACTCCGTCGGCAGGAGGCGCGCGACGAGCTCAGCTTTCAGTCCGCGGTGCAACGCCGCGGCCGACGATCGACCAGCATTCAAATACGCTACGGCAGACCACTCCCTAGCGGGTTCTCGTGGTCTGCCGTGGCTGTCGAGCAAGTGGCTGCGCGCGCTCTCCTGCAGATCATTCAACGAAGCACACGGTACGGAGACCGAGTCGAACCCATGAAGCTGTACGGACATCCCGCGAGCACCTGCACCCGCAAGGTCCTCTGCACGCTCGCCGAGAAGGGCGAAGCGCACGAGTTCATCATCGTCGACATCACCAAGGGAGAGCAGAAGTCCCCCGAGCACCTCGCGCGTCAGCCCTTCGGCGTGGTTCCTGCGATCGACGACGACGGCTTCGCTCTGTACGAGTCGCGCGCGATCATTCGCTACCTCGACGCGACCCGCGGCGGAGCGGCGCTCACGCCGTCGTCGGTGAAGGCGCGCGCGCAAATGGACCAGTGGCTGAGCGTCGAGCAGTCGTACTTCAGCCCCGCGGCGATGAAGGCCGTCCTCGAGATTTGGTACTCGTCCATGAGCGGACGCGAGCCGGACAAGAGCGTGATCCAAGCGGGGCTCGATGGCACCAAGCGCTCGCTCGACGTGCTCGACGCGGCGCTGAAGGGCAGCGAGTATCTCGTGGGGACCTTCTCTCTGGCTGACATCGCGTTCGCGCCGTACCTGCAGTACCTGCAGGACATGGGCATCGACGCAAACGTCAAAGAGCGCGCGAACGTCGCCGCGTGGTGGACGCGTGTCTCGTCGCGTCCGAGCTGGCAAAAGGCCATCGGCAAGCACTGAGTCCTTTCGCGATTCGCGGACCTCGGGCATCCGCTGAATCGTCAAGCGCAACCCTTGCGCGCGAGATGTGTGCTGCGCGTACAATGCAGACCATGCGCTCGATGCGTTGGATGCACCGTAGAACGTGGCCCGCGCTCTGTCTCGGCGTCGCGCTCGCGAGCTGTCAGGGCCAGATCGGACTGCGTACCGGCGAGACGCCGATCACGCCCGGCGAGGACGGAGGGGCCGCGGACAGCGCCGCGGTCGCGCCGCTCGACCCGCAGCGCGTGACGATCCACCGCTTGAATCGCGCGGAGTACAACAACACCGTGCGCGATCTGCTCGGCACGCGCTCGCGGCCCGCGGACGAGTTCGCCGCCGATGATCGCGGCTACGGCTTCGACAACATCGCCGACGTGCTGAGCGTGTCGCCGCTGCACATCGAGCAGTACGACCGCGCGGCGGAGGCGTTGGTCGACGAGGCGATCGGCTCAGCGGCGCCGATGCCCGTTCGCGCGCAGGTCGAGTGCGAGACGTTGATGGGGACGGTGGGGCAAGCCACGACCAACGCGTGGCTGCTCTGGTCGAACGGCGAGGTCGTCGCGCCGGTGATGCTTCCGGGCGCGGGGCGCTATCGCGTGACGGTTCGCGCGTGGCAGTCGCGCGCGGGCGCCGAGGACGCGCTGCTCGCGATCGAGCGTGACGGGGTCGCGGTGCGCACGCATCGGGTCGCCGTCACGAGCGCGGCGCCTGCGGAGTACACGGCGGAGTTCATGGCGACCGGCGCGGGGTCGAGCAACATCGGCGCGTCGTTCGGCAACGATTTTGTCGACATGGCCACGATGGCGGACCGCAACCTCTGGGTGGACTGGATCCGCGTCGAAGGACCGCTCGACGCGGGGACGGCGCCGGCGACGCGCGCGCAGTGGATCACCTGCGATCCCGCCGCGATGGGCGAGGACGTTTGCGCGCGGCAAGTGCTGACGCGCTTTGCGCGCCGTGCGTTTCGCAGGCCCGCGCCCGAGGCCGAGGTCAACGCGATTTGGACGCGGTTTCGCGGCGTGACGCGGATGCACTCGGGCACGTGGGAGGACGCGATCAAGCTGTCGATGCGCGCGATGTTGGTCTCGCCGCACTTCGTCTACCGCGTCGAGATCGACCCGTCGCTGACCGACCCTGCGCCGCACCCGCTCACGGACCACGAGCTCGCCTCGCGCCTGTCGTACTTCTTGTGGAGCTCGATGCCGGACGAGACGCTCGATCGCCTCGCGGACGGCGGGACGCTGCACGAGCCCGCGGTGCTTCGCGAGCAGGTCCAGCGCATGCTCGACGACCCGCGCGCGCAGGCGCTCACGCAGAACTTCGCGGGGCAGTGGCTGCACACGCGCAACCTGGACGAGCACGAGGTCAACGCGACGCTGTACCCGAGCTTTTCGCCGATGATTCGCTCGGGGATGCGCGCAGAGACCGACGCGTTCTTCGCGCACTTTCTCGAGCGCGGCGTGTCGATGCGAGAGTTTCTCGTGGCGCAGTACACGTTCATCGACGAGCGGCTCGCGGGCTTCTACGGCGTGACGCTGCCTGCGGGGACTGGCGTCCGGCGGGTGGATCTCTCGAGCACCAATCGCCTGGGGATCATCACGCAGGGGCTGCCGTTGACGGTGACGTCGCACGCGGACCGAACGTCGCCGGTGAAGCGCGGGCAGTGGGTGCTCTCGCAGCTGCTCTGCGCGCCGCCGCCGCCGCCGCCGCCGAGCGTCGAGGGGTTGCCGACGCAGATGGTTCCGACCGGGTCGTTGCGGCAGCGGCTCGAAGCGCACCGGGCTGACCCGGTGTGTCGCTCGTGCCACGACGTGATGGACCCGATCGGGTTCGGCCTCGAGAACTTCGACGGAACAGGGATGTTTCGCTCGATGGACGGCGCGTTCGCCATCGATTCGACCGGCGAATTGCCGGGCGGGGCGCGCTTCGACGGGCCGCGTACGCTCGCGCGGCTCATTCAGGACGACCCGAGGTTTCCTCGCTGCGTGACGAAGCAGGTGATGACCTACGCGCTCGGACGCGGGCTCAACGAGCGCGACGACGCTCAGCTCGATCGCATCGTGCGCGACTGGACCGCGAGCGGCCAGGAGCTGCGCGCGCTGATCGAGCGCGTGGTCTTGTCCGACGCGTTCAGGCTGCGTCGCGCAGAGACGCCCCGCAGCTGACCCACCCTCAGGACCCCGACAAGAGATCGACGAGGAATCCGCCAATGCTTCGAAGCAAATTCAGCCGCAGGGTGGTGTTGGGTGGCGCGGGCGTCGCGATCGCGCTGCCCGCGCTCGAGAGCTTGACCCCGCGCACGGCGAGGGCGCAGGCGCGCACGGCCCCCAAGCGCGTGTTGTTCTATTACACGCCGTGCGGGATCAATAGTTCGGACAACCGAGGGTTCTCTCCGGCGGCGATGGGGTCGGGCGCCGCGTGGAGCTATTCGCGGATGCTGAGCGGCCTCGGCGCCGCGCTCAAGCCGTACACGTTGGTGTTGAGCGGCGTGCACAATCGCCCCGCGTCGGCCACGTTCGAGGGCAGCAACGACGGCGCCGGTGACCACGCGCGCGGGACGGGCTCGTTTCTCACCGCCGCGCGCCTCACCAAGACCAACGGAACAGACATTCGCAACGGCGTCTCGATCGACCAGGCGATCGCGCAAGGTGCGGGGGCGATGTGGCGGTTTCCGTCGCTGCAGCTCGGGACCGACGCGGGCTCGAGCGCGGGCGACTGCGACTCTGGCTACTCGTGCGCGTACGCGCGCAACATCTCGTGGGCGGGCCCCATGACGCCGCTGCCGAAGATCACCTCGCCTCGCACGGCGTTCGACCGCTTGTTCGCGGGGATGGATCCCGCGGCGACCGCGGCTGCGCAAGCGCGGCGACGGGCGTACACGAGCTCGGTGCTCGACTACGTGCGCACCGAAGCGACGGCGCTGCAAGGGCGCGTGGGCGCCACGGACCGACGCAAGCTCGACGAGTACCTCACGGCCATCCGCGAGGTCGAGCTGCGCGTCGCGATGACCGAGTCGATGGTGTGCACGCCGATCGCGCGGCCCGCGGCGTCGATCCCGTACGAGCAGCACGTGGACGTGATGCACGACCTGATGGCGCTGGCGTTTCGCTGCGACATGACCCGCGTGCAGACGTTCATGATGGGCAACGCGGGCTCGGGGCGGGTCTTCGACTTTCTGGGCATCGCCGAGGGGCACCACAACCTCTCGCATCACATGAGCGCCGAGAGCAGCCTCACGGCGCTCGAGCGCATCGGGTCGTGGGAGATCCGCAAGTTCGGCGAGCTGTGCGAGCGGCTTCGCATGATCGACGACGGCGGCGGGACGACGGCGCTCGACAACACGGTGCTGATGTTCTCCAGCGAAATCGCCGATGGAAACTCGCACGCCCACACCAACCTCCCGCTCTTTCTCGTGGGCCGCGGCGGCGGTCAGATCGAGACGGACCGGCACGTCAACGTCAACGGGCAGCCGATCGCGGACCTGTACATCGCGCTCGCCAAGATGATGGGCGTCACGCTTCCGCGCTTCGGCGCAGAGGGGACGCGCGTGATGGCCAACCTGGGGATGGTCAGCGCGTAGCGCGCACGCGGGGCGAACAGTGGTAGGGTCCAACCCCGAATGCACCGGCACCCTGTGATGCGCTCGTTGGGCTCAGTGTTGTTCGCGAGCGCGCTCGTGGCGTGCAGCGAGCCGTCGCGACCGACGGACGCTGCTTCGTCGACCGACGCGCGCGGTGACAGCGGCGCGTTCGTGGACGCGGCCACGGACGTGGTCGTGTGCGAGGGCGGCGCCGCTGCGGTGTGCGACGGCCTGTGCGTGGACCTGTCCACGAGCTCGCAGCACTGTGGCGCTTGTGGGAGAACGTGCGCTGATGGCGGCGTGTGCACTGCCGGCGTGTGCGCTGCGAGCTGCGGGCTGGCTGGGCTTTCGTGCTGTGCTGGGGACGTTTGCGAAGAGGGCGCGACGTGCACCGCTGGGCGCTGCGTCGCCAACCGCGGTCCGCAGCCGGTCGGCCGCGACCTCGTCTCTGCAGGCGGAACGATGAGCTCGACCGGCTTCGTCCTTCAGAGCACCGTCGGCCAGAGCAGCCAACACGTGCAGCCCATGCGATCGACGAACTTCGTCCTGCGCGGCGGGCTGATCGGCTCGATCACCAACCCGTGACGGGCCGCGACGCGCGCTGAATTTTCGCTGTCGAAGTGGGGATGCGAATCGGGTAGCGTGCGGATTGTCTTTCGTCGCTCGGCAGCGACGCGAGCACGTCGAGTAAGACATGCGCACGACCGCTGTACTGCTGCTCTGTTCGATCACCGCTCTCGCTGCGTGCGGGACCGGTCCTGTCATCGATCGCAACGACGCCTCTGGCGCCGAGGCCTCGCTCGACGCTGCGGGCGCCGATGGCTCTGCGGTGGACGTGGTCGCCGCGGACGGCAGCGACGGCGCGACGACGGTCGACGTTGCAGACGCTTCGGACCGCGACGCGGCCGACGCGAGCGCGGGCGACGCCGATCCGTGCCCGATGGGCCAATCGCTCTGCGGCGCGACGTGCGTCAATTTGCAGACGAGCGCGAGCAATTGCGGGATGTGCGGGCGCATGTGTCCGGGCGGCGCGGCGTGCGCGATGGGCGTGTGCCAGGCGACCTGCGGGCTCGCGGGGCTCCCGTGCTGCGTGGGATCGAACTGCGAAGAAGGCACGACGTGCACGGCGGGAATGTGCGTGCGCGGGATGCCAGCGCCGACCTACAGCGGCTCGTCCCTCGTCAGCTCGGGCACGCGCGCCAACTCGACAAACTTTCGCATGCTCTCGACGCTCGGTCAGAGCTCGCAGCACCAACGGCAGATGACCTCGACCAACTTCGTGCTCAACGGCGGGCTGGTCGGCGTCGTCGGAGGCCTGTGAGCGTCGCTGTGAAGAGCTCTGTCGAACGCTCGCGTCGTTGGTCGATCGCTGCGTTGATCGCTGCGTCAATGGCCGCTCCGTCCGTCGCTAACGCCGAGGACGTGTGGCGTCGACTCTCGCTGCGACTCGAGGGGGGCGTCGGCTACATGCTCGGCGACTACCAGCAGCGCGTGTTGACGCAGGGGCTCGCGCTGCACGGCGCGGCGCGGGCGGGCTTCGTGTTGGTGGGGCCGGTGGCGCTGCAGGTGGGGTTCGACAGCGTGCTGTTTCCCAACGAGCGCGGCGGCGGGCAGAGCTGGCTCGTCGGTGGCGGCCTGCGCGCTGAGCCGTCGGTGGGCCGCATCGGCAGGGTGACGGTCGACGCCAACGCGGGCGCAGCGCTGACGGGCCCGTACTTGCGCTTCGGCTACAACGCGGGCGCGGGGTTCGAGTTCAACGCGACGAGCTTTCTCGCGGTGGGACCCTCGGTGCGCTTTCACCATGTCGTGGCGACGGACGGCGACGTCTCGGGCTCGGCGCTGTTCTTGAGCGGCGGAGCGACGCTCACGCTGCACGGACCACCCGAAGTCGCGCGGGCCGCGCGCGACTCGGACAGCGACGGCGTGATCGACGGCGATGATTTGTGCGTGGACGTCGCTGCGGGCTCGCGGCCGGACCCCGCGCGCGCAGGCTGTCCGCTGACCGATCGCGACTCCGACGGCGTGAGCGATCGCGAGGATCTGTGCCCAGATACCGCCGCGGGCGCGCAGCCCGATCGCGCGCGGCCGGGCTGTCCCGCGGGCGACGCGGACGGCGACGGAGTGACGGACGCTGAAGACGCGTGCCCCACCAACGCGCAGGGCGCGAACGCAGATCCGTCGCGCCGCGGCTGCCCCGACGGCGACGACGACAACGACCGCGTGCGCAACTCCGTGGATCAGTGCCGCGCGCAGCACCACGGGATGCATCCGGATCCGTCGCGCGCAGGGTGTCCGGCGCCCGATGGAGACAACGACAACGTCCCTGATCGCGTGGACGCGTGTCCGAGCGAGCCTGGGCAGCCGCACCCCGACCGCGCGCGCAACGGTTGCCCCGGCATGGTGCGCGTCGAAGACGGGCAGATTCGCACGCTCGAGCCGGTGTTCTTCGACACCAACAGCGACCGCATCCAGCCGCGAAGCGAGCGGCTCTTGCAGTCGCTGGCGGACGCGCTGCAAGCGAGCCCCGAGATCCAGCGTCTCGGCGTGCACGGGCACACCGACGACGTTGGCGAAGACGGTCAGAACCTCGAGCTGTCCACGCGCAGAGCCGCTTCGGTGTTGCAGTGGCTCGTGCGGCACAACGTCGCCGCGGACCGACTCGAGTCCCGCGGGTTCGGCGAGACGCGGCCGCTCGTGCCTGGACAGAGCGAGCAAGCGCGAGCGGTCAATCGCCGCGTAGAGTTTCGGATTCTGCAGTCCACGGCGAGTGGCGCTGCGGCGTCGACGATGTGATCGACGCCGCGCTTGTGCAGCGCTCGGCGGTCGAAGAAGATTCAAACAACGGTTGGTCGAAGGAGAGCTGAAGTCATGAAGGGCATTCGACGCGCGATTGCGATGATGGCGATGTCAGCGGCGCTCGCGCTCGGCGGGCGTTCCGCTGAAGCGCAACGAGTCCCGCAGTTCTTGGTGCACCAGGGACGCCTGACGGATCGCGCGGGCATGCCCGTGCGCGGCGGGCAGAACGTCACGTACCGGATCTACGGCGCGTCCATGGGCGGCGCTGCGCTGTGGACCGAGACGGTGTCCGTGATGTTCGACGAAGGGTACTTCAGCGTGCAGCTCGGCGACTCGATGCCGTTTCCTGCGACGCTCTTCAACGGCACCGCGCGGTACCTCGGCGTGTCGGTCGGGGCGGATCCCGAGATGACCCCGCGGCAGGTGATCGGAAGCGTTCCGTACGCGCTGGTCTCGGGCAACGCGGTCGGAGACATCACGCCGAACACGGTCTCGATCGGCGGACGCACGATCATCAACGAGATGGGCCGCTGGGTCGGCCCCACCGACGGCCTGATCGGCCCTGCGGGTCCTGCGGGCCCGGCGGGTCCTGCGGGCCCTGCGGGCCCCGCGGGCCCGAGCAGCGCGCTCTCCGGCTGCGCGAGCGGCGTCGTGCTCGACGGCGTCTGCGTCATCGGCTCCGAGAACGTCAGCCCCGGCAGCGATTGGAACACCGCGGCCATCACCTGCGCCGGCCTCGGCGGCGACCTCTGCTCGGCGACGCAGTATTGGTCGCTTCGCACGGACGGGTCGGTGACCGAGGACATGTTTTACACGGATTCCGGCCGCCGAGCGGTGTGGACGAAGCACTTCTCCGACAATGATGCAGGTCGCATCAGCTTCTTGCTGCAATCGAGCGACGATCCGTCGCCTGCGCAGCGCTACGCCTATGCGTGCTGCGGGTTGATCACCCCGACGGACGTGTTGTCGCGCGCGCGTGTGGTGCGTCCGATGGGCGCGATGGCCGGCGTCGCGGTGACTTGGCTAAACCCGCGTGAAGAGACAACCGCGACGACCGCCTCGCGCATCTGCACCTCGTTGCGCAGCGACGTGTGCACCACCTCGCAGTACGTGGTCCTCAACGATGCCGGTCTGTTTTCGGGCAGCACGCGGCGCTTGACCAACCACGTCTCGGACAACGATGCGAACCTGTTCAACTCGGTGCTCGGGTCGAACACCGCCGACAACCCAGCATGGAACAACGCGTGGGCGTTCGCGTGCTGCGGCTCCAATCGCCCGCAGGACAACTCGTGCCCGGCGCCTGGCATGGTGGTCAACAACGTCTGCCTGATGGCCATCAACGAGACCGAGAACACGAGCTTCCCCGACGCCGCGCGGGCGTGCGGCGCGCTCGGCGCGGACATCTGCTCGAACAGCCAGATGCAGAACATCCGCAACTCGGGCCGCTTCGCCGGTCGCCGCGCCTGGACCAGCAACGGCGCGGACAACGACGGAAACGTCGTCGGCGGACTGCTCTCGAGCATGCCGGACAACCCCAACCCGACGACGGATCGCTTCGGCTACGCCTGCTGCCTCTGAGCGCGCATCGCCACGCCACGAGCAGTGAACCACGTGCCGCTGTTGTTGATCCCCTGGCGCGCTGCGCTGCTCTGGCTGCTCTCGATCGCGCCGTGGGGGGCGCCGCTCGAAGCCAACCTCTTCGTCGACCCGCGAGGCGTCGCTGCGGGGGGCTTGATCTTCTTTGCGTTGCTCGCCGCGTTGCTCGTGCGGCGGTTCGAGCTCGTCGGGCGTCGTGATCCGCTCTCGATCGCGGTGGCGACGACGGCCCTCGTGTCTCTCGCGCTGAGCGCGGCGCTGCCGCGAGGCACGGTTCCGCTGGCGACCGGCGCGGTGATCGTCGCGCCGCTGCTGTGGGGCTGCGCGTGGATCGCGCTTCGACGCTGGGCGCCCGCGTCCAAGGCGCCCGGGTTCTTTCTTCTGTGCGTGGTCTTGATTTCGTGGGCGCTCGGCGGGCGCCGCGTGCTCGATCGAGAGCGAGTCTGGGACGAGGTGCTCGTGGTCGACGGCCGTTGGGCTGCGGCGCACCACGCGCGCATCGACCTCGCCGTCGCGCGCAACGCGGACGCGCGCGCGCGTGACGCCCTCGCAGAGCGCTGCTTCTCGCTCTGCCCGCAGGACGTCCGCTGCGCGTCGCTCGCCACCGCGGCGCGCGTGCGAGCAGGGGATTGCGCGCCGGTGATCGAGGCTGCGCGCGTCGCGCTGCGAGCCTCGTCCGATCGGGCGTCGCTCGAAGCTGCCGTGCGCTGCGCGGACACGCTTGCGCGCTCGGACGACGAGTCGCTCGCGTGGGCGCGCAGGGCGGTCGCCGAGCGGCGCTCGGACGAGGCGCTGCGGCGCATGTTGGCTGCGATGCTAGAGCGTCGCGGCGATCGAACGGGCGCCTTCGAGGCGCTGCGCGCGGGGGGCGAGCTGCGCTCCGCGGACGGCGTCGTGACGATGGCGCGGCTGGCGATCGAGCGCGGTGACGACGCTGCGGCGCGCGCTGCGATCGAGTCGCTCTTGCAGCGCGAGCCCACCCACGTAGAAGCACGGTTCCTGCGGGCGTGGATCGAGCACAGAGCGGGGCGCTTCAATCCCGCGAGAGAGAACTACCTGCGCGCGTTGCAGGGCGATCCGTCGCACTTCGCAGCGCGCTACAACCTCGCACGCTTGTTGTTGTCGGCAGGGGTCGCGCAAGAGGCGTTGCGCCACGCGCAGCGGCTGCTCGAGACGCACGCGCGCGACCCGCGTGTGCGGCAGCTCGCGCGGGACATTCAGGGAGCCATGGCGCAAGCGGACGACGCCGGCGCAGGCCCATAAGCTACGTTGCCCGCGCGCGCCTCCGCCGCGGCGATACGAAAGCAAATGTGGCTCCTTGGCGGGCGCAGCTGTTCATCAAGGCTGTGGCTGCGCACGGGCCCCAGAGGTTGCTCCGGCACGGGCAGTGCGGCGCATCCAGTGGCGGGCAAACGCTTGAATCGGCAGAGCGAATCCGTCGCCTGGCGCACCGCGAGGGCCAAATCGCTGTTCGAGGTCGTGGTACGCAACAACGTGGTTGCGGTAGTGATGAAGGCGGCCGCTCGGAGGTCCTTCGAGCGATCGGAGTGAACGGCGTGATGAAGCGTTCGATGGTCTGGGCGACGGTGTTGGCGATGGGGGCGAGCGCGGGGTGCACGAAGGACCCGCCCGATTGCCCAGCGGGGACGCGGTGGAGAGCGGACATTCGGTGGTGTGTTCCTCCGTGTCGGGACACCGCAGAGACGCGGTGCTATCCCGATGGCGACGCGGAAGCAGGCGTTGCCGCAGACGCCTCGGACGGCGGCCTTGCTGTAGACGATGCCGCGAGGATGGACGTGGACAGCGCGATCTCTGACGCTGGGCCTGACGCCGATGGAAGCGCTCGGCCGATTGATCCAGCGCTGGATCCGCCGAGAGCGATCGCGCCGTTGAGCGCGAGTCGAGTCACGTCGCACACACCAACGCTGCGCTGGCAAAACGCCGCGCGCGGTGATGGCGCGGTGATCGAGGTCAGCCGGACTCGCGACTTCTCCGTGATCGATCGCAGCGAACGCGTTGCGGGTGATCGCATGCGTTTGAGTGCAGCGCTCACGCCGGGCGTGTGGTTCTGGCGGCTTCGCACCGCGATGGGCCGGACGGACGGTGAGCGCGCGAGCCCGGTGTGGTGGTTTCGCGTCGGTGAACGAAGCAGCGCCGTCGACACCAGCTGGGGAAGCGAGCTCGACGTCAATGGTGACGGATACGCTGACGTAGCGGTGTCGTCGCCAGAGGCAAACGTCCGACTTGGGCGCGTGGATGTGTTCTACGGCGGCCCCAGTGGCATCAACGCGACGCCCGGCGTGACGCTGCGGGGACCTGCGACTCAGGACGGTTTCGGCAGCGCCCTCGCGAGCGCTGGGGATGTGAATGGGGATGGGTTCGGCGATCTTGTCGTGGGCTCACCGGCCGCAAGTCCTGGCGGTGCTCTTGCCACTGGAAGGATCACTGTGTTTTTGGGAAGCGCGACGGGCCTCAGCGCGAGCCCATCCGTTACGCGCGATGGCCTCTCAATGATCGGCCGCTTTGGCAGCGCGGTATCGGGTGGGGATGTCAATCGCGACGGTTACGCGGACCTGGTCGTGGGGGCGCCGGCTGTCGACGGCGCAGGTGGAAGCCGAAGCGGATCGGGCGCTGCGTACGTGTACTTCGGTTCTGCGACCGGCATCGCCCAGATGCCGTCGCAGGCGCTCGACGGTCAGGCCGCGGGCGACTCGTTTGGCGGTCAGGTGAGCGTCGCTGGCGACGTCAACGGTGACGGGTTCGCCGACGCGATCATCGCAGCTCACACTGCTCGCGTGCCGACCGGCAGCGTCGCCGTGCACTTGGGGTCTGCTACAGGATTGTCACTTACGGCTCAGCGAACGCTCTCGGCGTCGGCGGCGAGCGACTCGTTTGGTTGGACGATCGCTGCGGGGGGCGATGTCAACGGCGATGGCTATGCGGATGTCGCTGCGGGTGCAGCCAACGCAAACGACTGGACCGGAAGTCTGTCGATCTGGTTGGGCGGGGCGAGCGGCGTCGAGGCGACGGCACAGCGGCGAGTCGGCGCAGCGATGGGCGCCGGGTTCGGATCTTCTGCTTCGATGAGCGGCGATGTGAACGCTGACGGCTTCGATGACGTTGTCGTCGGCGCGGCTCGATCGCCGGTCTTGGGTCTCGCGGGCGCTGGCCGAGCGTTTGTGTTTCTCGGGTCGATGAGCGGGGTTTCTGCGGCCGCAACGCACACGCTTGACGGGGTCGCTGCCGACGATGCGTTCGGAAGCGCAACGGCGATCGTCGGCGATGTGAACGGCGACGGCGTCCAGGACTTCGTCGTTGGGGCGATCAATGCATCGACGTCGGGTCGCGATCGAGCGGGCGGGATCTCCGTCTACGCCGGTGTTCGCGGCGCGGCTCCGATGCTGCTGCGCACGGTGTTTGGGGCAGCGAGCGGCGATGCGTTCGGCAGCGCGCTCTCGCTGTGAGCGATCGCCCTGTCCGGCGCAGGCCCATAAGCTACGCTGCCCGCGCGCGCCTCCGCAGCGGCCACAGCACCTGCTGCCAGAACCCGCTCGGAACAACCTCTCCCTCGTACAGCCCCACGTCCGCGGGCGGCCGTCGATCGCGGGGGTTGAAGTACGTCCCGAACACGAGGTCCCACACGATCAACAGCCCGCCGTAGTTGCGCTCGCCCTCGCGCGGGTCCCGCGAGTGGTGCCAGCGGTGCAGCGTCGGTGCGCTGATGATGTACTCGAGCGGGCCGAAGCGCAGGTCGGCGTTGACGTGCTGCAGCGGGATGTGCGCGCTCGCGATGGCCGAGACCACCGCGAGCACCGCCGGCGGAGCGCCGAGGATGATCAGCGGAAACACCGCGGCCACGAGCGTCATCGCGGTGTCCCCCGCGTGCAGCCGCGCGCCGTTGAAGAAATACACTCGCCGCGCGTCGTGGTGAATCGCGTGCACCGGCCACGCCCAGCGCCATCGATGCTGCGCGCGGTGCACGGTGTAGCCCCCGAGCTCCGAGGCGAGCAGCGCGAGCGCGACCTGCGCGGCGAGCGGCCAGCGCGTGGGCCACAGGCCCGCGGGGCTGTGCGTCGCGGCGCCGAGGGCGAGCGAGGCGCGGACCAAGAGCGGCATCGCGGCGCTGCGGATGAGCACCGGCGCGAGCGCGACGCCGAGCAGCGCGTGACCCACGTCCGAGCGAAGGTCGTCGCGCGATTTGCGCCACGCGGGCTCGAACGGGATCACCCGCTCGAGCAGCAAGCACGCAGCGCCAGAGATCACGCCGCCGATCGCCGCGGCGAGCTCGGGGTCCATCGCTCGCGAGCGCATCGCCCAGAGCGTGAGCGCGACGGAGTTCGCGATCAGCAAGGGCCAAGCGAGGACCGAGAGCGCTCGGGCCGCCGCTACGCGCACGGAAAGCACATCTGCGAAGTGAGCCGACACACCCCGTTGCAGCAGCGCTGGCCGACTCCGCAGACTGTTCCGCATGCGCCGCAGTGGGTGTTGCTGCCGTTGAGGTCGGTCTCGTACCCGTTGGCGGGGTCGCGATCGCAGTCGCCGCGGTGCGCATCGCACGCTGCGCCGTACTTGCATCGCCCTGCGTTGCACGTGGCCGTGTAGCCCGTGGGCGCGGCTGCGCAACGATAGCCGCAGCCACCGCAGTCGCGAACGTCCGCCGCCCAGTTGGCGCAGTACGAGCCGCAGGTGTTCTGCGCGCAGCCGACGCAGGTCGGACCGCCGAGGCCGCGGGTGCACGCGCCGTTGACGCCGCAGCTCAGCCCGCAGCGGCCGCAGTGGGCGGGGTTGCCGTCGAGCGCGCTCTCGCAGCCGTTGGCGGCGTTGCCGTCGCAGTCGCCGAAGCCCGTGTTGCACGTGTACGAGCAGAGCCCAGCGCTGCACTGGGCGCTCGCGTTGGCGCGCGCGGCGCAGGCCTGTCCGCAGCGGCCGCAGTGCGCGACGGTGCGCGCGAGGTCGACCTCGCAGCCGTTTGCGGCGTTGCCGTCGCAGTTGCCGAAGTTGGCGCGGCACACGCTGCTGCAGATCCCCGCGGCGCACACGGCGGTGCTGTTGGCGGGCGTAGGGCACGCGTTGTCGCAAGCGCCGCAGTGGGTCGGCGACGAGGTGAGCTCGACGCACGAGCTGCCGCACAGCGTTTGTCCTGCGGGGCAGCTCGAGATGCAGCGGCCGGCGACCGCGTCGCAGCTCGGCGTCGGCGCGGCGCAGCGATCGCCGCAGCGGGCGCAGTGGGTCGCTGTTCCGAGCGAGGATTCGCAGCCGTTGCCCCAGGCGCCGTCACAGTTGCCGAAGCCCGTCACGCAGCTGTTTTCGCAGGTCCCGGCGACGCAGCTGGTCGTCGCGTTGGCCGGGGCGACGCATCGCGTGCCGCACGCTCCGCAGTTCGCGGGGTCGCGGTTCGGATCGACGCACTGGCCGTTGCACGGGGTCATCCCCACTGGGCACGTAGCGGCGCTGTCTGCCGCCGCGTCGCTGCTGGGGGCGCGAGCATCGACGACGTCTGGAGCGCTCGAGCGGTCGTCGATCTGCGCGTCGGGCAGAGGAGCCACGCTCGAGTCGGCCTGCGCGTCGTCGGGCGCGGCGCTGTCGACCAGGGTCGTGTCCGCCGCGGCGTCGCGTTCTCGCATGGGAACCGACGTGCACGCAGCGAGAGACACAGCGCAGAGCCCGAGACGCAAACGAAACAACGACGGCGACATCGACCCATGAGCGTACGCGATTGCGCGCGTCGCGGGGTCAGTCGAGGGTGACGCAGACCTTTCCCGAGAGCGTTCCTGCGGCCATGGCGCGCTGCGCGTCGGGGACCTGGTCGAGCGCGACGCGTCGCGCGATGCGAGGGACGAGCACCTCGCGCGCTGCCAGCTCGGCCAGCGCCGTGAGCAGCGCCGCGTCTGTAGTCAGCATAAACGGCGAGCAACGCTGCTTGGACGTGACCCTCGCCCACGCCGCCGCCGCGAACACAGCAGGCCGCGGAACAGTATTCACGTACCACCCCGCGTCGGTGAGCCGCTTGCGCGCCGTCCCGAACGTGCTCGAGGCCGCCGCGTCGAACACCACGTCGTACCGCGCCTCGACCTCGCTCCACTCCGCGCTCTTGTAGTCAATCACCGCGTCCGCGCCGATCGACCGCACGTACTCCACGTTGGACGTCGAACACACACCCGTGACCTTCGCGCCGAGGTGCTTCGCGATCTGAACGCCGCTCGCTCCCACGGCCCCCGACGCGCCGGTGATCAGCACCGACTGCCCCGCGCGCAGCCCGGCGATGTCCCGCAGCGCCTGCAGCGCCGTGCCCGAAGCCACAGGCAGACACGCCGCGCGCTCGTCGCTGACCCCGTCGGGCGTGCGCGCGATCAGCTTCGTCGAGATCGCGACGAACTCCGCGCACGCGCCCTTTCCTCGCATCGGGTCGATCGATCCGAACACGCGGTCGCCGACGGCGTAGCCCTTCACGTCCGCGCCGACCGCCGCGATTTCGCCAGCGAAATCCTTGCCCGTGATCGCAGGCAGCCTCGGCATGCGAAGCCATCGCAGCATCCCCGCGCGCAGCTTGAAGTCCACGGGGTTCAAGCTCGCGACGCGCACCCGCACGAGCACCTCGTCGGGCGCTGCCACGGGTTGCGCGATCTCGCGCACAGAGAGAACGGACTCGTCGCCGTAGCGATCGAACATCGAGGCACGCATGCGCTTGCTATCGAACGAAGCCCCCGTCGATGGCAAGCCCGCGCGATCACGCGCAGGGCGCGCCGCTCAGAACCCGAGCGCGCGCCAGGTGTTCGGGCCGACCACGCCGTCGGCGTCCAGCCCGTTGCTGCTCTGAAAGTCCACCACGGCGGCCTCGGTGGCCTCGCCGAACACGCCGTCGACCTCGATGTCGTATCCCGCGTCCACGAGGGCTTGTTGGAGGTTTTCGACGCTGTCGCCGCGCGCGCCGCGCTCGATCATTCCTGGCATGGTGAGACCTCTGCGAGTCTTTCTAGAGCCGACGTTGGCTCTGTCGCGATGAGAAGCGCTCGACCGCCATGCTGTCAATCGGCGACTGATTTCACAGGGTTGCAGAGCGCTCTCGCGCAGTAGGTGAACCTGCGCGGATGTGCCGCGCGACGATCACGGCGCGAGGCGGGTGAAGCTCGACCGACGCGCGCGATCGCCGAGTCCGAGCTGCCCGTCCGCGTTTTCGCCGGTGCACCAGAGGGCGTCGTCTTCGGTCATCAAGCACGAGTTGAAGCGCCCCGCGGCGAGCATCCGGATCGGCGCGGTGAAGTTGGCGCGCGTCAGCATCGAAGCGCTCGTCGTGGTCCCGAGGCCGAGCTGCCCCTCGTCGTTGCGTCCCAGCGACCACAGCTCTCCTGCGCGCGTGTGGACCAAGAGCGTAAACGTCTCGACGGAGCCAGCTTCGACGGCGCCCATCGTCGCCACGAGCCCCGGAGAGACCCTCGGCGCTGGCCCGAACAACGGGCTCGCCGCGCCCCAGCAGTGCAGCTCGCCGGAGTTGCCGCGCAGCGCGCACGCGGCGTCCTGCCCCATCGTGAGCCCGCGCCAATCGGTCTCGGCCCCGACGCGGGCGGGGGCGCGGATCTGTGAAGGGTTGTTCGAGCCCATCCCGAGCTGCGCGCCGAGGTTGCGGCCCCAGCAGTAGAGCGCGCCGCCGTCGCGAATCGCGCAGGTGTGGCCCTGGCCGAGGGCGACTTCGTTCCATCCGCCCGAGGGCAGGACTTCGACGGGGCGGCCGATGTCTGCGCTGTCGAACGGGTCGTCCTGGCCGAGCTGTCCCTCGTGGTTGGCGCCCCAGCAGTACAGCCGTCCCGTGTTGGTGATCGCGCAGAAGTGCTCGTATCCCCCAGCGATCGTCTGCGCGTCGCAGAGGCCTCGGACGACGGTGGGCGTGGCGCGGTCCATGGTGTCGCCTTGGGCGAGCTCGGCGTTGGCGTTGCGACCCCAGCACCACACGCCGCGGCTCGCGTCGATGGCGCAAGCGGCGCCTGCAGAGACCGCGACCGAGAGCCACCGGGGAAGGGTCTCGCCGATGAGCGTCGGGCGCTCGCGGTCGGTGCGCGCTCCGTCGCCGATGGCGCCGCGCTCTCCGTTGCCCCAGCAGCGCAAGAGCCCGCGCTGCACGGCGCAGACGTTGTCGGTGCGGACGGCGAGGTCGAACGCTGTCACTGGGTCGCTCTGTGCTTGTCCGCACGCGAGCGGCGCGCCGCGTCCTTCGCTCGCGTCGACGACGGCCGGGCGAGCGTCGATCGCCACCGATGCGTCCAGCGAAAACTCTGGCGGAACCACGACCGTAGGAAGCTCGACCGCGACGCACCGCCCGTCGTCTCCGCACGTGGCCGACTGCTCGATGCATCGCCGAGACACCGTGCACTGCTCGGGCGCGACGGCGGTGCAGCCGAGCGCGCGATCCGAGCACTGCGCATTGAAGAACAGCTTCGCCTGCTGCGGAACGCCTTCGATGAGCGACAGCCGCTGCACGCGCTCGATCTCGAACGCCGGCTGCGTCGCGCTCGCCTCGACGCTCAGCGTCGCGAGCAGCGTGACGGTCCCGCTGCGCGCCTCGCCTTGCTTCGGCACGATCGTGAGCGTCCCCGGTACGGTGAGGCCCGGGTCCGTCGCAGGCCCCGCGCGCAGCCGCGCCGCGACCAGCTCTTGATACGTCGGCCGTCCCGACCGCGCGACGAGCGAGAGCCTCGCGCGCCGAGCGCTGTCCACGTTGCTCTCGACGGCGATCGTCACCTGCGTCGGTCGTGTTCTGCACGCGGCGAGCGCGCTCAGCGCGGCGATGGTGATGGCTGTTGCCGACAGCCGCGCGGAGGCTCGCATCGCGGACCATTGGACGCAGGCGATGCGACCGAGGTCAACTGCGTTCTTGATCCGGTTCGAGCGCGTACGAGCGATTATTTACCGCTTAAAACGCGGACGATATCGAGAGCGACGCGCCGTGCTCGTGCACGCTGATCGAGGGCAGCATCGCGACCGTCGCGGGCGCGCGACGCTGAGCGCGACGGTCGCTGTTCGCTGGCGCAGGCTCGGCGGTGAGCTCGAACGCGGTGGCCATCCCGAGCATCGGCATCACGCCGCTGAGGGTGCCGAGGACGATCCAGCCGCCGAGCGACGTGAGGCGCGTGAAGATCCCCGCCATGGTGAGCAGGGTTCCGACGGCGGTGCCTGCCCAGAAGCCGCCAAACGTCGCCCAGTAGCTTCCGCGCACCCCTGTTTGCGACGCGGCGAGCACGTACGCCGCGGGGACCGCGAAGCTCGATCCGACGCCGAGTCCGACGCCGAGCGCGATCGCCGCGCCCGACCCCCCCGAACAGCTGAACGGCGAGCAGGTCAACAGCGGCACCGTCACGCCGAGCAGCGTCACCCCGCCGGCCAGCGCGATGGCCCCGAGCCCCGCGAGGCCTGCGACCGCCAGCCGCGTCGCGCGTCGCTCGTGAACCATCGCGCGCGGGTCCACCGCGCTCTGTGGCAGCTCTCGGTCGAGATCGACGCTGCTCGGCGCGGGCTCGGTCGGGACTCTGATCGGCCCGAGCTCGACCGAGGCCGCCGGCTGTTCTTGCTCGCCCGACTGCTGTGCCGCTGCGCTGGGCGCGAGCAGCGCGATCGACGCGGCCACGCTCAGCGCGGCCAGCGCTGGTGTTGTACTGTTTGTTCCCTTGCCTCGCCACGCGCGGTCCACCATGGGCAGAGATCGTACACAGCCGTGCGGCACGTCGGTGCTGCGTTGAACGACCGAGCGACGACTCGGCGTCGCGCGGCGGCGCTCGTGCTGCTCAGCCTCGCGGTGGGCGGGTTCGTGCTCGCGTATCGAGGGCCGGGCAGGGCGCTCGTGCGAGGTCACCTGGGCGACGTCGCCGTTGTGCTGTGCGTGTACTTCGCGCTCGCGGTCGCGACGCGGCTCTCGTCGCGCGTTCGGCTCGCGGTGGTGGCGGCGATCGCCGTCGCGACGGAGCTCTTTCAAGCGGTCTCGCCAGCGCTCTCGCGCTCGACGCTCGTGGACCTGACCGTGGGCCGCACGTTCGACCCGTGGGACCTCGTCGCGTACGCGCTCGGCCTCGCGATCGCGTACGTCGCGGACCGCCGTTGGGTCGATCCCCCGAGCGACTGAGCGCCGCGGCGCGTAGACCGCCCTGTCAGGCTTCGACGAAGCCGAGCCGCGCATACAGGGCGCGCGCGGGGCTCGCGGGGTGCACCGCGAGGCGCGCGAGAGGCTCGTTGTGCGAGGCGAGCGCGGCGAGCGACCGTGTCGCGATCCACGAGCCGATCCCCTCGCGTTGCGCGCTCGGATGCACGATCAAGTGCGCGAGCAGCGGCAGCGATTCGTACGTCGTCACCAGGCTCGCCGCGACGATGGTCTCTGCGTCGACGACGACGAAGCTCGCGCTCGCGACGAACGGCCCGTACGCGCCGTCCATGGTCCGGTTGATTTCGGCGAGGCCCTCATCGGGGTCGTTCTCTTCTTGGTCGGGTCCGCCCAGGTAGGCCAGAAAGAGCAGCGCGCCCAAGGCCGCGCGGTCGTCGTCTCGGATGTGCCTCGCGTCGAGGGCGCGCCGGGGCGCCGCCGCGCTGGGCAAATCCTGCAGGGTGCGTGTCATGCGAACTCGCTTCATCGCGTGTGCGTCGACCGTACCGTGCCGCGCCGCCGCGGTGCTGCGGACCCGACCTGCACGCGGGCCTGGTCGAGCGCTCGCGGCGGCCGCAGGCACGCCCTCTGAAATACGTCTAACAGTCGCGTCATGGGAAATTTGCTGACCAAATGAGGGGAGATTTTGAAAATTGATGCGCTGCGTTGTCTGGGGAGTCATGCGATCCTTTCGGCGCGACCCCCCCGATGTCGAAGGCAGCCGCGATGACGGATCGAGCGTTGGCGACGCCGCACGGGCGACGGTCTTCGAGCTCGTGTCGAGCGGCGGGTTGCGCGAGGGATCGTCGCGCGCGATGACGACGGCGATCGGGCTCGTTCGCGCGGTGGTTCGCGCTGCAGAGGCAGAGGCGCTGCCCGTTGGGGCGCTGCTGGCTGCGCACTCGATCGACCCTGCGATGCTGAGCGAGCGGGACGCGCGCGTGTCGACCGAGCGCTTTCTGGCGCTGTTCGACGACGTCGCGAAGCGGAGCAAGCGAAGCTCGTTCGGCTGCGAAGTCGCAGGCAAGATCGACGCGGCGGCCTTCGGTCTGCTGGGCTTCGTGGTCGCGAGCTGCGCCACGCTCGACGCGGCGTGGCTGCGGTTCGGTCGCTACACGCGGCTGCTCTGCGACGAGCTGCGGTTCGATGTCGTTCGGCGCGGCGACGAGGTCGCCGTGGTCTACGGGCTCGACGCAGAGCCGATGGTGGGCGCGCTGTTCGAGATGGCGCTCACGCACATGGTGAGCACCTCGCGTCGAGGCACGGCGCAGCGGTTCGCGCCGCGGGTGGTGCGGTTTCGTCATCGCGGCGACGAGCGCGCGGTGTCCGCCGCCATCGGCGCGCCCGTGGAGTTCGGCGCGCTCGAAACCGCGGTGGTGTGCGATCGCGCATCGCTCGATCTGCCGCTGCGCGGGGCGAATCCCGCGCTGCTGGACGTGCTCGAGTCGCACGTGTCGTTGGTGCTGCGGACGCTCGCGCCCACGGACGACTTCGTGGCGCGCGTGCGGCACGAGATCCGAATGGTGATGTACTTCGGCGAGCCGTCGTTGAAGACCGTCGCCACGCGGCTGGCGGTGGGAGATCGCACGCTGCAACGGCGGCTCAAGGACGAAGGGCTGACGTTTCGAGCGCTGGCGGATCAAGTCCGCTTCGAGTGCGCGAAGCTGCAGCTCGAAAACCCGGACGTATCGCTGGCAGAAGTGGCCTACTCGCTGGGCTTCTCGAGCCCGAGCGCGTTTCATGTGGCGTATCGGCGGTGGGCTGGAGAAAGCCCGGGCCGCTCTCGGCCGCGTTGAGGGCGTTGTCGCGACCGCGAACCAAATTGTCGCGACCGCGCATCGTGCACGACACGCGCGGTCGGTAACGCTCTGCCCTCACACGCATGATGAACCAACGACTCGGGGCGCTTCGCTCGACGATCCTCTGCCCGCTCGCGCTGCTCACCTTCGGCGCGTGCGCATCTCCTTCGCCGGTCTCCGAGGACTCGGCCGCGCTCGTCGACGGGACGACCGACGGCCCTGCGCGCGACGCAGCGGCGAACGACGCGAGCATCGACGCGGCGACCGAGCCTGCGGACGCCGCGGCCGATGCGGGTGCGTCGAGCGATACGGGTGCCTCGAGCGACGCGCCGCAGACCGATGGTGGCGCGGTGAGCGACGGATCCGCGGGGGACGCAGCGCCGGTGCGGCTGCTCGATCGCTATGCGCTCTCGGCGCGGTTTCCCGAAGGCGGAACGTACGATCCGTCGCAGGGCGCGTTCTATGTGGGCAGCCTCGGAGACGGGACGGTGCACCGCGTCGACGGAGCGACCGGCGCCGAGCGCGTGGTGTTCACCGAGAGCGCCGCGGGCCGCTGGTGGACGTTGGGGATGGACGTGGACGTCGCGCGCAATCGCCTCTGGGTCTGCGCGATGGACGATCGCTCGCCGTCTCCGCGGCAGGGCCATGTGTGGGTGTTCGACACGCTCACGCATCGCAGGATCGCGAACGTCGCGCTCTCCGCCGCGGCGATGGACGCCACGTGCACGGACGTCGCCGTCACGGCGGACGGCCGAGGCTACGTGTGCGACCGCGAACAAGGGCGGATCTACCGCGTCGAAGTGGGCGCGGCGCCGACGGTGTTCGCGCGCAGCGCCGCGTTGAGCGCCTCGCTCGTGGGGCAGAACGGGATCGTCGTGCTGCCCGATCAGTCTGCGCTGCTCGCGATCTTGTACGGACCTCCGAGCCTCGCGCGCGTGGATCTTCGCGACGCGTCGGTGCGCACGGTGACGATCAACGGCCGCTTCTCGGACCTCACGCCGCTGGCGGGCGCGGACGGGATCACCTTCGCCAACGGCAGCGCGTACGTGGCGTTTACCAGCAAGCTGATCCGCGTGACGCCGACGCTCGCGGACTGGTCTCGCGCGGACTCGACCAACGTGGACCTGCCCAACGGAATGACCGACGTGATCGCTACGCCCGCGGGCCTCTACCTGCTCAACGGGCAGGCCGTGCGCTTCGCGCTGGGCACGGCGACGGACCCGTTTGCGCTCGTGCGCTTCGTCGGCATGCTGTGAGCGGCGGTCAGGGGAGGGTGTCGCAGTTCCAGCAGTTGGGCACAGAGGGGCCGACCTCGCCGCGCGTGGCCTCGGCGATGCCCCACGCGCCGAGCCCGATGCCGATCGCGCTAACGGCGAGGACGGGGCCGAGCCAGACCCACGGATTCGAGCGCGGTCGCTGCAGCACCGCGTCGACGCGCACCAGCCCTGTGCCCCCGACGCGGACCGCGCGGCGCAGGGGGCTGAAGCCGTCGGCAGTGATGTCTACCTGGTGATTTCCAGCGCGAACCGCGACGTCGACGACGCCCGTCCCGGCGAAGCGCCCGTCGATCATCACTCGCGCAGCGCTCACCGACGGCTCGATGTGCAGCCTTGCTTCGCCGTCGATCTCGACGAGCTGGACAGCGATGGTGCGCGAGGCTCCCTCGCTGAGCGTGAGCTCTTGATGAAACGGGCGGTAGCCTTCGCGCCGCGCGTCGATCACGTGCGCGCCTGGATCCAGCGTGATGGGGCTCGCGCTCGCGTCGACGGGGCGGGCGTCGATGGTCAGCTGCGCGTCCGCGGGCGTCGCGCTGAGCGTGAGGCGAACGAGCGCCGCGTCGAGCCTGGCCCGCTCAGCGCGCGCGGCGGGAACGCGATCTGCCGCGGTGTTTCCGGGGCCTACGAGAAAGCGATCGATGGCGTCGATCGCCTCGCGCACCCGACCGACACCGCGGTAGGCGAACGCGAGGTTGAACAGCACGATCGGGTTGGGGTTGTCTCGATACGACTGCTCGAAGCTCGTCGCTGCCTCCGCGAAGCGAGAATCTTGCAAGAGCTGCACGCCGCGCTCGAAGCTCGCCCGCGCCGACGCGACGTTGGGCGGCTCTGTGGCGGGGCGCGTCGTTTGCGCGAGCGCGAGTCGAGGGAGCGTCAGCGAGAGCGCTGCGACGAGGGCGAGTCGAGAGAGTGGGCGCATCGTGGGGAGTGTCCGCTTCGCTCAGTGAGCCATGGTCGCGCCGAGGCCTTCGCCCGTCGCCGGCTCCCATGCGGTGAGGGTGGTCCACGTGGTGGTGAGTCCTGCGGGGAGTCTGCGCGGCGCGATGGCGTAGATGCATCCGTCGCGCGGCAGCGGTGGCATCGCTGGAACCGAGGTGTCGAGCCCGCGTCCGAGCACGCCCATCAGCACCGCGGCGTCCCGCGGGCTGCCGAAGCCGTTGATGTCCGCGATGCCGACAGAGCTCCCGCCGAAGCCTCCCGCAGGAAAGTTGTTGAACAGCAGGATCATCTCCGCAGTCGTCGTGCGGTTGTATCGATAGACCTTCACTTCGCCGTTGCCCGTGCCGCCGCGCGGCGCGCCGACGACCAGCACGTGCGCGCTCTCTTGGCCAGCGAACGGAATGGTCCCCATCGTCACGGCGTGCCCGAAGCCCGTGTCGCCCGTGACCGCGCCGGTCTGCTCGAAGAGCAACGTCGGCGTCCGCCTCGCGAGAGACCACGCGGTGATCGCTCCCACTCGGGTTGCGGCGATCCTGGCGGTGATGTCCGAGATGGCGAGGTCACCGCGGCCGTCGCCGTCGAGGTCCGCGCCGCACGCGAGCGTCGATCCCCAGCGCTGCGCGAGCGCGCCGTTCGGAAGCGACGCAGGGGGATCGATCGCGACCTCTGCGAAGGGCGCGGACGCTCCGCCGAAGAAGACCCGAACGGGGCGCGGCGTGTTGTCCATCGGGTCGAGCGCGACCGAGCTCACGGCGAAATCCGCGAACCCGTCGCCGTCGAAATCGCAGCCCGACACGACGGCGCCGCCAAACGCCGGGCTGTTGCCGGTGATCGTGCTCGACGTCGCCGTCGCGAAGTTGGCCGAGGTGGGGGCGTCGTAGCCGTAGATGACGGTGGTGGTTCCGTTGGTGCCGTCGTTGGAGGGGCCGCCGATGACCATGTCCGAGTAGCCATCGCCGTTGACGTCGCCGCCGCCGACGGCCCACGCAGGGTGCGTCTGCGTGATGTTGCGGTGGCCGAACTGGACGTTTGCGAAGTCGAACGCGCGTGGCGTGCGCGCGTTGGGGATGCGCAGCAGGATGGCGGGCGCGCGCACCGCGGTGTCGTTGGCGGCCTGCGACGCGACGAGCACCTCGGAGAAGCCGTCGCCGTTGAAGTCGCCGAGGTTCGCGATGCTGCGACCGAAGTCGGGCTGCGCGGTGATCTGCCCGCTGACCGGCAGCGCGAACGTGTCGCCGAAGATCGAGACCTGGCGAAAGAGCCCGCTCTGGGTGCGCGTTCCGACCGCGAAATCGCGGTCGAAATCGAGGTGATTGGTGTGCATCGAGGTGCCGACTGCGACGGCGGGCGCCGCGCCGGTCGCCAGCACCTCGAACGGTCGAGGCGCGGTGTAGCCGACCACCATGGACGCCGCGTCGAGCAGGGTCACGCGATACGCGTAGCGGCCGGGCGCGATGGTCATCGTCGCGCTGGTGGCGCCGACCGCGCTGGTCATCGTCTCGGTCGTGCACGCGTAGTCCGAGCACAGCGCGACGCGGCCCTGCGTCGCACCAGCGGCTAGCCGCCAGCGAAATCCCACGGTGCTCGTCGACAGCCGCGCGCCCGTCCACGGCGCGATCGCCGCGGGCACGATCGTCGGAGCGACGGTGACGTCCGCGACGTCGGTCGCGCTCGCGTCTCGTGGGACGCCCGAGTCTTGCGGGACGCCCGCGTCCGCCGCGGGCTCGTAGTCGCGCGTCGTCTGCTGCTCGACCGGAACGCACGGGTTGGCCGGGTCTGCCGAGCCGCACACGAATTCAACGCCGCCGGCGCTCATCGACGCGCACTGCAGCTGCACCGCGGCGCTCGCGCACTGGCTCGCGAGAAAGACCGTGTACGTGCGCCACTGCTCGCGCACGAAGCTGGCGCGCGATCGATGAGTGAACGGCGCGCCGACGCGGGGCGTGACCTCGATGGTGACCTGCGCGGCGACCATTCCGTCGGCGAAGTTCACGAGCACGTTGCCGGGAAAGATCCCGCTCGTCGCCGTCGCCACGCTTCGGCCCGAGTCGAGCTCGATCAGCGTCCCGTCCGCGCGCACGCCCTGCACCGTGAGCAGCGCGCTCTGGACGTCCGCGCGGCTCATGTCGGACTGCACCTGCACGACGATCGCAGTGCGCTTTCGCGGCGCGCACGCGCTCACGAGCGCCGCTGCGAGGAAGGTCGCGACTCGAATCCGTGTGCGCGAGCTCGTTCGCGCTGGTTCTCCCTGCCACACAGCTGCGAATCATGCCCGAACGCAGCGACCGTGTGGCGACGATCCGTCGGGCTCGGCCAGTGACCCTTCGGTTCAGACCGGCGCGTGACTGAACAAGCCTGCGTATCCAGTGAGGGCGACAGCGCCCGTTCGGCCGCGCGGCGGTCGCCAGCCACCTCGCGGGCGTGCCTTCTGGCCAGCGCTGTGCGTACGATGACCGTGGTGATTCACAGACAGAGCTTGTTTGCTGCAGCGGCGCTCGCGCTGCTCGGCTGCGCGCCGTCGGCGCAGACGCAGGACGCCGACAGCAGCGCGGCGCTCGACGCCGTCGTGACCGACCAACGCGCGCCCGAAGACGTCGCGGTCGCGCGAGACGCGATGACCTCGTCCGACAGCGCGCTCGACAGCGAGGCGCCGGACGTCTCGCAGCGCGACGCAGCGGAGCCCGAGGCGGGCGCGACACGCCCGGTGATCGTCGCGGTGGGCGCGAACCACTGGCGAGGCGTGAGCATCGACGAAGGGCGCACGTTTTGCTCGACGGGACGCGCGACGGAGCCCGACGCGACGGGCTTCGACAACCCGTACTTGTTGCGCAACGTCGCCTACGCGAACGGGCGCTTCGTGAGCGGCTCGTGGCGCGCGATCTGGGTCTCGCAAAACGGCGTGGAATGGACAGACGTGACCGGCGCGATGAACCCAGCGTTTGGCCAGTGGATCGCGGGGATCGAGCACGGCAACGGGTGGTGGGTGGTCACCGGCGGCTACGGGACGGCGATGCGCTCGCGCGACCTGTCGACCTGGGAGAACACCAGCGATTCGCTGCCGGGCAACGAGGCCTCGCGCTCGCTCGCGTTCGGGCAGGGCGTCTTCGTCACGAGCCGCGACAACGTCGGGTGGTGGCAGAGCGCCGACGGCACATCGTGGACGCAGCGGGACGCGGCGCGCCGCGCGCAGGTGCTCTTCGACGGCGCGGACTTCGTGGATCGACCGGCGTACGACCGCGGCCGAGGGATCCGCTTGCGCGCCGGATCGATGGGGCAGATTCAGCGCGCCGAAGACCGAGATCCGGCGATGTGGAGCACGGTCTCGACCGCGCCCGAGAGCGTCACGCACTTCGCCTTCGGATTCGCGCCCAGCGCGGACTACGCGCCTTCGCGGCTGCCCGCGGCGCTTCGGATGTGCCTGGGGCTCTGAGCGACGAGCGGTGAGCGAGGGGCTGCGCGCGGCCCGCTGAACCCAGCGACTCGCGCGCTTTCTCTGCACCGCGGAGCCTTCGGCTTCAACCGCGAAGCCGCGCGCCTATCGCGCGGTGACGGCCATGGTCATGGCCTGCGACTCGCCGTGCGCGACGTCGACGGCGCCGAGGACTTCGAGCGCGGGCGTCCCGGTGGCGCGGCCCACTGCGATCGCGGTGAGCACCGCGCGATCAGGCGGCGTGAGGCGCACAAGACCGGCGACGCGACCGCTGCATGCTCGTGCGTTCTGTGCGCGAATCTGCAGGACGATCTCTCGACCCGACGGAACGTCCGCGTAGCCACCGGCGGCGCCGCCCGCGGGCGAGCCGAACGCTCCGTACGCCACGTTGGCGAACACCGCCGTGCCCGCGGCCCGCGCGTTGGCGCCCGGAAGGCAGATGTCGACGGTTCCTGCGCCCACGCCGGCGTGAAAGAAACGAACGCGCGCGTGGCCGGCCTCGGGCTGCGTGGGGTCATCGGCCGCAGCCGTGAGCGCCAACGCGGGCTGAGCGCCCACGAGCCCGTGGGCGATGACGGTGTACGTCTTGTCCGCTTCGAGCGCGGGAGTGCGCGCCGAGACCACGGCCGGAGTGCTCGCTGCGGCCGACGCGGGGCGGACGTCCACCGAGTGCTCGCCCACGGGAACCTCCACGTACCCGACGACGGCTTTGTACGCGAGCGACGCGATCGCTGGCGTCTGCGCACCGTCGAGGTACACGGCCACCGCGGCCGCCTCGGCTGCGGGCGACGCGTGGATCACGCGCACGTGCGCGTGCGGCGGCGGCGGCGGGGGCGGTTCGGGTGAAGCCGCGTCGGCGGTCGCGCTCGTTGCGGCGTCCGCGGGGGCGGCGCTCTCGTTGCCGGTCGCGCCGGTTTGGCCTGCGGTGGTGTTGCTGGTCGCAGCGCTTCCGCCGGTGCACCCACCGAAGAGCGTCGCGGCGGCGAGGAAGAACAGGGGCCGATTCGACTGGTTGTTCATGGATGTGTCTTGATCTCGAGAGGCAGAAACATGCGCGCTCAGCGCGACCGTTGACGGGCGCGCGCTGTTCAGCGCAACCCCGCGGTTCTGCCGCAGGTGACGCTTTGGATGTCGCACAGCGTCGGGCGTTGCTCGCCGCGGCGCGCGGAGCGCGACCTCGTGGCGGACATCTGTGAAAACCCCGAGCGCGCGTCGAAGCGCTGAGCAAACGCAGAGCGATGTCTGCGCCGCCGAGCTGTTCGTACGGAGCTTCGCCACATCGGGCGAAGCTCTTCGAGGGTTACTTGCTCCAAGTGAAGCGAACGAGCGCGTCTTCCGCGCGCGAGAGCGGCTTGCGTTCGCTGCGAACGTCGCGCTGTCCGGCCATGCGGATGATGGTCTCGCAACCGCAGAGCGTGCCGTCCCAGAGGTCCTGATCGAACCCCTTGAAACCGACGAAGCGAACCATCGCATGCCCTGAATCGACGACTTCTGCGGTGACGACGGGGCCTCGAAAGTACGTCGCCAAGATGCGCGGCGCGATGCCCGCGAGCGTCTCGGGTCGAAGCAGGCGCGCGATGTACGCATAGATGCCGCGCATATCATCCTCCGCAGAGCGCGCGCTGATGCGCCGCGGGATGTTCTTCTCGTTCGGCGCGACCGCGCGGGTGGCGGCGTAGAGTTCGCGATGCACGCGGATCGGATACCAACTGGCCGCGAGGACTCGACCGGCGAGCGCCGCATCGCGAAAGTCACCGGGCGGGAGCGCGGCGAGCACCTTCGAGTAGGTGTCCGCGCCGAGCTCCTCGCGCATGGCCTTCAACGTTGAGCGGAGGGACGCTCCCTTCTCGTCGATCTCAGTCATCGGGGGCCCAATACGATAGGACCTCCAACGCAGGTCGGTCGAGTATCGAAGGGCATGGCCGCCGCGCCGATGTCCCGCTGTCTCGCTGCGCTCGAGACCGTCGCGACGTCGCGCCTCGAAGACGACCGTCCGTGCCAAGTCCGATGGGCGCACGGCACTCAACGGTCGGTGTTGCATGGGTGCGGACTTGCTGATCCTCGCGCTCGATGCTTGCGCTGTGGCAGCGACACAACGTCGGGTGGAGGCAGAGCGCGGACGGCGCTTTGTAGACGCAGCGGGACGCCGCGCAGCGCGCGCAGGTGCTCTTCGACAGCGCGGACTTCGTGGATCGACCGGCGTACGACCGCGGCCGAGGGATCCGCTTGCGCGCGGGATCGATGGGGCAGATTCAGCGCGCCGAAGACCTAAACCACCACCGCGACGGGGTTCGTAGTTTTCCCGGTGCGCGGCAGTGGTTTGACTTGATTTCAACGGTCTTTCGATTGCCCGATCCGCTCGGGCATCTTCGATGCCCGTCGCGGGCGCGGTATAGATCCGGCGATGTGGAGCACGGTGTCGACCGCGCCCGAGAGCGTCACGCACTTCGGCTGCGGAATTGCGCCCAGCGCGGACTACGCGCCGTCGCGGCTGCCCGCGGCGCTTCGGATGTGCCTCGGTTTCTGAGCTTGCTCTCTCGGTCCGCTGTCGTTTGGTGCGAAGGTTGCTGTGGGTCACGGACGATGTCGCTGCGGCTTTGGATCACCACCGTGTCGAGCGCTGGGCACCTCGCGCTGGCGCTGCTCGCGTTTTCGACGGCGCGGCGCACGCGTTTGGGGTGGTCGGTGGGGCTCGCGAGCTTGAGTCTGGCGGGGTGGCTCTTCGCGCAGCTGATGTTTCGGCGCACGAGCCTCGTGCACTGGGATCACGCGGCGCAGATCGGGTCGTTTCTGGCGGTCGCCTTCGGCGTGCACGTGTGTCTCGAGTTCGTGGGTCGCGCGCGCGCGCTGCGTTGGGTGCTGTGGGCGACGTGGTGCACGGCGCTGCCGTTGGTGGCCGCGTCGGCGCTCGAGCCGTGGGTCGCGCCGCTGCGGCGCTGGCCGGGGTCGTTTTCGTGGGCGCTGGTCGTGGCGGTGTACGGCCTGGGATGGATGGCCTACTCGATGGTCACGGTGCTCGCGCACCGCGCGCGGCAGAGCGACGTCGAAGAGCGCGCGCGGGGGGCGGTGCTGTTCGCCGCGCTGCTGATCAACACGGCGAGCGCGATGCTCGAGCTCACGAAGGCGCTCGGCCTCCCGCAGCCGGACCTCGGCCACCTCGGAACCCTCGCCGGAACCATGCTCACCGCGTCCGTGGTGCTGCAGACCGCGCCGGCCGAAGGCGCGCAGGTGACGGCGTCCGAGGCGCTCTCGGCGGGCGCTGTCGGCGTGGCGTCGGTCACCGCTGTGCACGCTGTGTTCTCGATCGTCGGCGAGAAGCCTGCGCTCGCGGCGCTCTCGATCTCGTGCTTGGGCGTGCTGCTCGCTGGCGCGACACGCTGGCTGTTGCACCACCGCGCGCTGCGGCGAGAGCGCGAGGCGCGGCACGGGTGGCTCGGGCGCATGACCGAGCAGCTGGCGCACGACCTGAAGAACCCGCTCGCGGCGCTGCGCGGAGCGATCGAGGTCGTCGAGCGTCGCGTGGCTGCAGGGACGGTCATCGCGAAGGACGACAAGATGCTGGCGCTGCTGCGTCCGCAGCTGGATCGGATCGAGGGCGTGCTCGAGCGGTATCTTCGAACGGCCAGCGTGGTCGCTGTGTTGCGAGACGGTGACCTCGGCGCGGCGGTGCTCGACGCGGTGAACGCGACGGATCCTGCGCTGATCGGCGCGGTGGCGGTGGACCTGGACGTCGCGCGGGCTCCCGAGCGCTGCTCGTTCGACGCGGAGCTGGTCCGTTCGGCGGTCGACAACCTGGTGCGCAACGCGCTGCTCGCGATGCCGAACGGCGGCGCGCTCACGGTTCGTCTCGAGCGCGAGCACGAGCGCGACCTCGGCGACGCGGCGGTGCTCACTGTGACGGACACGGGCGTCGGGATGGACGCTCGCGTGCTCGCTCGGGCGGGTGAAGACTTCTTTACGACGCGGTCCGACGGCAGCGGTCTGGGGCTATCATTTGTTCGCCGTGTGGCGCTCGCGCACGGCGGCCGCTTCGCGATCGACTCCAAGCTCGGCCGAGGAACAACGGTTCGCCTCGTGCTGCCGCTGTTCGCCGCGCGCGCCGCTGCGCGCAAGAGAGGCAAGTCCGAGTGAACACAGACCATCGAACGCCGCCGCGAATTCTTGTCGTCGACGACGACGAAGCGGTCGGTCTGGTGCTGCACACGATGCTCACTGAGCTCGGCTACGACGCCGAGTGGGTGGACTCGGGCGCGAAGGCGCTCGCACGCATCGCGGCGGCCGCAGTCGATTTGCTCGTGACCGACCTGCGGATGCCCGCGATGGACGGGCTCGAGCTGCTGCGCCGCGCGCGCGAAATGGACCCTGAGCTTCCCGCGGTGGTGCTCACGGCGCACGGGACCGTCGCGCACGCGGTCGAGGCGATGAAGCTCGGCGCGGCGGATTTTCTCTCGAAGCCGTTCGACAGCGCGGAGCTGGCGTTTGTTGTTCCGAAGGCGTTGAAGACGCATCGATCGCCCGCGCGCGCAGCGGTCGCGGCGGCGGCCGTCGCAGGCGACGGCGATCCTTGGGGGACGTCGACGGTGATGCGAGCGGTGGCCGATCGCGTCCGCCGCGCAGCGCGCAGCAACGCGCCGGTGCTGATCCGCGGCGAGACGGGCGTGGGCAAAGAGCTCGTCGCGCGAGCGATTCACGAGCAGAGCCCTCGACGCGCGGAGCCGCTCGTCGTCGTGCACTGCGGGGCGTACCCCGAGTCGCTGCTCGAGGCAGAGCTGTTCGGCTACGAAAAGGGCGCGTTTACCGGCGCGAGCGCGGCGAAGCCCGGCCGCTTCGAGCTCGCCGACGGCGGAACGGTCCTGCTCGACGAGCTCGGAGAGATTTCGCTGGCCGTTCAAGTGAAGCTCCTGCGCGTCGTGGTGGACGGGACGGTCACGCGGCTCGGCGCGACGCGCGCGCGCAAGCTCGACCTGCGCTGGGTGTCGGCGACGCACCGACCGCTCGAACAAATGGTGCGCGACGGGCGTTTTCGCGAGGATTTGTACTACCGGCTCGACGTGTTGCCGATCGAGGTTCCGCCGCTGCGCGATCGGCCCGAGGACATCGAGCGCCTCGCGTCCACGTTTTGGCGGATCGAGAACGAAGGGTACGGCGCGCGCGACGCGCGGATCGCGCCCGACGCGCTCGCGTCGCTGCGCGCGGCTTCGTGGCCGGGCAACGTGCGGCAGCTCGAGAACTTCGTCCGACGGCTCGCGGCCCTGGCCGACGGCGCGAGCGGCGCGACGCTGACGCGCGTCGAAGTCGACCGAGAGCTCGCGCTGCGCTCGTCGCTCGAGTCTGCGTCGAACTTCGACATCGGCGCGCTCACCGCTCCGAGCCTCGAGTGCTCGCGCCAGGGCGCCGAGCGCGCCGCGCTGCTCGACGCGCGCGATCGCGCCGCAGGAAACCGCAAGAAGATGGCCGCCATGCTCGGCGTGAGCCTCCGCAAGCTCTACTACCTGCTGCGCGAACACGACATCGAGTGATCACTGCCCTTGTCCGCTGCGCTGCCGAGCGGGGCGCAGTCGAAGCCTCAATCGCGCCTCGACGACAGAGAGCTCTTCGCCATAGTCCGCGTGGCGCTCGGCCAACCAGCGATAGCGACGGAGCATCATGGCGACGAACACGTGGGCGTACTCGACGCCGACGAACACCACGGCGCGCTCGGCGCGATAGCGCTCGAAGTCCCGCGAGAGCGCGTCGGGCAGCTCCGACCAGTGCACGCGCGGCGCGGCGTGATGGGCCGAGTGGTAGCCGGAGTTGAAGGTCTCTCGGTTGAACCGCGGCTCGACGCAGGTGATGGTGTTGCCGAGCGGACTGTCGGGCGCGTCGGGGGCGATGAAGCCGTGCTGCGCCCAGTTTCCCGCGGAGAACGCGAGCCGCATGAACACCATCGGGACGATCAGCACCGTGAGCGCCGCGCGCCAGTCGTGCGCGAGCGCGGCGGCGATGACGGCGTAGTGCGCGGCGAGCCCGAGCGCGGCGCGTCGCAGCATGGGCTGCTTGCCGCGGGCGCGAAGGTAGCCGAGCACCTCCCAGTGCGCGGCGAACAGAAATCGCAGAAAATACAGGGCGTACTGCGAGATCGAGTCTCGCTGGTACGCGATCGTCGCGCTCGCGTCGTCCTCGAGGTTGTTCTCAGCGTGGTGCATGCCAACGTGCTGCGCGGCGTACAGGTACGGGCTCATTCCGAAGCTCGGCGCGACGATCCACTCGACGAAGAATGTCCCGAGCGCAGACCAGCGCGGGACGAAGAGCCGACGGTGCGTCGCTTCGTGGATGAGCCCCGCGAACGGCGCGGAGTACCGCTGGATCAGCGCGAGGTACACGACGGCGATCGCCCAGTGAAACCTCAGAAACAGCAGCGCTGCCAACGGGACGAGCAAGAGCACGAGTCGGATCACGAGCGCGAGCACCGGCGCGTCCCTCGGGTCTCGAAGCGCTCTGGTGAGCGTCGTGGACGTGGGGATATCGGCGCGCAGGGCGGGGGTCGGTGGCATGTGCGGGACGCTTCGCAACGTCGGTGCCATCGCGATTCGCGCGGTGAATCGCTGTCTCGCGCGCGGTCGCTGCACGTCGGTGCACTCGCTGGTGCACGTCGGTGCACTGAGCGCGCTCGCGTGAGCTCGGCGGCGGGTACGGACGCGCGACGCGGACGGACGTGACCAGCGCGGGAGGCGCGCGCGGGAGAAACGAAAACGCCGCAGGATCACTGCGGCGAATCGCGTTCTTCTTGGTGCCGGCGGTCGGACTTGAACCAACGACCTTGGGATTATGATTCCCCTGCTCTAACCAGCTGAGCTACACCGGCGTTGTGTTGGGGGCGCGAGAATAGTCAGCGACGCGCCGGTGTCAACACGTTCTTTTCGTCACCGTGGTGATGCTGTCATTTTGCCGGTTGGATCGCGGGGCGCGGGGGCGCTCGCCGTCGCGTGACCAGCGCCGAACGTGCGACCGGCGACGGCAGCTGTTTTGTTGTGGCTCGCGCGCTGGTACAACGGCCAACGGTACGGCACCGATGACCGAAGCGCAGACGCACGAGCGCGACCGACTGATCGAGCACTTCGGTCGTCGCTACGCAGCTGGGGAAGTAATCTTCCGCGAAGGAGACGTGGGGCCGGAGGTGTTCATCCTTCAAGAGGGCCGCGTCCGCGTGCTCAAGCGCGTGCGCATGGTCGAGCGCTCGTTGCAGATCCTCAAGCCCGGCGATCTGTTCGGCGAAGGCGCGCTCATCCCGGGCACGCCCCGCGGCGCGACGGCGGTCGCGCTGTCCGACGTGCTCGTGCTCGCGCTCGACCCGGACACGTTCGGCGCGCTGTTGCAGGGCAGCGTCCAGGTGGCGATGCGCCTGGTGCAACAGCTCGTGCGCCGCCTGCGCGACGCCGAAGACCAGATCGAAAACATGATGCTGCGCGACAACCAGTCGAAGGTCGTCAACGCGCTGCTCAAGCTCGCGAGCGAAGCCGGGCGGCTGTCGGGGAGCGCGCAGGTTCCGGTCTCGCCCCTCGAGCTCAGCTCTCGGTCGGGCCTCGACGTCGACACCGTCAAGCGCGCGGTGCTCCAGCTTCGCGAAGGGCAGTACGTCCGCATCGTCGAAGAGAAGGTCGTCATCGACGACATCGACGCGCTCCGTCGGCTCTTCACCCTGCTCGGTATGAAAGAGCAGGTCCGCACCTGAGGCCGCACCTCGGTCGGGGCAGGGGAGTCCGCGGACGATGCACAGTTCGTCTCGGGTTGCTAGTGGGGGACTGCTCCAAATTTTCGGTTGACCCTTGTCGACCTCGGACGGTACACCCCGACCTCAGCCTTGCTATGGCCGCGGTGTCGCGGTTTGGACGGATACGCAATTCAGCGGACAGCGCGTGCCAACGTGCTCGATCAACGGGATGAGCGCGGTGAGCACGGTGCCCCAACGACCTAGCGAGATTGCCTATGCAGCGCTGTTCAGCCTGCTCGCGCTCGGCGGATGCGCCGGGGTCAGCGACGAGATGCGGCAACAATCGCAACGACGCTACGAGCTCGCCGTGAACCTCCTTCGGACCGAGAACCAACCCCGCTCAGCGCTCGTCGAACTCGAGCGCGCGGTCCGTCTCGACCCCGAAAACGCTGAAGCTCAGCTGCTCATCGGGCAGATCTACGGGGGATCGGGCTTGTACGCGCAGGCCGAAGCGCCGCTCCGTCGCGCGGTCGAAGTGCTTCGTCGCGAGTCCGTCGAAGACCCCGCGCTGGCGGCTTCGTTCGGCGAAGCCCGCAACTCGCTCGGCGCTGCTCTTATCAACCTCGACCGGCCGCAAGAGGCGCTGCCGGTGCTGTTGGAGGTCTCTCAGGACGTTCACTACCCGCAGCCACACCTCGCGCTGGGCAACCTCGGGCTCGCGTACCTCGCCATGCGAAGGTACGCCGACGCCGCGCGGGTCCTCGAGCGCGCTGTCTCGGCTCGACCCGAGTTTTGTGTGGGAAATTACCGTTTGGGCGAAGCGTACGCGCGCATGGACGACGGACCACGCGCGCTCGGTGCGCTCGATCGCGCCCTGGCCTCTCGGGGGCAGGGCTGCGATCGCATTCAACCCGCGTTTCGATTGCGCGCTGAGCTCCACTTGCGAGAGCAGCACCGTGATCAAGCCCGGGCAGACCTCACCCGGTGCCGTGAACTCGGGCCGGACACGCAGGACGGACGCGCATGCGCCCAGTCCCTGCGCACTGTAGAAGGGCCATGACCGTCATGGAGTCGATCGGAACCTGGCTGCGACGCGAGCGCGAGCTGCGCAATATCGACCTGGTCGAAGTGGCGGACCGCACGCGGATTCCGCTGCAACAGCTCGAGCGGCTCGAAGACGACCGCTTCGCAGAGCTGCCAGGCGAAGTGTTCGTGAAGGGCTACCTCCGCGCGTACGCGCGCGCCGTCGGACTGACGGGCGAAGAAGTGCTCGGCCGCTTCGCCAACAGCATGCGCTCGCGCGACGTCATGCCCGCGCCCGCGATGCCCACCGCCCCTGTGCAAGAGCGCAGCGGTCGCTTCGGCCTCGCCATCGCGCTCGTCGTGTTCGCCGTCCTGGCCACGATGGCGATGTCCTTCTTGCTCCGCCCTCGCACCACCGAGCGGCCCGAGCAGCTCTCGCAGCACACGGTTTCAACGGCCGCGCTCTCTGCGCAGGCCTGAGCCGCGGTGGGCGCCACGGTGAACGCTGGGGGAGCGTTCAGCGGCCTCGGCTACGTCGTCGCTCGTCGCGAGCGCGGCGAGTCCGACCTGTCCGTCGCGCTCTTGCTCGAAGACGGCTCGGTGCGATGGACCACCGCGCGCGCAGGAGCGAAGTCCACCCGCCGCTTCGGCGCGGGGTTGAGCGCCTTTACGCGGTACCGCGTGAGCTTCGCGCGCTCGGGCGCCGGCGGCCGCAGCGAGCGCATCGACGAGGCCATCGTCGACCGCGCGTTCGCGGGGATTCACACGGACCTTCGACGCATGGCGGCCGCGGGCGTGCTCAGCGCCGTGGCGCGGGACATGGGCGGCGAGCTCGCGCACGACGAGGGCATCTACCTCGCGTACGACCAGGCGCTCGACCGCATCGAGCGCGCAGACTCGCTCGGCTGCGGAGCAGAGATCGTCCGGTTCTTCATCGTGACCTTCGAGCACGCGGGGCACGGCGTCGTGCGCGACCGCTGCGTGCGGTGCGACCGCGAAGCGCCGTGGGAGCGCAGCGTGACGTACCGCGCGGACGCCGGCGGCGTGCTCTGCGCGCGCTGCGGGGGAGGGCCCTTCGTGGTGCGCTCGGGCGAGCGCGCGGCGCTCGAGGCGGTGCTGGCCGGGGACGACGCGCAGTTCGCGCCGTGGATGCTGCGGTGGATCACGTATGTGGGCGCGCCGCACGCGCGGCTCGGCGTCGAGTGCACAGAGAGCGCCGTGCGCTACTGGTGAGCGCTCACAAGAAGCCCGAGAGGCTCACGCCCGCCCCGTTGGCGATGGGCGCTGCGCCCACGCGGAGGCCGTACGGCGCCAGCGGACGGTGGGCGAGCCAGGGGAGCAGGACGCCCATTCCTGCGCCCACGAAGACGCCCGTGAGCACGTCCGTGAAGTAGTGCCGATCGGCGGCGATGCGCAGGTACGCCGCGGACGTCGCGAGGCCCAAGCCGACGCCCCACACGAGCGGCGCGAGTCGATAGCCGCGCATCGAGCTGACCATCCCCGCGGAGGTCGCGAGCGCGAACGTAAACGTGGTGTGCCCCGAGAAGAACGAGAGGATCTCGTCGCCGGGCGGGACCATCGCGGCGCGCTCGCTCTCGGGCGCGAACTGGTAGCGAGGCCGCTCGCGCAGGGCGATGAACTTCACGAGTTGATTGAGGTCCATCGCGAGCACGGAGGTCTCGACGATGATCAGCGAGTCCCACAGCGGCCAGAGGTCTCGCTCTCTTCCTCCTCCCTGAACGCGGCCCGCGAGGATCGTGAGGCCGATCGCGGAGGCCGGCGCGAGGCCATAGCCGATGACGTCGGAGATGATCGCGGCGGTGCCCGTCGAGCTCCAGCGGAGGCCGTCGCGGACAGCAGTGTCGAGGCCGTTGACCGCCCGCGTCGCGTCTGGGTTTCGCTCGCACCAGCGGCACGAGGGACCCGTGAGCGAGCTCTTGGCGAGCTCGGGGATCAGCCACGCGAGCGCCCCCACTGCGGTGATCGGAACATCGATCGCAACGCTGTACCGCAACGCGTACCGCGCCGTGTCGTTCGCGCCACGCTCTTGCGTCGCGGAGACGTTGGCGGTGTTCGAGCTGGGCGCCGTCGCTGGCTGCGCAGGGGCCTCGTCGAGCGCCGCTGTCGCTTGCTGTGCAAGCGCGTTCTGCGAGGAGAAAACCAGGCTCAACGAGAGCGCCGCGGTGGTGGTCACGGTCGCAGAGCGAGTGCAGCGGACGGGCGCCATGTCGCGCGCGAGTGTCGCAAATTCTCTCGCTCGCGCCACGGGCTCAGAACGCGGCGTTGCCCGGCGTGCGTGGGTACGGGATCGCGTCGCGGATGTTGTCGAGGCCGCAGACGTAGACCACCAACCGCTCGAACCCGAGCCCGAAGCCCGCGTGCGGAACGGTCCCGTACCGACGAAAATCCCGGTACCAGCTGTACGGCTTGGGGTCCAAGCCGAACTTCGCCATGCGCTTGTCGAGCATCTCGACGCGCTCTTCGCGCTGGCTTCCGCCGACGATCTCGCCGATGCCCGGCGCGAGGATGTCCATCGCTGCGACGGTCTTCTCGTCGTCGTTCATGCGCATGTAGAAGGCCTTGATCTGCTCGGGGTAGTTCATCACCACCACGGGGGCCTTGAAGTGCTCTTCGGTGAGGAAGCGCTCGTGCTCGGTCTGCAGGTCGATGCCCCACTCGACGGCGAACTCGAACTTCTTCTTCGTTCCCTTCAAGATCTTGATCGCGTCGGTGTAGTCCACGCGATGAAACGGCTGCTCGATGCACTGTTGCACGCGCTCGAGCACCGGGACGCTCTTGTTGCGCGACGCGAAGAACGTGAGGTCATCGAGCCGCTCGTCGAGCGCCGCCTTGAGCACGTACTTGAGAAAGCCCTCGGCGAGGTCCGCGTCGTCCTTGAGCGACGCGAACGCGATCTCGGGCTCGATCATCCAGAACTCAGCGAGGTGCCGCGCCGTGTTCGAGTTCTCTGCGCGAAACGTCGGTCCAAACGTGTAGACCTTGCTCAGCGCGAGGCAGTAGGCCTCGACGGCGAGCTGCCCCGAGACGGTGAGCCACGCCTCTTTGCCGAAGAAATCCTTGGAGAAATCCACGCCTCCCGCCTCGGTCTTCGGCGGGTTGACCGCGTCGAGCGTCGAGACGCGAAACATCTGACCGGCGCCTTCGCAGTCGCTCGCCGTGATGATCGGGGTGTTGACCCACAGAAAGCCCTGCTCGTGAAAGTACCGGTGCACGGCCTGCGCGAGGCAGTGCCGCACGCGCGAGACCGCGCCAAAGGTGTTGCTGCGCGGCCGCAGGTGCGCGACCTCGCGCAGGTACTCGAGCGTGTGCTCCTTGGGCTGCAGCGGGTACGTCTCGGGGTCGTCGACGAAGCCAGTGACCTCGACGGTGTCCGCTTGCAGCTCGACCTTCTGCCCTTTGCCCTGCGACGCGACGAGCGTGCCTGTGGCGATCACTGAAGCGCCCGCGGTCAAGCGCAGGACTTCGCTCTCGTAATTGCTGAGCGTCGAGGCCGCGACGACCTGGATGGGGCTGAAGCACGATCCATCGCTCACGTTGATGAACGAGAGCCCTGCCTTCGAGTCGCGGCGGGTGCGGACCCAGCCGCGGACGGTGATCTTCGAGCCAACGGCGAACTTCTCAGCGAGCGCGTCGGCGATACGGACGACGGTCATTCGGTACTCCTCCCCTGCGACGCAGCGTGTCGCGGCGCAGGGAAGGGAGTGACTACCGCGAAAGGGGCAGGCGTTCCAGCAGCGGAGTGGGCGGCGGGGACGGCGGGGACGGGGGCCACGGGGACGGTGTTCAATAGTTCAAGAGTCCCGGATAACCCCTCGAGATTGCTGAGTGCACAGCGACCGGGCGCCCCCGCGCGGTCATCGAGCGCGGTCGAGCGTGGCTCCGGCAACCGGCGCGATGGCATTGACGCAACGGGGGGGCTCGCGCGGAGGTGGCGGCGTCTTGGTTGGTACCAGTGCGCAGAGCGTTGATGGTCACTTGCCTCGGCTCGGGACTGGTGCCCGTGCGCTTGTCTGCCGCAGCACGCCTGGTGCGCCGACTCGGCGGCGCGCAGCGCCAACGGGCGCAGGCCAACGGAGCGAAGGGACGGTGTTCAGTTGTTCACGAACGGGCGGGCCAACGGCTGGTCGGGCAGAGGGGAGTTCGGGGACGGTCTTCGATCGTTCACGAACGGGCGCGTCGGGAGCAATGGCGCACGCGCTCTGTGATCTCGCGGGGTTATCCGGGACTCGTGAACTATTGAACACCGTCCCCAGTCGTCCCCCACGCCGCAGTGTTCGTGTTGCGCAGCACGCGCGCTCTGTAATCTCGCGGGTTTATCCGGGACTCGTGAACTATTGAACACCGTCCCCGCTGTCCCCCGCTGACCCAGCGCCCGTTGGCCTCGGTCAGCTCACTGCGCGCTCGCTGCCGCGCTCGCTGCCGCGCTCGCTGCCGCCGGCGCCGGGTCGATCACCACGAACTCGGTCCTGCGGTTCTGCGCCTGCGCCCGTGCGAGCGCAGGGCCGCGCAGCCCCGCGAGCGGCACGAGCGGCATCGAGCCGCCATACCCGTGCGAGGTGAGCCGCGTCGCTGCAACGCCGTGCTGCGTCAGGTACGCGCGGATCGCGTCCGCCCTGCGCTGCGAGAGGTTCAGCGCGCGGTCGCGGTTGCTGTCGTCTCCGTCGTGCACGCGCACGTCGATCACTCGAACGCTCGCCGGAAGCGCGATGATCGCCGCCGCGATCGCGTCGAGCGTGGGCGCCGAGCGCGGCTCGATCGTGTCCCGGTTGGGCCTGAACACGATCGGGCTCGTCACCCGAAGCTGCGCGCCGTCGAAGCTCAACAGCTCCGTGGGGCAGCCGTTTTGCTCGGCGTTCGACTGGGCGATTCCCGCTCGATCGGCGCAGCGATCCAAGGGATCGGGCACAGCGTCGTGGTCCGTGTCTGGCGCGGCGCAGCCCACGCGCGCTGGGTCCGCGACCGGTCCTTGCGCTTCGGCACGACACACATCTTCGCTGTTGCGCACGCCGTCGTTGTCGTCGTCGCCGTCCGGGCACCCGGCGCGCTCGGGATCCGCATGCTCGCCCGCGGGCTCGTCCGCGCATTGATCGATCGTGTCCGCGACGGCGTCGTTGTCGCGATCGGACAGGCTGCACCCAGGCCGTCCAGGGTCGCGCGAACGTCCGACGGGCTCGCTCGGGCACAGGTCCACGTCGTCGAACACGCCGTCGCCGTCGGTGTCTCGGCGAGGCAACGGGCAGCCAGGGCGCGCCGGGTCGGGCCGCGGGCTCGCGCTCTCTGCAGGGCACTGGTCTTGTTCGTCGGCAACGCCGTCGTCGTCCGAATCGGGCGGCGCAGGCGTGGTCTCGGGGCTGTGCGGCGCGTATGCGATGCGAAAGAGGCCGCGAAACGTGGGCGTTCCTGCGCTGGCGGTGAGGCCCGGGCCGCCCGCGATGCCGAGGTCGAGCACGTTGGCGATCGTGTACGAGAGGCCCAGCGTGGCCTCGGCGTTGATCGTCGCGTCCACGTTGCTCTGCCCGAAGCTACCCGGGACGATGTTGGCCCAGAACTCCGGTCCCACGTGCAGCTTGCCGTCGAGCGCCGTGAGCGCCGCGCCCGCGGTCACGAAGAAGTCTCCGTCCATCACCGTGCGCGCGAGCTCGGTCCGCCGACGAAAGTGATACCCGAGCGAGAGCGAGTATCGCACCGGCCCCGCGCGCCCTGCGGCCGTCACGTTGGCCCGCGCGCGCAGCGCTTCGTCGGTCACCCAGTGCTCGTCTCCGCTCCACGGAATGAACCCCAAGAACACCTGTCCGCCCACGTGAAGCGAGATCGGGTCCTCGTCGCTCTGTCCGAAGATCCTCGCGCGAAGCCCCAGCCGCGGGTCTCCGGGCGCGGGCCCTGCGGTGTACGCCATCAAGCCCACGGGGCTCATCGCGCCGCCCGCCGCGCCCGCCGTCTGCAACAGCGAGAAGGGCAGCGACGCCGTGATCGCCACGCGGTCGAACAGCGCGATCGCCGCGTTGGCGTGGAGCACCACCATGTTGTCGATCACCACGCGCGGCTCGGTCATCGGCGCGCGGATCACCAGCGGGTTGCGCGTGAAATCCGCGGTGATCCCCAGCGAAAACAGCCGCGTTCGGTTGTACCAAGGGTGCTCTGCCACGAAGAACGAGTCGCCCGCCGTCGCGGGCTCGTAGCGGTTGAGCGCCCAGCCGTTGGCCGCGCCCTGCGCCTGCGCGCGAGGGGCGAACGAGAGCGCGACCGCCGCGGCGGCGACGGCGAAGAGCGGAGCGTGCGTGCGCGTGTGTCGCTTCACGATGGAGTCCAGTCGGTGCCTTGTCTTGAAAGTGTGTGCGTCGCTCACAGCGAGCGCAGCACCACGAGCGCGCCGCCGTGCTGCATCTCGTGGGCGGGCATGAGCATGCTGTCACGGACGTTCGACGGGGATGTGTCAGGCCCGCGACCGAGCAATGACGTCAGCGCGCTGACGCTTCGAATCGAGAACGCCTCGGGGGTGCCGAGCAGCAGCCAGTCGCCGCGGTCGAAGGACTCCGTCGCGAAGTGCGGGGCGCTCAGCCCGAGCGGGCGCACGTCTTCGGCGCGGGGCTGCAGGCGCTCGACGTTGCTGCCGCGCACGCGGTACGCGCGCACGCCGCCAGAGAGCGCGAGGTGCACGACGCGCGGAGCGATCACGGCGAGCGCGAGGTGCGCGTCGATCGTGATGTTGGGCTCGACGAGCCGTCCGCGCAGGTGGGTGACCGAGCGCGTGGCGAACTCGGCGCAGCGCGAGGGAAGGGCGCTGGTGTGCGCCTGGTTTTCGCACGCGCGTTGGATGCTCTCGATCGCGGTGTTGACGACCATGCCCCACAAGCGCGGCGGAGCGACGGGCGAGAGGACGACGGCGATCTCGGTTCCGATGGTCCTGGCGAGGTCTCTCGGCAGCAGGGCGCTGCGGATGCGGGCTCGCGCGTCGCCGGTCGAAGTGTCGATTGTCATCTGTCGTTCGCGCGAGAGTGTCCTTTATTCGCACCCGCGGCGGGAAGGGCCAATCTCGCGTTGGGCGCGGCTCAGACGCGCTCGACGGTCATCACGCCCTTCACTTTTTGCAGCGCGCGGATGACGGACTTCAAGCTGTTGAGGTCGGTGATGGTGAACGTAAAGAGGTTGGTCGCGCGGTCGTCGCCGGCGCGGCAGTTGGCCTCTTCGATGTTGAGCCCGTTCTGCGAGAACGTGGTTCCGACCTCGGCGAGGATTCCGGGGCGGTTCGTGGTGATGACCTTGAGGCACACCGGCCGGGCGATCTTGGCGCCGCTCTGCCAGGACACTTCGACGCGGCGCTCGGGGTCGAGGTCGAGGGCCTTGTCGCAGCCGCGGCGGTGGATGCTCACGCCGCGCCCGTGCGTGATGAACCCGACGATCTCGTCGCCGGGGACGGGCGAGCAGCACTTGGCGAAGCGCACGAGGACGTTGGCGTCGCCGGAGACGAGGATTCCGCCGGCGTCCTTGCCCGTGACCTTGCGGGCGACGCGCTCGACGATGGACTCGCGGATCTGCGCTGGAGGCTTGTCGCGCTGCTCTGGCGGGACGAGCGAGTCGAGGACCTTGTTGATGTCGTACTTGCCGTAGCCGATCTGGATCAGCAGCTCTTCGACGGACTGGAGCTTGGCGTCGTCGACGGCCTTCTGAATGCTGCCGGTCTTGATGCACTTGTTGTACGAGAGCCCGTGCTTGTGCAGCGAGCGCTCGAGCAGCTCGCGGCCGAGGCGCAGTGATCGCTCGCGCTCTTCAGCGCGGAGATAGAAGCGGATCTTGGACTTGGCCTTCGCGGTGAGGACCCACTCGAGCCAATCCTTGGTGGGATATCGATTGGGGTCCGTGAGGATCTCGATCACGTCCCCCGAGCGCAGGTGGTGTCGCAGCGGAACGATCGCGCCGTTGACCCTCGCGCCCGAGCAGTGATCCCCGAGATCCGAGTGGATCGCGTACGCGAAATCAATGGGCGTCGCGCCGCGCGGAAACACCCGCACGTCCCCGTTGGGCGTGAACACGTAGACCTCGTCTTGAAAGAGGTCGACCTTGACGCTCTCCAAGAACTCTTGCGGGTCCTTGAGCTCTTTTTGCCAGTCCATCAGCTGGCGCAGCCACTGGAAGCGCTTGGCGTCCTTGGCGTCGATGATCCCGCCGTGCTCTTCGACGTCGCGGCCGCGGCCGCGCTCTTTGTACTTCCAGTGCGCGGCGATGCCGAGCTCGGCCACGCGGTGCATCTCGCGCGTGCGGATCTGGATCTCCATGCGGCGGTTCTCGGGGCCGAGCACCGTCGTGTGCAGCGACTGGTAGCCGTTGGGCTTGGGCAGCGCGACGTAGTCTTTGAACCGGCCGGGGATGGGCGTGTACGTCCCGTGGATGACCCCGAGCGCCGCGTAGCAATCGGCGACGTTCTCGACGAGCACGCGAAACGCGATGACGTCGTAGACCTTCTCGTACTCGCAGTCCTGCGCCCGCATCTTGCGCCAGATCGAGTACAGGTGCTTGGCGCGCCCGCCGACGTCGCAGCCGAAGCCGGCCTCGTTGAGCCGGTCGCTCAAGAGCTTGCTCGTGCTGTCGATGAATCCCTTTTGCACACCCTCGCTGACCGCGACCTTCTCTGCGAGGTCTCGGTACGCCTGAGGGTCGAGGTACTTGAACGACAGGTCCTCGAGCTCGGACTTCATCCACGAGATGCCCAAGCGGTTGGCCAGCGGCGCGTAGATGTCCACCGTCTCGCGCGCGATGCGCTCTTGCGCGTCGGGCTTCATGTGCTCGAGCGTGCGCATGTTGTCCAAGCGGTCCGCGAGCTTCACGAGCAGCACGCGGATGTCGTTGGCCATGTGCACCAACATCTTGCGAAACGACTCAGCGGCTCGATCCTCTTTGCTCGAGAAATTAAACTTGCTGAGCTTCGTCACGCCCTCGACCAGAAACGCGATCTCCTTGTTGAAATCCTGCTCGATCTGGTCGACCCCGATCGTCGTGTCCTCGGCGACGTCGTGCAACAGCGCCGCGCACAGCGACGCGGTGTCGAGCTTGAGGTCCACGATGACGTTGGCGACCGAGATCGGGTGCGTGAAGTACGCCTCGCCCGACTTTCGCTTCTGCCCGTCGTGCGCCTGCTCGGCGACGGTCCATGCCTTCTCGATGAGCGCGACGTCAGCGTTGGGGTGGTAGGCCGTGACGCGAGAGACAAGAGCTCGAAGCGCTTCCATGAGGTAGTTGTAGAGCGGAGACCGTACAGCGCTCAGGGGGTGTCGGTACAGTCCGACGCTCGCATTTGCCCCGTTGATCCTGCGAGGCGCCGCGGTGATCGCGTGTTATCTCCGCGCACAGAAGAGCGATTGCCGTGAGCGAACCGAGCGCAGAGCCTACGCACAACCCAGTCCCCGCAGGGGCCATCGCCCGGTGGCGCAAGGTCGCCGCGCTCGTCGTCGCGCTCTCGGGCGCCGCGCTCGTCGGCCGCTCGCTCTCGGGCGCAGCTCCCAGGGACACGCGCGTCTCTGTCGGGCTGGCGGATCACCGCGAGGGCGCCGCGCGCGCCGAGCGCGTGAGCGTGTCCTTCGCCCAAGGAGGCGAGGTCGTCCAGCGCGTCGAGCAGCGGTTCGGCCAGGGGGCGACCGTTCCGGCGCGGTGGTCGCGCGCGCTCAGCCTCGTGCCCGGTCGGTACGATGTTCGCGTCGAGGTCGTCTCGGGTCGAGGGCTGCTCGTGCGCGACGAGCCCGTGGACGTGAGCGCAGACGGCGTGGATCTTCGCGCGCCGCGGTGAAGATTCTTCGCGCTCGTGTCGTAGAGTGACTTCGAGATGAGCGTCGATCGTGCCAGCAGCGCCCCGCGCGCTGCCCTTCAGCGTGCGTTGATTTCGTGTGTCGCACTGGCCGCCGCGGGCGCGCCCGGCTGCTACCGCACCGCGCAGCTCGACATCGTTCGCCCCGCGATGCTCAACGGCGCTCCCTACGGCAACACCTACGACGTCCGCCCCGTCGAGGGCGACCCCGAAGCGGGCGAGCAGATCCGCGCCAACCTCCGCGCCCGCATCGTCAACAGCTTGAACCGCGCGATCGTCCTGCTCGAGACCGGCGGATCGATCGCCGTCCAAGCCAACGTCCGCAGCGTCGCGTACAACGAAAACGAGACCCGCGCCGAGGCGACCTGCTCGCACACCGAGCGCGTCGGCGGCCGCGACGTCAGCCGCAACCACCCGTGCACCAGCCTCGTGCGCACGGGAGAGCTTCGCGCCCAGGTCGAGTTTCGCGTGCTCGTCGCCGCGACCAACCACGTTCTCTTCTCGCGTAGCTACGACAGCGCGCGCACCCGACGCGTGACCGGACGCGTGGGGCCGTACCCCGCGGACACCGTCGCGATGGTGGCGATCGACCCCGTCGCGCTTCGCGCCGAGGCGCTCGACGACGTGGTGGCGCAGTTCGCGCCGGTGATCCTGCCGTGGCGCGACACCGTCGAGGTCAACTTCGAAGGCTGCGACGGCGACGCGCGCTGCACGCAAGCGTACGAAGCGGTGCAGCAGCGCGCGCTCGAGCCCGCCGAGCAGCTCGTTACGCAGGTCATCGGCCAGGAGGGCGCGCCCGTCGCCGAAGCGCAACGAGTCCGCGTCGGCGAGGCGTACTACAACCGCGCGATGGTCCGCATGCTGCGGGGGACGTACGGCGGCGCGTTCATCGATCTGCAGCGGGCGATCGAGCTGCAGCCGCAGCGGGACACGTTTCGTCAGCGCTATCGCCAGCTCGAGCAGCTCGCGCGCGACCAAGAGGCGCTGCGCGAGCAGCACGGCGTGAGCGAGACCCCAGAGGCGCAGCCACAAGCGCAGCCCGCCCCGGTGCTCGGCGCCTCGCAGCAGTGAGCGATTTGTCCGGCGAATCGACGGTGACCGTCGGGGGCGTGACACCGTCGTCGCATTGACGGGGCGCGCGCGAAGGTCAACGCACTGCGACTGATGAAGCTTGCTTGTGTCTTCGCGGGCGCGGCGCTCGCGGTCATGGTCGTCGCGTGCGGGCCGTCCGCGGTCGGTCCAACGCCGCCGTTGCAGTCCGAGCGAAGCGTCGCGGGGCGCGGCGTCGTCGCGTGGGTGCGGGTCGATGCGTCGGAGGCGTGGTGGATCGAGGAGTCGCTCGCGGCGATCCCGTGGCGCGCTGGAGATCGCGAGGTCGGGCCGCGCAAGCTCGTGCGCGAGACGGCGCTCGGGGGGCCGACGACGCTGTTCGAGCCGAGCGCAGACGAGCGATTGGCGTCGGCGATCGCGCATCCATCCGGTGAATGGACGGCGGTCCTCGTCGATCCGCGCGGCGCGCTGACGCTGGTTCGCGGGGCGCGCGACGGCGCGGTGCTCGCGCGCGCCCCGGTCGACGACCCGACGTTGGCCGACGAGCGCCGCGCGTGGAACGGCGACGAGCCGCCGACGCGGCCGCTCTGCGCAGGGCGCGCAGAGGAGTCCGTGCGCCTCGCCGCGGACGGCGAAGACCTCGCGCTCTCGCTCACGACGCAGTGGAGCTCGTCGCTCTTGTACCGCTATCGCTTCGCGGGCGGTCGCTTCTCGCGCGGCGCGCGCGCGGTGATCGCGCCGGCGACGCCGCTGCCGGTGTTCATCCCCGACACGGCCAGCTACGACGTGTTCGACGCGGTGACCCACCCGTGGAGCACGCACGTGTGCGTCGATCGCACGGGCCGCGCGTACGTAGCGATCTGGGTCGATCGCGGGAGGCTCGCCGCCATCAACGCCGCTGGCGGTACGCAGCTCGCGCTGCTTCGTCGCGACCCCAACCTCGTCGAGCGCCCCTCGGACATCTTGCTGAGCCGCGTCGATCGCGACGGCCTGCGCTCGATGGCCCTCGTCGTGGGAACGCACGACGTCGACGACGAGCCCTACGCCATCGCGTGCGGTCGCGAGCGCGTCGCGGTCGTCGGCAGGCACCGCCGCGAGCCGGGCAGAGACAACACCGAGCTGCACGCCTTCGCCGCGGTGGTCCGGCCCGAAGAGGGCGCGTTCGACGCGCTCTCGTTCGACGGCGACGCGCTGGCGATCGCGCAGAGCGCGGCGTTCGACGAGCGCGATCGACTCGTCATCGGGGGCAGCGAGGGGTGGGTGCAAAACCCCGTCGGCGTGAGCGTCGGCGGCGCCGGGCGGCCCTTCGTCTTGCGCTGGTCTGGCCGCGCTGAGACGCCGCCCGAGCGGCTCGTGGCTCCGAGGCTCCGCGGTCACGCCGAGCTGCGCGCGCTCGCGGTGCGCGGCGACGCGCTGTGGCTCGGCGGCATCGAAGACGGTCCGACGACGCACAGCTTCGACGCCAACCGCGAGGCGCTGCGCGGCGACGGGTGGCTTCGGTTCGCTGTCCCCGCGTCGATCGAGTGAGGTCAGGCGCGCACGAAGGGCTCCTCGCGCGCGGTCGCAGCGTTTACGCTCTCTGCTCGTGGAGCCTCTTCGGTGACCTTCTTCGAGCGCGTCGGCGTGTGGTTCGGCGATCCGCAGAGCGACGTCGACCTCGAGCTCTCGGGCGATCAGCTCGTCTCCGTGCGGCGCGTGGCCTTCGTGCTGCTCGGGCTCGCGCTCGGTTGGTGGCCGCTCGACCCGATCGTCTTCGCAGAAAAACCCCACATCATCCGAGGCTTCGCGTACTACCGCGGCAGCGTCGCGCTCTTGCTCTGCCTGTTGCTCGCGCTCGTCACGCTGTCCAAGAGCGTCGCTGCGCGGCCGCTGCGCGGGTTCATCCCGGTCGCGTGGGCGCTCGCCGCCGTGACGGGGGCGTTTATCGGCTCGTTTGGGCCTCCCTCGACGGCGTGGCTCGGGTTTCTGTACCCCGCGATGTTCTTCAACATCGCTGGACCGAGCTCCCTGCGCACGCGCGTGATCGGTCAGGCCGGCGGGATGCTCGGGCTCCTCGGAGGGTATTTTCTTCCGTACCCGCAGAATCGAGCGGACTCGTACGCGGCCGTCGGCGTGAGCTTCTTCGTCGCGTGCGCGATCATCGGCGTCGCCGCGGGCCACCTCGCGTACCGCAACCTCGTCCTCGCGCTCACCGCGCGCCGCGAGCTGCGACAGAACAACGAGCACCTCGAAGACCGCGTCCGAGAGCAGACCCGCGCGCTCGCCGACCTCGCCGTGCACCTCGACCGCGCCAGCGAGGCCGAGCGAAAGCACATCGCCCGAGAGCTGCACGACGAGCTCGGCCAAGAGCTCGCGGCGCTGCGCTTCTCTGCGTCCGTCGCGCGCCGTCGCAGCGAAGAGCGCGCGGACACCAGCGCGAGCCTCGCGCAGATCGAGACCCTCATCGCCCGCGTCTCGGCCACGCTTCGCCGCGTGCTGCAAGGGCTCAACCCGCTGCCCGTCATCGAGCACGGCCCCAAGCGCGCGCTCGAGACGCTCATCGATGACGCTCGCGCCAAGGGCGCGCTCGCTGTCGAAGCCTCGATCGACGAGTCCGTCGCGTCGCTCGACGGCGAGCGCGGCGCGCTGCTCTTTCGCGTGCTGCAAGAGGCGCTCACCAACGCGCACCGCCACGCGCGCGCGAGCAAAGTGTCCGTCCGTGTCCAATCGAGCGACGCTGGCCTCGAGCTCGTCGTGCGCGACGACGGCGTCGGCTTCGACTCCACCCAGCGCAGCATGGGCATGGGCTTGCGGGGCATGCGCGAGCGCCTGCGCGAGCTCGGCGGCGAGCTGACCATCGCCAGCGCCCCGCGCGACGGGACCAGTGTCATCGCCCGCCTGCCGCCGTACACTGCGGAGCCTTCGTGACGAACTCTGCCCGCCGCGTGTGCATCGCCGACGATCACACGCTCTTTCGCACTGGCCTGAAGCTGCTCATCGAGAGCCGCGCCGAGCTCGTCGTCGCGGACGAGTTCGGCGACGGGCGCGCGGTCCTCAACGCGGCGAAGGACAAGCGCTGGGACGTGCTCGTGCTCGACCTCTCGCTTCCGCTCGTGAGCGGCGCCGAAGTCCTGCGCCGTCTGCACGAGTCCGTCCCTTCGCTGCCCATCGTGGTGTTGTCGATGTACAGCGAAGAGCACCACCGCGCGCGCAGCTTGCGCGAGGGCGCGGTCGCGTACCTCTCGAAGACCGCGGACGCAGAAGAGACGTACTCGGTGATCGCGCTCGCCTCGCGCGGAGAGCTCATCGCCGAGCGCTCGCCGAGCGAGAAGCAAGAGCGCTTCGAGCTGCCGCACGAGCGGCTCTCGCCGCGAGAATTTCAGGTGTTCTTGATGATCGCCCGAGGGCTTCCGCAGGGAGACATCGCCGCAGAGCTCAACCTCTCGCCGAGCACGGTGAGCACGCACATCGCGCGGACCAAAGAGAAGCTCGGCGTCGACTCCATCGCTGACATGGTCCGTTATGCCTTCGAGCTCAGGCTCTTGCCTGGAGATTGACCGCCGTTTCGACCGCGCCGAACGCGTGTAGAAAAATCCCGACAGCGCCTCGCGACCCTAGAAATTCGACCGCCCGCTAGGGTTCACCTCGTCGCGTCGCGGCGGGCGAGAGCTCGTCGCCTCGCGGCGCAGAAGCCCCGTCTGCGGGCCAAGCGAGGAGTCAACGAGGATGGACCAGAGAGTGCTTTTCACGGCGCTGCTCGCGGCGTGCGCGGGAGCGTGCGCGCCTGCCCCGAGCGGCGGCGACGGCGGAAACGACGGCGCGACCGACGGCCCCGTGAGCGCGACGTGCGCGGTGGACCCGGCGCGCGTGCGCGAGGCGAGGGCGTGCCGATCCGATGACCAGTGCCCGTGCGGCGCGCACTGCGAGCTCGGCCGTTGCGTCGCGCAGTGCGGTCCCACGCTGGGCGAGTGCGCCGCGGGCCAGACGTGCGATCGCTTCGGCTACTGTCGCGCGAGCGACGCGCCTGCGTACGGCCGGCCCACGGCGGCTCCCGCGGTGGGCTCGCTGGTCGCTGAGGAGCTTCAGCACGACGTCCCCGTGGCGCCTGCTTCGACGCCGGTGCGCATCCGCGCGGTGCGCGCGGCGCTCGGCCCCGTGCGCGTGACCGTCGAGGCGCCGTTCGAAGTGCAGTGCGCGCCGATGGGCGCCTTCGCGCGCGAGTGCGAGCCGAGCGACCTCGCCGCCAATGCCACCCGCACGCTGCCCGTTCGCGTGGCGCAGGGCGCGACGGTGACCGCGGGTCAGCGTGGAATTCTTCGCTTCTACTGGGGACCCCACGTCGAGAGCGTCACGCTGCGCGCCCCAGGGGCGCCCATGCGCGCGGTCGCGGCCGTGGGCGAGTACCGCGGGACGATCGCGCTCTTGCGCGCGGAGTACACGGGGCCCGAAGGCGGCGTGTTCGAGCTGCCCGACTCGTACTCGACGCCGGCCACGGTGGAGGTGTTCTCGCCCACGCAGCTGGCGCTGCGTGACCCGCTGCAGACGCTCAGCGATGACAGCGCGCTCACGGGCACGATCACGACGACGGGCGCCGATCAGCGCGTGGCCTTCGCGCGGCGGAACTTCTGGCGTGGTGAGTCGATTTCGGGCGCTTCGACGCAGCTCACGGTCACGTATGCGCCGAGCGCGATGCGCTTCGACCCCGCGAGCGGCGCGCTCTCGTTCGAGCTCGTCGGCTCGATCGACGGGCTGCTCGCGGCGCCGCGAGGGCTTCGGCTCACGTATCGCGTGCGCGTGGACCGACGCGACTCGCTGCGCGCGGGAGCCACGCCGCCGTCGCCGCAGACGGACGTGGCCGTCGTCGCCGCTTCGCTCGATCGCACCCCGTGGGAGGCGCTCTCGCTGCGCTCGCTGTTGGGCGTCGGCGCCGCTCGAACGCAGCCCGAACTCGAAGCGCTGATCGCCGCGACCGCGGCCCCAGCGGCCGCTGGAGCGCCCGCGCCCGCCCACGAAGCGACGCGCGCCCTCGACGCGTGCGCCTCGGACTACGACCCTGCTGCCACCAGCCCCGCCGGGTGGAACACGATTCGCGACAGCCTCTGGCCCTCGACGCGCATGTGGTCTGCCATGGCGTTGTCCGCGCCGACCGACGTGCCTTCAACGGGCCTCGACGCGCTGCTCGGCAGCGTCGCTCGCTCGGTGGGCGCGGGGAGGGTGAGCTCGGTGTCGATCACGTCGATGACCGTTCCGACGGCGACGGACATCGCGTGCGCGGTCTCGATGGGCGTTCAAGACTCCAACACGTGCATCTCGGGCACGGAGGACTACGGCGCCGTCGATCGCTGCGCCGAGATCGCGCAGCGCTACGGCTGCGTCCCGACCACGCTCGCGATGGGCGCCCAGCGCGCGTTCGACGTCAACGCCGCGATCACCGCGCAGCCCTCGGGCTCGATGACCACCTGCGTCCGCTCGATCACGGTGAGCGCTCGCGTCACGCGCGTCTGCGTCGCCGCTGCGCCCTCTGCCGGTCAGTGCGCGGACCTCTTGCAGTGCGCGCGCACAACAGGAGCGGGCGCCAACGTCCAGAGCTCGCTGCCCGGCCGCGTTGCGGCCAGCACGGTCTCGGGCGAGCTCGCCTGCGCTGGCTCTGCGGTCGCGAGCACGGCCTCGCCCATCGACGCGCGACGGGACCTCAACATGCCCGTCTCGGTCTCGACGCTCGCGGGCAATTGTCTCCTCGAGCTCGAGCGGCTGCGCAGCGCGCCGCCTGCCACGTTGAGCGGCACCACGAGCGCTGCGCGCTTCGCGAGCGCGCTCAGCGCGGGGCTCACGAGCGCGCCGCAGTGCATCGACGCGGTGCGCACGCTGGGCGTCCTCGGGTTCGCCACCGAGCTCGATCGTCGCCGCGCGCAAGGGATGATCACCGACGTCGACCTGCGCGCCTCGCGCCGCGCCATCCGCGCCATCGCTCGCTGGATCGACGCCGTCGGAACGATCGTCAACGAGAGCGCCGAGCGCCAGGCGCTCCCCCCCGCGCTGCGCGCGATGGGCGCGGGCTCGACGCTCCCCTCGGGGCGCGACGCGATGCACCTCGCCGCGGACGGCTGGGACCTCTTGCTGCACCCGCGCTTCGCCACGGCGCTCGCCGCGATGCCCGGCGCCGCGCTGGCCAACGCCGACTGGCGCCGCGACTGGGTGACCGACCCCAACGACCAGGCCTCGCACACCCAGCGCGAGGGGCTCTTGCTGCCGCTCTTGCGCTTGATGCAGTCGCAGGTCGAGCTCGGCGAAGAGCTCTTGCGCGACGCGGCGTTTCGTCGGGACGTGACGCTCGTCGACTACCGCGGCCCCATGAACCGCGCGACGACCGGCGCCTTCGGCCGCGCCCTCCGCTCGATCGCCGTCATGCACCCGATGGTCAGCATGCTCGAGGCTCGCGCGCGTTCTGCCGCAGGAATGACCGCTCCATCGTGGAGCGACGCCGTCTCTCGCGCGCGGCTCACCTTCGCGCCGTCGCTCGGCCGAATGCTCGCCAACGGCCGCATCTTGCTCGACGGGGCGAACCCCATCGGCATCGAGGACAGCGACCTTCCGCTGTACTTCTTCGGCACCGAGCGCGCGCCGAGCGAGCGCTTCTCTGCGATCTCGAGCTACCTCATCGGCACGGGCGCGGGCAGCTCGGGCTGGGCCACGATCGCCCTCGACCAGCTGCGCACCGCAGAGACCTCGCTGATGACCTCGGTCACTGCGCAAGCGGAGCGGGCCTACCGCGCCGCGCTCGACACCAATGCGCAGAACGCGCGGCTCGACGAGATCCGCTCTCGCTACGGCTCGCGCATCGAGAGCCTGTGCGGGCTCCCGCCGGGCCTCACCGCCGCGCGCGCCATCGAAGAGTGGCAGAGCGTCACCGGGCAGCGCTTCGACGCGAACCACTGCTTCGTCCGACGCGACTCGACCGAGTGCCGACAGGTGTACGAGCAGGACAACCGCGAGCTCACCGTCGACGACGTGAACTATCAGCTCTGCGTGGCGCGCAGAAAGAGCGGCCTCGGATATCCGCAGCGGTTTCTGTCGCGAGAGCTTCAGCGGATCGCGTCGGACCAGACGATCCGCGACTGCTCTGCGCCCGCTCCGTGCACCGGGGGCGTGGGCACGCCCGGCGCGTTGTGCACGACGTGCGCTGGCACCACGGTCGAGGTCTCGTGGGCGCTCTTGCAGTCCTTCGACCCCGTCGGAGCGAGCACGCCCGGCAACGCGACGGAGCTGTCGCAGTTCGAGTGCCGTCAGTTGTTTCCGAGCGGCCGCGCCGCGGCGCCGTCGCTGCGCGCGCAAGAGACCGATCCGTTCGCCAACGGGCGCTGCTACCGTGGCGCGATCGGCGATCAAGCGATGACCATGCGCGCCGCCGCGACGGACGTGCTCATCGCGCGCTCTGCGTTTCAAGACCGGCTTGAGGCGTACGACAACGCGGTTCGCTCGTGCTCGCTGCAGAAAGAAGGCACCGAGGCCGCCGCGGCGCTGCTCACGAAGTACAACGCCGCGCTCACCGCGCTTCGCGTGGTGAAGACCGCCCTCGACGCCGCCTCGGTCTACGCCCGCGGCTTCGCTGAGTGCATGTACATGATCGGCGCGGCCGTCGGCCTCGACGACGTCGGCATCGCTGCAGCTCCGGTCGGCGTCGGCTGCGGCCTCACGGGCGCCGCGGTGTACGCGGACATCGGCTCGCTCGCGATCGGCGCGACGATGGAGACCATGAAGGACTGGTACGAGCGCGACGCCCTCGAGCTGCAAGCGCTCAACGACTTTCGCGTCTGCATGAACGACGCGAACCAGCACATGATCGGCATGCGCACCGCCGCCCTTCAGGCCCAGCGCGCGCAGCAAGACCAGCTCGCCGCGGCGTTCGCCCTGCGCGAGTCCACCGAGGCCGCGCAGCGCGCGTTCTCGGAGGGCCGCGACGAGCTCGCCTCTGCGCAGCAGAGCGCGGTGCGCCCGCCCTCGTTCGACCAGTGGCAGAGCACCGCGGCGAGGGACTATCGAACGGCGTTCAACCGCGCGCGGAGGTTTCTCTACCTCGCGGCGCGCGCGGTCGAATACGAGTACCAACAGTCGAGCGCCATCCGCTACGACGTCCTCGGGGCCACCTCGCGCGCCGAGCTCGAGTCCGCGCTCAACGCCCTGCGCACGACGTCGGCGACCGGCTCGATCAACGGAGCCATGCCCGGCGCGGCGCGCGCGGTCCTCTCGCTGAGGGACAACCTCCTGCAGCTCGAAGACCGAACTTCTGTGCGCAACTCGGGCGTCCACCCGCTCTCGCCTATCGAGCGCTTCAGGATGCTCTTGCGCGACGAGCGCTTCGTCGTGCGCGACGCGAGCGGCGCGGTGACCGGCGTGCAGCTCCCGTTCTCGATCACGCCCGTCGGCCAGGATCGCACCGGAAACCCCGCCGGCATCGCCGTCCTCGCCGGCCGCGGCTGCGCCGAGCGCATCTGGAGCGTCAACGCCTCGGTCCTCGGCGCCCCTGGCCGCGTGGTGCGCGGCTCAGCGTCCACGTTCACCGAGATGGATCTGCTCAAGCGCAACACGTTCTTCAGCCAGTGGTGCGCCGCTCCGATGGGCGGGCCCGCGGTGCAGACCGCCAGCGTCCGACCGTCGATCAACTTGTTTCGCGAGCCCGAGTCCGGCGTCAGCGCGAGCGGCGGCGTGAGCATCGGCGGCGCTTCGCTCGGCGCGCAGAACGCCACGCAGCTCTTCACCCGCGCGCAGCTGCAGCCGCGCATCAACGTCGCGCGCGCGGACTTCGAAGACGACAGGTACTCGAACGGTCAGACGTCGCAGCTCGCCGCGCGCGGGCTGTACGGGGACTACGCGCTGTTCATTCCGAGCTCGGCGATCTCGCGCCCAGACGGAGCGGGCGGCTTCACAGCAGGGCTCAACCTCGACCAGGTCGACGACATCCTCTTGCGCGTCGACTACGTGACGGTGCCGCGATGAACACACGCAGAACACACGGCGCACGACAGCTCTTCGCCGCTTGCTTCGCGCTCGCCGCGGCTCGCTGCTCGACGCCGCTCGAGCCCTCGGACGCCGGCGACAGCGCGACCGCCGACGTCGCGCGCGTCGACGTCGCCCGCGCGGACAGCGGCCCGATCGACAGCGCGATCGCCGACAGTGGTGTTGGCACGGACGTCGCCGCGATGGACGACGTCGCCGCGATGGACGACGTCGCCGTGATGGACGACGCCGCGGTGACGGACGACGCCGCGCCCGACGTGGTCTCGATGGACGCGACGACCGAGGACGCCGCTCGCGACAGCGCCGTCGCCGACGTTCGCGAAGGCGGAGCGGACGTCGTCGACGCCGCGCTCGGGCCGCGCGTGGTGCACCTCGCGCGCACGGGCAACGACGGCAACGACGGGCTGAGCCCCGCGCGCGAAGTGGCGAGCTTCGGTCGCGCGATGCGCGTGCTGTCGACCATGGGCTGCGGGCCGGGCGCGGCCGCGTGTCGCTTGCTCGTGCGCGCAGGGCAGTACATCGAGGCGTCGACGGTGGCGCTCATGCCGCACGTGACGATCGTCGGCGGCTACTTGAACAACACGTACACGACCCGCGGCGACGCGCGGTCGACGGAGCTGCGCGTCGACTCGCAGGTGGCCATGACCGCGCATGATGTCACTGGGCCTGTGCGGGTGGACGGGCTCACGGTGATCAACGGCTTTCGAGCGAGCAGCGGCGAGAGCGTCGTGACGCTGAGCGTTCGCAACGCGAGCGCGGTCGCGTTCGTCAACGGGAGGCTCGTCGGGGGCGAGGCGTCCCCGGCGCTTCCGGCTGCGGCTGCCGGCGCGGCCCCTGCGTGCACGCGGCTTCGCGGCGGCGCGGGCGGCTCGTCACCGATCAACACGAGCGCGCCCAACTGCGGGGCCGGAACGGGCGCGCCGGGCGAAGGGTCGATGGACCCTATGGTTCCTCCCGCGTCGCCGGGCGGCCCTCCGGGAGCGTCGGTGTGTCGCTCCGCGTGCAACCTCGAGGACGCGACGAACGGGTTCTGGGGCTTCGACGGAGAGACAGGGACCGGCGCGGACGCGCCTGCGGCAGACAACGCCGCGACGCTCGCGCGGGGATCGTTTGCGTCGGGCAGCTTCGCGCCCACCACGGCGCGCTCGGGCCTCGTCGGGCGCCACGGAACGGGCGGCGGCGGCGGCGGACAGGGCGGCCACAAGGCCATGCGCGACTGCTGCTCGCTCGCGATCGCCGGCGGCACGGGCGGCAGGGGCGGCGATGGCGGCTGCGGCGGCGCAGGCGGCGCTGGCGGCCGTCAGGGGGGCGCGTCCGTCGTCGTGCTCGTGCGCAACGCGATGGGCGCTCCCGCAGCGCTCGACATGACCGGAACGCTCCTGCGCCTCGGCCGCGCGGGCCGCGGCGGCAACGGCGGCAGGGGCGGCGCTGGCGAGCCAGGGCAGCTCGGGCTCGCGGGGCAAGATCGCAACTCAGACAACTGCGGAGCGCCCGCGTACTACTCCGCCGCTGGCGGCCGCGGCGGCGTGGGCGGCCCGGGAAGCGCTGGCAGCGGCGGCAACGGCGGCGCAGGCGGCCCCTCGATCGGCCTCGTCACGGCGGGCGCGCCGAGCATCACTGGCTACGTCGCTCCGGGAGGGCTGGGTGAGTCCTTCGAGTACGCAGCCGCCGGGATACTCGCGTCACCTGCGCCCGGCGGTGACGGTGGCGACGGCGGACCGAGCGCCCCGCGGCAGCCACGGCCGGCCGCCGCTGGGCTACGCGGCCCCGAAGGGCTCGTCGAAGCGCGCCGCAACGAGTAAGCGCCGAGCCGACGGAGGCCCACTCCCTGCGCGCGAGGGCTGCGCGCGACCCCGCGACGGCCGCGACGGGGGCGCCCGACGGCTCGCGCGAGCCGATCGTGGGCCTCGGAGGGGCTTCTGGAGGCACTCAGCAGGCCTGCGACGCAGGGGGGACCCCCTCAGGAGGCTCAGCGGCAGGCCTGGCGCGCAGGGGGGCTTGTGCCTCGCTCGCCTCTGCGCGAGCCTTCGCGAGCACTCGGTCACGAGCGGCGTCAACGGGGGGCTGCGATGGGGCGGCTCCGGCGCTCGCGCACCGCGCGCACGGGTCCAGAGGAGATCGCACCATGGGAAGGCTACTTCAGCGCGCCAAGAGCGCGCCCAACGCGCACGCGAGCCAAGCGCAGCAGAGCTTCGACGCGTTGATCACCACGCTCGAAGCCGTCGATTCGCGAGACCGTGTTCAGCCCAACGTCGACCTGCAAGACGCTGCGCTCGCGACGTTGGCCCTGGCCGAGCGCATCGCCGCGCCTGCGTTCGCCGAGCGCATCGCGAAGCAAGTGCGCGCGGGCGAGGTCGCCGAAGACCTCGTCGAGCGTGCGCGGTCCTACGCGTGGGCGAGCATTCACATTCGTCGCAAGCTCGTGCTCGCGACGGAGACGCGCACCGAAGCGAAGGTCGCGCCGATGCTCGTCGCCGAGGCCGACGAGCTGCTGCGGCGGATGCGCAAACTGACGGAGTACCACTTCGACGACGACCCCGAGTTCGGCCCCGTGCTCGCCGAGCTTCGACTGGGCAGCGGTCACCTCGATCGCGCCAACGACCTCGAAGAGTACGCGGACATCTACCGCGAGAAGCGCGCTGCGCTGCGCGCGGACACGCGGCACTTTCGCGCGACGGACGAAGCCGATGCGCGCAGGGTCGCGGCAGAGATCTACCAGGCGCTCGGCGTGGCTCCGCGCGACGGCGACCGCGACTGGACCGGGCTGCAAGGCGCCGCGTGGCCGTCGCTGCTGCGGCTGTTCAACGAGCTGCGGCGGGTGGGCGTGTACCTCTCGGGCGGCGACGAGAGCGGCTTCGCGACGCTGGTGACCGCCGCGCGCGCCGCGCGCAGGGTCGCCGCCGAGCGGGCCGAAGAAGAGCCGACGCCGGACGGAGAAGAGAAGCCCGCGTAGCACGCGGCCCAAGGGCGAAGAGGGCGACTACATCGAGCCCGGCGCTCTGATCTCGCTGATCTTGTCTTCGAAATCGAAGAGGATCCGATACCTCGTGGTCGCGCCTGCGTTGCGCGCGACGACCACAATCGACCGGCGGTCGCCGTCATCGTCAGGAAAGAAGCTGTCCGCGCTCAGCTCCGAGCCAGCGAAGGTCGGCGCAGTCGCTCGAATGCTCGCGAGCTGCAGCGCGCACGCCGTTGGCGCCGCGCCGCCTTGGACCTGATTGCAGCCGCTGGTTGGGTCAGAATGCCGCATATCGCGCGCGAGTTGCTGCGCTTTCTCGACGCGGTTGCTGACCACTGCGTGGCTGCTGAGCGCGAGACCCACCATGGACAGGCCGCAGACCAAAGCGAACGCTGCGACCACGATGAGGCACCCTTTGGCGAGCTTGCTCGCGCTCTTCGGCGGCGTGGGCGCGCCTTGCGGATGCTGATGCTGAAAGGGAGGTGCCCCGGGAGGCGAGTACGTCACGATGATCTCTGAGCTTTCTGCGCGACCACAGCCATGGATCACGCCGCCCGATCGCAGCATGGCGCGCCCTTCGAAGAACTTAACCTTCCTTCCATCTCGGCGACGTTGGGTGGCGTCGACGTCGCGTTCAGCGTGCAGAAATTCCCCTTCGGGTCGCGGGAGACGAAGAGCAGCCCGCGTAGCGCTCGCTCACGGCGCGTCGGCGCGAGAGGGCAGCGCCGCGCGGGGCGGGCTCGCAGGCAACAGCAGGTCCTCGAGAAAAAACGCGGCCAGGTCGTTGCGGCCCGAGAGCCCGGCTTTCTTGTAGACCGCGCCGGCCTGCTGTCGCGCGGTGGCTTCGGCGATCGCGCGCACCTCGGCGATCTCTTTGTGGCTGAGCCCCTTGAGCAACAGCAGGGCGACTTCTTTCTCCGCCGGAGAGAGCGCCCAACGGTCGAACTGTCGGTCCACAGCGATCGAGAGCCCGGCGAGCAGCTCGTGCGCTTCTGCGCGCCACCGCTCGGCCTCTCGCTCGGTCTCGTGCAAGCGCTGCGCGAGGGCCGCGAGCGCTGCGCGGCTCTCGCGGGCGCGGCGGACCATGGCGAGCAGGCGACGGGCGACGATCGCTCCGCCGAGCAGACCGACGACGATCACGACGAGCTCGAAGAGGACGTGCCGCAGCGTGGTGCCTTCGCGCAGGTCCGATGCGACGTCCACTGTGGCGAGCGCCGCGACCGCGACGAACGCCGCCAGCAAGCCGCTGAGCAGCCGTCGGTCATGTGTGGGATCAGCCTGCAAAACCAGAGGCGAAACCGCTGATCCTACGTCCGGCGGATGGCTCTCTTCGGCCGCTCGTCCCACGGTGCCGTCCGACATCGCGTCGGAGGATATGCCATGGAGAGTCTGCTGTTTCACCCGAAGGTCGTTCACGTTCCGATCGCGTTGGCGGTGCTGATGCCGCTGATCGCGGGAGGGCTCTGGGTCGCGTGGTGGCGAGAGTGGTTGCCCGCGCGGGCGTTCGCCGTCGCCGCGGCGCTGCAAGCGGTGATGGTGGGCGCCGCCGCGCTGTCGCTGAGCACAGGCGAAGCGGACGAAGACCGCGTCGAGCGCGTCGTGGCCGAGTCGCTGATCAAAGCGCACGAGTCCGCCGCGCAGGTGTTCACCGCGGCCGCGCTGCTGGTGCTGATCGTGATGATCGTGGCGCTCGCCCTCTCGTCGCGACCCGCGGGGCTCTTCGTCGGGCTGCTCGCCACGCTCGCGACGCTGATCGTGCTCGGGCTCGGGTATCGCACTGGGCAAGCAGGCGGCGACCTCGTGTATCGACACGGCGCCGCGCAAGCGTACGTGGGCGCCGCAACCGCTGCGCCGGGCGCGCAACCTGCGGGCGCCGCGCGCGAGCAGCGACGGCACGACGACGACTGAGCCGCCTGTCGGCCCGCCGACAGGCCAGCGAGATCCCTGGCGATCGCGCAGAGATCCTACGGTTGTAGGCTGTGGCCTGCGCTCACTCGACGCGCGCGACCGAGAGCGCCTCGGCCAGCACGAGCAGCGTCTGGTGGTCGAAGCCCTTCACGATGCGCAGCGCGGGGGGAGCGCTCTTCCATCGCTTCCACGAGGCGCCGTTGTTGGCCGAGAGGCTCGCGGTCCCGTCGTCGTCGACGAGCACGACCCTGTCGCCGTAGGCCCAGATCGAGCGTCGGTCGCGCTTCGTCTCGGGCCCACGAAAGTCGAACGCGCGCTTGTCGTCGGTGCGTCGGCACAAGCCCTTCGCGCCGATGGCCCACACGCCTCCGTCCGACGTCGCGAAGAGCGCTGTGACCTCTGCGCTGCTGCCGAGCTCGCAGGGCGCCCACGTGCGGCCGCGATCGACGGAGCGAAGCACCGCGCCGCCCGCGCCTGCAACGAAGATCGAGTCGTCGTCGGCGACGCACAGCGCGCCGAGCGCCGGCGCCGAAGGGATCTCTCGCGCCACGAATCCGTCGGGCTCTTCGCAGAGCAGCGCGTTGCCCTCGCCGAGCGCGACGAACCCGCGCGCATCCGACGCCGCCGCGAGAATCCGCCCGAGAAAGCTCGTACGAATCGCGACGAACGCGCGCCGATCGTCGGACACGGCGGACGCTTCGACCGAGCCGCCGACGAAGAGCCTCGCGCGCGCGTCGATCGCGCAGCACGAGAGCGCCGCGGGAGCGGGCGCGGGCAGGCGCGTCCAGCGCTGCGCGCGGTCGTCGGAGAAGAGCACCGCTCCGTGCGACCCGACAGCGAGCGCGTGGCCGTGCAGGGTGGTCGCGAGGGCGAGGAGGTCAGCGGGATCGGCGTCGAACACGGTGCGCGAGAGGCTACCGCTTTGCGGTCCGTCGAGCAGCGCGCGCGCGGCGGGCCGTGATGGCGCCGACGAGCGCGAGCAGGATCGAGAGGGTCGCTTGGGGCGCAGGGCGCTCTGCGTGGCGCGCGACGACGCAGCCGCAGCCCCCCGAGCGCGTGCAGGTCTGCTGGGCGATGGCGGGTTCGGTGGCGCTGAGCGAGGCGACGCACTGGTTGCTGGTGAGCGCGTCGATGACGTTGCCGGCTCGCGCTCGGGCCACGCGGCCGCTGATCTCGACGCAGCTCGCGTAGCCGTCGGCTGCGACAGGAATCGCGACGTACTGCATCGGTCCGCCGTCCTGCCCGAACGTGGGCGGATCTTGTCCACCGCCCGGGCCGACGGCGATCAGCACGCGCGGCCCTGGCTCGCCGCGCAGCGCTCGGATCGCCAGCTCGTCGCCGACGGCGTGGCCTGTGGTGCTCCCGTAGATGCGATCGACGCGCGCGACGTTGGCGCCGACGACGGTGCAGTCGAGCACGGCGTGGGTGGCGCCCTCGTTGACCAGGTACGGCAGGCGCGACAGCGAGAACGGGCTGCAGAAACACTGGACGCCGCTCGTGCAAGAGCTGTAGCTCGGCTGGATGCGCTCGGCTTCAGCGAGCGAGAGGCCCGTGGCGTCGAGCCACGCGGCGAGGGCGGGCTCGTCCGAGAGCTGATGGACTGTGGCGAGGTTGCGCTCGGCGTGAATCTTGTCGACCAGCGCCTGCTCACCGGTGAGCGCGAGGAGGTGGCCGACGGCGCAGCGCGTCCCGCGCTCGTCGACGAAGACCGGCGTATTGCACGGCCGATGAACGTTCTGTGGAAACCGTCCGTCCTCGCGGTATTCGCGCAGCGAATCGAGGAGCAGCGCGCGCACGAGGGCGCGCAGCGGATCGAGCGGCGGGGCGCTCTCTCGAGCGAGCGCTTCGGCGCGGGCGATGTGCGCAGCGACGCGGCTGCGCTCGCGAGCGCGCTTCGAAAACGCGGCGCGTGTGCGTGACTCGAGCATTCCCACCATGAAATGAACGATAGCGGATTCGCGCGGCGCGGTCACTGACGGCGCAGGATGAAGCTCGCGCTCAGCGCGAATCCACAGCCGGTCGGCATGGTGAGCTCGCTCATCGATTGCGCAGGGTGTCGATTCGTGCAAATTCATCGACATGAGTTTCTCGGGGGATCGATGGTCGCGTTTGCTCGCTCTCGCGCTGGCTGCGTCGCTCGCGCAGTGCGGCGCTCGCGCGACGCCGTCGGACACAGACCGCGCGGTGCGCCTGCTCGCTGCGAGCGCCGGTCAGGTCTGCGTCGTCGACACGCGCGACGACGTGTGGTGCTGGGGATTCGTTGGCGGAACCGCCGAGCTCGCCGCGCGCCCTCCCACCCTGCTGGACACCGTGCCGGGCGTCGACGAGCTCGTTCCGGGGCAGGCCTCGGTGTGCGTGCGCACCACGGACGGTCGCGTGCTTTGCTCTGGATCGAGCGCATACGGGCAGCTCGGCGCGGCCGGCGACGACAGGGACTCTTTTGCGGCGGTGCCTGGGGTCGACGACGCGGTGCAGCTGGTCTTCTCGCGCGGCCGCTACTGCGCGCTGCGCCGCGACGGCGGGCTCTTGTGCTGGGGAGCAGTGTTGCACGTCAGCGACGACCGCGCGTCGTGGCGGACGCGCGTGCACCCGGTGACGCAAGTCGACACGGGTGGGCCTCTGCGACGGCTGCTCTCTGTGAACGGGCTCTGCGTCGAGCGTCGATCGGGCGAGCTCGCGTGCGAGTCGTCCGACGCCATTCCTGAGCGCGCGTTGGTCGCGCGGCTGCAGCCGATCGAGGGGGACAACATCGAGCCGATCGTCGGCGCCAACGGAGAGCGCTGCGAGCGTCGCGCGAGCGCGCTGCGCTGCGGCACGACGGTGATCGAAGGGCTCCCGTCGGGCCTCCGACCGCTGTTCGTCACGACAAACGCCGCGGGCATGTGCGGCGCGCTCGACGGCGCGATGCTCTGCAAAAATCCAGGGCAAGACGCGCGTGTTCCGCCGCTGCGGCCGTCGGCGTTCGACGGGTGGAGCGTCGCGGATCTCCCGACGTTTACCTCGATCGCGACGAGCCCCGACTTCGGGTGTGCGGTGGCCTCGGACCGTCGGGCCTTCTGCTGGGGCAGCGATGGGATCGGCGCGTTGGGGCAGGGCTTGCCGCGCAACACGATCGTGCCGCGACGCGTGGACTTCGGCGCGGCGCCCGCGCGACGCTTGCTCTCGTGGTCTACCGTCGTGGGGTTCGATCGCGAGGTCGTACGCTTTCGTGGAGCGCCGTCGAACGTCGCGGACGAGCTGCGCGTCCCGTCGTGGGACCCGTTCGCCGCCGCCCATTTGCAGCGCGAAGTGCTCTTCGCAGGAGAGGTGTTCACCGACGTGGTGTCGATCTTCACGATCGACTGCGCGTTCGGCGCGCGCACGCGCTGCCGCGACTCGCAGGGGGCGATCTCTGAGCCCTTCGGCGACGACGGCGCCACGACGCGCTCGCTCTCGATCGATCACGCCGGGCTCGCGCGCATCCGACGCGATGGGAGAGTCGAGCTCGTCTCGGGGCTCCAGCAGCTTGGCGTCGTCGCGCCCGAAGAGCTGCCCTTCACCGACGTTGTCTCGGTCTCGGTGGACTTGGATCGCGTTTGCGCCGTCGACCGCGCGGGCGTGCTGCGCTGCGTGGGCAGCGCGTTTCCTGGGACGATGGCGCGGCCGCCGACGGCGCCTCCCGCGGTGATCGCGACGGACGTGCGCTCGGTGCAGCGCATCTCCGAAGGCACTTGCTACATCGACACGCGCGGGCGGCCGTTTTGTTGGGGCCCGCGCGCGAGCTGGCTCTTCGATCCCGACCTGTACGGGCCCGTCCCCGAGCCGCGGCAGATCGAGATCGACCAACCCGTTCGCGCGCTGTCCGTTGGGGCGGGGATGATCCTCGCGCTGACCGACGATGGTCGTGTGTTCTGCCGCGGCAGCAACGCTGGCGGTGAGTGCGGTCGACCGTCGTCTGCGCGACGCGTCGGATGGTCTCGGGTCGAGGGCATCGACGACGTGGTCGCGGTGCAAGGGCTCGGCGCGCAGAGCTGCGCGCTTCGTCGCGACGGCAGCGTGTGGTGCTGGGGGCTGACCTCGGGCGGGCAGTGGTCTTTCGGCCACCAACCGCGATCGGATCGCGCGGTCTACGTCGAGCTTCGCGCGCGGCCTTGAGCTTCGCTCGACCGTACTCGCGCGAAACGACCGCAGGAAAATGTACCAGAACCCTCGCTAACGCGTCGCGTTGACGGTATGCAGCCAACACAGAGCTCATGTGGAAGAAGGGCTGGCGTTCGGAGGCTTTCTCGCGACTCGATGAGGCGTGGGACCTTGTCATCATCGGCGGCGGGATCACCGGCGCGGGCATCTTGCTCGAAGCCGCGCGGCTCGGGCTGAAGGCTGTCTTGTTCGAAGCGAGGGACTTCGCCTCGGGCACCTCGTCGCGATCGACCAAGCTCGTGCACGGCGGCCTGCGCTACCTGCGGCAAGGGCAGATCGGAGTCACCCGCGAGTCCGTCGTCGAGCGCGAGCGCTTGATGAAAGAGGCCAAGGGCCTGGTGCTGCCGCTGGGGTTCTGTCTGACCAGCTTTCCCAACGACAAGATGCCGGGGTGGATGTTCGGCGCGGGGCTCGCGATCTACGACTTGATCGCGATGAAGTGGCAGCACACCAAGCTGTCGCGGGCCAAGCTGATCGAGCGCATCCCTGCGCTCGGCAAGACCCCCGTCAAGACGGCGTACCACTACTTCGACGCGCAGACGGACGACGCGCGGCTCGTGCTCCGAGTGCTCGTCGAAGCGCAGAAGCTCGGCGGCGTCGCGGTCAACTACGCGCCCGTGAAGAAACTCTTGAAGGACAACGCGGGCAAGGTCGTCGGCGTCGCCGTCGAAGACCAGGCAGGCGAGGGGCGCAGCTTCGAAGTGCGCGCCAAATCCGTGGTTAACGCCACGGGCGCGTGGGCGGACGTGCTGCGCAAGGACGTCGGAGGACAGCAGCGACTGCGGCAGATCCGCGGCAGTCACCTGACGTTCTCTGCCGAGCGCCTGCCGCTCGCAGAGGCGATCAGCTTGATGCACCCGAGGGACGGGCGCGCGGTGTTCGCGGTTCCGTGGGAGGGCGTCTCGATCCTCGGGACGACGGACGTCGATCACAAGCACCACCTCGATGAAGAGCCGTGGATCGCGCAGCGCGAGGCCGAGTACTTGATGGAGGCCGCGACGGCGCTGTTTCCTTCGCTCGAGCTGACCGAGAAAGACATCATCTCCACGTGGAGCGGCGTGCGCCCGGTGATCAACACCGGCGCCAAGGACCCCAGCAAAGAGTCCCGCGAACACGCCTTGTGGAACGAGAACGGCCTCTTCACCGTCACCGGCGGCAAGCTCACGACCTTTCGCATCATGGCCCGCGACGTCCTCCGCGCGCTCGAAGGCGTCCTGGGCGTCGACGCCGACAAGAAGCGCGAGCACATCCTCGACGACGTCAGCGAAGCGACGCGCGACTCGCTCGTGAAGGCCAACTACGACGAGGTCCTCGCCGATCGCATGCTCGGTCGCTACGGCGACGACACGAGCTCGATCGTCGCCTTCGGTGACGAGGGCCGCGAGCGCATCGGCGGCAGCGTCGTCACGTGGGGAGAGCTTCGTTGGGCCGCGCGCAGCGAAGCGGTCGCGCACCTCGATGACCTGCTCTTGCGTCGCGCGCGCATCGGGATGTACCTGCCCGACGGCGCCTCGCGGCACATGGACCGCGTGCGCGCGATCGTTCAAGAGGAGCTCGGCTGGGACAACGTCCGCTGGGAGCGCGAGCTCAAGGTCTACCGCGCTACGTGGGAGCGCTGCTACGGCACGGTCTTCGCGAGCGAGTGACGGGGGCAGGGAGGGCAGCGCGCCCGCTCACCGCTCGACGCAGCGCGCGAACACTCGGCGGCGCGGCATCGAGCTGCTCGTCTCGTAGAGCCCATACACGACCCACGCTCGCGCCCCGGACGCTTCGACCCACGCGCCGTGCACCATCGGGCTGTCTGTTGCCGAGCGAAGCAACGTGTCGCTCGCGCCGCGCGGGCCCCACTGAACCTTCAGCGAGCGATCGTTCGTCCCGTTCGCGTACGTCGTCCACGCGACGAGCGACTGCTCGATGCTCGCGCCATCTTCGCGCACTCCGATGACAGCGTTTTGCGCGTAGCCGCGCTCGCTGAGCGCGACGCGAGAGCGCTCGCTGCCGTCCATGTTGTGCTCGACGAGCGAGAGCGCGTTGCCCTCGGCGCTCGACGGCGACGCGACGACGAAGTGCAGCCGCCACGCGGAGTCGCCGATGCGAACCGCCGGCGAGGCTGCGGTGCCGATCTCCGTGCGTTCGCCAGAGACGGTCATCACGCCGTGGCCGGGGATGAACCTGCGAAAGCGCACGCGGTTGTTGATGTCTCGCTGCGCGATCCCTTCGAACGCAGTGAACCTGTCGTCGAACGACTCGAACACGAGGCTCGCGTCCACCAGGCGCGTCATGGTGCTCGTGCGATACGTGCGCTGAATGCCCGTCGCGATCGGGTACCACGCGCTGCCGTCGTTGGTGATCACCGTGATGCGCTGCCGACCGAGGCCGTCGGTGCGCGGCCACGCGCTGTGCACGTTGAACAGCGTCGCGCCCTCTTCGACCAACAGCGAGCGCACCAGCGTCAGCTGCAGCGAGGCGTCTATGCGAAGCTCGTGCACCGAAGCGCCAAACGCGACCGCGCCGCGCTCTTGCTCGAACGCGACCGTGGGCATGCCGAAGGCGAACTGCTCGTTCGACTCGCGCGACGGCAGCGCGAGCCGTGCGCCGACGGGCATCCATTGGCTGTTGTACGCCTGCGCGAAGACGTCTCCGTCACGAGACGCGGTCACGCCCACGTACCCGCTCGCCGCGCGGGCGAACACCAATTGCTGCACGGTGTTCATGTCCTCGTCGAACAGCGCGATCGGCGCCGCGCACGCTCCGCTGGGCGCGCCGCCGTCCCCTACGGGAGTCGCGTCCGCAGCCCCGTCCGCGCCCCCGTCGGAGTCCATCGGGCTCACCGACTGCGGGCCGCACGCGGCGAGCGCGAGCGAGAGAGCGAGAGAAGAAGCGCTGCGAACCATGAGCATGCTGGAGTGTTGCATCGGTTGGTCACAGAGCGATTGGGCGCACGCTCACGGAGTTCTCACGAAAAGCGATTCACCCGTGGCGAATGCGCGGGTCGAGAAAGGCGTAGGCGACGTCGCTGAGGAGATTTCCTAGCTGAATGCCGAACGAGCCGAAGATCACGCACCCGACGATGACAGGGACGTCCAGCCCCGAGACGGAATCGAACGCGAGCCTGCCGACCCCTGGCCACGCGAAGATCGACTCGGTCACGATCGCCCCGGTGAAGAGCGCTCCAAACGAGAGCCCCAGCGACGTGACGATCGGCAACATCGCGTTGCGCAGCGCGTGCTTCACCACGATCACCGGCTCGCTGAGGCCCTTGGCCCGCGCCGTGCGCACGTACTCGGCCTGCAAGATCTCGACGAGCTCGTTGCGCGCGAGCCGCGCGTACGCCGCCGTGGACAACAGCGAGATCGCCAGCGCGGGCAACAGCGCGTGATACACGTGATCGAGCATCGTCACGCCGTAGCCGCCGATCGGAAACAGCCCGAAGTAGTACGCCAGCACCAGCAAGAAGACCTTGCCCGTGATGAACGTCGGGAGGCTCATCGTGACGAAGGCGCCCGCCATGATCGTCTGGTCCGTGCGCGTCCCTTTGCGCGCGGCGGCGAGCGCGCCGAGCGCGACGCCCACGATCACCTCGAAGGCGATCGACATCACGGCCAACAGCAACGTCCTGGGAAATCTCTCGGCGATCAACGTCGAGACCGGCCTTCGATACCGATACGACATGCCCAGGTCCCCCTTGGACAGCCGCGCCATGTACCGCCCGTACTGCACGTACGTGGGCTGATCGAGCCCGTAGTACCGACGGACGTTCTCGCGGTCCCGCGCAGACGCTCGCGGTCCGAGGATGGTCGCGACGGGATCTCCGAGCTTGAGCGTCACGAAGAAGCTCAGCGTCGAGACGGCCCACACGATCGCGAGCGCGGCCAAGATGCGTCGAAGCAGAAATGAGGTCATCGGCGCGCTCCTGCGACGAAGGGACGCAGCGGAAGATCCATCCAAGCGTTGCGCAGGTCGTGCGGGTACACCGGGCTGTGGTCGCCGCGGTGAACGTACGGCTGATCGACCTCGATCTTCTGCGGCGCGAACATGAAGGCCCACGGCGCGTCGCGCACGACGATGCGCTCTGCTTCTTGGTACATGCTGAGGCGACGGGCGCGGTCGGGCTCGACGCGGGCGCGGTCGAGCAGCGCGTCGAGCGCGGGGTTGCGGTAGAAGCTCTGGTTCTGCGCGTGCTCTTCCGTCGCGTTGCGCGAGTGAAAGAGCGTGTCGACGAAGTTGCTCGGGTCGGGGAAGTCCATGTTCCACCCGGTGAAGGACATGGCCACGGCGCGACGGCGCTGGGTCATCTCGAGAAACACCGGAAAGCTGGCGAATTTCAGGCGAATGCGAATTCCCACCCGCGCGAGGTCCGCTTGAAACAGCTGCCCGTACACCGCCGCGCCCGGCCCTTCGGTGAGCCACAGCTCGTGCTCGCCCGGAAGCCCGTTGGGATATCCCCCTTCGCGCAGCTCGCGCCGCGCGCGCTCGGGGTCGTACTCGTGCGCGCCCGGCAAGTGAGCGTCGTATCCCGGCAGCCCCGGCGGATAGATCCCTCCCAACGGTCGAATGCGATAGTTGCGCGAGCGCGCGATGGCGTCGCGGTCGATCGCAAACGAGATCGCCCTGCGCACGTTCGCGTTGTCGAACGGCGGAAGCTCGCAGTTGATCGCCACGCCGTACATCGCCATCTCCGCCGCGCGGTGGATGTACGGCGCCCACGCGGGCTGCGCGTTGAGCGAGAGGTAGTCCGCCGTCGTGAGGGCGTAGTCGTTGGCGTGGTCGAGGTCCGCGCGCTGAAACCGCATGAACTGCAGGTGCCGCGCGAGCGAGAGCTCGTAGACGATCTTGTCGAGCAGCGGTCGCTGGGGGTTCCAATAGCGAGGGTTGCGGCGGATCACTACGCGCGAGCCCATCTCCCAGCGCTCGAGCACAAACGGCCCGATGCCGATCGGGTTGCGCGCGAACTCGTCGTTGCCGACGCGCTCGACGTAGTCCACGGGCACGGGCGACGTGAAGCTCATCGCCATCGCGTTGAGAAACGTCTGGTCCGGCTGCGACAATCGAATCACGATCGTGCGCGCGTCCGGCGTCGTCACGCCCGTGATGTGCTGCGCGTTGCCCTCGGCGAACGCGTCGGCGCCGTCGATCAAGTGATAGAAGCTCGTGCCGGGGCAGGGGACCTTGCGCGGGTTGAGCATGCGCTCGAACGAGCGCACAAACGCCCGCGAATCGAGCGGCGTTCCGTCGCTGAACACCAGGTTGGGACGCAGCACAAACGTGTACGTGCGCTGGTCCGTCGAGAGCTCGTACCGCTCGGCGAGCTGCGGGACGATCGCGCCCGTGTTGGGCTCGTAGTCGACCAGCGTGTCGTTGAGGTGATGCACGACCGCCGTGCTGAGCTCGTCGTACGCTTGCGCGGGGTCGAGCGTGCGGAGGTCCGTGTCGAACGCGACGCGGAGCGTTCCGCCGCGGCGCTCGCTGGTGGCGCCGGCGCCCGAGAAGCGCGGCGTGGGATAGGGGTCTTTGCACGCGGCGAAGGTCATCCACGCAGCGCAGAGCGCGAGCGCGCTACGCCTTGGGATCGAGCGCATCGCGCAGCCCCTCTCCGAGCAGGTTGAACGCCACGACCGTCGCCGTGATCGCGAGCCCTGGCACCGCCAACAAGCGCGGGACCGTTCGCAGCAGCGGGTCGCTCTCTTGCAGCATCGAGCCCCACGAGCTCGTCGGAGGAACCACTCCCACCCCGAGAAAGCTCAGCACGCTCTCGACGATGATCATCTCGGCCACGAGCGTCGTGCACAGCACGATCACCAGCGAGAGCACGTTGGGCAGCACGTGCCGCACGATGATCCTGCTGTGCGACGCCCCGAGCGCCCGCGCGGCGACCACGAACTCGAGCGAGCGCACTTGCATCGTGCGCGCGCGCACCTGCCTCGCGAGCCCCGTCCAGCTGAGAAATCCCAGGACGAGAAAGAGCACCCAGATCCCCGGTCGCGCGACGATCTTGTTGATCGCCATGCACACCAGCAGAAACGGAAACGACAGCAACACATCCACGACGCGCATCAGCGCCGTGTCGGTCCATCCGCCGAAGTAGCCCGAGACCACTCCGATCGACGTCCCGACGATCGCCAGCAACAGCGTCGCGGCCAGCGCGACGGCGAGCGAGACGCGGCCTCCGTACAGCAACCGCGAGAGCTCGCAGCGGCCCAAGGGATCCGCGCCCAGCGGAAACTCTCGCTGCGGTCCGATGGGAACGCCCGCGCCCGTAAGCGTGCGGGACTTGAACGGCATGTCGGGGTCGTGCGGCGCGAGCACCGGCGCGAAGAGCGCGAGCAGCGCGATGACGATCACGGTGATCGCCCCGAGCACTGCGCCCTTGTTGCGCTTGAATCGTCGCCACGCGCGCCCGTCGCTGGGGGCCATCGTCTGTGTCATTGGGTTGGTGTGTTGGCCTGTGATTTTTCAGTGCTTGCTGAAGTGATCGATGAGCAGCGACGCCGTGCGCTCGGGCTGCTCGACGGGCGGCGCGTGGCCGCAGCCCGGCAGCGTGTGCAGCTCCGATCCCAAGATGTCCCGCGAGAGCCGCTGCGCGAGCGAGACGGGAAACATCGGGTCGAGCTCGCCCCACACGATGAGCGTCGGCGCCTTCACGCGCGTCACCTTGGGCACCAGCGACGTCAGGTCCGTCGCCGCGCCGAACGAGCGGTACATCGCCTCGCGGGCCTCTGGGCGGTCGAAGCAGCGGTAGAAATAGTCCAGATCTCCCTCGTCGATCTTGAAGCCCGGCGCGAACACGCTGTTCTTGAAGTAATCGCGGAAGATCATCTTGTTGTAGAGCGTCTTGAAGATGAACGGCCCGATCCCCGGCGTCCCGACGAGCCGCGCCGTGAAGGGCGGCTTGAACGGGTACGAGACCGAGTTGATCACGGCGAGCCTTCCCACCCGGTCGGGGTGATCCGCGGCCAGGGTCATCGCGACCGATCCGCCCATCGAGTGGCCGCAGATGTTCGCGCGCGGCGCGTCGAGGCCCGCCATCAAATCCAGCAGCGTCTCGGCGAAGCCCTCGCGGGTGTAGTTGAAATCCGCGGGCTTCTCGCTCTCGCCGAAGCCCGGCAGGTCCGGGATCACGCAGCGAAACTTCTGGCTCAGCGCGGGGAGCACCCGGCTCCAGTCTCTGCCCGAGACCAGATAGCCGTGCACGAGGATGAGCAGCGGACCCGAGCCGGACTCGGTGTAGCGAATACGAACTCCGCGCACGAGCAGATCGTGCGCAACTGGCGTCGACGAAGCGTTCACGCTGGGGAGGGTACCGACAGTGCGGTCCACAAAGAAGAGGGCGAATCCGTAACGGACCGAAACGAACAGCGTCCAACCGTCGTAGCGTGCACGGGCACAGCGGCTCGACGAGGTAGACAGCGTGACGGTACAGCTCCCGGTGGTGAAGAGCGCGGCGGACCCCCGCTTCGCGCAGCGCGTATCGCGCGTGATGGGCGGCCCGCTCGCCGCTCGCTCGGTCTCGGTCCTTCAGGTCAACGTCGGCAAGGTGTGCAACCAGGCCTGCAAGCACTGCCACGTGGACGCGGGCCCCTCGCGCACCGAGGCCATGGACGCGCGCGTCGCCGACGCGTGCCTCGCCGCCATCGAGCAGGGCGCGATCGGGACGCTGGACATCACCGGCGGCGCGCCAGAGCTCAACGCGCACTTTCGCTCGATGGTCGAGCGCGCCCGAGCGCTCGGCGCGCACGTGATGGTGCGGCACAACCTCACGGTGCAAGACGAGCCGGGACAAGCGGATCTGCCAGCGTTTTTTCAGCGCAACGGCGTCGAGGTGATCTCGTCGCTCCCGCACTTCGACGGCGCGAGCACCGACCGTCAGCGCGGCGCGGGCGTCTTCGAGAAGAGCATCCGAGCGCTGCGCGCGCTCAACGCCGTCGGCTACGGAAGGGGCTCGTCGCTGCGGCTCGCCCTCGTGCACAACCCCGTCGGCGCGCTCTTGCCCGGCGCGCAATCGACGCTCGAGCGCGAGTATCGCAAGGTCCTCGCCGAGCGCTTCGACGTGACGTTCGACGCGCTGTACGTGCTCACCAACATGCCGATCCAGCGCTTTCGCGCGTGGCTCGAGCGGACGGGGCAGCTCGACGAGTACCAAGAGACGCTCGAAGCGGCGTTCAACCCGAGCACGGTCACGGGCTTGATGTGTCGGGACATGGTGAGCGTCTCGTGGGACGGGCGCTTGTACGACTGCGACTTCAACCAGATGCTCGAGATGCCCGTCGCGTGCGCGGGCAAGACCATCTTCGACATCGATTTCGCCGCGCTGGGGCAGCGACGAATCGCGACGGACGAGCACTGCTTCGGCTGCACCGCGGGCGGCGGATCGAGCTGCGGCGGTCAGCTCGTCGAGTGATCCGCGTACTTCGCGGTCTCGTCGAAGATCTGCGCCGGCGCTGGGAGCCCCGCCATCTGCAGCGCGCGCGCGAAGGACTGCGGTGAGCGGTAGCCCACGACCTTCGAGACGTACTCAGCGGACGCGCTGGCGACGGTCATGAGCGCGGCGCCCATCATCACGCGGCGGCGCGATCGCGTGTCCTGCCAGGTCCCCGAGTTGAAGCCGTATCGCTCGTGAAACGCGGTGACGATCCGCTGCAGCTGCCGCGGCGAGAGCGCGAGCGTCTCGGCGAGGTCGACGACCATGGGCTGATCGTCCATCGCCGAGAGGGCGTGATCGAGCGCCCGCGAGAGCTGCTCGGTGTGCTCATCGACGGGCTCGTGAAGCGGTGTGCGCGCGTCGATCGAGAGGGGCGCTCCCGCGTCGCGCAGGGCTGAGATCCACTGGCGCAGCGCGGGTTCGATGGCCTCGGGCGCGCGGGCTTCGCGGGTGGTGCGCAAGGCGGACCAGAGCGATTCGGACAGCGAAAACAGCGGCGGAGTCGACACGTCCGCGAAGGGCTCTGGGCGCTCGCCGAGCGCGGGGACGTCCCACTCGAGCACGAGCGAGCGATAGCGCGGGCCCTCTTGCCGCATCGCGATGGCGCTCTTGAAGTCCATGAGCACTGCGGCGGGGCCATGGATCCAGAGCGTTCGTTCGTGGGCTGAGATCCTCGCGCGGCCTTCGAGCAGGACCGTGGCGCAGGGGCGACCGACGAACCCTCGGCGCTCGAACGCGCGCAGCATCAGCCTGTCTTCGGAGACGACGGCGCGGTTGTCTACGGCGTGAACGCGAAACGTTCGGTGCAAGATGGCCGACGTAGCGAGCCCCGCGCCGAGTCGCGCCGCGACGATTTCTCGGTGCGAGAGCAGCATGAGCCCGGTCCCCTCTCGAACGTTCGGCCGCTACTCAGCGTCGAGCTCGCACGACGCGCAGCTCTTCTCGTAGCCCTCGCCGTGGGCGAAGTTGTGCGCGTTGGCCGTGGGCGCGAGGTCGTTTTCGAGCGAGAAATCGACGGTGGTGGGCCCAGCTGCGCGCAGGCCTGCTTTGCGCAGGAGCTCGGCGTCTTCGTCGGCCTCGGGGTTGGGCGTGGTGAGCAGCTTTTCTCCATAGAAGATGGAGTTGGCGCCGGCCATGAAGCAGAGCAGCTGCGCTTCGGGCGAGAGCTTCGTGCGGCCTGCGGACAGGCGGACGGTGCTCTTCGGCATGAGGACGCGCGCGGTGGCGATCATGCGAACGAGCTCGAGCGGCTCGACGGGCTGCTGGTTTTCGAGCGGCGTGCCTTCGACGGGGACGAGCGCGTTGATGGGAACCGAGCTCGGGTGCTGGGCCATGTTGGCGAGCGTGACGAGCATGGCGATGCGGTCCTTGACGGACTCGCCCATGCCGATGATCCCGCCGCAGCACACGCCGATGCCCGCGGCGCGGACGTTGTCGAGCGTGCGCAGGCGGTCGTCGTAGGTGCGGGTCTGGATGATCGAGCCGTAGAACTCTTTCGACGTGTCCAGGTTGTGGTTGTACATGTCGAGGCCGGCGGCCTTGAGGCGCTGGGCTTGCGACTCGTTGAGCATTCCGAGCGTGCAGCAGGCCTCCATGCCGATGGATTTGACCTCGCGCACCATGTCGACGACGCGGTCGAACGCGGGGCCGTCTTTCACTTCGCGCCACGCGGCGCCCATGCAGAAGCGGGTCGCGCCTTTGCTCTTCGCTGCGCGTGCGCGGGCGACGACCTCGTCGACGGCGAGCATGCGCTCTGCGCCCACTGCGGTGTCGTACTTGGACGACTGCGGGCAGTACGAGCAGTCCTCGGGGCATCCGCCGGTCTTGACGGACACGAGCGTCGCGAGCTGCACGGTGTCGTGCGTGTGGTGCTCGCGGTGCACTCCCTGCGCGCGAAAGAGCAGCGACATGAGCGGCAGCTCGTGAATGGCGAGGGCTTCTTTGATGGACCAGTCGTGGCGAAGGGTGTCGGCGCTCATCGGTTGGGGCCGCGGACGATACAGCAACGGCGCGCGGAGGTGTGCGCGCGATTGGTGCGCGTCCATCAGCGGGGCCGACGGCGATCGGGCCGGAGGGCGAAGCGCGACCGCGGAGAGCGAACCGGCGACCGGCGGTTCTCGGCGGCGGCGTCGGGCGAGGGGGCGGCGAGCGACTTGGTGAAGAAGAGGTGTTCTCCACGGCGGGTTGGCGAACCCGCCGCAAGCGAGTGAAGAGCGAGAACCCGATGAACACCCTCTTCGCACCACGGCGGCTTGGCGAACCCGCCGCGAGCGACGAGTGAAGGCGAAGAGCGTCCGACCCGGTGAAAAGCCTCTTCGCGCCACGGCGGGTACAAAACCCGCCGCAAGCGACGCTCGAAGCCTCGCGTCGGAAGGTGCGCGAAGCGCGCGACCACGCTCAGCGTGCGGAGCGAGCCAGCGTACGACGCGATGGACCGAGCGCGACCGCGCGCGGCAACACAGGCGACGTTGCCCGAGTGACCGGTGCCGACCGCCCCTCCTTCTGCGAAACGGTCGAAGAAGGAGGGCCCACGTGATGCGCAACACGTGCACGCAAGTCCGCGCGGCCAGAGGACAAGTCGCGCGACGCGCGGCAGGAACAGCCGTTGGACGCACGGCCGCCACGCGGCGGCCCATGCGACGCGCGGCGGGCACACCCGTTGGACGCACGGCCAGAGGACAAGCCTCCGGCCTTTGCGCGACGCAGCGTCGCGGAGCGGCCAGAGCGTTCGCCTGGCCTAGCCGGTGACGCATTGTCGACCACCATGACTGGCGTCGAGGCGAGCGCAGCGATGGTGCGACGAATGAACCACCAGCCCAACGCGGATCGATCGACGCGCGTTGCGAGCGCGATTGCGCGTTCAACCGCG
>JAAFIF010000038.1 GCA_013298625.1 Myxococcales bacterium
CTATCGCGCGCGCGCGATAGCTCGCTCCGTCGAACTGCTGAACGGAGCCCGCGGAGCTCGACCGCCAGGTGATCGAGACGCTGACCGGGCCCGTCAGCGCCTCTGGGAGATCCACGAGAAAGTTCGCGTTGATGGCGGTCGACGCGCGGGCCACGAGCGAGAGCATCGCCGCCGTCGAAGGCGCGGGCGCCGCCCAATCTGCACGGTAGAAGCGCGCTCCGCCGCGCTCGTCCACGGGCGCGGCGTCGTCCCCAGGGCCGGCCACGACGGACCATCGGCTGTCCGGCGCGTACGGTGACGGCCTGTGCAGCAGCAGGGTCGCGAGCGCGTCGAGGCCGACGGGATCTACGGTGCCGCTCGAGAGCGGAAGGTCGAAGCGCGCGAGGCGAGCGCTCACGAGCGCGCTGCGGGCGAGGTCGAAGAGCAGAGGGTCGCCGCCGGGCGCGTCGGCGTTGGCGGCGAAGCCCAGGATGGCCGCGCGCGTGTACGTCCAGTCCGAGGCTCCTGCGCTCGTCCCGTCGACGCGACCGTTCATCTTCGCGGGATGGCCGCTCCAGATCGCGTCGGTGAACGTGTTCGCGAGCGCGGTCATGTGGCCGTTGCTCAGCCAGCCGCGGTCCCGAGAGAAGCGCATGAACTGCGTGGTGAGCAGCGCGTGCGAGATGTCCTCGGCGTTTCGCTGCGCGACGGGGTAGCCGTCGTCGACGTAGTTCCACTCGTAGCGAGAAGAGACGGTGCGGAGGCGAACGCGGAGGGCCTCGCTCGACTGCTGCGCACGCGCGCGCAGCGCTGCGCTCGCCTCGAGCTCGCCGAGCATCCACGTCGCCGTCGCGATCAACGCGTTGGTGTTGTGAGTGTTCTTCGCGTCCGCCGGCGCAAACGAATACCAGTAGTACGCCGCGGGCGGGCTCGCGCCGTCGATCGTCGAGGACCGCGTCTGGTACGGAGTGATCATCGACGAGAGAAACGACTGCATTCTGCGCGCTGCCACGGACCGATCGGCGTGTCGCGCGCCCGCGTCGCGCAGGTACAGGAGCAGCTCGCCGACGCCCGTCGCGACCATCCCTGTCTGCCACGCGTAGTTCGTAAACGCTGGGTTCGTGCTGCCGTCGCCGAAGGCGTCCCACGGCGCGTCCAGCCCGTATCCAGGCGCGCCGCCGACCACCCGCGTCGAGCCCGCGATGAGCTCGTCGACCTCCGCGATCGCCGTGGTCACGAGCGCGTCGCGCGCCGCCTCGCCGCCGGGAAACTCCCTGCCCCGCGCGGCCTGCAGAAACCGCGCGATCGCTTGCAGCAGGTAACCTTGCGCCGCGGACTCGGTGAACGTCGCCGACGAGTCGAGCGCGCGGACGTTGCTGGCGATCGAGCGCTGAATCAGCGCGAGCGCGCTCGGATACGGACCGAGAGAAAAGTCGTCGAGCGCAGGCAGCGGCGCGGCGTCGGTCACGACCGCGTCGCTCGTCGTGACATCGGTCGCGTCTGCGCTGTCCCGCGCGACGTCGTGCGGCACAGCGTCGTTCGGCGCGCTGGCATCCACCGCGAAGGCGTCCAGCGCGCTCGCGTCCAGCGAGGCCTCGCTGAGCACATCCGCGGCAGCAGCGCCGTCGACCGGCGGCGAAGGCGCGGCGCACGCGCAAACGAAGAGAGAAGAGAGCGAGGCGAAGAGCGACCGACGAGCGCGCACCGCAGCATTCTCGCACGCGCCGAGCGGGGCGCGCGAACAGGAGACGCTCGCGAGCGGAGGGTGCTCACGGGTACGATGCACGCGCGATGATCATCGAATTCATGGCGATTCGAGGGCCCGAGAGGAGGCGCGCATGAGTCCCGTCCCCCCGCTGCTCGAAGCGATGGTGAACGCGATTCATCCGCTCCCCGAAGCAGCGTGGAGCGCGCTACGTCCGCTGCTCTCGCGGCGCTCGCTCGCGCGCGGAGAGCACTTCGCGACGCTCGGTGAGCGCCAGCGCACGATCGGGCTGCTCGAGCGCGGCGTCGTTCGCGCGTACTACACGACCGCCGACGGCGACGAATACAACAAGCACTTCTTCGTCGCTCCAGCGCTGATCGGTGACTACGCCTCGCTGTTGACAGGGCTGCCCGTCGAGCTGCCGCAGCAGGCGCTCACCGACAGCGTTGTGTGGACGCTCGAGCACAAAGCGTTGCTCGAGCTCGAGCGGGTGTTCGTCGATCTGCTGCAAATCCAGCGGCGCTTCGCGGAGAACCTGTACCTCGAGAACGAGCGCCGCGAGCTGCAGATCGCCACCATGAGCGCCTCGCAACGGTACGACGCGCTGACCGCGCGCTATCCGCGGCTCGAGGCAGAGATCCCGCTCTATCACGTGGCGGCGTACCTCGGTATCACTCCGACCCAGCTGAGCCGCATCCGCTCGCGTACACGAACGCGCCGCGTCTCAACCTAAGTCGACGACTCTCGTGCGGCGCCCGCGCATCGTGCGCGCATGAGCACTCTCGAATCTCGTCGCGATCCCTTCAAGCTCGCCTTCGCGCTCGTCGCGACGTGGACCGCCCTCGGCGCGGTCCCTGGCTTCGTCGATCCGCAGGGCAGCTACCTGCGCTTTCACGGGCACCTGCCGTCGTCCCCCGAGGTGCTCGAGCTCTATCGCGGCGCGTGGGGGCAGACGCTGCTGTTCGCCGTCGGCTACGCGTTCGCTGCGTACGATCCGCGCCGTCACGCGTTGCTGCTCTTGCTCGGCGCGATCGGAAAGACCCTCTACACGCTCCGCCTCCTCGTCCCGATCGCCGCGGGTCACGCCGCGCCGCTCACCATCTTCGCTGCTGTCGGCGACGCCCTGTGCGTCGCGGTGATCGCGTACTGGCTGGTGGCTCACGGCGCGCTTCGATCGCTCTTCGCGCGAGAGTGACTGCGCTCAGTCGCCTCGCGCGTGATGCCCACGCCGGACTCGACGCGCACGCACAGCGGCTCGGGGCGCGCGAGCGGCGCGTCGTCGAAGGCGCCCTCGGCATCGAGCGGTGCGCGCGACGGCGAGACGCGGGATTTCGACGATCCGCGCGCCTCGACGGTGCCGTAGCGTGTCGATCACCCATCGATGAGCACGACGCAGCCGCAGCAGAGCCCGCGCGTGAGCGCGCCGCCGCCCCCGCAGTCGGCCGGCGGAATCGGCGTCCCCACAGCACCCGCGCACGGATGGGCCGCGTGGCTGCCGGGCCTCTGGGTCCTTCGTCACTACCAGCGCGCATGGCTCATGAAGGACATCGCCGCGGGGCTCGTCGTGTCCGCGCTGCTCGTCCCCGCCGGCATGGGCTACGCGGCTGCAGCGGGGCTTCCGCCCATCACGGGCCTGTACGCCACGATCGCGCCGCTGCTCGCGTACGCGCTGTTCGGCCCATCTCGCATCATGGTGCTCGGCCCGGACTCTGCCCTCGCCGCGCTCATCGCCGCGGCCGTGCTCACCCGCGCAAACGGCGACCCGGGACGCGCCATCGTGCTCTCGTCCGTGCTCGCGTTGCTCACGGGCGCGCTGTGCATCGCCGCAGGATTGACGCGCGTCGGGTTCGTCACCGACCTGCTGAGCAAGCCCGTGCGCGTGGGATACATGAACGGCATCGGACTCACGGTCCTGATCGCCCAGCTGCCCAAGCTCTTCGGCTTCTCCGTGAGCGCCAACAGCGTCACCGACGGGGCGCTCGGGCTCGCGCGAGGGCTCGCCGAGGGACGCACGAAGACGCCTGCGCTCGCGATCGGCGCGGCGTGCCTCGCGGTGATCGTCGGTCTGCGGCGGCTCGCTCCGCGGGTCCCGGGCGTGCTCGTCGCGGTGGTGGGCGCGACCATCGCCGTGGGAGCGCTCGGGTTGCGCGGCGTGATCACCGTCGTGGGCGCGGTGCCACGCGGGTTTCCGACGCCGTCGATGCCCATCGTGAGCCTCTCGCTGCTCGGCGACCTCGTCGTGGCCGCGCTGGGAATCGCCCTCGTCGCGTACGCAGACATGAGCGTGCTGTCGCGGACCTTCGCCGGGCGCAACAGCTATCGCGTGGACCCCAACCGCGAGCTGATCGGGCTCGGCGTGGCGAACATCGCCGCGGGGTTGTTTCAGGGGTTTCCCGTGACGAGCAGCGCGTCTCGAACGCCCGTCGCAGAGGCCGCAGGATCGCGCACGCAGCTGACCGGCGTCGTCGGCGCGCTCGCCATCCTCGCGGTGCTCATCGCTGCTCCATCGTTGCTGCGAGACCTGCCCACGGCCGCGCTCGCCGCCGTCGTCATCGCTGCAGCGCTTCGCACGTTCGAGCTCGCCGAGCTCAAGCTCTTCTACCGCGTGCGTCGCTCGGACTTCGCGCTGTCCCTCTTCGCGTTCTTCTCCGTCGTCGCGCTGGGCGTCTTGTGGGGAATCGCGCTCTCGATCGCGGTCTCGCTGCTCGACTTCGTGCGCCGCGCGTGGCACCCGCACGACGCGATCCTCGGGCGCGCCGACGGCGTGAAGGGCTACCACGACATCACGCGGTACCCCGACGCGCGACAGGTCCCGGGGCTGCTGCTCTTTCGCTGGGACGCGCCGCTGTTCTTCGCCAACGCAGACACGTTTCGGTCGAGGATCATCGAGCTCGTCGACGAGATGAAAGAGCCAGCGCGATGGGTCGTCGTCGCCGCCGAACCCATCACCGACGTCGACACCACGGCCGCTGAGATGCTCATCGAGCTCGACAACGAGCTCGCCGCGCGAGGAGCCGAGCTCGCCTTCGCCGAAATGAAAGACCCCGTCAAAGACCGCCTCGAGCGCTACGGAATCCAGCAGCGCATCGGCCACAACTTCTTCTTCGCGACCCTGGGCGTCGCCGTCAAAGAGTACCTCGCGCGCCACCCCGTCCCTTGGTCAGACTGGGAGCACCCCCACCGCGCGCGCGCGTCGGAAGACGCTCCTCCGAGCGGCTCGCATCCGTGACGTCCGCGTCGAGCGTGATGCGCAGTCGCTGCCGTCTGCGTTCGCTCGAATCGCCGGTCGCGAACGAGGGTCAGGCCACCGCCGCGCTGCCGGGCGGCGCCTTGTCGTCCTTCTTGAGCTTCACGCCGACGAGCTTCGAGACGCCGGGCTCTTCCATGGTCACGCCGTACAACACGTCGGCCATCGTCATCGTGCGCTTGTTGTGCGTGATCATGATGAACTGCGAGCGATCGGTGAGCTCGCGCACGAGGTCGTTGAGGCGGATCACGTTGGCCTCGTCGAGCGCGGCCTCGACCTCGTCGAGCAGACAGAACGGCGACGGGCGGTACATGAAGAGCGCGAACAGCAGCGTGACCGCGGTGAGGGTCTTCTCGCCGCCGGACATCGCCTCGAGGTTGACCAGCTTCTTGCCTGGCGGCTGCGCGATGATCTCGATGCCCGTCTCGAGCAGGTCCTCGGGGTTGGTGAGCTGCAGCTTGCCGAATCCTCCCCGAAACAACCGGGGAAAGATGCTCTCGAAGTGCGCCGCCACCGCGTCGAACGTCTCGCGAAAGCGCTTCTTCGACTCGCGGTTCATCTGCTCGATCGCTTGCTCGAGCTGGTCGAGCGCGCGCTCGAGGTCCGCCTTCTGCTCGGCGAAGAACGTCCGTCGCTTCTCTTGCGCTTTGTACTCGTCGATCGCGCCGAGGTTGACGTCGCCCATCTTGTCGAGCGCCGCGCGCAGCTCTTCGCCGCGCTCGCGCTCGCCCGGGCCGGGCGGCGGGCGCATGTGAAAGTCGCCGAGCACCCGCGGCAACACCACGCCGTACTTCTCTGCGGCGTTGGCCACAAGGTGCTCGGTCGCGAGCTGCTCTTCGCGGTGCTTCATCTCGAGGTCGCCCAGCTGCTTGCCGAGCTGATCGCGCCGCGTGCGCGCGGTGCGCGAGCGAGCTTCGCCCTCGCCGAGCTCCGTGCGCAGCCCTTCGAACTGAGCGCGGATCGCGCCGAGCCCGTCGCGCAGCTTCGTCGCGTGCTCGACGCCGGCGCTGATCGCGGTCGCGAGCGAGCCCTCGAGCGACGTCGCGCGCTCTTGCGTGTCTGCCAGCTGCGCGAGCTCGGTCGTGAGCCGCTCTTCGCGCTGCGTGAGCTCGATCCCGCTCTTCTCCAAGCGGGCGATGGCGTTGCGCACGGCCGTCGCGCGCTCGCGCTCGCGGGCCGAGAGGACTTTGGCGTCGGTCACTTGCTGCGACGCGCGCTCGACCTCGGCGCGCCAGGCGAGGGCCTCTTGCTCGTCGGTCATCAAGCCTTCGCGCGCGGTGTCTCGCTTGACCTCGGCCTCGCGAAACGCGCCGTCGTACGCGAGGTCTTCGCGCTCCATGTCTTCGAGTCCGCGGGTGACTTCAGAGAGCTCTTTTTCGAGCTCTCCGCGGCGAACGGCGATCCGGGCGAGCTCGGCCTCGTGCGCCTTCGCGTCGCGCTCGACCGAGAGCAGCGCGAGCTCTTGCGCGTGCAGGTCCGCGCGGGCGGCTTCGAGCTCGGTCTGCGCGGTGCGAACGCGCTCGCGGCCCGCGTCGAGCTCTGCCGTCAGCTCGTCGACCATCGCGCCGAGCGCGTCGGACCTGGGTTCGAGCGCGCGGATCTCTGCGTGGGTTCCCAGCAGACCGGCGCCGGCCTTCTCGGGGACGCCGCCCACCACGCGCCCGCTCGAGTCCAAGACGTCACCGTCGCGGGTGACGTAGACGAACGCTCCGCCCACGGCGCGCCAGCTCGCGACGGCGTGCTCGAGCGTCTTGGCCAACACCACCGGCGCGAGCAGCGCGCGCACCGGCGCGGGCACGTCCCCTTCGGCGCGCAGGCGGGGATAGAGCATCCCGTCGATTCCATCGCCGCCGGGGTGTTGAGGCACCGAGGGGTCGCGGTCGTCGTCGTCGCCGAAGGCCATCGCCGCGCGGCCTTTGTTCTGCGTGCGAAGCCACTGCGCGAGGTTCGCGGCGACCTCGGGGCTCTCGACGCGCACGTCCTGCCAGCGATCGGCGAGCACCGCTGCGACGGCCGCCGCGTACTCGGGGGGCGCGGCGATCGCATCGGCCACGAGCCCCCCGGTCTGTCCGCTCTGCTCGCGCAAGAGGGATTGAACGCCCTTTCCCACGCCCTCGTGCCGCGACGCGACCTCGCGCAAGGCTTGGAGCCTCGCGCTCGCGCGCTGAAACTCTTGCTTCACCTCGCTGAGCTTTCGCTCGAACGCGTCGCGCTCCATGCGCAGCGGCCCGATGGAGTTTTCGAGGGCCGTCTTTCGGTCCGCGATGCCATCCTTTTGCGCGCGCAAGAGCGCGAGCTTGTCGAGCACCCCAGAGCCCTCGTTGGTGAGCTCTTCTGCGCGTCGCTCGACGGTGCGCGCCTCGGACTCGAGCCGGTTCTTGCGCGCCTCGAACTCGATCATCCGGCGAGAGAGCGCGTTGCGCGAGGCCTCGGCGCCCGCGAGGATCTTCTCGGCTTCTCCGACGGCCTTGCGGTGCTCGCTGAGCCGCTGCTCTGCGGCGGCGACGCGCTCGCGCAGCTCGCGCAGGGCCTCGTCGGCGTCGGCGAGGCGCATGGTCGCAGCGTACTCGGCCTCGGCGAGGGTCTCGAGGTTCTCTGTGAGCTGCTCGCTCTCTTGCGCGAGGAGCGTGCGTTGACCGGCGATTTCGCTGAGCTCTCGCGTCGCGTCCGCGTGTCGCTTCTTGGCGAGCGAGAGCTGATCGCGGGTTCGAACGAGCTCGGCCTCGAGCCTGCGGACCTCGTTGTCGGCCTCGAAGCTCTGCCGCTGTGCGCGCTCGAACTGCTGCTCGACCTCGAACAAGCGCGAGCGACAGAGCTCGGTCTCGGCGTCGAGCAAGGCGAGCGCGGCGGACACGCCGATGTGTTCGGCTTCGACGCGCTCGAGCGTGGCCACGGTGACGCGCGCGACCGCGACGAGCTCGAGGAGCCTGTGCGCGGCGAGGTACAGCTCGACGTCGCGCAGCTCGGCGCGGACGGACTTGTATCGCTCGGCCTTTTGCGCCTGGCGCTTGAGCGAGGCGAGGCTCTTCTCGATTTCGGTGAGGATGTCGCCGACGCGAAGGAGGTTCTGCCGCGTGAGGTCGATCTTCTTCTCGGCTGCTTTTTTGCGGGCCTTGAAGCGAGTGATGCCGGCGGCTTCTTCGATGAACGATCGACGGTCCTCGGGCTTGGACGTGACGATCAGCGCGACGCGGCCCTGCTCGACGACCGAGTACGCGCGGGCGCCGGCGCCGGTGCCGAGAAACAGCGAGACCACGTCCATCAACCGCACAGGAACGCGGTTCAAGAAGTACTCGCTCGTCCCGTCTCGGTTGAGCCTTCGGGTGACGGCGATCTCGTTGTACGAAGCGAACTCGGGCGGCGCGAGGCCATCGCGGTTCTCGAACGTGAGCGTGACCTCGGCGAACGAGTGCGCGGGACGACGCTCGCTGCCCGCGAAGATCACGTCCTCCATGGCCTTGCCGCGGAGGTTCTTCGCGGACTGCTCGCCGATGCACCAGCGGATGGCGTCGACGGTGTTGGACTTGCCGCAGCCGTTGGGACCGACGATCGCCGTGATGTCGTGCTCGAACGTCATGATCGTCCGGTCGACGAACGACTTGAATCCCTGGATCTCGAGCTTGCGGATGCGCATCGGCCGGTCAGCGTCGCCGCGCGGTGTGCACCCGCGACGAGCACCGCCGTATACAGCGTTTCGCCCGACGTGGGTACGATCACGGGTTGATGGTCCTTCGCGTGGTGGCGGTCGCGGACACGCATACGTTTCAGAGCGACTTCGCGTCGGTGCCCGACGGCGATGTCTTCGTTCATGCGGGCGATCTGCTGCGCGCCGGAACGCTCGACGAGCTCGCCCCGGTCGCCGCCTGGCTGCGGGCGCTGCCGCATCGGTACAAAATCGTGGTTCCGGGCAACCACGATTGGTGCTTCGTGCGCGAGGCCAGCGCTGCGCGCGCGATGCTCGGGCCGACGGTGATGGTCCTGGAGGACAGCGGCGTCGAGCTCGAGGGCGTACGGGTGTGGGGCTCGCCGTGGCAGCCCGCGTACCACGACTGGGCCTACAATCTTCCACGGGGAAAATCCCTGGCCGACAAGTGGTCGCTCATCCCCGACGACACGCGCTTGCTGATCACTCACGGCCCCCCCGCGGACATCGGCGACCGCACCCTCACCCGCCACCGCAACGGCTGCGCCGACCTTCGCGAGCGAGTTCGCGTCGTGCGGCCCGCGCTGCACGTGTTCGGGCACATTCACGAGGACGGCGGCGCCTGGCGCATCGACGACACGCTCTTCGCCAACGTCACCACGTGGGAGTGCGAACGTCCCCCGAGCGTCTTCGATCTCGATGCACAGACAGCGACGGTCGTGAGCGTCCCCCCGCGGCGGTAGAGCAGCGCGGGCGCGGCAGCGCTACGGAGAGCTGCGCCACGGGGACCGCGCCACGGGGACGGTGTTCAATAGTTCACGACCCCGGGATAACCCCGCGAGTCGCCGAAGGCGCTCCGTCGTCCGAGACGAACCCGTTCGTGAACCTTTCAACAGCGCTCCCCGTGGCGAACTCGCTCGACGGCGACTCAAGGGGGCCGCGAGCAGCGCTGCGCTACGTGATCTCAACGAGTTATCCCGGGGATTTGAACTATTGAACACCGTCCCCGTCGCGCCAGACGTGCCCGTGGCGCCCGAGGTCACTCCACTGCGCTGAACGTGACAGGATACGTCACACTCACCACCGTCCCGCTCGGGGGAGCAGCGAACGCCATGCGCCGAAACGCGTTCGCCACGCACGCCCCCAGCGGCGCGCTCCCCGTGTCGTTGCTCTCGACCCCCGACGCGATCACCGCGCCGTCGCCGCCCATCACGAAGCGAACCGCCACCCGCCCTCGAACGCCGGCGTCGATCGCCAACGCCTGCTCGTAACAGTGCTCGATCTGCCCCATGTTGCGCCGCACCGCGCGGCGCACGCCCTCGCGCGAATAGTCTCCGGACACCGTTGGAGAACAGCCGCCCGACTCGTCGCTCACGTCCCGCCCGCACACCCGCAGCCGCACGCCGCGCGATCCGCGGTCGCGCAACGCCGCACTCGCCGCGCTCGCCGCGCGCTCGATCGGGCGCTGCGGCAGGACCTCGCCGTAGAACCAGTTCTGCACGCCGTACATGATCGAGGACCCGCAGCCGCACGCGCTCGCGCTCGCGTCGGACGCCCCCTGGCTCTCGACGCCGTCGCCGAGCCCGCCGTAGCCGAAGGCCGCCGCGAGCGTTTGGCCCATCGTAGACTCGCCGCGCACGCCCAACACGTCCGCCCCTCGCTCGCGCAAACCATCGAACGGATTCACCGACGCCCGCGCCGCGCCGAGCGCCGCAAGCACACCCGTCGCAGCGACCACGGGCGCGCTGCGCCCCGTCGCGCGCGCTCCGCCAGAGCCCACGACCTCGCGTCCGTGTCGCGTGCGGCCGCGGTTTCCAACGGGCGCTGTCGCGCCAGGAGCGCGCTCGTCGCGTTGAGCCGCCGCAGCCGCCGCGTGCTCTCCGACCGACGAAGGGCCGCGCCGCTGCTCGATGAAGCGCGCGATCCTGCGCTCGCGATCGTCCGCCGTGCTGTCGAGCAACACGTTGTTCGCGGCCGCCTCGCGCCACTCGTCGTGCACCACCGAGGCGACCGACAGCACCGTCGCGCCCGTCACCGCGCTCGCGAACAGAGCGCCCCACAACGCCCGGTCGCGTCGCTTCGACCGCGCTGCGCCGCGACCCTCGGCCACGAGCCGCACGCGCACTTCGATCGCGCCCACCCAGAACACGACGAGCTCGCCCGCGCACAGAGAGAGCTCGCGCAACGACCCGCGCACCGACGGCGGCAAGCGCACATCCCAGCCCGATCGCGCGCGTTGAATACACACCCAACTTTTCGAATCGCCACCCAAATCGCTACCCTGCACGAACAGGTCTGCGCCGCGGTCATCAGGGTCGCACGAGAGGACGAAGCGATCGCGCGCGCCCAAGTGCTTCACCAAGACGGACTCTGCACCCCAGCGGCAGTGGACCTCGACGACCTCGCGACGCGCGGACTCGACCTCGCGCGGGTCGAGCTCGGAGCGTCGGTGCAAGACGTACTGTGCGCGCTCGTTCATCGCAGTGAGCGGCTCGGACAGCGCAGGGTGCCGAGAGGTTCCCGCGAATTTGTGGGGCGCGAACGTTCGCGGGTTCAGGCCGTCGCAGGAGTCGCAGCGGCGAACTGCAAGCGGTGCAGGCGGGCGTAGATCCCGTCTTTGGCCAAGAGCTCTTCGTGCGTCCCGCTCTCGGCGATCTGTCCTTTGTGAAAGACCAGGATGCGATCGGCGTGGCGAATCGTGCTCAGTCGGTGCGCCACGACGATGGCCGTGCGGCCCTCGAGCGCGCGCTCGATCGCTTGTTGCAGAACGCTCTCGGTCTCGCTGTCGACGCTCGAGGTCGCTTCGTCGAGCAGCAAGATCTCTGGAGCGCGGTAGAGCGCGCGCGCGAGGCCGATGAGCTGGCGCTCGCCGGCGCTGAAGTTCGTTCCGCGCTCTTCGACCTTGGTGTCGAGACCGACGCCGCGGCGACGAAGCACCGCGTCGAGCCCCACGTCCTTCGCGCACTGCTGCGCGCGCAGGTGATCGGGCACCTTCTCGCCGACAGCGATGTTCGACAGAACATCACCAGAAAACAGATACGCGTCCTGCGGAACCACCCCGAGCTTCGCCCTCAGCGCCTCGCTCTCGGTCGCCCTCACGTCCTGCCCGTCCACGAGCACCGCGCCGTCGTCCACGTCGTACAAGCGCTGCACCAACGAGCACACCGTGCTCTTTCCTGCGCCCGTCGCGCCGACGAGCGCCACGGTCTCGCCGCGACGCACTTCGAAGCCCACGTTGCGCAAGACGGGCTTGTTCTTGCCGTATCCGAACGAGACGTCATCGAAGCGAATCCGCGCTGGATTTTCGCTGACATCTTTGCGCTTGCTCGCGTCGACCGGCGCGTCGTGCTCTGGGGCGCCGAGCAGCTGAAAGATCCGCTCGGCGCCCGCCATCGAGCTCTGCAGAATCGTGTACTTGCCCGAGAGCTCGCGCAGCGGCTCGAAGAACCGCGAGATGTACTGCACGAACGCCACGAGCGTGCCGATCGTCGTCGCGTCGCTGCCCACGCCCGCCGCGCGCGCGCCGACGAAGAGCAGCGTCGCTGTGCACACGGTCGCGAACATCTCGACCACGGCGAAGAGCAGCGCGTCGTAGCGAATCGACTGGTGGTTGGCCACCCGATACGCCTCGTTGATCTCGTCGAACTCCTTCTGGCAGCGCTCTTGTTGCCCGTACGCCTGAACGACGGCGATGCCGGCCACCTGCTCGCCGAGGTACGTGTTCATCCGCGCGGTCTTCGTGCGGATCTCGCGAAACGCGTCGCGCGCCCTGCGACGAAAGCGATCCACCAGAATCGCCAGCGGCGGCACGGCCACGAAGGCGAACAGCGACAGCTTCGGCGAGAGCAACAGCATCGCCACGACGATGCGCGCGAGGGTGATCACGTCGCCGAGCGCTGAGACCGCACCCGAGGCGAAGAGCTCTCCGAGCGCGTCTACGTCGTTGGTCACGCGCGTCACCAATCGACCCACCGGCTGCGAGTCGAAGAACGCCAACCGCTGCTTGAGCAAGAACTTGAACGTGTGCTCGCGCAGGTCGGCCATCGCCTTCTGCCCGACCCACTGCATCGCGTACATCTGCACGAAGCGCACGACGAACTCGACCGCCAGCAGCGCCGCCAAGATCAGCGACGCCCGCGTGAGCGCGCTCGGGTCGCGCCCGATCACGCCGCGGTCGATCGCCTCGCGCATCATCCTCGGCTGCGCGACGAGCAGCTCGCTCGCCAGCGGCATCAGCGCCAACGACACGATGAACGGCCATTTGTACGGGCGAATGAAGGGCCAGAGCTTCGCGAGCAGCGCGGTGTCGTAGACCTTTCCGAGGCCGCCCTCTTCGTGAAACGCCTTCTCGACGTCGGCGCCCTTCTTCTCGCTCTTTGTGCCGTCCGAGGCCTTTGGCGCGGTGGATTTCGTAGCCATCACTCCATCGCCTCCAGCTCGGCCTCGAGCCGCTGGTGCTCAGCGAGCCTCGCGTACACGCCGCCCGATCGAAGCAGCTCTTCGTGCGTCCCGGACTCGACCACCTTGCCTTCGTCGAGGACCAGCACCCGATCGCAGCGCGCCGCAGCGGCGATGCGATGCGTGACGAGCAGCATCGTGCGCCCCTTCGCCGCGCGGTCGATCGCGTCGAGGATCAGCGACTCGGTGCGCGCGTCCACCGCGGACAGCGGGTCGTCGAGCACGAGCACCTTCGGCCCGGCGAGCAGCGCGCGAGCGAGAGAGACCCGCTGCTTCTGTCCGCCCGAGAGCTGCACGCCGCGCTCGCCCACGATCGTGTCGAACCCGTCGCCCATCGACGACACTTCTCCCGCGAGCTGCACCTCTTCGGCCGCGGATTTCGCCCGCGCTACGTTGGCCTCGGCGTCGGGGTCGCCCGTCGCGAAGGCGATGTTTCGCGCGATCGTCGTCGAGAACAAGAACGCCTCTTGCTGCGCGAGACACACCCCCTCGCGGAGCGTCGCCAGGGGGATCGAACAGACGTCCGCTCCGTCGAGAAACACCGCGCCCTCGGGGGTCGGCAGCATCCGCGTGACGAGCTGCGCGAGGACGCTCTTGCCGCTGCCGGTCTTTCCGACGATGGCGAGCGACGTGCCGGCGGGGACCGAGAAGGTCACCTTGTCGAGCAGCGCGCGTCCGTCGACCACGTAGCGAAGGCCATCGACCCGCAGCCCGCCGCGGATCTCGTGGGCCTCGGTCGCGCCGGCGTCGCTCACGTCTGGCGTAGCGTCGAGCACTTCGTTGATGCGCTGCAGCGACGCCTTGCCGCGGGCGAGGATCGAGACGATGTAGCCGAGCGCCACCGTGGGCCAGGCCACGAGCGCCAGGTGCCCCTGAAACGCGAGCAGGTCGCCCACCGTCGCCTCTCCGCGCTGCACGAGCGAGCCGCCGTACCACAGCACGATCAGCGCGGCGATCGCAGCGCTCGTGCCCAAGATGGGCCAGAGCGATCCGCGCAGCCGCGTGAGCGCGAGGTTGGCCTCGAGCGACTGGTTCGACAGCCGCTTAAACGACGAGAACTCCGCGCCTTCGAGCTGATACGCGCGCACCACGCGCATGCCCGCGAGCGTCTGCTGGACCCGCTCGCTCAGCGCGCCGATCGCGTCCTGCGTCGCGCGTGAGCGCGAGAACAGCGGCTTGGCGAAGAGCCGCGTGAGCGCGAGAAAGATCGGAAACGGCGCGAGCGCGGCGAGCGAGATCTTCCACGACCGCGCGAACATGAGCGGCAGGTTGACCGAGTACGCGACGAGCGCGTTGACCACGTTGAGCGCGCCGAAGCCGACGAGCAGCCGCACCTGCGCGAGGTCGTTGGTCGCGCGAGACATCACCTCGCCCGCGCTCATGTTGCGAAAGAACGCCGGGCCGAGCGTGTGCAGCTTCGCCAGCATTTCTCCGCGCAATCGATACTCGATGTTGCGACCGCCGTTGAAGAGCCAGATGCGCGAGAGCACGCGCGCAGCGGCGCCGAGCACCGCCGCGACGACCATCGCGAGCGCGTACTTCATCCCGAGGTCCGAGCGCGCCGCGACGATGGCGTTGGTCGCGCCGCGGGTCATCTGCGGGATCAGCGCCGCGAACGTGGTCGAGAGCACCAGAAACGCAGACCCAATCGTGAACTCTCTGCGGTGCGCCCGGATGAGCCCCATGAGGGTCCAGCCGTTGGCCGTCGCTGCGCGCGCAGGGGCCTTGGGATCTTTGCGTTTCGACGGCGCTTCGTTCGCCGCCGCATCGCTCGAAGAGACATCGACGCTCATGAAGGCGCGGGAGTCTGCGGCCAACGCTCGGCAAACGGGAGGGGGTTCGCGAGGAATAAACGCATCACCGACGCGCTACGATCGCGACCGATGCCATACCGAGCTGCCGACGCGCGCCCGACGAGCGAAGCGCGCTCGATCACAGGCCCCGACGAGCTGAGCGCAAGCAAGCCCTGGATCGTCGCCGCGTGCGCGGTCTTCATCGCCGGCAACTGCGCGCGGGGCGGCACGGTGGTCGAGGGCGCCACCCTCAGCGCGCTCGCGCTCGCGTGGGTCGTGCTCGACGCAGCCACGCGACGCTTCGAGTTCAGCACGGACGGAGACGAGATCGTGCTGCGATCGAAGCTGTTCGGCGCGTTCACCGTTCGGACGCGGCGCTTCTCGATCGACTCGCGGCTCGGCTTCGAGAGCAGCGGCGACGAGTTCGGGTGGCCAGGATTCACGGTGTTCGCGCGCGCCCGCGACGGAGCGCCGTTCGAGCACAGCTTCGGCTCGGCGCGCGACGTCGAGCGGTGCGTCGCGCTGCTCGCGTCGATGAACACGTTGATCGACGAGGCGCGCGTCCACGATGCAGCCCTCGACACGGACCGAGAGCTCGACCCCGCGCTCGGCGACCTGCACTCCGTCTGGAGCGCCATCGACCCGAGCTCTGTGCAGCGCAACCGCTGGGGAAGGGTCCGCCAGGCCCGCACGGTGCGCGCGATCCCGCACGGGACGCTCGGGACGATCCCTGCGGAGAGCACGCTGCTCTTTTGCGAAGACGACGAGTATCGAGCGCGACGCGTGCCAGACGTGCTGCGCGGCGTCGTGCTCTCGGCGCCGTCCGATCAGTTGTACGCGCTGATGTGCCTCGAAGGCGCTCCGCAAGCGTCGCGCCCTGGCTGCACCGTGCGCTTCTCGGGCGAGCGAATCGAGTGCGAAGGAGCCTTCGATCGCGCCACCCTCGGCGGCCGCGCGATCGACGGCCTCGCCACGATCGTCGCGCTCGGGGATCGCGTCGCTGCGTGCACGCTCGCCGAGCGACTCGTCGTGCGCGGGATCGTGTTCGAGCCAGGCGCGAAGGTGGACGCCTACAGCGAGCGCGAGCTGTATTTCACTGCGGTCAACGCGATCGAGCACAACGGTCGGCGCCACGAGCCGCCAGCGCACGTCCACTTCAGTCGCGTGAAGAGCGATCGCGTCGCGACGCTCAGCGAGGTGCTGCGCGAGCCAGGGCGCTGGCTGAGCGCGGCGACGCGCGTGCACGCGAGCTTCGCTAAGGGGTGACCTCTTCGAGCAGCGCGCCGTAGGGGCTGAGCTCGAGCAGCGTGCGGCCCACGCGGCGCTGATCGGCGACGAGCACGAGCGACATCGCCTCCCGCTGCATGTATCGCTGCGCCGCGACGTTCACGCTGTTCGGCGTGACAGCGTCGAGCAACGCGAGGTGACGCTGCCACGACTCGGGGCCGAGGTTGAACACAACCAGCCCGGCGAGCGCGTCGCGCACGCCATCGACGGTCTCGAAGCGCGAGAACAGCTCGTTGCGAAGATACTCCTGCGCTGCGCGCACCTCTGCAGCGCTGGGCCTGCGCGCGCGGAGCCGATCGGCCTCGCGGATCATCAGCTCGATCGCGGGGCGCACGTTGGTCACGTCCATCGAGACGCCAGCGACGAGGTAGCCGTCGCGCCCGTCGCCGCGGCGCTCGGACGCGGGCGAGTACGCGATGCCGGTCGCGTCGCGGAGCGCGCGGGCCATGCGCGAGCTCAGCGTTCCGCCGAAGATGTTGTCGAGCACGAGCCCGTCGGCGAAGTCTGCGGCGAGAAGCGAAGGAAACCTCCACGCGACGAACAGCATCGCGTTGTCGGAGCTGTGGTCGTACAGCCTCCATGGCACCGGCATGCGCGGCGGGGGCCCCGGAACGAACGCCGCAGGCAGCGCGGTCGGCGCGACGCTCCATCGGCCGAACGCGCGCTCGATGACCTGCTCGACCGAGGCCCGCGCGACGTCTCCCGCCACCACGATGGCGCTGTGCTCGGGCGTGTATCGCTCGCGATGAAAGCGCAGGACGTCCGCCCGGGTCCGCGCGTTGATCTGCGCGAGCGTCCCGGTGGGCGAGACCAAGAACGGGTGCTGCTCGGAGTAGAGCATTCGCACCGCAGAAATGACCCCGAGGGTCGACGGCGACACGACGAGCAACTGTCGCTCGTCGCTCTGCTCGCTGAGCAGCAGAGAGAAGTCTCGCTCGCCGAGCGTCGGCTCGGTGACCGCTTCGGCGAGAAGGTCCGTCGCGCGCTGCAGGTCGCGAGACTCGACGGACACCGTGACCTGGACGCTGTCCGAGTTGCAGTCGGTGCGCAGCGAGACGCCGAGCTGTCGCAGCGCGCGCGTGTGAGAATCGCCCGGGTGAGCGCGGGTCCCGCGCGCGAGCAGCGACGCCGTCAGCGACGCCGTTCCGGCTTCGGCAGGGGCGTCCGCGTAGGCTGCGCGGAGGTTGAGGTAGCCGATCGAGACCATCCCCGAGCCAGGGCGCTGCGCGAAGAGCACGCGAATCCCGTTGCTGCTCTGCCAGCGCTCGAGCACCGGCGGGCTCCATGCGGCGCGCGGCCGCGCGCGGGGCCGACGGGCGCGAAAAGCCTCTTCGCTCGTCCTCGAGAGCGGAACCATCGGCTCGGGCAGCGCCGTTCGCGCCGCGCACGCGCACTGGGCAGCCGCGAGCAAGAGCGCAGCGCGAAGCGAGACAGTCACAGCGCGCCGCCTGGCTGCGCCGAGTCGTCGAGCACGCCCGTCGTCAGCCCCTGCCGCACGCGCCCGACCACGCGCCGCTCGCTGCGCAGCCAACGCACCGCGGCGCGCCGCAGCGACGCGGGCGTCACAGCGACGTACCGCTGCACGTCGCGGTCGAAGCTGTCTGCGGCGTCGCTCCAGGCCGAGTAGTCGCTGAGGTTGCTCGCCCGGCCGAGGACGGTCTCGTTGCTTCGTCGCATCCCGAGCAGCCACACGGCGCGCAGCTCGTCGAGCTCTCGCTGATCGATCGGCGCGGTGCGAAGGCGCTCGATTTGCTCGTCGCACGCCACGCGAAGTTGATCGGCGGTCACCTGTCGATTCGCGACCGCGCGGATCGTGAAGTACGAGGCGAGCTGCATGCTGGTCTGGCGGGCCGAGACCGCGCTCGCGAGCCTGCGCTCGCCGAGCGCCGCGGTGATGCGCGCGTCGTCGTGACCGGTCAGGGCGCTGGCGATCAGGTCGAGCTCGGCGTCGTCTTGCGCGTAGAGCGGCGGCGTCGGATACACCATCACGACGTGGTCGTAGAGGACGGGAGCGAACGCGACCACCCTGCGCTCGCTGCTGCGCAGCTCCCACTGAGCGCTCTCGCGCGTGGGGCGCGCGACGCGCGCGAGGCCGCCGAAGTATCGCTGCGTCCAGCGACGCGCGAGGGCGCGGTCGAAATCCCCAACGACCACGAGCGTCGCGTTGGACGGGACGTACCAGCGCTGGTGAAACCACCGCACGTTGTCGAGCGAGATGGCCTGGATATCCTCGGCCCTCTCGATCATCGATCGGTACGCGTGCGACGGCCCGTAGAGCTCATGCAGCATCGCGCGCCCGAGCTCGGGGACGACCCACGCCGCGGCCCGCTCGACCCGCTCTCGCAGCACGACGCGGCGCTCGCGCTCGAGCTGCGCAGCGCCGAGGTGATCGAGCAAGAACCCCATTCGATCGCTCTCGAACGCGAGCGTGCGCTCGAGCATCGCGGGGTGCACGACCTCGAAGTACTCGGTCGCGTCGAGCGTGGTGACGGCGTTGCTCTCGACGGCGCCGATGCTCGCGAGAAAGTCCATCGAGCGCGGGGCGTGACGGGACCACGAGAACATCAAGTGCTCGGTCAGGTGCGCGAGCCCCGTGTATCCCTCGACCTGGTCCCGCGCGCCGACGTGGTAGCGCAGCAGGACCGCGACGCGCGGCGAGTCGTGGCGCTCTTCGAGGATCACGTCGAGCCCGTTTTCGAGCCGATAGCGCTCGGGCGCGACGCGCGCGGGTGACTGCGCGAGCGCGGCGGTCGAGGCCGAGCTCGACGCAGCGACCAGCCAGAGCCCCCAGAACCATCGGCGCATCACGGCCTCCCCGGCGATGAATTCAGAACACTATTTCAACTTCAGTCAGCGCTGCTGGCGTCCATCGCCGCGGCGTCCGCGACCGCGTCCTGCACGACGTCGGGCAGAGGCTCTTGCGCGGCGTCCGGCGTGGCGTCGGGGCCCGCTTCGGCGGCGACGCACACCGAGGCGTCCGGCGGAACGATGCGCGCGCATCGCCCGTGGATGCTGTTACTGACGGCGAACTGGCAGTAGCTGCCCGCCTGGCACTCGAGCCCGTCGTCGCACTCGGCGACGCACACGCCGGGCTCGTTGCACGCTTCGCGTCCGTCGGCGGCCTGGCAGATCCCGGTCGAGCACTGGCTCGCTCGCGTGCACCGCGGGCCGCATACGCCCATCGGCGCGCCGAGGCAGCCCTGGCCCGCGGCGCACTCGTCGTCGCGAGTGCACGCGCGGGTGCTGCGAGGACGACAAGCGCGCAGGACCTCGAACTCGGGCCCTTCGCGAACGCCTTCGGCGTCTGGGCCGCCCGAGTCGGGGATGATCCCTCGAAAGTCATAGCGACCGCAGACTTGCCCGCTCCCGCACGCGGCGCTGGTCGTGCACCGACCGACGCACGTGCCCATCGCGCGCCCGTCCGGGCCCGCGTCTTGCGCGAGCTGAAACGAGCACACGAGCGACTCGCACTCCGTCGCGCGGCCACACGACGCCCCGTTGTTGAGCCCCGGAGCACGGCAAGCGACCCACACCATCGCCGCGCTCACGATCGACGCGGTGATCACCACCGCTCGAGAGAGCGCTGAGCGAGCCCGACCCCGGCCGCCCATTCGGTTCACTTCGCTTCGGAAGCGGTCTGCGCGCCGACCTTGTCGCGGGCGTCCTTGAGGCGCGCCGCTTTGCCTTCGAGCTCGCGAAGGAAGTAGAGCTTCGAGCGGCGGACGACGCCGCGGGACACGAGCTCGACCTTGTCGATGCGCGGCGAGTGCGTCGGGAAGATCCTCTCGACGCCGACGTTGTACGAGACCTTGCGGACCGTAAACGTCGCGCCCACGCCGCCGCGGCGCTTGCGGATCACCTGGCCTTGGAAGACCTGGATACGCTCTTTGTCGCCCTCGACGACCTTGTAGTGGACGCGGACCGTGTCACCCACGCGAAACGCGTCGGTGTTGGTCTTGGCAATACGGTCCTTGTGGAGCGACTCGATAACGGGATGCTGGCTGCCCATGACTGCTATCTCACTGCCTCCGTTCGGAAGCGCTCACGCGCGCCGTTCTTTGGAGGGGGAAAAAGGGGTGCGGAAGAAACCACGCACGCAAGTGCCTGTCAACCGCCGGCGCCATCATCGCCGAACAAGCGATCGAAGATGATGGCCGCGGCGCCGCGGACGGGGAGGTGGTTGTAGTGGCCCGAGCGGATTCCGGGCAGATGAAGCTCGGAGCGCTCGATGATCGCGTCGACGAGGCCGTAGCCCGTACCGAACACGATGATCGAAGGGCGCTCGGAGCTCCCGAGGATCTCTCGCGCCTCGGCGTAGCTCTTCGGCGCCCGAGCCGAGCGCGCGGCGGTCGTGACCAAGAGCGGCTCGCGGCCCTCTTCGCGGCGACGAACGTCGTCGATCACCTCGTCGAGCGACGCGATCGGCTGCACGATTTTCAGCGCTTCGCTGCGCTGCGGGACGCGCTCGGCGCCCTCGCCGTCCTTCCAATAGCCAGCGATGTGATCGACCAGCGCGCGCTGCGCTTCGACCGGCGTGACGATGTAGTACCGCGCGAGGTTGTACGTGCGAGCGGTGCGCGCGATGTCGTGCACGTCCAAGTTGGTGATCGACGTGGTGATCACCGATCCATCCTTGGCCTTCACCGGGTGATGAACGAGCGCCGCGTAGCTGCGTGATCGCATGAAGACTTAGGGCTCCTCTCCGTCGAGCTCGGCCAGCTCTTTTTTGCTGAGCGAGAGCTTCGCAAACAAGTCCGGCCTGCGCTCGCGCGTGCGCCGCAGCGCCTGCCACCGTCGCCACCGCGCGATGCGCTTGTGATCGCCGCACTGAAGCACCGGCGGGACGCCGACGCCACGAAACTCTGCGGGACGCGTGTACTGCGGATACTCGAGCGTCCCGCCGCGCCCGTGCGACTCGTCGACGGACGAGTGATGGTTGCCGAGCACGCCGGGGAGCAGTCGCACGACAGCGTCCAAGATCACCGCCGCGCCGAGCTCGCCGCCGGTGAGGACGAAGTCTCCGATCGAGAGCTCCTCGTCGATGTATGGACGCACGCGATCGTCGACGCCCTCGTAGCGGCCGCACACGAAGGCGAGCGACGACTCGACCGCGAGCCGCTCGGCGTCGCGCTGCGTAAACAGTCGCCCCGAGGGCGTCAGCAGGATCTTGCGCGGCGTGATGCCCTCGTTGCTCGGCAGCGACTCGAGCGCGGCGACGATGGGCGGCGCGGCCATGACCATGCCGCTTCCGCCGCCGTAGGGGCCGTCGTCCACGGTTCGATGCTTGTTCGTCGAGAAGTCTCGGATCTGCACGTCGTGCACGCGCACGCGACCCTCTTCGACAGCGCGCCCGATGATGCTGGCCCGCGTGAAGCCATGGAGCATCTCGGGAAACAGCGACAGCACGTACACGTCCATCTCGCGGCGCTCCTACGATTCGCCGCGCGAACAGTACACACGTCCGCGGCGGCTCCGCGTCGATTTGCAACGTGTGCGCGGCGCGCGGCGCGGGCTACTCGAGCAGCGCGTCGAGCGCTTCGCGCGCGACCACGAAGCGCTTCGCGCTGTGATCGACGGACAAAAGAACGCCTTCGACCACGGGAACTTCGAGCTCGCCCGCCCCGTTGTCGCGCTCGACCACGAGCACGTCGGTGGTCGGGTAGGACTCGACGCGGGAGACCTTTCCGACGGAGGCGCCCGCGTCGTCGACGACGGCGTATCCAGGGGCGTCTACCAGGTAGAACTCACCGTCATCGAGCGGCGGAAGCTCTTGCCTCGGCACCCACACGAGCGCGCCGTTGAGCTCTTCGGAGCCTGAGCGATCGTCGACGCCCGCGAACTTGAGCACCCAGCCGTCGCCCCCGCGCTGGCACTGCTCGATCGAACACTCGACGAACGCGCTCGGAACTTCGGCGTCTGGCGGTGAGATCCGCACGACGCAGCCCGGATCGAGCAGGTCCGTCTCGGTGTTGTACACCCGAGCGCGGATCGCGCCGCGGATGCCATGGGCGCGACCCAACGTAGCGAGCACCACGCGCTCACCACCTTCGGCGACGGTCAGCTTCACGGGGCGCTCAGTCCTCGACGATGTCGAGGAGCACGCGCGGGCCTTCGCCCGCCGTAGCCGACGTGACGATCTGACGAAGCGCGCGCGCCGTGGCGCCGCCGCGACCGATCACCTTGCCCAGGTCCCCACGCGCGACGCGAAGTTCGAAGATCCGAACGTTGTCGCGGTCGGGCTCGACCTCGTACACCTCGACCTCCTTGGGCTCGTCCACGAGGGCCTTCGCCAAGAACGTCACAAGGTTGATCACGCGGTTCTCGATCGCGTCCGCCACTGGTGTCACTCGCTTTGGGAACAGTAGAAGTGCGCAGAACCGAAGGGGCCGCTCAGGCCGTCTTCGCCGCAGCCTTCGCCGCGCGCTTCGTGATCTGTCCGACCACGTCGCTCGGCTGCGCGCCGAGCTTGACCCAGTGCTCGAAGCGAGCCTGGTCGATCTCGAGCTTGCCGCCAGCGTCGCTGGGATCCCACGTGCCGATCGCCTCGAGGAAGCGGCCGTTGCGCTTGGCCCGAGAGTTGGCCACCACGATGCGGTAGAAGGGAACTTTCTTCGTTCCACCGCGCGTCAGTCGAATCGTCACCATCGTTGCATTCCGTCGAAAAAGTCACCCGAGCAATCAGCCATTGCCCGAAACAGGGGCGCGAACCCTACCGGCCTGTCCCTGCTACGTCAAGGCGGGCCTTCGAAGAACGTCGCGTCCTCGAACCGACCGCTGTCTAGCACACTCTTCTGCGGCAACGTTGCGACGAACTGCGATTGGCCACGAAGACCGGCCGTTCTCGCCGCGTGCGCCCCTGCGATCGCATCTCGACCGCCTGCGCGCAATGAGGCAAACCACGCGCACCCTCCTCGATGCGCATCCGCTCGCTCCCCCACCTCGCGCTCGTCACCCTCGCCCTCGCCGGAAGCTCCCTCGGCGCCTCGTGCAACGGCCGCAAGCCGCAGCCGCAGCCGCCGGCCACGCGCGCGGACGCCAGCGTCGCCGTCCGCGAGGGCGCGCCCACTCTACGGCTGTATTTTCTGGTCGATCTCGACGGTTACTTCGAGCCGTGCGGCTGCAACGACCGCCCCCTCGGCGGCATCGACCGCCTCGCCCGCTTCATCGAGCGCGAGCGCGCCACAGCCCCGCGCGACCTGCTCGTCGCCGCCGGCGACCTCATCTTTCGCGACCCCACGATGGACCCGCGCATGGTCTACCAAGAGACCCGCAAGGCCGAGTCCCTCGTGCAGATCCTCGACCGCATCGGGCTCGCCGCGTTCGCCCCAGGACCCAGTGATTTCGCCCGCGGATCCGATGAGTACGCCCGCATCACCCGCGAGCAGCGCGCCGTTCGCCTCGGCGCCAACGTCTCGACCGAGGCCGACGCGGGCGCTCCGGGCGGCGACGCTTCGACGCAGATTCCCGCAGCATTTCGGCCGTCGATGATCCACGAGGTCGACGGAATCAAGGTCGGCGTCGTCGGCGTCAGCGACTTTCGTCCCAGCCCCGATGTCGCTGCGCCCGCAGGAGCTCCGAGCACGCGCGACCCCGTCGAGAGCGCCCGCGCCGCGGTCGAAGCCGTTCGCCGCGAAGGAGCCCGCGTCGTCGTCGTCCTCGCGAGCGTCCCGCGCCGCGACGCCGTCTCGATCGCGCGCAACGTCACCGGCGTGGATTTCGTCGTCGTCGCCCGCGAAGAGAGCAACACACCCCCGCCGCCCGAGCGCGTCGGACGAGCCTTCGTCCTCAGCGCCCCCAACCAGGGCAAGTTCGTCGGCGTCGTCGACCTCTTCATTCGCCCAGGAGACCCCGGCTTCTCCGACGCGAGCCCGAGCTCGGCCGACGCCCTTCGCGCCTCGCTCGACCGCCGCATCCGCGAGCTGCGTCAGCGACTCGAAGCGTGGTCGCGCGACCCCTCCGTGGACCAGAGCGCCGTCACGCAGCAGCGCGCCCGGCTCGCTCAGCTCGAGCGAGAGCGAGCCGCAGCCGACGCGCCGCCGAGCGCCCCCGAGCGGGGAAGCTACTTTCGCGCGCGCGCCGTCGAGGTCGCCCCCGAGATGCCTCGAAGCCACGAGATCGAACAGCAAATCGCCACGTATTTTCGCGCCATCAACGACCACAACCGCGAAGAGTACGCCTCGATCGCCCCGCGCCCCGCGCCGCGCGGACAAGCCACGTACGTCGGCGACGAAGAGTGCCGATCGTGCCACGAGCCCGCCTTCGCCATCTGGGAGCGCACCCCGCACGCGCGCGCCTACTGGACGCTCGAAGTCCTCAACAAGAACTTCAACCTCTCGTGCGTCGGTTGCCACGTCACGGGCTATCAGCAGCCCGGCGGCAGCGAGGTCGTGCAGAACCAAAACCTCCGCAACGTGCAGTGCGAGAGCTGCCACGGGCCGGGATCGCGACACATCACCGCGAGCGGCGCCGCCCAGCAACGCGCGACGATCATCCGCAACCCCCCAGAGGCGTTCTGCGCGCAGCAGTGCCACACGCCCGAGCACTCGGATCACTTCGACTACCAGCGCTACCTCCCGCGCATCCTCGGGCCCGGACACGGCTATCCCGAAGACGCCACCGACGCGGGTGGCGTGCGCCTCAGCGCGCCGGTCATCCTGAACGGACAAAACAGCGACGCGGGCACGATGGGACACTGAAGCGCGCGCTGGACTACAACTGCGCGCGATGTCTCTCGTCCCATACGTCTCCTCCTCGTGGGCGCAGCTCGTCGACCCGGCAAACGGCTACCTCGAAGCGGTCCGTCGCGATCTCTCGGTATCGACGAGCCCGAGCGAGCGCTGGCACTTCGAGCTCGTCTCGATCGCGTTCGACCGGCCGCGGTACAGCGAGAGCGACTGCGAGCGCTTCGGGCTCTCGTTGGCCGCGCCGATCAAGCCGACGATTCGACAGCTCATCTACGACGAGCAAGACCCACCGTCGCTTCAAGAAGTGCGCGAGCAAGAGATGTACTCTGGCGAAACGCTGCTCCCGACGCGCGGCGGGACGATCCTCGTCGACGGCGCGCCGCGGATGGTGCGCGCAGAGCTCGGCCCGTGTGTGGGGCTCGCGCCCTTCGAGCGCGGCTGGCGCGCGGCGAACATCTGGGGCGACTGCGTCGAGTTCGTGAGCGAAAAGGGCGGCGTCGCGATCACTGTTCGTCTCGCTGAGGACAGCTTGCCGTCCTCGTGGGCGCGCGCCCCGGTGTCCTTCGACGTACCGCCCAAAGCGAGGGCGTCCTTCGTCGAGCCCGCGTTGCCGAAGAAGGTCACGGTGAAGTCGCGTGCGGACGTCGAGGCGTTCTTCGAGCTCGTGCAGATCGACGCGCCCAACGTCGCGGTCGGCGCGCCGCAGGCGCTCTTCGGGTATCCGCCCGGCGATGGCTGGTCGTTCGACGACCTCGTGCGCGTGATCGACTGGGTGCAGAGCGACGAGGCTGAGCGAGCGCGGCGCGAGACGGGGACGCCGCTGCGCGTGTTGGGACCTGGGCTCGTGCTGGCGCGGTGGCTTCGGCGTGGGCTCTTTCTCACGATGCAGAGCGCGATCGAGCGCGGCGACGCCATGACGTTCGGGTCGAAGCTCAAGCCGAAGAAGCGCGCGTCGTTCGACTGGTTTCCCCACGACACGTGGAACGCCAGGCCCCTCGCACAGCTCGTTCGCGCCCGCGCCGAGAGCGAAGCGTGGGCGCCGCGCTGCCCGAGCGCGCACCCCGTCGCGATCGCCGAGCTCGCCCGCAGCGTGCGCGTCCCGAGCCACATCGAGCCGCCCGACGGTTGGCAGGTCGACGCGAGCAAGAAGCTCACCCTGGCGCAGCTCCCGCTCTGCGAGATCCTCGACGACGGAACGATCCTCCGCCCCGATCGCTGGACCGCTCGCACCGTGAGCGATGCCCTCGCGTTCGGAGGCGCGCTGCCCACTGCGCGACCGCTCGTGATCGCCGCGCCACAGCCGGCGCCGATCGAGAGCGCCCTCGGCCCGCTCGTCGCGAAGCTGGGCGCGATTCGCAGCTTCGACCGCGAGAGCGTGGTGCTCGCGGTGACCGACGACGCGATCGCCGTTCGCGACGCCGAGACGGGTGCGTTCGAGTGGATCGAGCCGCGGCGCGCGCGCGCCGACGAGGGCAGCCTGTTTCGCGAGGTCCTCGCGACCACCTTGGGGTCGCGCGCGATGGGCGAGCCCTTCGCTCGGTCGCTCGCCACGCGCGACGGGACGCTCGCCCTCGGCCGCACCCTGCGAATCGGCTTCGATCGCCGCGTGGCCGAAGGGTCGATGTGGCTCAGCACCGACGCCATCGGCGTAGCGCTCGACGCCGTTCGCGCCGAAGAAATCGAGTGCGTCCTGCGCGACACCCGCCTGGGACGCGAAGAGTGGAAGGACGCCAGCCGCACGGACTCGCTCGCTGCGGTGGGCGATCGCGTCGCCGCCGGAGGCTCGCTTGCGACGACGCTCGTGCCCACGGACGACGAGAGCCTCACACCCGAAGAGCGCTTGCTCGCCGCGATCAACGGCAACAGCGCCGGCCCCGCCCGCGAGCGCGCCACGCGATGGACGGGCCCCGACGCCACGGTGATCGACCGCGCGATCTTCGCGCGGCGCGGGGTGGACGAGCTCGCTCCGCTCGTCGTCGAACGCGAGCGCCGCATGGCCCAGCTGCGCGAGCGCGAGCGGGCGTGCGAAGCGCTGACCGAGGACGCACGCGACGCGCTGATCGACATCGTGCGTGAGGACCGCGACCGCGCCGAACGAGGCAACGACCTTCCGCCCGGCGTGATCGCCATCGCCCGCTGGCTCTTGTCCTGGTCCGACCCGATCGCGAAGGGCCACACGCTCGCCACCCGAACAGGCCATCGCTTCGTGATCGAGTCGGTCACCGCCGATCGCTTCTTCGAGGGCGCAGCGCAGGTCGACGCGCTGGTGCACCCTGCGATGCGCGATCGCATCCTCGTCGAAGCGCGGGCCACCACCCTCGCCCTGCGGCGCGAAGAGCCGCTCGTGCTCGCGCCGGACGCGACGCTCGAGGGCGCGCTCGAATCCATGGGCGCACAATCAAGCAGCGTGGATTCTTACGGTCTCTACGCGCTGCGGCTGCCCTGAGCGGGCTCAGGCCGCGGCGCGCGCTTGCACGTTGGCTTTGATCCACTCGACGATGTCGCCGAGCGTCGTGCCAGGGGTGAAGACCTTCTTGACGCCGGCGGCGTGCAGGCGGGCGAAGTCGTCCTCGGGGATGATCCCGCCGCCGAACACGGCGACGTCGTCGGCGCCCTTCTTCTTGAGCGCCTCGATCACCGCGGGAAACAGCGTGTTGTGCGCCCCCGACATGATCGACAGCCCCACGGCGTCGACGTCTTCTTGCACGGCGGCGGCGGCGATCATGTCCGGGGTCTGGTGCAGCCCCGTGTAGATCACCTCGAAACCGGCGTCGCGCAGCGCGCGAGCGACCACCTTCGCGCCGCGATCGTGCCCGTCGAGGCCAGGCTTTGCGACGAGGATACGAACCTTTCTCTCGGTCATGGCTTCGCCCAACGCTTACCACACAACTCCCCGCTGAGAACCGCGCTATCTCGCCTTGGGCTTGTCGGTCTTGGCGGGCTTGTCCGCGCTCTTCTTCGACGCTCTCTTTGCGGGAGGAGACGCTTCGGACGCGGGGAGCTCCGGGCGCACGAGGCACGCGGCGAGCGCGGGCGCGGTGAGCGATCCGGCCGCGCGGGCGACGGTCTCGGGTGTCCCCGCGCAAACGATGCGCCCGCCGGACTCGCCGCCTTCGGGGCCGACGTCGATCACCCAGTCGGCGCACTTCACGACGTCCATGTTGTGCTCGATCACGACGACGGTGTTGCCCTGATCGACGAGGCGCTGAAGCAGCTCGACGAGCACTTCGATGTCGCGGAGATGAAGGCCCGCGGTGGGCTCGTCGAGCACGTAGAGGGTGCGCCCCGTGGCGCGACGCGAGAGCTCTTTGGCGAGCTTGACTCGCTGCGCTTCGCCGCCGGAGAGCGTGGTCGCGGGCTGGCCGAGCTTGACGTACCCGAGGCCGACGTCGCGCAGCGCCGCGAGCGCGTCGCGCACCTTCGGGACGGCTTCGAAGTGGGGATAGGCCTCGTCGACGCTCATGGCGAGCACGTCGGCGATCGAGAAGCCGCGGTACTTCACGGAGAGGGTCTCGCGTTCGTAGCGCGTTCCGCCGCAGACTTCGCAGGCGACCATGACGTCGGGCAGAAAGTGCATCTCGACGCGAAGGACGCCCTCGCCTTGGCACGACTCGCAGCGGCCGCCCTTCACGTTGAAGCTGAAGCGCCCCGCTTTGAAGCCCCTCGCCCGCGCGTCCGGGACGCCCGCAAACAGCTCTCTCAGCTGCGCAAACACCCCCGTGTACGTCGCTGGCGAGCTGCGCGGCGTGCGGCCGATGGGGGCTGCGTCCACGGCCACCACGCGGTCGAACGCCGCGAGCCCGTCCACGGATTTCGCCGGAATCACTCGACTGTCGTCGCGGAGGACGAAGGCCTTGGCCGCGGGCAAGAGCGTGCCGAGGACCAGCGAGGACTTTCCGCTGCCCGAGACGCCCGTGACCGCCGTGAGGCACCCGACCGGAAAGCTGGTCGTGACGCGCTTGAGGTTGTGCATCGTCGCCTCGCGCACGGTCACCTGCGACTGCGCTGGGCGACGCTTGTGCGGCAACGGGATCGTCCGCGCTCCGCTCAAGTACGGCCCCGTGATACTCCCTGGCTGCGTGGCGATCTCTGCGGGCGTCCCTTGCGCGACGATCAGTCCGCCACGCGCGCCGGCGCCGGGCCCCATGTCCACCACGTGATCCGCAGCGCGCACGATGTCGAGGTCGTGCTCGACGACGAGGACGCTGTTTCCTCTGCGAACGAGCGAGCGCAGCGTCTCGAGCAAGCGCCCAGAGTCCCTCGGGTGCAGCCCGACCGAGGGCTCGTCGAGGACGTAGAGCACGCCCACGAGCGCCGAGCCGATCTGCGTCGCGAGCCGCACGCGCTGCCCTTCGCCGCTCGAGAGCGTCGCCGCGGGCCGCGCCAGCGTGAGGTACGGGAGGCCTACGGACTCGAGAAACGACAGCCGCGCGCGGATCTCGATGAGCAGTCGGTCCACCACGGCGCGCGTGCGAGCGTCGAACGAGCGCTCGATCTCGACGAACTCCCGGGCCATCGTGCGCACCGGGCGATCCATGATCTCGTGCACGTTGAGCCCGCCCACGCGCACGCAGAGCGCCTCTGGGCGCAAGCGGGTCCCGTTGCACGCGTCGCACGCGGCCTCGGAGCGAAAGCGATCGATCACGCCGCTCTCTTCGTCGTCCTCTTCTTCGTCCCTCGCGCGCGAGCGAGCCTTGGCAGCGCGGTCGAGCAGCGCGAGCACGCCGATAAACGAGTCGCCGTCGCCGTAGAACAGCTCGTCCTTCGCGCGCTCGGGCAGCGCGTCGAACGCGAGCTCCATGTCGACGCCCATGCTGCGCGCCCACTGCTCGACCTCGCGCGGCAAGCCCTTCTTGAAGGACTGAAGCGCGCCCTGGCGCAGCGATTTGCTTCCGTCTGGGACGAGCCGCCCGCGGTCGGCCACGGTGCGAACCCCGAGCCCGTGACACGTCGGGCACGCGCCCTTCGGCGAGTTGAACGAGAACAGCTGCGGCTCGATTTCGGGCAGCGTGATCCCGCACTCGGCGCAGGCGAAGCGCTCGGACAAAAGCTGCTCGACGCCGTCCACGGGGACGATGCGCACGAGCCCTTGCGCTTGCTTGAGCGCGATCTCGACGGCGTCGAGCACCCTGGCGCGCGAGCCCTCTTTGACGGCCACGCGATCCACCACGAGGTCGATCGTGTGCGGGAGCTTGGGGTCGAGCGCGTCGACGTCGCCGAGCTCGCGCAGCGCGCCGTCGATGCGAACGCGCACGAAGCCCTCGCGGCGCCACGCTGCGAAGAGCTTCTCGTGCGTCCCTTTTTCGGCGCGAACGGCGGGCGCGAGGATCGAGGCGCGCGCGCCTTCGCCGAGCGCGAGGACGCTGTCGACGATCTGGCTGACGGTGTAGGCGCGCACGGGGCGAGCGCACTTGGGGCAGTGCGCGACGCCGGCGCGCGCGAGGAGCAAGCGCACGTAGTCGTCGAGCTCGGTGATCGTCCCGACGGTCGAGCGAGGGTTGCGACCGAGCGAGCGCTGCTCGATCGCGATCGCAGGAGAGAGCCCGTCGATGAGCTCGACCTCGGGGCGCCCGAGCGAGCCGAGCTGCTGGCGCGCGTACACCGAGAGGGACTCGACGTAGCGCCGTCGTCCTTCGGCATAGATCGTATTGAACGCGAGCGAGCTCTTGCCCGAGCCCGACGGCCCGGTGACCACCACGAGGCGGTCGCGCGGGATGTCCACGTCGACCCCGCGCAGGTTGTGCGTTCGTGCGCCGCGCACGACGATGCGATCCATTAGGATTTCCTCAGCGAATTTTCGAGTTCAGCCGCGGCGTGTGCGCGCCTCGACCATCTCGAATGCAAGCCGCATGGCCGAGAGCATCGCGCGAGCATCCGCGCGACCCGAGTAGGCGATGTCGTAGGCCGTTCCGTGATCGACGCTGGTGCGAATGATCGGGAGGCCCAGCGTGACGTTGACCGCGTCGCCGAAGTCCGCGAGCTTGGACGCGATCGTGGCCTGGTCGTGGTACATGGCGATCACTGCGTCATAGCGATCGAAGCCCCGCGCGTGACGAAACGCCGTCTCCGCTGGCACGGGCCCGCTGATCGTCGCGATGCCCGCGAGCACCGCCCGCGCGTCCTCGATGGCCGGCGCGATCACCGTGAGCTCTTCGTCGCCGAGCATCCCGGACTCGCCTGCGTGCGGGTTGAGCCCGCACACCGCCACGCGCGGCGCGTTGACGGCGAAATCCCTCCACAGCGCGCGCGCCGTGAGCACGATCGCCTTCACCACGCGGTCGCGCGTGATGTGCGCGTGCACCTCGCGCAGCGGCAAGTGCGTGGTCACCAGCGACGTGCGCAACGAGGGCCCGCAGAAGCACATCGCAAATGAATTCGTGTGCGTTTTTTCAGCGAGCCGCTCGGTGTGCCCCGTAAACGCGACGCCCGAGGACGCGACGGCGCTCTTCGAGACAGGCCCGGTGACGAGCGCGTCGGCCGAGCCCGCGAGCACCAGCTCGAGCGCGCGATCCACCGCCGCGAGCTGAGAGCGGCCCGCTTCGGGCGTCGGTCTCCCAGGGCGCCGCTGCGCTTCGGGCAGGTTCGACACAGCCTCGACGCTCACGTTGCGCAGCTGCGACAGATCCACGCGACGGACCGCCGCTGCAGCCTCGATCGCCGCGCGGTCGCCGACGAGAACAAACCGGTCCGACGGACGCGAGCGCGCGAGCGCTTCGACCGCCACCGCTGAAATTTCTGGTCCGATCCCCGACGGGCACCCAACGCTCATGGCCAGTGTGGTCATCGCGAGCGTGCACTCTACACAGGATCGAGCCGATACCCCACGCCGCGAATGGTCTCGATGCGCACCGACGCGCCGAGCTTCTCTCGCAGCCGTCGGATGTGAACGTCGAGCGACCGGCCGCCGTCCCCGCCGCGCTGTCCCCACACGTTGGCGAGGATCTCCGCGCGTCGCACGACCCGGCCGTGGCCGCGCGCGAGAAACACGAGGAGGTCGAACTCGCGGTTCGCGAGGCTCAGCGCCGCGGCGCCCACGCGCGCTTCGTGCGCGTCGATGTCGAGGACCAGCGCGCCCAGCTTCACTCGCTCGGGCTGAGAAAACTCGCTCGAACGCCACTCGACCGCGCGCAGGCGCGCCACCAGCTCGTGGGCGTCGTACGGGACCAAAATGAAGTCATCGTGGCCCCAGCCGGGGTCGATCCGTGCGAGCTGCGACCGCTCGACCCCGAGCAACAGCGGAATCTTCGGAGCCGCGGCCCGAACCCGCCTCACGACGAACGCGCCCAGCTCTCCGTCGCCGCCCGCTTCGACGAACACGGCGTCGCTGCCCTCGACGATGTCGGTCGGCGCGCACACCGCCACGCGCTCGCGCACTGCGCAGCCGAGGTCGACGAGCGCCGATGCGGCGAGCGCTTCGCCAAGCGCCGAGACGACGGTCACTCGCATGAAGTGTTGCGCGAACCTACCACTGACTTCAGCGACTGCGAGCCACTCTGCGCGCGAAGCCTCTGCGATGGCTTGACCCGAGCGCGACCGCAGTGATACCCGCAGAAAACGATGCGTTGGGCCGTCGAACTCCCTGCAGCGTCCGGAGGCACTGGCCCGACAGTGACCGTCGACGCCGAGTCGTGGAAGAGCGCTCTCACCGAAGCCCGTGGAGGCCGCGGACTGACGAAGTTTCGCGTCGACTTCGACGAAGACGGCGCGGTGAGGGTGCACGACCTGGTCACCAACGAGCGCTTCTCGCTCAGCCCGTCGAGCAACGCGCTCGCGGGGGCCCCGAGCGCGGCGCCGATCGCCAGCGCCCCAGTTCAGGCCGCGCCCGTGACCGTCGCTCCAGTGACCGCAGCGCCCGTAGCGCCCGTGGCCGCGCAAGCGCCCGTAGCCGCGCCCATGCCCGTAGCCGCGCCCGTGGCCGCGCCAGCGCCATCCGTCGTGCCCCCGCCGAAGAGTTCGGTGGTCCCGCCACCAGGGCCGACGGGCCGTCCGTCGACCGCTGGACTGCAAGCGGTCGTCCCGCCGCCGCCGGCGGCCACGATCGTTCCGCAGCGGCCGTCGAGCGCGACGATGGCTGCTGTCAGCGTCGGGCCCGTGCACACGCCTCCTCCGCCCAACACGAGCGCGGCGAGCGTCCCGGCACAACCAGCACAACCCACGCCACAACCCGCGCCACAACCCACGCCATCCATCGCGCCGGCAGCCGCGGTCACCGACGTCACCGTCCCGTCGCCAGGCTCGTTGTTCTTTGCGCGCGACCGCGAAGCCGCGGCGTCCAACGGACTCACGTACCGCGAGCGGCTCATCGCTGTGCCGCCCGAGACCAGCGTCGAGCTCGCGACGATGGTCGCGCGCGCAGTGTGGGCGCAGCTGCGTCAGGCCCTGATCGCGCAGCCGTCGGGCAAGTTCATCTCGATCGCAGTTTTTGATCACGTATTCAAGTCACGGCCCGAACGACCGCCCATCGTCGTTCTCGGCTGGAAGGACTGGCGCGGCGACGAGCCCGAGATCACCGTGTCTCGCCCCAGCGCGACCTCGATCGCGCCGCCGACGACGTCGATCCCGCCGAACTCGTTCGCGCCGCCCGCTCCGTCGCGCAGCGAAGCGCCCGCACAGCCCCAGCCGTCGATCGCCCCCGTGCAGCCCATCGCTGCACCCGCGCCGGCGCCCGAGCCAACGCCGTCCCCGCCCGTGGCCAGCGCGCCCTTGGCGGCCCCAGAGCCGCCGAACTCGGTGACCGTCGCTGCGCCGCCCAAGCACACCGTCGCGTTCTCCGCGATGCCCGAGGCCGTGGTCGCGCACCTCGCCGCCGCATCGACCACGGCAGCGCAGCCCGCACCGGTCGAGCCACCACCGCCCGCAGAGCAAGCGCCCGCGCTGCTCTCGCAAACGGTCGAGCCCCTCCCGCTGGTGGCGCCCACCGCTGCGGCGATTCCGCTCGTCAGCGCGCCGTCGGTCGCTCCGCCGGCAGCGCATGCCGTCACGTCGGTGGCCCCGCCCGCGCAGCCCCCCGTCGCTCAGCACTCGCCCTCGGTCGCGCCCCCCGCGCAGCCCGTGGCCGCGAGCTATCCGCCCCCCGCGAGCGCGAGCGTGCCCCCTCCCGCGCGTGCCAACGCAGGCCCCGCGGTGAAGAAGTCTCGTCACCGCGGCGACGACCTGCTCAGCGAGGCGTTCGACGCGCTCAGCGACATGGCGTTTCTCTCGGACTCGACGCAGGCCACGGACTTCGCAGCCCAGGTCGCGAAGGACCTGCTGCACACGCCGTTCGTCGCGATCTCGATCTACGACATCGACAAGCACGAGATCGCCGTCGAGTGCTGCGACCTCGCGCCGCAGGCGAAGGGCCGACGCGCTCGCGTCGCAAAGGGAGAGATGCGCTCGGACGTGATGCTGCGCGGATTGCCCGTGGTGACCAAGACGTGGGAGCCCGACGCGCTCATCGCAGAAGCGCCCCTCGGCCCCGCGCTCTTCGCGGCGATCTCCCTCGATCGCCGGCTGTTCGGCGTGCTCGAAGTGCACCGAGAGGTGGGCGAGCACGGGTTCGAGCACGACGAAGAGGGAGCGGCGTCGTACATCGCGAGCCAGCTCGCGCAGTTTCTGGCGGACCACTCGAAGCGCGTGGGCTTTCAAGAAGAGAAGTCCGACGCCAAGCGTCGCTAGCCGCGGCGATTGCGCGGCTCAGCGCGGCGCGGCTGCGGCAGGAGCGGCCTGCGCTGGGGCAGGCGCGGCCCCGGCCATCTCGAGCTCGTCGTTGATCCACTCGCGGAGCTGCGAGCGGTCGAGCTGCAGCGCCGTCGGCCAGCTGCGGCCGTTGATGTAGACCGCCGGCGTTCCATTGATCTGCAAGCGCTCGCCCTCGCGGCGGTTCGCGGCGACCGAGCTCTCGGTGTCGGGCGACGCCAGATCCGCACGAAAACGGGCGAGGTCCAAGCCCGCGCGCGTCGCGTATTGCTCGAGGTTGGCCGTCTCGAGCGCGCTCTGATTGGCGAACAGAATGTCGTGGTACTCCCAGAACTTTCCCTGTCGTCCGGCGGCCACGGCCGCGCGCGACGCGGGCATCGCATGCGTGTGCCCCGACAGCGGAAAGTGCATGTGAACGACCTTCAAGCGATCACCGAACTCGCGCTCGATGTCGCGCAGCACCGGCGCGACCGCGGCGCAGTGCGGGCACTCGTAGTCGCTGAACTCGACCAGGGTCACAGCAGCGTTGGCGCCGCCACGGATGGGGGCGCCGTCGATGTTGATCCGCACCGCCGCGTCCCGCGAGAACCTCGCGCGAACGAGGTCGCCGAGCCGCTCGGAGTCGAAGCCGTCCTGCGCCCTGCGCGACAGAAAGCGCAGCGCCGGTCGGCACGTCGCGCACGTGCGGTCACGCGCGCAGACCGCGAGCGAGTGCGGGTCGCCGCAGGGAGAGAGCATGTCGTTCGCCACGTTCCACAACAGGTCGCGCTCGGCGCTGGCGAGGGCCGCGGTGTCGAAGCCGCCGATCTCCGTCACACGATCGGCGCTCGGCGCGTTGGGCGTCGGCGTGTTCGCCGTGTTGTTCGGCGTGGGGTTCGTCTGTCGCTGCGGGTCCTGCGTGAGGTTGGGCGGGTTGGACGTGGCGTTGCTGCGATTGCAGCTCGCCCCCATGCCCATTGCACCGAGCAACCCGACGACGGACATGGTCGCGACGAACGAGACACGAGCGCGCTTCATGGCCGAGCGGTTAGCGTGCAGGTCGAGAGCGTGTCAAGCAGCCGCCGCCGCAGACCGCAGGATGACTGCGCACCGCTCAGCGATCATCCGAGGCGCCTGCGGCGATCCAGTCGCTGACCTGTTGCACGAGCGTCGGGTCGAGCGGCGCAGCGCCGCGGGGCATTCGCGCCCCTCGCATGGGGCCGTCGCCGATCAGCTTGTAGACGAGAAAGCTCTCGCCCGGCGCGCCCGGCTCGATCAACGCGAGGCCTCCCCAGTAGAATTGGCCGCCGACGCTCGACGCGCTCCACTCGCGCGAAGGGCGTCCGACCGTCGTGCGCAGCATCGCATCGGCAGAGGACAAATCGAGCCCCATGACGGGCTCGGCGCCGCCGTGACAGCTCGCTGAGCCGCATGCTGCGGCGAGCGCGGGCGCGACGTCGCGACGAAGGCTCACCGCGCGCTGAGCAGCCGCGGGGCGATCGGTGAAGCGAACGCGCAGCGTGGCGAGGGCGGTAGCGGTCGCGCCGTCCCACGAGGAGATTCCCGCGCGAAGAACGAGCAAGTACTCGACGTCTCTGCGGACGTCATCGGGGTCGAGCTCGACGCGAACAGCGCGCTGCGCGGGATCGTAGCGGAGCCTCGGCGTCAGCGAGACCTCACCGCTCTGGAGCGTGACGGTCCCGCGGTTGATCGAGCGCGGCCACAACGCCCGGTCGAACCACAGCCAGATCGGCGCGCGCAGCGGGTGCTCGGCATAGCCGCGCGCGTCGGGATCGACCGAGGTCGCGACGAGTCGTGGCGGCGCAGCAACGTTGGGAGGCGCGAGGTCGCACCGAAGAAGACCAGCACACAACGCGAGCAAAACAGCTCGCGAGCGTGTTGTCCCGAACGACCCGAATCGCGAAGACGTCATCACGCAAGAACGCGAGTGTTCGATGGTGAACACCCCCGCGCTACCGTCGCAAAGACCTTCGGTCGGTGTGATGAAGCAGCGGACGAGGGCGCGATGGTCGGGCGCGATGATCGAACGGGCGGCCGCGCTTCAGGACTCCGAGTACATGTTGAGGTGCTCCTTGAGCACCGAGTCGTTGATTCCCTTGGGGAGTGTCGTCTTCAGCGTGTCCGCGAGGGTGTCGAGCATGTCCGAGATGTCTCCATCTTGGTTGAGCTTCGCGAGCAGGACGCGAGCCTCGCGGCTGTCGTCTTTGCGCAGAAACTCTCGGACATGTTCGAGGTCGACGGTGCCCTGAAAATCGACGAAGAGGTTGTCCAACAGGTACCGAACCAGCTCTTTCACGGGGCACTCCTTCGTGCGCAGATAGGCTTAGGGTGCCCTCTGCACCGGAGCCTGCGGTCTTACCGCTGACACCGGAGCGGGGGCAACGTGGATTCGAGATTCGAACGCGCGAATCGCGATTATTGCTCCCACCAGGGGCGAGTTGTGCCCGGCGCGGTGGGAGGTGTTCCTGGAGGGGTGGGAGGACCGGCTGGAGGTGTTCCAGGCGGGGTTGGCGGTCCGCTGGGCGGGCCCGGCGGCCGGTTGTTGTTCGAGCCCGTGCCGGGCTGCGTCGGCGGCGTGCCTGCACCCGGAACGCTCGGCGGTCCGTTGCTTCCAGGCGGGGTCGGCGGCCCACCGCTCCCTGGCACGACGGGAGGTCCGCCGCTGCCCGAACCTGGCACGACGGGAGGTCCACCAGTTCCGCCCAGCTGCGGAGGTCCGCCGGTTCCGCCCAACTGCGGAGGTCCGCCGGTGTTGGTGTTGACGGTGCTGGAGCTCCCGGTGTTGGCCGTGTTGTTCGTCGCCGGCGCTTGCACCGGCGCTTCGACGAGCCGTCCCGAGCTGTCGAGCGACGGGCTCGAGACCAAGAACCACGGCACGAGCACGCCCGTTCCGCGCGGCGTACCGAAGCCCGGCGTGACCGTCCCGCGAGAGTTGGCGCGCACCGTCGAGATGCGCTGCACGAATTGCCGCGTCGAGATCGACCGCGCGAAGCCCGGAAACTTCAGCGGCCGCACGATCGCCTCCATGCATCGCTGCATCTCGGGATCTTGCGGCGAATACGCCGTCGTTCGAACGCCGGACTCGAACGCTTCGAGGTTGTTGATCTGCCGCTCGACCCACTCTTGCTGCGTGGTCATCGCGGCGATGCGCTGGTCAGCCGTGGCGTTGGCCGGCAGTCGCGCCGCTGGCGGCGTGCTCTCGAACAGCTCGGGGTTCGGCTCGGAGCGCACCGTCACCGTGATGCGAATCTCGTTGAGGTCGGGGCGGCGCGTGAGCACGCCCTGCGCGCACTGGCGCAGGTCGTCGAGGTGGTTGTTCCACTCGTCGTCGAACTGCTCTTGCGACAGCGTGGCGGGGAAGCGCTGCACCGCCGAGCGAAGCGCGTTGACGCGGCCTTGCAGCTGCTCGCGCGCCTGCGCAATGCGCTGATCGTCCGACCGTCCCTGGGTCCCGCGCGCTTCTTCGTCGAACGCGCGCGCGACGGCGTCACGGATCTCGCGGTGCGCGGACTGGTCGCCGCGCAGCTGCGTGAGCCACTGGCGCGCCGCGGCGTCGCCGAGCTTGAAGATCCCGCTCACCGCAGCCTGAAGCGGCGCCGCGCGCTCGCCTGCGAACGCCGAGTCCGCCCGGTAGCGCTGCACAAACGCCTGCAGCTGCGGGACAGCGTTGGCGTCCTCGAGCTCGACGATCGCGTCGACGATCGCCGGCACCCACGCGACGGGCGTCTCGTGGTCGAACAAGTGCTGAAGCAACAGCGGAACAGCCTCGCGCGCGCCCATCGACGCGAGCGTCGGCGCGATCACGTCGAGCGGCGGCGCCTGACGGTTCTCGAGGTAGTTGAAGTGATCCTCCTCGCCGTCGATCGCCTCGAGCAAGAAGCGCTCGCCGGTCTCGCGGTTGCGAAGCGCCTGCGCGATCTCGGTGCGAAGCGTCGAGGGGATGGCGCGGGCGCGGTAGAGCTCGAGCAGGTCGCCGGTGACCTCGGGCGCCTGATCGCGCGTCAACAGCCGCACGAGAAACGCGCGGATCGGAACGAGCCGATTGTCCGGGTCACGGATGAGCGAGACGAGCTGCTCGCGCGGGTTGCCCTCGGGCGCAGGCGCGGCGCCGGACGACGGCGTTCGAAAGCCCGCGAGGTCGTGCGCGATCGCGCCGATGTTGGCGCCGAGGTCGGACTGGCCCTGCACCGCGCCGGTGCGCGGGTCGAGCGCGCGGAGACGACCGTTGCCCGACACGATCACGACCGAGGTGGGCGTGACGGCGACGGACTCGATGTCGTACTGGCTCATCGCGGCCTGCGCGCGACGCGCGGCTTCGAGCGCGCTCTCGCTCTGCCCAGCGCGCACTTCGCTCTCGTCCGGGCCGATCGAGCGCGCCCAGCGGACGGCGCCGGTCTGCGCGTCGAACGCGAGCACGAAGCGGTAGTACACGAGAAAGATCGTGTCGTGCGCGACCGCGATCGCGTCGCCCTGCGCAGCGCGCGGAAGAAACGCGAACCGAATCTTGTCACGCGCCGTCCTCGCGCCGGTCGTCCCCGCAAACGCGTCGCGAAACAGCGGAGGATCGCCGGGGACACCCTCGATGGGGTTCGCCAGAAACGCGCTCTCGGCGCGGGTGCCCGAGGCGCTGCGCGGCGTCCATCGGTACGCTCCGCGAGAGCCGTAGTACACGCCTTGCGGCGCGCTGAACACCCAGCCGAGCACGTCGTCCGTCGCGCGGACGCGGGCTTGCTCGACACCAGTATTCAAGTCCAGCACGGCGAGCGACTGGCGATCCCACGGCACGAACGCGCGCCCAGCGGCGACCGCGGGGCGGCCCAAGATGCCAACGACGGTGTGCGACCAGCGCTCTGCGCCGGACCCTGCGTCGAGCGCGACCACGCGGCCGACGCGCGCGCCGCCGTTGGCGCCGGACGAAGCCGAGACGACGATGGAGTTTCCCTCGCGCGCCGCGCCCTGAAAGGGCATCGCGCGCAGGTCGAGGTCCCACTTGCGCTCGCCCGTGCGCAGGTCGAGCGCGACGACGCGCGCGCCGGTCGAGACCAGCACCACGTCGCCGAGGATCTCAGGCGCGCTCTGCGCGTCGAGCTCGCGTGTCCACAGCGCGCGCGACGAGTTGGCGTCGATCGCGACGACCGCGCGGGGAGTGCCCTGCCGAACGGCGACGATGATCGGCTGCCCGAGCGCGTTGCGGGGCTCGTTGGCGTCCTGCGCCGGGAGCTGCGAGTAGATCTGGCTGATCGGCTCGCGTTGGTTGTCGGCGAAGCGCGAGGAGAACGCGTTCATCCGGCGGATCGCGGGCATGCAGCCGGCGGTCGCGGTGAGGGCGAGGAGCAGTCCTCGAGAGAGCCAGTGGCTGTTCATCATCGTCCTCCACCCTGGATCTGACGGATCGCGAGTCGGGCGCGAACGAGGTCGGGCCCTGCGTACGTGCGGGGGCGGCTGCTGACCCAGCGCTGCAAGGTGTCTCTCACCGCGGCGGACGCCGCGCGCTGCTCGAGCCGCTCGATGATCTTCACTTTGACCGCCGCGGGCACGTCACGTCGGTTGAGAAACTGCTCGAAGCCCGAGAGCAACACCGTGATGGGCGCGTGGGTAATCCACATCGAGAGCGTCTGTCGTCGCGAGGTGCGGCGCGGGTCTTCGGCGTCGTGCGCTGCGTCGGCGCTCACCGCGTCTTCGGCGCTTCCGAGCCGGCCGATCGCTTCAGCCGCCTGGGGGACGCCGCGCTCGAACGCGCGAAACAGCATCGTCACCGACTGGCGCGCGCCGATCTGCCCGAGCGCTTGCGCCGCGGCCGAGCGGACCTCCGGCGCCGAGTCGTGCAGCCCGCTCTCGATCAGAGCGCGCACGCGCGGATCTTGGATCTTCGCGAGCGACTCGACGGCCTCGGCGCGCGCGGCAGCGCGCCGGTGGTGCAAGAGGTTCGACAGTTCTTCGATGGCCTCGGGACGCGCGAGCAGGCCGAGCGTCTCGATGGCCTTGTCCGTGACGTTGTCGCCGTTGCCGCGGCGGAGGAGCTCGACGACGGCCTGCACGGACTCGGCCGTGGGGTAGTGCGCGATCTCCTCGAGCGCCTCGCTCACGCGCGACGCGTCAGCGGAGGCCAGCGCCTCGCGGGCCTCGCGGAAGGACATGTCTTGGTGTTGGCCGTTCTGCGCGCCGGCAGGGCGATTGCCCTGGGGCGGGCGGCGCTGGGCCTCGGCAGCGGGTGCTGCGCAGAGGACGGCAAGTGCCGCGAAGATCACTGCGGTGCGACGCATCTCGAACTCTCCGTGTTCTGGGCGTTGTTACTACAATCCGTCGCCGGGTGGTGAGAAGCGAGAACGCTGCCATGCCCCCATCGGCCGGGGGGCGGACGCAGATTCTCTGTGAGCGCACCCAAGGTGAGGCCACTCACCCATCGTCGAACAAGCTCGACCGCAGCGTCGAAAGGCCGTTGCCGCTCCTCGTCCGTCCACAGCGGAACGCTGGGTCCAAACGGCGGTCGTTTCGTTGACGACCCACGCTCGCGACAGGTAGAAAATTCTTGCATACCCGGTACATCGGTGACCAAACCTATGCAGTCGAAAGCGCCGCAGGACGGCTTTGGCGACGTTCGCCGAAGCGCTGAGCGGCCGTGCGTCTCACGCGAACACGAACCGAGACGGAGGAGCGCTCAACGGTGAAGAGCCCGGTCAAGTTCGGGAAGTACTATCTCCTCGAGCGCATCAACGTCGGAGGCATGGCTGAGATCTTCAAGGCCAAGTCCTTCGGCGAAGCGGGCTTCGAGCGCTTGGTCGCGGTCAAGCGCATCCTCCCTTCCGTCGCAGAGGACCACGAGTTCATCGCGATGTTCGTGGACGAAGCGAAGCTCGCGGTTCAGCTCACGCACCCCAACATCGCGCAGATCTTCGAGCTCGGTAAGGTCAACGAGACCTACTTCATCGCGCTCGAGTACGTCGGGGGCCGAGACATGCGCTCGGTCTTCGAGCGCGCGAAGAAGCGCAACGAGAAGCTGCCGATCCCCCTCGCTTGCTACGGCATCATGAAGCTCTGCGAGGGCCTCGATTACGCGCACAACAAGAAGGACGCCGCCGGTCGCAACCTCGACCTCGTGCACCGCGACGTCTCGCCGCAGAACATCCTGCTGTCGTGGGACGGCGACGTGAAGCTCATCGACTTCGGCATCGCCAAGGCCGCGAGCAAGAGCAGCCGCACCCAAGCGGGGATCCTCAAGGGCAAGTTCGGGTACATGTCCCCCGAGCAGGTCCGAGGACAGGGCGTCGACCGCCGCAGCGACGTGTTCGCCGCGGGCATCGTGTTGTACGAAATGCTCACGGGCGAGCGCTTGTTCGGAGGCGGCGACGACTTCTCGACGCTCGAGCGCGTGCGCAACTGCGACTTCGCGCCGCCCAGCCAGCGCAACGCACAAATCCCCGAAGAGCTCGAGCAGATCGTCCTCAAGTCTCTCGCCAAGAACGCTGAAGAGCGGCACCGAACGGCGATGGACCTGCACGATGAGCTGCAGTCGTTCATGTACACATCGGGGCACTTTTTTGCCCGCAAAGACCTCGCTGCTTTCATGCACCGCGTCTTCCAAGATGACATCACCAAGGAAGCCGCGAAGGATGAGGAGTACCGGAAGTTCGACTCGCGCCGCGCTTCCGATCTCGATGTTTTCGACGGCGCACAGGCACCAACTGCCATGACGACCAACGGCCGAAATGTCCCGCCCCCTCCGCCCGGAGCTCCGAAGGTCTCGGTTCCTCCGCCCCCCCCCGGACGAGGGAAGTCCACGATGGTCGGCGGTCTGTCCGCGCCCATCGCCGCGCCGGCCGTCACGCCGCCGCCCCTCGCCAGCCCGCAGAAGACCCTGATGGGCACCGGACTTCCCGGCGCTCCGAAGGTCAACGGGCACGCAGCGCCAGCGCCCACCGCGGCGCCGGCCAGCGGCGGGCTCGACATGGACTGGGACGACGAAGAGCTCGCGACCCAGGTCTACGACAAGCTCGAGATGCCGCCGCCGCCGTCGATGCAGACCGCTCCGCCGGTGCCGAGCCCGTCGAGCGTGCCGCCGCCCTCCCGCGCGCCCGTCGCGCCGCCGCCAGGGTTTCCGTCGGCGCCCAACACGCCCATCGGCGCGGGCTACGCTCCGCCACGCGCGCAGACGCAGCCGCTGCCCTCGGCAGGAGCAGTCCCCAAAGCGCTCCCCGCGATCCCGGCGCCGCCGCCGATGGCCGCTCCGATCGCAGTCCCCGCACCGGGTCCTGCCGTGGGAGCTCCCATGGTGCCCTCGATGCAAGGCCCTTCGGTCGGTCCACCCATGGGCGCGAACGGCGGCTATTCGATGGGGCCCGTCGGCGCACCGCCGATGCAGCAGCAACAGCATCCCCATCAGCAGCAGCCGCCCCGCCCGATGGTGGGCCCCGCGCAGCATCAGCCGACGGCCGCGTACCAGGCGCAGCCGCAGCAGCAGAAAAAGAGCAACGCCCTGCCGATCGTGATCGGCGCGGTCGGCTTCCTCGCGCTCTCGGCCGGCGCCGGCCTGCTGTTCTTCTTCACCCGCCCCAAGGTCGGCAGCATCGAAGTCTCGACCAACGTCCCCGACGTTCAGCTCGAGGTCGATGGACGCACCATGGGCACCGGCCAACGTTTCAACGTCGCCGAGCTCAACTCCGCGCAGCCTCACCACATCGTCGCGCGCCGTCAGGGCTACCGCACCCGCGAGATGGAAGTGCAAATCGCCAACGGCGAAGTCACGCCTGTGCAAGTCGTGCTCGAGCCCGAGCAGCTCGCGATGAACACTCCCCCCGTGGTCGTGCAGCAGCCCGTCGGCATGCAGCAGCCCGTCGTCGTGCAGCAGCCCGTTGGTGTGCAACAGCCCGTGGTCGTGCAGCAGCCCGTCGGTGTGCAGCAGCCCGTCGGCGTGCAACAGCCCGTGGTCGTGCAGCAGCCCGTCGTGGGCGTTCAGCAGCCGGTCGTCGTGCAACAGCCCGTCGTCGTTCAGCAGCCCGTCGCCGTGCAGACCCAGCCCGTCGCGAGCTCGTCGGGGTCGCGCCGCACGCGCACGCGCACGTCGTCGAGCTCGAGCTCGACCTCGACCGCGCCGCCGCGCATCACGTCCAGCAGCTCGACTTCGTCTTCGTCGAGCCCGTCGGGCGGTGGAGGCAGCGGCTTCTTGTCGATCTCGACGCGCCCCGCCTCGCGCTGCTCGGTGGCAGGTCAGACGTTCTCGACTCCACGCTTGCGCCTGAGCTTGCCCTCGGGGACGCACCGCGTTCAGTGCAACAACGCTGACTTCGGCGTCGGGGCGACCTTCTCGGTCACCGTTCGCGCTGGCGAAGAGACGCGCGAGATCAACCACCCGCTGAACTGATCAGCGCGTCAGCGCACGGCCGGGGGGCCGACGAACAAATACAGCGCCGGCGAGACGTACGGAAACGACTCTCGCCGCTCGCGCTCGACCGCGCGCACCTGCGCGAGGCCCGGGTCGCTCTCGCCTCCACCCGTGAGGTCGCGGATGCGCTGCTCGAGCCGCGCGCGAATCGTCGGGTCTTCTGTGCGCAAGAGCGAGTCGCGAAGCAGGTCGACCGCGGTGCTCTCGTCGCCGCTGTCCTCGAGCATGCGCGCCGCGGTCAACGGCAGCCACGCGGGGCCGAACCCCACCGCGGCCGCGCGCTGAAAATAAAGCGCGCCGCGCCGCTTCGTCGCGCTTCGCTCGGGCCCCTCGGCGACGAACGGCAGCATCTCGAACGCGTAGTTGAACCCCAGCGCGTAGAGCATCTCGCCGTCATTCGGAAACTGCTCGAGCCCGCGCAGCAGATGCTCGTTGGACAGCTCGATCGACCGGCGAGTGATCATCCGGTGCGTGTACACGCTGACGGTCGAGCCCCACACGTACGGCCGGCGAAAGCCAGGGTCGATGTCCTCGGTGACCCGCGCGTACGGCTGCAAGAACCGCTGCTGCGAGCGCTGCTGCAGCGACTCGCCGAAGTACGCGAGCCCCGCGATGAAGTACAAATCCGCGACCCACTCGCGGTGCCCAAGCGCGAGCGCGCGCGCCGCGCGCGGCGACGGGATCGTCGCCTCGTCCGTGGGCATGCGGCGAATCGTGCAGTGCGCGCGCGTCGCCCGACGCGCCTCGAGTCCCGCCGGAAGCGCCGTGAGGCACAGCGCAACGCCAATCGCGCGATACCACTTCGCGTCTCGGAGCTCCGCTTCGATGTCCTCGCGCTCGTCCGTGCGCACTGCTCTTACTCCGTCGGTCGATCGATCCACAGCCCGAGGTGCGGCTGCAGCTGCAGCGCGTTGTCCGCGCGCGCCGCGCGCTCGAAGGTCGACGACAGGCCGTTGCCGTCGAGGTCGCCGACGGCGCGCGCGGTGAACGCCGCGGTCACGCCCTCGCCCGTCGAGTCGTACTGGTAGGCGAAATAGTGGGGTTCTTCGAAGCGAAACTCTAGCGCGTTCCACGTGGGGGCCGTCCACGTGTTGGGCGGATCGAGCTGCGCCTGCCCCGCGGGCACCGTGGCAGGCGTCAGCGGCGCGGGCGGCGGCAGCGTGTGCAGCGTCGAGCGCGTCGGCGCGACCGGCCCGACCTGCTGCCCGGACCAGTACGTCTGCGTGTGTCTATACAACTGCGCGAGCCGATCGACCGCTTCGCTCGTGCGCGAGAGCCGCGCGCGTCGACGCATCCCGGGCAGCAGCGCGCCGACCAGAATGGCGAAGATCATCACCACGACCGAGACCTGCACCAGCGTGAGCCCTGCGCGCGCGCGCTTCATGTGGGCCCTCCGCCCTTCGGATCGATCGCGTCGCCCTCGTCCTTCGCGAGCCCGAGCTTCGCGAGCCGATAGCGAAACGAGCGAAACGTCAGCCCGAGCAGCGACGCGGCCTTCGTGCGCACTCCTCCGGCGCGCGTGAGCGCTTGCGAGAGCAGCGATCGCTCGAGCTCTTCGAGGTAGCGCTCGAGGTCCATCCCGGCCTCGGGCAGGACCGCGCTCGCAGACTGCGAATCCGCGACGTGGCCCGCGATTTCGGGCGGCAAGTCACGGAGCTCGATGGTCGATCCGGCGGCCAGCGCCACCGAGCGCTCGACGGCGTTCTCGAGCTCGCGCACGTTGCCCGGAAACGGGTAGCGCACGAGCGAAGCGAGCGCCTCTGGGGAGAACATCAGAAACGCGCGGCCGTGCTCGATCGCGAAGCGCCCGCGAAAATGCTCGGCGAGCAGCGGGATGTCCTCGCTGCGCTCGCGCAACGAAGGCAGCGACACGCGCAGCACGTTGAGCCGGTAGAACAAGTCTTGCCGAAAGCGCCCGGCCTTCACTTCGCCTTCGAGCTCGCGGTTGGTCGCGGCGACGATGCGAACGTCCACGGGGATCTCGTGAGTGGCGCCGATCGCGCGGACCTTCTTCTCTTGCAGGACGCGCAAGAGCTTCACTTGCAGCGGCAACGGGAGCTCGCCGATTTCGTCGAGAAAGAGCGTTCCGCCGTTGGCCTCGCGAAAGAGCCCTTCGCGCTTCGCGTTCGCGCTGGTGAACGAGCCCTTCTCGTGGCCGAACAGCTCGCTCTCGAGCAGCTCGCCGGGGATCGCCCCGCAGTTGACCACCACCATCGGCTTGCCCTTGCGCTCGCTCAGCGCATGCAGCGCGCGAGCGAACACTTCTTTGCCCGTCCCGCTCTCGCCGGTGATCAGCACGTTGGCCTTCGAGCCCGCCGCGCGCCTCACGAGGTCGAGCGCGTTTTCGAGGGCCTGACTGCGGCCGACCAGCAACAGGTCGCCCGGCAACGGCAGCCGCGCCGAGCGCGAGAGCGCCCTCAGCTGCTCGTTGTCCCGCAGCAGCGCGCGCTTCTCGAGCGCCTTGTCGACGTGCGCGCGGGCCGTCGCCAGGTCGAGCGGCTTCTCGACGTAGCCGTACGCGCCGAGTCGCATCGCTTCGACCGCCGTCTCGACCGTCGCGTGCGCGGTCACCACCAGCACCTGCGTCTCTTGCGAGCGCTCTCGGGCGCGCTTGATCACGTCCAACCCAGAGCCGCCCGGCATGATGAGATCGGTCACCACCAGGTCGAACGGGACCGTCGCGCTGTCGATCACCTCGGTCGCCTGCGGGACGTCGCCTGCTTCGACCACGGTGTGCCCCGCGCGCTGCAAGAGCACGCGGACCATCTGTCGCAACGACGGCTCGTCGTCGACGACCAGGACGCGAGCAGGGTTGGACGCGGTCATCGGCGGCGGATTTCGGCGACGAGAAAGCCTGCGAGCCGCGCGAGGGGCGTGCTCTGAACGACGAACTCGGCCTTGCGAAAGAGCGCTCCGACCGCGGGGACTTTGAACACCGCCGCCGTCGGCGTGAGCGTCCGGACCCCGTGAAAGCCCACGAGCTCGCAGCCGCGCGGGACGAGCGCGCTCACCGCCTCGGGGCTGTCGTAGCGCGTGTACACCGCGGCCTCCGTGGTCTGCGCCGAGATGCGCCCCGCCGGCCCGAGCCGCTTGGCCAGATACCGCAGCGACCACGGGTTGTAGAACTCCGCGAGGATCGTCCCGCCCGGCGCCGTGACGCGCGCCATCTCGTCGAGCGCCTTCGCGATGTCCGGCACGTGCGCGAGCACCTTGAACGAGTAGCAGAGGTCGAAGCTCGCGTCCTCGAACGGCAGCTCCGTCGCGCTCGCCTCCCTCACATCGAGCCCCTTCTCGCGGGCCTTCTCGAGCATCCCCGGCGACAGGTCGATCCCGCGCGCGACCGAGGCGACCTTCGCGACGTGCTCGAGGATCAGCCCCGTTCCGCAGCCCACTTCGAGCGCGCGGCGGCCCTGCGCGCGCGGCATCGCGAGCCGCAGCTCGAGGTCGTCGATCATCTGGTGATAGCCGCGACCGCGGTCGCGCTCGTACCAATGGCTGAACTCGTCGTAGTAGCTGCGTGTGTCCATCGACCGCGCGGAGGTTGGCGCAATTGCCAGCGCCGCGCCAGTCGGACTTGGCGCCGCTCAGCGCCGACGCAGCCGCGAGAGCAGTCCCCCCGAGCGCCGCGCGGCGAGCAGCTCGTCGTACACAGCCTCGTAGCGCGACGCGACGGTCGCTGGCGCGCACTCGGCGCGCACCCACCGCCGCGCGCCGTCGAGCCGAGCGAGCATCGCGTCGTCCCGCTCGCTCCATGCGCGCAGCGCGAAGCGAAGCGCCTTGCTGTCGCCCGTGCGAATCGGCTCGCACGCGCCCGACGGCTTCATCTCCGCAGCCGCGGTCCCCTCTCCCACCACGCACGCCACGCCCATCGCCAGCGCTTCGAGCACGACGAGAGGCCAATCCATTTTTGCATGAAGCGTGTCGGTCACCAGCGAGAGCACCGCCGCCCCCTTCACGAGCGCGTGAATGTCATCGATCTCGCCGAGCCAGGTCACCTTCGCGCCGCTCTCTCTCGCCTCTCGCTCGAGCTTCGCCCGCGCCTCGCGCGACGCCGGGGTCTTCGGGCGCGAAGCCACCACGTACGACAGCGGCCCGCCCGCGTCCTCCGCAGCGGCCCGCACGAACGTCCGGGCCCCGTCGCCGAACTCGAGGTCGCCCGCGTAGAGCGCGTAAGGCCCCTGGATCCCGTAGCGCTCGCGCGCGGCCTGCGCCCGCTCGTCGGACACCTCGGGCGCCTCGAGCGCCGGAGGAATCACCGTTGATTGTACGCCCACGTTTTCGAGTCGCCGCCGCGTGTGCTGAGAGAGCACCACCACGCGGTCGGCGAAGAGCTCTGCCGCGACCGACTCGAGCGCGTCCGGCGCCGACGCGATCGTGTGCACGCACGCCGTCCCTCTCGCGACCTTGGCGGCGCGGCCCGCGTGAAGGGTGAGCGGGTTGGGAGCGAAGAAGAAGTGCCACACGTCCGACCGCGGACCGACGAGCAGCCGCGCCATCACCCGCGCGTTCGCCGAGAGCGCGGGGGCGTACGCGCCGGCCTCGGCGTAGAGCGGCTCGCTGTCCACCCCAGGCAGCGATGCGCCCGCAGGGACCAACACCCGCGCGCGGTAGCGCGTGAGCGCGCGAGAGAGGTCGCGGACGAGGTTCTTGTTGCTGTCGTTCCACGGAGGAGCGACGGGCTTGGAGACGAAGAGGACGTCGGGCATGCGTTGCGCTCAGCGTGGGGGTTGTACGACAGGCGCGGCCGTCGCGAGCACAGCGAGCAGCTGATTCGCGCCGAGCGCGCGCGCGCGATCACCGACCGCCGCAGAGAATGGCGCGAGCAGCGCGTCGATGGCGCCGCGATCAACCGCGCGGTACCGCCCGAGCAACTCGCCGACGCAGTCGAGCGCCGCCCTGTCGACGAGCTCTCGCGGCGCTTCGAGCAGCTCGCGCACGGCGCTCACCCCGTGCTCGCGCGCCGTGTCCCGGTCGATCTCCGGGATCGTCGCGAGCAGCTCGCACCGCTGCAACACCCGGGATCGCTCGGTGTTGCGCGCAGCGGCGAGCACCCGCGCAGCGTCCCGATTGCGCCGCATCGCGCTCGTCCCCGACGCATCCGCGCCGCGGCGACGATGAAACTCCGCGAGCGCCCGCGCCGAGCGAACCCACAGGACCTCGGTCGCGCGCTGGTCGAGCTGCACCCGCGCGAGCGCGTCCGCGTCGCCGCCGATCTGACGAATCCGCTCGCGAAATCGCAGCTCGATCTCGCCGAGCAGCCTGCGATCTCCCGCCGCGAACCGCGGGTGCTCCTCGGGCGCGAGCGCGTCGTAGCCCACCATCGCAGCGAGAAACACGTACGCGACCTCGTACCCCCGCGCAGGACGCACGAACTCTCGCTCGTCGCAGGGCGGCAAGATCGTCCGCGTCAGCGATCGTCCGTTGCCCAGCCGCTGCAAGAGCCCCTCGAACGAGCGCCACGTGGTGAGCACCTCCGCCGAGTCGGGCTGCGAAAACCACGCGGCCGTCGGCCGATAGCGCAGCGCTCGCACCGCGCGCGCCTCGTCCGAGCACTGCGCCGGAGCGCGCAGCGAGGCGATGGCGTTGCCTTCGTCGTTGCTCCAACCGGAGATCGCGATCGAGGCAAACCGCGATGGGTCGTACTCGATCGTGCGCAAGCGAACCCGCCGCATCGCAGCGCGGAGCCACTGCTGATCATCGAGCTCCTGCGCGAGCCGCGCGAACGGAAACGCGTCCATCACCGCGCGCTCCGCCGCTCCGCTGCGCTCGAAGGCGCCGATCGCGTCCCTCGACCACGCGAGGTACGTGCGCGCCGCGCGGTCGTCGACCGATCGCTGCCCTCGCGCCACGCCGCCGTACGTCTGCACAGCCTCGGTCCACAGCCGCGACGCCCACAGCCGCGCGGTCGACCACCGGTCGGACACCGCGATGGGAGCGCTCGCGAGCAGCGACTCGTCCACGCCTGCCCGAAGCATCAACGCGCGCGCCACGGGATCGCGCAGCGCCGCAGCGTCCCCCCGCGCTGCGCGCTCGATCGCGTCCTGCGCGACGCTGCCCTCGCACTGCAGCGCTTCGGCCCGAGCCACGCGGCCATCGAGCGTCACCACCACGTCGCCGAGCGTCCATCCGACGGTGGATCCGCACCGCTGCGCGCGCGCCCGTCGAGCGTCGATCATCCCTGCCCCGACCGCGACCCGCGCCGCTTCGCTCTCCTCGCGCAACGCCGCGGTCGTGACGGCGCCCCACGGGACTTCGGGCGCGGTGTATCCCCGCTCGGACAGCCGGGGCGTGCCGTACTTCGCCGGCGATTCGCGGCGGGTCGAGCAGCTCGAAGAGGCGATCGCCACGAGCGCGAGGACCGACAGGGTGCGTCGAACGTTCACGAGGCGTCGAGCGTACCAGCCCGCCGATGCGCTCGCGCCGCGCACTTGCGATCATCCCACGCGATGACCACTGCCGAGCTCGAGATGCACATCGACCCCATCCTGTTGAACATCCCCGAGTCGATCGAGACCAAACGCATGACCCTTCGCTGCCCTCGCGCTGGCGACGGCCGCGCGATCTACGAGGCCACCGTCGAGTCCATCGACGCGCTTCGGCCGTGGATGCCGTGGGTGCGCGAAGAGCTCTCCGTCGAGCGCAGCGAGAAGAGCGTTCGAGTCGCCCTCGCCAAATGGATCCTGCGCGAGGACCTTCGCTTCTCGATGCACGACAAGCACACCGGGCGATTCATCGGCGGGACCGGGCTGCACAGGCCGAGCTGGGACGACGGACGATTCGAGATCGGCTACTGGATTCGCAGCTCCGAAGCGAACAAGGGCTACGTCACCGAGGCCGTGCGCGCGCTCACGGACTGGACCTTCGACGTGCTGCAAGCGCAGCGGATCGAGATCCGCATGGACGCGCGCAACGAGAAGAGCTGGCGCGTCGCCGAGCGCGCTGGGTACACGCTCGAAGGCGAGCTCGTGAAGGACCGACGCGCGCTCGACGGCGTGCAATCGAACACGCGCATCTACGCTCGGGTGCAGTCGCTGGGCCAATGAGCGGCGCGCGCGCGGTGTCGTATCCTTCACCGACGATGATCCACCGACGCTCGACCCTCGCGCTCTTGCTCTCGTTGACCGCCGCGGCGCTGCCAGCGCACGCGCGTCGGGCGATCCTCCCTCCGACGCAAGCGGCATCCCGGGACATCACCTGGGAGCTCACGAGCGAGCCCGCGAGCGCGCGGATCACCATGGCGCAGCGCGGGAGGTTTCGGCTGTGGCTGCTCGCGCGCAACATCGGCCGCCGCACGGTCGACACGCAGCGCGACCAGCTGCAGTGGTTCATCAACGGCGAGGCGTCGATGTCGCTCTCGATGGCGTTCGGCAACGGCGTGCGCGACCCGCGCTGGAGCGGGCTGCCCGCGGGGACGAGCGTGCGAGAGGCGCGCGCGATGGGAGAGACCCTGTTTCCTCGGGCGGGACGGTACGCGATCACGGCCAACCAGGGCGGACGCGAGGTCGCCCGGCTGGTCGTCACCGTGCGCTGATCGTCACCGCGCGAACCATCGTGCCGCCCGGCGCAGCGCAGGCGAGAGCGCGGTGAAGTGATCGCCCGCAACCTCGATCGCCTCGACGTCGAGGCCTGCACAGCGCGCGACCATCTCGAGCGCGAGCGGAGCGAGCAGCGGCTCTTCGTCGCCGTAGAACAGCCGCGTCGCAGCAGTCAACGACCGCGCGAATCGCAGCGGAGAGCGCATGCGCACCTCCCTCGGATCGTGGCGATCGAACACGGCGTACTCGGGGTAGAAATCGATCACCGGCTGCTGATCGGGCCAGCCCGAACAGCACGCGACCTTCGCGAACAGCGCCTCCGTCTGCGCAGCGAGCAGCGCGAGCACGCCCCCTGCGCTGTGGCCCGCGACGCAGATGCGCGAAGGGTCCACGCCGGGCGTGTCCGCGAGCGCGAGTCGCGCAGCGAGCACGTCGTCGACCTCGTCGTAGTACAGCGAAAACGCGCCTGGATTGCCGTTTTCTCCGCGCAGCATCGGCAGCATCGTGACCCAGCCCGCGTCGCGAAACACCCGCGCGTCCTCCCAGTGGCTCGCGCGAAAGGCGAACTCGCCGTGCAGATAGAGCACCGCAGGACGAAGCGCGCGCGGGTCGAGATCGCGGTCGATCCACGCCGAGAGCGAGAGCGCACCCGAGCGGTACGCGATCGCCTGCGCGTCGTGCGCGAGGAGAGCGGGCTCGTAGCGCTGCGGTGACGGCCCTGGGCGCAGCAAGCGCGTGCGAAACGCGCGGCGCTCGATCGCGTACTCGGTGCGCGCTCGGTCCGACTCGATCAACAGCGCACCCGCGGCTACGGCAGAGGAAGATCGCAGCCGCGCGAGGTGGACATCCACGACGCGTTGCAGTCCTGCGTGGTGTCCACGGGCGTAAATCGGCCCTCGGGAAAGGTGATGGTCCCGACGTTCCACACGAACTGCCGAGCGAACATCGTGCGGCGGAGGCGAGCCACCGAGCGCTCGCGCACGATCACGTCGATGTCCGCGGTCGACGGGTTGCCCGAGCGGCTCCAGTGCTCGACCATGACGTAGTACGTGCCCGCCGCAGCGCGATCGAGAAAGATGTTCTCGGGGCCGAACGAACCCGTGTTGTCGATGTCCTTGCGCGGGTTGTCCGTGCCGTCTCCGACGACGCCCCAGTCGAGCCCCGTCGGCGCCATGCACGTGAACCACGTGCAGTCGTCGGTCGACGAGTTGAGCGCCCGCGGCGCGCGCAGCAGGTGAAGCTCGAGGTCCTTGCCGGGCTCGTCCCACGAGAGCGTCAGGCGCAGATCGCGCCCGGTGCATCGCGTCCCTTCGAGCCTCCGCACGATCACCCGCGCGCCGCGGTCGTTGCGGCACACGAGGCGCACGACGTTGGTCCCGCAAAACACCGGGATCGTCGCAGCGAATCGGCCGGTCCCTTCGAAGTCCGTCGCGATGCTGCCGCCCGTGTGGCCGCAGGACGAGTTGGACACGAACCACTCGCACTGCGTCGCGCCGCGAGACGTTCCGCTCACAGAGATCGACGTCGAGCTCTCGGGCAGCATTGGGACGTCGAGCTCGTTGAGCTCGGCAAACGGCTCGGGGCACCCCGTGCACATGGGAGGATCGGTGAACTCTTGGTTGGTCACCCGGTCGCTGTACGGCGGCGAGGCCACGGTGGTCCCGCAGCCCGCTTCTCCGTCACCGACGACCGCCGCGTCGGAGCCGCCCGCGCCGTCCTCGACGCTCGTCCCGCTGTCCGTCGCGACGCTGTCCATCGAGACCACGTCTGCGATCGACACATCCATCGCAGTGACATCCGCCCGCCCCTGCGCGTCCGCAGCGCTGTCACCGGGCACGATCGGCCGCGGCCCCTCGCTGCACGCGAACAGCGTCGCCATCAACACCACCAACCACCGCGCTGACTTCATGGCGGCAATGTACACCGCCCGTCAGCGAACGAGCACCGCGGCCCGCGCGCGCTCGGCGAGCGCCGGAAACCGCGTCGTGCGCTCGATGCGCGGACGCGATTCGACTGCATTTTCTCCAGCCAACGCACGCTCGACCACGCGCGTCGCCACGCGCTCGTCCATCGCGTCGATGTGATTCAGCGTCGCAAGGGCGAGGCCCAGCGTCGCGCGCGCGCTCACCCAACGCTCGAGCGCGTCGACGGCGTCCGTCGAATGCACGCGCGCCACGCAGCTCGCGGCGACGATCGACGCCGACGGCGGGTGCAGCGCTCGCTCTGCGACCTCGATCAACGCTGGCACCGGCCGAGCGATCCCCTCGATCAGCGCGGCGCACGTGGGAGCCGCGTCGCGCACGAGCAGCCGCTGGTGCACCCGCGCAGCATCGACGCTCAGCGACGCGCGCGCGCCGCTCGCGGCGGGCAGCGTCACCGTCGAAGCAACCGACGGACCGGCAGAAGGGCTCGGGTTCGAGCACGCAGCGAGCGCGAAGAACAGCGGCAACGCGAAGCGAGTCATCACAAGGTCCCCGTGTAGCGCTGCATCACTGCGCGCTGCTGGGCGGTGAGCACCGTCGTGCTCAGACAGCCGTTCGTGTCGCAAATCGAGTAGGGAAACATCAGGTTGGTCCCGAGCATCGTCTCGCAGCCCATTTCGTTGCGGCACTCGGGCGTGTCGCCCAGCGCGTCCCACGCGTCGTACGTGCGCTCGACTGGATGAAACAGCCCCACGTAGTGGCCGACCTCGTGCGCGAAGACCTCCCCGTACAAGCGCACGTCGTTGTCGCTGAACACGCCGTCGCTGCCCGCGTTGGCGAGCCAGCCCACCACGATCGCGCGCAGCGGCGAGCGCACGATCGGCCCAGGAATGTGCCCCGCGACACCGTACTGCGTCGCGTCGTTGTTGACCGTCTCGCCGATGAGCACCGGGACCTCGCCGTCCATCGCGAGCGACGACGCCTGCAAGAACAAGTCGCCCGTGGTCGCAGAGGGATACGGCAGCGCGGGGTTGATCGTGCTCGTGACGTAGCGAACGTCGAGGTCCATTCCGGCGCCGTTCCACACGGTGCGCCAGTGCGCGACGGCGCGTTCGGTGGCCGCGACGAGCGCCCCGTTGGCGCTCAGCCCGTTGGCCCAAATGAGGGCCACCTTCACGCGTCCGCGCTCGAGGTCGCGATCGCCGTTGGTGATCGTCGTGATGTCGACATCCACGTTGGGCCGAGACGTCACGCCGTCCACCCGATACGTCCCGATCCGAACGGTGTACTCGCCGTCCCTCAGCGCGGGGTCCTCTGCGCGAATCGGCCAGTTGAAGCTCGTGCCCGTGCGCTCGGCGAAGATCGCCTTCGTGGTCCTGCGAGGCGCGTTGTACCAGTCCTGCCAGCGAAACACCGTGGCTCCACTGGGGTCGACGACGCTGAGCACGGACACCCGCGCGGCGCCGTCCGAGTTCGCTACGACCATCAACGACCTGTGATTTTGCACGCGAATCACGACGTCGAGCTCCCCGCTCGCGCCGGTGTTGCGCCGCGTCGTAGCGCTCGCGTTGATCGCGCTCGCGCTCGCGTCTGCCCCTGCGTCCACTGCGACGCCGCTGTCCACCGCGACGCCGCTGTCCACGATCGCAGCGTCGTCGACGGGCGTCGTCGCAGCGTCCGGCCGCGGCGCGACGTCGTCGATCGCCATCACCGGCCCGCACGCGCCCAACGCCATCGTGGCGCACGCAACGATCCATCGTCGGTTCTGAAGCACGTCGTCCGACCCTTCGCCGAGAGAGAGTACTGCACCCGCATCGCTATGACAGCGACGCTCACTCGTGCGGCTCGTCTCGCTCGTCCAGCGCCCACACGAACGAATCTCCGAAGCGTTGACACGCCGCGTTGACACCCCTGGCCGCTGGTCTATACCGGTCGGCACAGGGGTTTTCGTTCGACGAACGAGAGGGCAGCAGATGGCGGACCACGACGAGCGCGAATCGATCCTTCCTCCCCCCAACCCCACGCCGCGCGACGAAGAGCGGGACTTCTCGACGCGGCCGAAGAAGCTCATCGAGCGCATCGTGAAGAAGACCGTCGAGTCTGGCTTCGAGGCGATCTCGAAGAGCGAAGACACGGTCCGATCGGTGATCGACAAGATCAAAGATCAAGAGATCACCCAAGCTGCGATGGACCAGATCGACGAGACCAAGAACGGTCTCTATCGCGCCGTCGCCAAAGAAATGCGGGACTTTTTGCAGAACACTTCGCTCGCGAGCGAGTTCAAGAAGGCGCTCACGGGCCTCGCGTTCGAAGTGAAGATGGAGGTTCGCTTCAAGTCCACCGAGGACGAGAGCGGCCGAAGCACGCTGCGTCCGAGCGCGGACGTCGACGTCACGATGAAGGACAAGGGCGGGGCCGCGAGCGACAAGAGCGGAGCGGCGAAGGACAAGAAATAGCGCCGCGTTCGGGGTAGCGTTCGCGCCGTCATGACCACCAACGGTGCACGCCTCGTTCGCGCCGCGCGCGGAACGGATCTGAGCTGCAAGGGCTGGGTTCAAGAAGCAGCCCTGCGCATGTTGATGAACAACCTCGACCCCGACGTCGCCGAGCGTCCCGCGGACCTCGTCGTCTACGGCGGAACAGGCAAAGCCGCCCGCAACTGGGAGGCCTTCGACGTCATCGTCCGCGAGCTGCGCGCGCTCGAAGAAGACCAGACCTTGCTCATTCAATCGGGCAAGGCCGTGGGGCGCTTTCGCACGCACCCCGACGCGCCGCGCGTTCTGCTAGCCAATTCGCTGCTCGTCCCGAAGTGGGCGACGTGGGAGCACTTTCGCACGCTCGAAGCGCAAGGGCTCATCATGTACGGGCAGATGACGGCGGGCTCGTGGATCTACATCGGCACGCAAGGCATCCTGCAGGGCACGTACGAGACCTTCGCCGAAGCGGGTCGACAGCATTTCAACGGCGACTGGTCCGGCCGCTGGATCCTCACCGCGGGCCTCGGCGGAATGGGCGGCGCCCAACCCCTCGCCGCCACCATGGCCGGCGCGGTCTGCCTCGCCGTCGAGGTCGATCCGACCCGCGTTCAGCGCCGGTTGGACACCCGCTACGTCGACGTCATGTGCACCACGCTCGACGACGCCCTCGCCAAGGTCCGCGAGGCCTGCGCGGACAAGCGCGCGATCTCGATCGGCCTCGTCGGCAACGCCGCCGACGTCTACCCCGAGCTCGTTCGCCGCGGAGTGATCCCTGACTTCGTCACTGAGCAGACCAGCGCGCACGACCCGCTGCGCGGATACATCCCCGCCGGTCTCTCGCTCACCGAAGCCGCTGCGCTGCGCGAGAGCAACCCGACGGAGTACGTCCGACGCGCGAGAGAGAGCATGGCGCTCGAGATCCAAGCGATGCGCGCGATGCAGCAGCGCGGCGCGTTCGCCTGCGACTACGGCAACAACATCCGCGCCGAAGCGAAGCTCGCTGGCGCCGAGGACGCCTTCGAGATCCCAGGCTTCGTCCCGGCGTACATTCGCCCGCAGTTCTGCACGGGCCGAGGACCGTTTCGCTGGGTCGCCCTCAGCGGAGACCCCGAAGACATCGCCGTCACCGATCGCGCGGTGCTCGAAGCGGTCCCCAACGACCCTTCGTTGCGTCGTTGGATCGAGCTCGCGCAGAGCCGCGTCGCGTACCAGGGACTGCCCGCGCGCATCTGCTGGCTCGGCTACGGCGAGCGCGCCAAGGTCGGCCTCGCCTTCAACGAGCTCGTCCGCACCGGAAAGGTCAAAGCCCCCATCGTGATCGGCCGCGATCACTTGGACTGCGGCTCCGTCGCTTCTCCCAACCGCGAGACCGAAGCGATGAAGGACGGCTCCGACGCGATCGCCGACTGGCCCATCCTCAACGCGCTCGTCAACTGCGCGGGCGGCGCGTCGTGGGTCAGCGTTCATCACGGCGGAGGCGTCGGAATGGGCTACTCGCTGCACTCGGGCATGGTCATCGTCGCTGACGGAACCGCCGCCGCAGCCAAGCGCCTCGAGCGCGTCCTCACCAGCGACCCAGGAATGGGCGTGATCCGCCACGCCGACGCGGGCTACGACCTCGCGATCGAGTGCGCGAGCGAGCGCGGCGTGCACGTTCCCCATCGGGCGTGAGCGATGAGCGAGCCGATCACCGAGCTCTACCGCGACGCCGCCGAGGTCGTGACCATGGCCGGCCCTCCGCCGGACCGCGACCGCCCCACGGACATCGCCCCCCTCGCCGTCATCGAGCACGGCTCCGTCGCCGTCCGTGACGGCCGCGTCGTCGCCATCGGCCCCACCCGCGACGTGCTCGCGCGCGTGACCGTGGACCCCGTGCGCACACACGTTTTCAACTGCGAGGGCGCCGTCGTCGCGCCGGGGCTCATCGACGCGCACACCCACGCGCTCTTCGTCGGCCACCGCGCGGACGAGTTCGTCGCGCGCATCGAAGGAGCGACGTACGCAGACATCGCCGCGAAGGGCGGCGGCATCGCCCGCTCGGTGAGCGAGCTGCGCGCGGCCAACGACGAGAGCGCCATCGAGCAGCTGCGCGCGAGGCTCCTTCGCATGCGCGGCTACGGCGTCACCATGGTCGAAGTGAAGACCGGCTACGGGCTCGACACCGAGTCCGAGCTGCGATCGCTCGCCATGATCCGCGAGGCTTCACAGCGCGCCGGCGTGCGGGTCAAGCGCACGTTTCTTCCGCTGCACGCCGTCGATCCCGCGCTGAGATCGCTGCCCGACGGCCGCGCGCAGTTCATCGAACGCACGCTGCGCGAGACCGTCCCCACGGTGTTCGAGCGCGATCGCCCCGACTTCGTCGACGCCTACGTCGACAGCGCGGGCTTCTCTGTCGAAGAGACGCGCCCGCTGCTCGAGCTCGCCAAGCGCGAGCAAATTCGCACGCGGTTGCACATCGGCCAGTTCGCCGACATCCGCGGCGCCGAGCTCGCAGCGGAGTTCAACGCGCTGAGCGCAGACCACCTCGAGCACGTGAGCGACGATGGGCTCGACGCCATGGCGCGCGCGGGCGTGATCGCGATGCTCTTGCCGGGAGCGGCGTTTTCACTGGGACAAGCGATGCCCGACGCGCGTCGCATGCGCGCGCACGGCGTCGAGGTCGCGCTCGCCACCGACTGCAACCCGGGGACGTCGTACGTCGAGAACCTGCCGTTGATGGCGGCGTTCGCCGTGCGTCAGATGGGGCTCAGCACGGTCGAGGCCTGGTGGGCCATCACCCGCGCCCCCGCGCGCAGCTTGCAGTGGGAGGGCGGCGTGCTTCGCGAAGGCGGCGTTGGTGATGTGTGCGTGCTCGAGATCCCCACGTGGCGCGCGCTTCCGTACGCCGTCGGCAGCGTCAGGGCACGATCGCCGCTCGGTTGAGCGAAGGGTGCGCGGCCCCACCCGCGCGTGGAGTGAGTGAAGGGCGTACGGCCCCCACCCGCGCTGCCGCGCGCCCCGCCCCCGCGCAGAGCGCAAGGGCGGCGGCTCTGCATTGCGCATCGGAGCTGTAAATTGTCGGGTAGTTCGGGCCTGCGCTCGCGCTGCGAGCGCTACTCGTTGAATGAACTCGATGCGTCGCCAGCGTCGGCTTGCGACGAGGACGATCGAAGCGTCGTCTCGCAATTGCCTCGATCGACTGCAACACCAACGACGACTCGCGATTGCATGGTCGGCCGACGCGTGGTTCGTCGGAAGCGAAGGCTCGCCTGCCTCCTCATCGAGTGCACTCAATGAGTAGCGCTCGCAGCGCGAGCGCAGGCCCGAACTACCCGACAATTTACAGCTCCGATGCGCAATGCAGAGCCGCCGCCCCTGCGCTCTGCGCGGGGGCGGGGCGCGCGGCAGCGCGGGTGGGGGCCGCGCACCCTTCGCTCGCTCACTCCACACGCGGGTGGGGGCCGCGCACCCTTCGCTCACTCACTCCACGCGCGGGTGGGGGCCGCGCTTCACGCAGCGTCAGGGCGCGATCGCCGCTCGGTTGAGCGAGCTCGCCTTCAGCCACTTCGTGAGGCTCATCGCGCCGGCGATCAGCCCGATCGAGATCCACTGCGACGTGGAGATTCCCAGGACACCGCCGCGGTCGTCTTCGCGCAGAAACTCCAGCGAGAACCGCAGGACGCCGTACGCGACGATGAAGAACTGAAACACCATCCCGTCGTAGCGCTTTCGTGGGACCACCACGGTGTACGCGAGCACGGCGATGAGCAGCGAGCCGATGGACTCGTAGAGCTGCGTCGGGTGCACGGGCAACGGGTGCGTGGCCGTGGCCGCGATGCGATGCGTCTTCAAGTGCAAGTCCCACGCAGGAGAGAACTTCGGAAACACCGCGGCCCACGGGCGCTCGCACACCTGCCCGAAGCAGCAGCCCGCGAGAAAGCACCCCATGCGTCCCCACGCGAGGCCGAGCGCGATCGCGAAGCCCGCCATGTCCGCGGCTTTGAAGAACGGAAACTTCTCTCGCTTGAGAAAGAACCACGCGTACGTGCCGGCCGCGATGAGCCCGCCGTAGTACGTGAGCCCGCCCGCCCAGAACGCGGCCCACGCGAAGCAGTTGCGCTCCTTGGGGTGGCAGACGTTCTTCGCGGCGTCCCACACGCCGTCATAGAACTGCGAGCGGCACTGCTCGCGGGTGATGTGCCAGTCGACCAGCGATGGGTCCGTGCACGCGTGGACGTAGTCCCAGAAGTACCCGTCGGCGAGCACGTGAAGGATGCGCGAGCCGATGACGCCCCAGATGGTGGCGGCGAGGCCGAGGTCGATGATCACCTCGCGGTCGCGACCGATCTTGTGCACCCAGCGGGAGCCGATCCAGGTCGCCAGGGCGAGGCCTGTGGCGAGCATTCCGAAGTACGCCGGGACGTCGATCCCGAAGATGGCGAACAGCGTGTGCTTCATCCTCGGCGCTCTTCTCTTTGCACTCGCGGTGCCTTCAGGTGGCGGCGACTTCGTCGCTCTTTTTGTCGCTGCTCTTCTTGCTCTTCGCGGGCGGCGTCGCGGGCTTGGGCTTCGCGCCGAAGATGAACTCGAAGATCATGAGCGCGATGCCGACGGTGATCGCGATGTCCGCGACGTTGTAGGTCGGCCAGTAGAACTTCTCCTTCCAGTGCATGAGGATGAAGTCCACGACGTAGCCGAGCCGCAGGCGATCGACGAGGTTGCCGATCGCTCCGCCGAGCACGAGCGGCAGGGCCAGGCGCATCGCGCGCTGGTCCTTCTCGAGCGAGCGGTAGAGATGAACGATGAACCCGATCGCCAGGATGGTGATCAAGAAGAAGAACGGGCGACGGATCTTCTCGCTCGCGCCGTGCAGCAAGCCCCAGGCGCCGCCGCAGTTCTCGGCGTAGCGCATCTCGAGGTAGTTGCGCGACAACACCAGCTCGTTGTGGGGCACGCGCTGATACAGATAGTGCTGCATCCCCTGCGGCGGCGTGCAGAGCGGAACGACCCGCGGCGACGGCATCGACAGCCGCTTGATCGCCCACGACTTGCTCCATAGATCCACGCCCGCCGTGGCGAGCGCGACGACCGCGAGAAACACCCATTGCATCATCGTGGGCGGCGCGGGCAGCGGCTCTTTCGCGGGCTTCTTCTTCGTCTCGACGACCTCGCCGCCCTCGACGTCACCCTCGGTCGAAGCCTTCGCCTCGTCCGCCTTCGCCTCGGTCTTCGGGCTCTCGTCGTTGGAGGCGGCCGGCGTCTCGGCGCTCTCTGCGGGCTTCTTCGTGTCGTCTGTGTCGCTCATGGTCGTCGTCGAAGGAGAACAGTATTCGTCAGGGGGCTCGAAGCTGCTTAGCGCAAACCCAGCACCGCCACCATCGCGGGGCGCCGCGCGCGCACGCAGCACAAACAGAGGGAGAACGCCTCAGGCGCTCGGATGTTCCGCATCCCAGCGCGCCACGGCGTCGGTGCAGCGGCGGCATAGGGTCGTGGAGTCGTCGACGTCGCGCAAGCGCCGACGGCACCGGGTGCACTGCGGCTTCGTTCCGCGCTGGATCGTGACCGAGTGCGCTCCGTCGTGGACATTGACTGTCACTCCGCCCAAGAGCAGGCACTCAGTCACCACCCCGCTCAACGGCGCGAGCAGCGTCGCCTCGTCTTTGCTCACCGTGGCGACCGCGTCGGCGTCCCGCGCGTGATCGATGCGCAGCGACTCGGGCCACCGCGCTTCGTCGGCGCCCGCCGCGCGCTGCTCTTTCTCAGCGGTCTTCTTCTCGACGCCCCAGCCCTGCACGAGGGGCTCGAGCGCGAGGTTGACCCGCTCGCGCAGCGCGCGCACCGCGCGAACCGCGTCGTCGAGGTGCAGGTCCTGCGGCGCGCCCAGCGACGGCCACAGGCACAAGTGCACCGAGCTCGCGTCCCCCTCGCGCTTCGGAACGAAGTCCCACACGTCCTCCGCGGTAAACGGCAGGATCGGCGCGAGCACCACCGCGAGCGCGCGCACCATCGCATCGCACACCGCCAACGTGCTGCGCACCCGATCGCTGCTGCGATGGTCGTTGTAGAGCCAGTCCTTGGCCACATCGAGATAGAAGCCCGACGCGTCGCTCACGAACTCGCTGACCATCGCGATCACCGCGCGAAAGTCGTACTGCCGGTACGCCGTCTCGCAGCGCGCCACGAGGGTCGCGAGCTTGTTGTACTGCCACTGATCGAGCGGCCCGAGCGCGACGCCCGCGGCGCCGAGCGCCTCGACGGTCTCGACCACTTCGCCGCGAAGCACCTGCAGCAAGAACCGCGAGACGTTGCGGATCGCGCGGTAGTTGTCCTTCACCTGATCGAACGCGGCCTTCGACAGCCCGACGTCGTCGCTGTAGTCGTTGGTCGCGACCCACAGGCGCAGGATCTCTGCGCCGTCGGTGGCCACCATCTTGAGCGGGTCGTAGACGGACACGTCCTCGCCGCGCGAGCGCTTCTCTTCGATGTCACGCTTGTGCATCGCTTTGATGAGGGTCTTCACCCGGCCGTCGGCGAGGCGCTGCTCGACCTTCTCGCCCACGAAGCCGTGGGTGACCACCGTGCGATACGGCGCGCTGCCGTGCGTGGCGCAGCCGACGAGCAGCGACGAGTGAAACCACCCGCGGTGCTGATCGCTGCCTTCGAGGTACAAATCGACGGGAAATCCCAGGTCGGGCTGGTCCGCGCACACGGCGAAGTACGAGCTTCCGGACTCGAACCACACGTCGAGGATGTTCATGTCGCGCGTAAACGAGTCGCTCTTGCCGCACTGCGCGCAGGCGAAGCCCTCGGGCACGACGCTCTCGCTCTCGTCGTACCAGGCGTCGGCGCCCTTCTGCGCGAACAGCTTCGCGACGTGACGCACGAGCGCCCCGGTGAGGTTCGCGTGCCCGCAGTGCGCGCAGTGCAGCGCCGGGATCGGAACGCCCCACACGCGCTGCCTCGAGATGCACCAGTCCGGGCGCCCCGCGATCATCCCGTGGATGCGCTCGCGCCCCGCGGCGGGGATCCACCCGCGCGACTCGCGGCCTTCGCGCTCGGCGTCGGCGCCGTCCGCGGCGAGGCGGTCGATCTCGCTGAGGGCGACTTCGCGCAGGGATTTTCCTGCGTGGGGGCCGGTGGCCATGAGCTCGTCCATCGCGATGAACCACTGGACCGTGGCCCGCGTGAGCAAGGGCTTCTTCGAGCGCCACGAGATCGGGTACCGGTGGACGATGAAGTCACCGGGCTTGTTGCAGAGCACGCCGAGCTCGCTGAGCTTCTCTGCGATCAACGGGTTGGCCGCGAAGACGTGCTTGCCCACGATCCCCCAGCTCTTGGCCACGGGCCCGAGCTCTTCCGTGAACTCTCCCGCGTCGTCGACGGGCGAGTACACCTCGAGGCCGTTGGCGACGCCCGTGTTGTAGTCGTCCCGTCCGTGTCCGGGCGCAGTGTGAACGATGCCCGTCCCCGCGGTGGCCTCGACGTAGAGCGCGCTCACGACGGGCGACTCGCGGTCTTCGAACGGGTGAGCGAACTTCAGGCCCAGCAGCTCGTTGCCCACGAACGCCGTCTCCGCGCCGTGCATCGTGCGCGGCAGGAGCTCTGGCTTGCTCCACCCGCACGCCTCGCACACGGCCTTCGCGAGCGGCTCGGCCACGAGCAGGTACTCGAGCTTGCCGTCTGAATCCGAGCGCTCGAGCAGGACGTACTCCATCGCCGGATGCACAGCGAGCGCGCGGTTGGCAGGCAGCGTCCACGGCGTCGTGGTCCAGATCACCGCGTACACGTCTCCGCGGTCGAGCATCGTGGGAAACCGCTTCTTCAGCGCGGCCTTCACGCTCTCGTCGCCCTTGAAGCGCACGTACACCGACGGGCTCTTGTGGCTCTCTTCGTACTCGAGCTCGCTCTCGGCGAGCGCCGTGCGCTCGGCAGAGGACCACCACACGGGCTTGAGCCCGCGGTAGACGATCCCGCGATCGACGAAGGCCGCGAGCGCCTCGAGGATGCGCGCTTCGAAGGCGGGCTTCATCGTGAGGTACGGGTCGTCCCAGGTGCCCATCATCCCGATGCGCTGACGCTGCTCGGACTGGACCTTGACCCACTTCTCCGCTTCTTCGCGGCACTTCGCGCGGCGCTGGCTCGCGGTCATCTCGCGCAGCTTCGGGCCGAACGCCTTCTCGACGTTCTGCTCGATGGGCAGGCCGTGGCAGTCCCAGCCAGGGACGAACTTCACGCGCTCGCCAAGGATGGTCCGAAACCGCGTGACGAAGTCCTTCAGCGTGTTGTTGAGGACGTGGCCGTAATGCATGTTGCCGTTCGCGTACGGAGGGCCGTCGTGAAAGACGAAGGTCCCCTTGGCCGGACGCTCGAGCAGAGAGCGGTAGATGGCAGCCTTTTTCCAACGGTCGAGCCACTGGGGCTCGCGCTTGGCAAGGTCGGCCTTCATCGAGAAGGCGCTCTCGGGCAACCGCAACGTCGCCTTGAAATCCCGCGCAGTCATAGGCGGCTGCGTAATGTTTTTCCCGCGGGTGATCAAGGCTCGCGAGCAGCGATCGCACCGCCGAGCCCGCGACCACGTCGATCGATTGTAAGCGAGAGCGATACAGTCGATCCCCAAACGATTCGATAGTTCCGCTCGCCCCGCGCTCGCATACTGAGCGTACCCCCCCGTTGATGGAGCGCCCGATGGACGACGAAGCCGCAGAGATCGAACGCGAGTACCAAGAAGAGAAGGCTCGCGAACGGGCGGAGGCCGAGAAGCTCGTCGGCACCGTGATCGGCGCCAAGTACCGCGTCGACGCCTTCGTCGGCGGCGGCGCGATGGGCAAGGTCTACCGCGCCACGCAGCTGCTGCTCGACAAGACCGTCGCCGTGAAGGTCCTTCACGCGGGCCTGGGGCAAGACGAGAAGTTTCAGTCGCGCTTTCACCGCGAGGCGAAGTCCGCGAGCAAGCTGGACCATCCCAACTCGGTCGCCGTCATCGATTTCGGCATCGATCGCGACGGGATGATGTTCATCGTGATGGAGTACCTCGCGGGCAGAGACCTCTTCGCAGCCCTGCGAAAAGAGTGGCCGTTCTCGACGGAGCGCACGGTCGAAGTGATGTCTCAGGTGCTCTCTGCGCTGGCCGTCGCGCACGAGCACGGGATCGTTCACCGCGACCTCAAGCCCGAGAACATCATGATCGTCCCGAAGAAGCAGGACGACGGGACGATCGCCGACGTCGTGAAGGTCGCGGACTTCGGCATCGCGAAGATCATGGACAGCCACCGCACCGGCGCCAACGGCGAGCGCCTCTCGACCGCAGGAAACATCGCGGGAACCCCCGAGTACATGTCCCCCGAGCAAGCGCAGGCCAGCAACATCGACGGCCGCGCGGACCTCTACTCCTGCGGCGTGATCCTCTACGAGATGTGCACGGGCAAGCTGCCCTTCAGCGCCGAAACGCCCATCGGCGTGGTCCTCAAGCACATCACCGAGCAGCCCGCGCCGCCCTCGACGATCAACCCTGCCATCTCCGCGGAGATGGAGCGGGTGATCATGAAATCCCTCAGCAAATCCCCGGCGGATCGCTACCCCGACGCGCGCTCGATGCGGGCTGCGCTGCGCGCGACGCTCGGGATTCGCGACACGACCAGCACGGGCCTGAGCGCCGCGGCGATGAGCGCCATCGCGGCGATCGAAGCAGCAGAAGGCGTGGGGCAGGCCTCGACGATGGTGGGCGTCCCTGCGCCCGCGGTGGTGGTGCCCGAGATCGCGCCGACGCCCGCGCGCAACGAGACCGTGAAGGCGATGGTCGCGCCGCCCGTCAGCGAGCGCACGCCCAGCGGCCCGAAGGGTGAGCGGACGCACTCGACGACGACCAGCCACGAGGTTCCGGTGGTCGCCGAAGCGCCCGCGCAACCGGCTGCGCCCGCGCCCGCACCCGCGGGGATCAGCAAGGGCACCCTGGTCTCGTCCATCATCGCCGCGGTCTCGATCGGCGCGCTCGCGGTGGTCGGCATCTCGCAGCGCAACACGGTCAACGGCGAGACCCGTGCTGCGTCGCAACAACCCGCGAACACCGCGCCCGTCACCGCGCAAACGCCCGCGCCGCCCAACCCCAACGCGCAGCCCAACGCCAACGTCCCTCCGACCAACACCGTCGCGCAGGCCAACGGCAACGAGCCCGCTCCGAGCGGCGACGCGCCTCCCTCGAACTCGCCCACGACCACGCCAAACCCAACCCCAACGCCAACGCCAACCCAGAACCCGACGCCCGATCGCGCGGCGCGCGCTGGACGCTCGACGACGGGAACCACTGCGAGCGAGCGTCCCGCCGCGCAAAACACGGTCGAAACCGCGCCCACGCCCGCGGCGAACACCCCGACCCCAAACCCGACGCCAACGGTGAACACGCAGCCCGCTGCGAACACGCAGCCCGCGCAAGCCGTGGTCGCGCCGACGACGCAGCCGGTCGCGCAACCGACGCCCACCATCGCGCCGCTCAACGGCGTGCGCGGAACGGCGGGCCGGCTCAGCGCCTCGGGGGGCGTGCTCGTCAATCGACTGCAGGGACGCGCGCAGACCGCGGCGGACGCCATCGGCCGTTGTGCGCTGCAGCAAGCGCGCGCGAGCCGCGCGGGCGACTCGTTTACGGCGCCGATCGACGTGACGTTGAACATCTCCGTGGCCGATCGCAGGCTCGATCGACTGCGGCTGCTCGGCGGCCCGTCGTGGCTGCACGCGTGCGGACGCGAGGCAGAGCCCGCGTTTTCAGGGGACCTGCCCGAAGCCGATGATCCCGAGTACACGATCACGCTTGCGGTCTCGCTCTCTCCGCAGCGATGAGCGAGGATCACGCCTCGAGCTCAGTGTTGGAGGAAGCGTTTGCGATCGAGTGCTGATCCCGTCGTGCCCGCGGCTGCGCGGCGCGCGACGCTGTTTGCGTTGCTGTGCGCGCTGTCGCTCGGCAACGGCTGTTCGGAGTTTTCTCCGGTCGAGACGCCGCCCAACTTGTCCGCGCGATGCCGCGACGAGGACACGGACCCGCGCACGCCGGTGTCGTTCGAGCGCGACATTCTCCAGGGAATCTTCAGGGTGAACCGCGAGACGGCCCCCGGCTGCTCGTGCCACGACCCCAACGACGCGCTGCCCGTGGGCTTTCAGATGTCGGGCCTGGACCTGACGTCCCACGCTTCGACCCTTCGCGGCGGAACGAACACCGGCGCCAACGCCGTCATCCCCGGCCAGCCGTGCAGCTCGGTGCTCTACCTCAAGGTGACCGAATCGCCGCCGATCGGCGCGCGCATGCCGCGCAACGGGCCGCCATTTCTCAGCGCCACGCAGATCAAACTGATCCACGACTGGATCTCGGAGGGTGCCCGTGCCAATTGAACGAAGCTCTCGCGCGCCGTCTCCGAGGCTCGCGCTCGCCGCGCTGTTCGCGGGTCTGCTCTCGGGCGCGTCCGCGTGCCAGACCTTCGCGCGCACGGACGGGCTGGACATCAGCAGAATTCCGCAAGAGAAGCGGTCGGAGTACAACTTGTTCGCCGATCGATGCTCGCGCTGTCACTCGCTGGCGCGGCCGCTCAACGCGGGGATCACCCGCGAAGAAGAGTGGCGCAACTACGTGCGTCGCATGCGCAGGCAGCCGAGCTCGGGGATCGCTCCCGAAGACGAGGACACGCTGGTGCGCTTTCTCGTGTGGTATTCAGCGAACCGCGCGACCGCGGGCGGGGGTGAGCTGTGAGCTCGAAGCGAAGCGCGTTGGGATTCGTGGGGCTCTCGGTGGCGGCGCTGGCTGCGATCGTCGCGCCGAGCAGGGCGCGGGCGGTCGAGTACACGATCGCGGGGAGCACCCAGCTCGATTACCACTATGTTCCGTTCAACCCCGCGAGCCCGACGGATCCGAGGCCGCGGTCGCACACGATCGACGGGCTGACCGAAGAGCTCTCGATCAAGCTGGCCCTGGATTTCTCCTCGCACATTTCGGGCAACGTGAAGCTCTGCTGGGGCTGTCACGGGCTCGAGCTGGGCATGGCCTTCGTAGACTTTCGCGTGAGCGACGCGCTCAACTTTCGCGTCGGGCGGTTCAACCCTCAGTTCGGCGAGTTTCAGCTCCGCCACGACCCCGGAAACCACCGCACTTCGGACAAGCCCCTGCCCTACGACATGGGGCGCATGTTCTATCTGCTGCAGTTCAACCGCAGCGTGCTTCCCCTGCCCTACGTCGAGAACGCCGTGGAGGTCTCGGGCTCGCACTTCTTCGGCTCGCGCGTGCAGCTCGACTACGCGGCGCACATCGCGACGGGCCTGCGGTCGCCGACCAACGGCCCGACGGACGTGGATTTCATCTCGATGCACGCGCCGTCCTTCATGGTGGACAACAACTCGTTGCCCTCCGTGGGCGGTCGCGTGGGGCTCAACATTCGCCTCGCGGATCGCGTGGACTGGACCGTGGGCGGCTCGGGGCTGCACGGCGCGTACGACCCGCAGGGGCTGTTCACGTACACGATCCTGGGGATCGACACGTTTCTGCGCATCGGCAGGGTGAACATCCGCGGAGAGTACCTGGTGCGGCGCACGGAGATGGCGACGGGGCAAGACCCTACGCGCTGGCAATACGAATTGCCGCTGCTGCCCGACCGCAGCGACGTGACCGAGACGCTCTTCAGCGTGAAGGACGGCTGGTACGTCGAGGTCGACGGGCCGGTCAACCGCCGCGTCGAGCTGGTGGGGCGATGGGACGGGATTCGTCGAATCGGAAACGTTCCGGTCGGCGTCCCGTTGGATTTCAACGCGGGGATGATGCGCGGGACGCTGGGCGCGAACTTCATCATCGCGCGCGGCTACCGGGTGAAGACCAGCGTGGAGTATTGGCGCATCTGGGGCGTGCGCACGGACCAGGGCGCCCGCGTTCAAGAGAACGGGCTCGGGCTGCACGTGGGCGTGGTGGCGACGTTTTGAGGGGAGCAGTTGCGGAGCTTCGAAGCTCAGCTCCGCGACACCGTCGCTCAGCAAATTCCCAGTTTACATCGAGAGCGGCACTGCACGCCAAGCACCCACGGACATACCCGACAACGGGGCGACTTCCACTCGCGGTTCTCGATTCGAATCGGAGTGTTCGCCGATCAACGCATAGAATCCACGAAAGTCCCCCACAACCGACAGCCAACTTCGAAGTTGCAACGAATCGCCATGGCCGCGTTGCCGCACGACTGAGCAACGCTGGGAATCGATTGAAACATGGCACACCGTCGTCGTCGCTGCAAACTGGCGATCGGAATTCGGATCCGGAAAAAGCTCAGCCTCGATCGCAGGCCGCTCGAACGCATCGCGCCGAGCGGCGCCACGGTCCGAGTGAACGAGCAACAAGCACGACGTCGCATCGTGCAACAGCACGAACATTTCTGGCGCGAAGTGATCACCGGGGAGATTCACCGTTCGCACCGGCCGGGGCACATCTCCGGACCAACTATAGAGAGTAAGCTGAGGACTGCGTGAACTCGATTCGTGCGAAAACACCGCGAACTCGTCGCGCCGATCGCCGTCGAGATCCCGCAGTACGGCGAGGGAGACGCCGAAGTCTCGACCCGCTGAACCAGCTTCGAGCGCTGGGACGGCGAGCTGCATTCGAAGCGAACCGTTCACGGAAGCGACGCCCACCGAGAGGTCGGCGGCGGGCCGATCGATGTTGCCGATCAGCCAGCCAACGGGCTCGCCCGGCGCGCGATTCGCGACAAACGCGGTGCGACCAATGAACTGCGCACCGCCCATGGCCGAGATGTCCAAGACACGTTCGCTCCGCGGATCGTCGAGCGGCAGCAAAGACGCTCTCCACGAGGGCCGATCATCGACATCCCGAGCGCTCTCGCCCTTGCCACCGAGGACGAGCACGTCATCGCCCTGCCCGCCAACGACATCGCCAACGACCTGCAGATCATGCGCACTGCCACCAATCAACGAATCTACCGGCCGAATGCCGTGCCGGCGATGCGCTGGTCGAGCTTCGAAGAACGAATGCGCCGACTGGATTCGAAACAGCACGCGCGGATCACCGAGCATCGACGGAAAGGCAACGACGCCGGTGCTCGGCCAAATACCCGCGTCGCCGAGATCGCCGTCGGAGAGGCGCGAGAGCGATTGCACCTTTCCCAACACATCGGCGAGCAACACTTCGTATTGCTGATCCCACCGCATCAGCGGCGCGACCGACCGGCAATTGTGGCTGAGAGATACCGCGCGACCGGCGGGCGCTGCCGAGTCGACGACGCAAAGCAGTTGAGGGGCAAGCGTGCTGCCAGCGACGGTCCACCACGTCGCACCCGCCGAGAGCAACACAGTGCCGTCAGGTCGCCGTCGCTCGGTGCGGCACTCAGAGCGCATGGCCCGATCGCTGCAAAATCGCAGCGTCGCGGGCTGCTCCATCGCCGGAAACACAAACGCCACCCGTCCCGCAACAGCGTACTCGCCGTGCAAGGGCGATCGTCGCTTCAGGTGCTCGAGGGAGACGCTGGCAACGTATCCGAGCATCGCGGGCGTCGACACCGCCGCTGCGGTGATGGTTGGCGCCGCACCACCGCTGCCGATCGCTCGGCAGGCCGAGAGGACGAGGCACAGCGTCACGCAATCGCGTAAGCGCAACGGATTCATTGCTGAGCACCGCTCACTGTCGAACAAATCGGGCCACGCTGTTTCGAATTATGCCAGCTGCCGACCGAGCACGCCGGACTTCCCGCGGATCGAGTCGAGCGTCAGACGGGCTCGGTCCTGCCCTCATGAGTCCCGGACTCTGCGAGAACTCTTGCGAAATTCCGAGCACATGCCCATTCTCGTGCGAAATCACGAAACCCAGTGCATTCGCAAGACTTGCCTGAGCACTTGAATTCACAAAACCGGATCGTCGCGAAACGAAACTGATGCGGACCAGATTGTTCCGATACGTGTCAGCGGACCGCGTATTCGTCAATGCAAGTCCACCAACGTGCGGAACCGACGGCACCTCGCCAACAACGAGCGCAATGGTTCCGGCGGGCAGAGTTTCAATGCTGCGTGCGTACGCACGGCGCTGCCGATCATCTGACCGATACGCTCGATCACCTTCGGCCGCTACTGGCGACGACAGCGATGGCGATTGACAACGAATCACGGAAACCCGGTCTATCGAAAACTTGAAATCAGCCTTGCGCCAAATCCGATTCATCGCAGGGATGGCAGCGAGAACATCTCGCTTGACCGACTCGATGCGCTGTTGCTCAGACGTTGAATTCTGTCCGGTGCTTTGGACGTACAGACGAATCGCAAGCGGCAATCGCAGCGTTGGATTGTACTCATTGACAAGAGGCTGACTACCGCTCGCTGGGCGAGTCTGTTTCGATGTTCCCTCAAGCGAGGCAGTCGAATCGCCCGCGCCATTGCCTCCGCTCGAAACGTTGGGGTCCGGCCGTGGCTCCTCGATCACCGCGTGGCCGCCGTCGCATGGTCGCGCTGCGATTCCACCGCCGCAGATCGACGTAGCAATCGGAGAGTCGTCGATCGGCGGCGGTGGCGTCGTGCTTGGCCCTCTGCTCGCAGGCTCACCCATGAGCCCTGTTGGATCCCAATAGCTCAGTGGCGAGTTGAACGCGTACGAATACGCCGTGAGATTCCTCGGGTCGTAGACCTCGCCGCCGGCCATGAACGCGCTGAGCGCAGGGTCCGCGCTGGTCCAGCGCGCTTCGCTCGCGTCGTAGTACCGCGCACCCATGAGGTGCAGCCGGGTCTCGCCGTCGCGCTCACTCCCGCGGAACGACCGCGCCACCTGATCCCAGCTCCACTCGTGCGTGATCCACGGCTCGCCGAACGGCAGCGTCTCGTTGTGCGAGGTCACCCAGCCGCCCGCGCCGGTCACGTATTGCGACGCGCCGCCCGAGTCCGAGTGCAGCCAGTATTGACGCTCGCCCGCAGACCCATCGCCCGCCGTGCGGACAATCGAGCTCATGCGCTCACCGCCCGCGAACACGTGCTTGGTCACCGTGCTGCCGTTGTTCACCGTGACGTACGCGCTCGGGTACAGCATCGTCGACGAGCCGAGCTTCGCGACGCGCTGGCCGCCCGCGTCGTAGCGAAACGACGTGGTGGTTCCCGTCTCGTTGACGCTGGTGAGGCGGTTTTCTTCGTCCCAGCTCATCGAGCGCCACCACCAGAAGTAGTCCGTCGAGTACGCCTGGTTTCCGTTGGCGTCGTACCAGTGGAACTTGCCGCCGACCTGCGACGCGGCGTGCGGCGTCCCGTTGTATTGGTAGAGCGCGTCGCGCGTCGTGTCCGTCACGGCGTACGGAGAGCCGCCCGCGGGGGACATGATGTCGTTCTGGGTCATCCGACGCACGTTGCCGATGCGATCGTAGCGCATGTTCAGCGAGTAGGCTCGCGTCCCGATCGACCGGGTGTAGCTGCGAATCGTGCGGGCGGCGAGCGAAGAGCGCGCGGCCCCCACCCGCGCTACCGCGCGTCCTGCGAAAACGCCCCAGCGCAGCGCGGCTCGAATAGCGGTTCGAATGGCAACGTACGATCGACCCTCCGCCCGCGACCGGCGTCGCTTGTGATCGACGCGATTCGGCGCCCAGAAAGGCGCGCGCCAGCGCGGGCGAGCAATTCGAGCGAACCGCGCTCCCCTCACGCGGGCGGCTTACGAAGATCGCGAGACAGCGCGGTCGCAGTCCGCGAGCGTCCAAAACCAGCGATCGAGCGCGATTTCCCAGGCGCCCAACGACAGTACAATTCGCGGACAGAACGTGACGGCCCCGTCGCGGTTGCCGGTCCAACGAGGTGTCGAGCGAGGCGTAAGAACATTCCGCTCCACGTCGTTCGAGCCGAGCGAGCGGTGGCGGGCAAGCAACGAAAACGCGGTGCCCCGATGCAATTCCCACCGTGGTCCCAGCGGCCTCCCGTCTCGCAGAGAGTCCCAGTCCACGTCGATGCCATCACGAATCACATCATCGCTGCCGTTCGAGAATCGCACGACCAGCGAAGTGCTCGGCCGCATCGACCTCGGCACGCGATCCGCGCGCACGCATGCGACGTGGCTGTGCGAACTCGACAACCGAGCGATCCAAAACACCGCGGGACGATTCATGGGATGCTCGAACTCGCTACCGGCCAGGGGAAGCGTTGCCGCGCGAGTGCTCTCCGGCAGAGCTGATCGAAACTCAGGATCCGGTGTGACCTCCGGAACAAACTCGGCAGACGGAGCGGCAACAGTCGAGCGGTCGGCCACCACCGTCGTCGATCGCTCCTCGATCAGGCACGACGCATTCGGCTCCCGGGAGTACGTCGATCCAGGTCGCCGAGTCGCACAGGAGGCCAGCGCGATCCCCAGCGCAGCGGTACGCATTGCGCTACTCACCGAACCGACGCTGATGTCACGCGTCACTAACTTCAGAGCGGCCGTTTCGGCACTGACAGAGCGCGTGAAATAGCTCATCGTGCAGATTGCGCCTGTTCCGCCTGGCCGGAACGTACGAGAAACGTCCGCCCTGGCAGAGCGAAGCTGAAGGATTCGATGTTCGACGGAGAAATATCAACTGCTGCAATGATCCCACTCGAGTCGAGCCGAACTCGAGAGTGCCGATGTGCATATCGCAGCGACACGATGATCGCACAGGGCTCGCGAACGTCACGCACGACACGAAGTGGGTATCGATCCACTTCGGTGTGGACAGCATCGCGAAGCGCCTCAATGGGTCGGTCCTTCGACGAATGCGCCGCGATGGAACACCACCGATCCACGGCAGAATCAAATCCGCACCACGCTCGCCCGAGACTCAACAGCATCGCCGCGAGCAAGAGCACCCCGACCAAGGTCGATCAAATTTCCCACAGGAGTTTGCGCGTGGACGCACGTTCTACCGCCACCAAACTGCGGAAACCGGCCACTTCGAGCGGCTATGCGCCGAAACGCGCCCATCGGCCACCGGACGCCCACGAACACGTGCGTGTGTCACCGTGCTGCCGTTGTTCACCGTCACGAACGCGCTCGGGTACCGCATCGTCGACGAGCCGAGCTTCGCGACGCGCTGACCGCCTGTGCGCGAGTTGAGCTCGGCCATCGAGTACGCCTGGTTTCCGTTGGCGTCGTACCAGTGGAACGTGCCGCCGACCTGCGACGCGGCGTGCGGCGTCCCGTTGTATTGGTAGAGCGCGTCGCGCGTCGTGTCCGTCACGGCGTACGGAGAGCCGCACGCGGGGGACATGATGTCGTTCTGGGTCATCCGACGCACGTTGCCGATGCGATCGTAGCGCATGTTCAGCGAGTAGGCTCGCGTCCCGATCGACCGGGTGTAGTTGCGGATCGTGCGGGCGACGAGCGAACGACCCACAATCACACCCGATCGCCCCGCCCCCCGCTCACGGGACGACCGGCGACCATAGATGCTCCATGTCGCGCTCGTTGATCGCGCAGTATCCGCTGTGCCCAGCGCACCAGAGCTCTTGCGACGGGGTCACCCAACACCGAAATGTGTCCGTCATCGCAACAGGCGAGGAACGTGTGATGCTGCGATCCACGATCGCTCCAGCAACCGGTCGCAGGCTGCGCTCTCCGCACCAAAGCTGCCCCGACTGGTCGCTCCCGCAGATCTCGCCAAACTCCACCGCGTGCAGACGAAAGTCCGCGATCGACGCCGTCGGCACAACCACCGCTCGCGAAGGAAAATCGTCCTCTCGCATCACGTGGACGTTGCGGTCGCGTTCAACAGCGATGCTCAATCCTCCAGCGACAACGCGGTCGCCGCTCATGTGCCGCAGACGCCGGCGCTCGTCGCCGATGTCGAAGCACGACACTCGACGAGCTTCTGTACTGTAGCAGGCCATGGCTTCTCCCACTGCGATCGACCGAAGGGGCGCGCCGAGTGCATTGCTGTAGCGCTCCGGACGCCAATAGCCGAATTGCATGACTGGCGAACAGTTGATATCACCGTCGATACTCGCGCACAACATGTATTGGCTTGCATGAGCATCGGATACCGCGGCCAGCGTGCGATCGCGGGCGAGTCCGTCGGGCTGGAAGAGCATCGATTCGACGCTCGCCGACGAGTCCACGATGCGGATCGCGTTTGGAGCGACCAACACGCGATTCGCGCTCGAACTTCGGTGCACGACCTGCGGAGCCGCGAAAATCGGAGGCGCCACATCGGGTGCCGCCCGGTCCGCTGGATCGCCGACGCATCGAACCGCTCTCGTGTCCGACTCGCCAACGAGCGCGCAAACAACGAACGGGCTCGCCGAAAGGTCGAGCACGGGGCCAGCCATCAACCGAAACGGCGGCCGATCCGAAGCGCCGCAAGTCGCTCGATCGACGCGCCCCCACGCGGGGTTTCCGGTGCACAGCACGCGATGGTCGCGGGTTCGCACGCACGCGTGCCATCGCGCGACCGC
>JAAFIF010000233.1 GCA_013298625.1 Myxococcales bacterium
TAACCGCTGCGTGAGTCGGCGTCGTTCCTCGCTTCGCGCCGTTGGCGCACGGTCACGCGCATGCGAACCCGCAATCCCGATCTCGAAGCGCGCTGGCGCGAGCGCGTCGACGCCTGGCGCAGCAGCGGTCTGACCGCCGCGCAATTCGCCGCGCAGAACGGATTCTCTGCTTCCGCGCTCACGGGCTGGTCATCGAAGCTGCGTCATCGTCCAGCGCCGCGCCCGAGCGCCCCAGCGTTCGTCGCGGTCGTCCGCAAGGACGCAGCGCCCGTCCGCGAGCTCGTCGTCGAAGTCGCTGGCGCTCGAGTTCGCGTGACTCAGGGCTTCGACCCCGCGTTGCTCGCAGCGGTCGTGCGCGCGATCGGCGGTGCCGCGTGATCCCCGACGCCGTGCAGGTCTTCGTCGCGATCGAGCCTGTAGATTTGCGCTCAGGCTTCGACCGTCTCGCGGGCTTTGCGCGTGAGCGCATCGGCCTGGAGCCGTCGACCTCGGCGCTCTTCGTGTTCTTCGGACGCAGGCGCGATGCGGTGAAGATCGTGTTCCTCGATCGCACGGGACGATGCCTCTTTCACAAGCGCCTCCACCGCGGAACGTTCGCTCAACTCACCGCGCTCGCGCCCGACCAGCAGCACATCGAGCTCGACGCTGCGGCGCTCGACGACCTGCTCGACGGCATCGCCATCCAACCGCAGGCGACGAAACAGAAGCGCACGATCCACTGAAGATTCGCTGACGAATTCTCTAGACGAGCCTCGCGCGAAGTTCGTACTCGTCGCCCCGTGAGCGAGGTTGCGACGAGCGAGAGCGATGCGGAGCTGATCGCGCGGCTACGCCGCGAGAACGCCGCGCTCAGCGCAGAGCTCATCGATGCCAGGCAATCGCTGGCGCGACTGCGCACGGCGTACAACAAGGCTCTCGAAGAGCTGCACCTGCTGAAGCATCGGCTCTTCGTCGCCAAGGCCGAGCGGCGCGACACGACGCAAGAGCAGCTCGCGTTCGACAACCTCGAACGGACCGTGAAATCGCTTGCCGATCAACTTCAAGACGCGGAGGACGACGACGCGGATGCGTCTGCCGACCCGCCGAGCTCAGGTCCTCGCAAGCGTCGCAAGAGCAGCGCTCGCCGCTCGTTGAGCGAGAGCGATCTGCCGCTCGTGCGTGTCGAACTGCGTGACGAAACGCTGGAGAACAGAAGCGAGTTCATCGGCTTCGAGACGTCGTGGGCGGTCGGCTACGAGCGCGGCGGAGCGCGTCGCATCCAGATCGATCGCGCCGTCTACAAGACCGCAGAAGCAGGAGAGACCGCCGAAGAGGCGGCGCAGTTCGCGACGACCGCGATGCCTGCAACGCTGATTCGCCGCGGGATTCTCGCGCCGTCGATGATCGCGCATGTGCTGACGCAGAAGTTCATGATGGGCCTGCCGTTCTATCGGCAAGAGGAGCAGCTCGCGCAAATTGGCTGCCCGATCGACCGCGGAACGATGTCTCGCTACGCCGAAGAGATCGGCTCGGCGCTCGGCAACATCGTGCTCGCGATGAGCGCGGACGCGAAGAAGAACGCGTTCTGCCTGGCGACGGACGCGACGGGCGTGAGCATTCAGCTCGGCCCGCTGCAAGAGCGCGAGCGCGGCCCCTGCCGCAAAGGGCACTTCTTCATCGCGTTGGCCGACCGCGATCACGTGTTCTTCGAGTATCAGCCGAAGCATACGAGCGCCGCGGTGTGCGAGATGTTTCGTGGATTCAAAGGATATTTGCAGGCGGACGCGCACGCGATCTACGACGCGCTCTTCCGCGGAGCCGCGAGCGACGAAGATCCCCCGCCGAAAGAAGTGGGCTGTTGGAGCCACGCGCGCCGCAAGTTTTGGGAGGCGGCGATCTGCAAATACGCGCTCGGCGTCGAGGGACTTCGACGAATCGACGCGCTGTTCGCGGCGGATCGCGCGCTCGCAAACCTCGCTCCTGCGCGGAGAAAACAGCGGCGAGATGCGTTGGTGCGCCCGCTCGTCGACGCGTTCATGCAGTGGTGCGACGAGCAGTCGCGCGTCGACCGTGAGCGCGGCCGCGAGACGTTGGCGTTGGGCTACGCGCTGCGACATCAGCATGCGCTGCGGAGATTTCTCGACGACGGACGGCTCGAGATGACCAACAACGGCGCGGAACGCGGTCTTCGGAGCATCGCGATCGGGCGGAAGAACTGGCTGTTCTGCGGGAGCGACGACCACGCGAACGCGACGGCGAACCTGTTTTCGTTGGTGGCGAGCTGTCGGCTGCACGGTCTCGACGTCGAGCTGTACCTGCGGGAGCTGATCCACGTGTTTCCGCAGTGGCCGAACGATCGGCACCTCGAGCTCTGTCCGCGTGATTGGGCTCGGACGCGCAGTCGCCTGGTCGCGAGCGAGCTCGAGCGGGAGTTCGGGCCGATCACGGTTCCGCCGGCCGAAAAGCAGTCGTGAGCGCGTGTTGGGGGACTCGGGCACGTGCGGAGAGTGGCAGTCGGGGGCGGAGAGCGGAACGACGCCGACTCACGCAGCGGTTAC
>JAAFIF010000180.1 GCA_013298625.1 Myxococcales bacterium
CCGCAGTACGAGCTCTCGCCCGACGTGATCGCGCTCACGATGTCGGGCACGACGGACCCCGGCAGCGTCGACCCCGACACGATGGTCTTCTTCGCGAAGAGCATCGCAGGACGCTATCTGCCGCGCATCATCGGGCCCGCGCTTCAAGCGACGTTTCTGCAGCCGTTTCTCGCGCGCAGCGCCGTGCGCATGTTGAAGCCACCGGGCAACGCGACCACGGTGCCGACGCTCATGGGCTACACGGCTCACACCGCCGTCGGCACCGCGACCGCGCGCAACGTCGCGACAACCAACCTCTTCACCGAGGCGCAGAGGCTCGGGTACGTGAGCGCGGCGACGGCTGCGGCGATCACCTCGCAGCGCGTCGCGGTCGCGCAAGTGCGCGTCGGTGATGGCGCGGGGCGCGGCGGGTTCTTCAAGGTCTGCCGCTGGGGAATCAGCGACGCCGTGCTCGTCGCGACGGCGCGAACGTTCGTCGGCGTCAGCAGCAACACCGGCGCTCCGGCGAACGTCGAGCCCTCGACGCTCACCAACAGCATCGGCATGGGCCACGGTGCGGCGGATACGACGATGCGCGTCTACCGCGGCGGATCCGCGGCGCAGAGCCCGATCGACCTCGGCGCGAACTTCCCAGCGAACACCGTCAACACAGACCTCTACGAGCTCGCGCTCTTTGCGCCGCCGAACAGCTCCGACGTCTACTACGAGGTGACGCGCCTCAACACGGGGCACGTCGCGACGGGGCTCCTGCTCAACAGCGGCGGCGTCGCACTTCCCTCTTCCGCGACGCTGCTCAGCTACCACGTGAGCTGGCGCAGCAACAACGCGACCGCCGCGGCGGTCGGCATCGACCTCGTGAGCGACTACGTCGAGACGGACAACTGACCATCACTCGCTCGAGCGCACCGCGCGCACGCCGAGCGATTCACGCGCGCACTGGAGTGACAATGCCCGAGCAAACCTCGGCGGAGCAGCCTGTTGCTGCGTCCGCACCGTCCCCCTCTGTCCCGCCCCCGGTCGATCCGTCGCCCGGCGTGCGGATCACGCAGCAGATTCGCGAGGCGCTGACCGACCTTGGCGGGCTCGCGCTCGCCGCGTATCTCGTGCACCGGGGCGCGATCACCGGCAGCCACGCGCTGATGTTCGCGCTCGCGCTGCTGTTGCCCTCGCCGCTGTTGCTCCGTCTCGCGAAGGTGCTCGGCGCGCGCAGCGGATCCGCGGGCGCTGGCGCGATGGTGGCGATGCTCAGCGCGAGCGCTGCGTGGGCGCACTTCAAAAGCTACGCGGTGCTCGGCGCCGGCGTGCTGGGGATGGCCGCGTGCCTGGGCGGCTGCCCGATGCCCGCGCCCGACAACTGCACGCCGTTCGCCACGCGATGCAGCCCCTCGGGCATTCCCGAGACGTGCTCACAGTCGCAGCGCTGGTCGCACGCGCCGCCCGCGTTGCCGTGCTCGATCCGCGGTCCCGCGGTGTGCTGCCGAACGCGCTCGCCGTGGGGCAACGAGCTGTACGCGTGCGCGCCGCCGAGCGCGTGCCTGCCCGAAACAACGACCGACGCCGGGGCGGAGGTGAGCGATGCGCAGTGAGATTTCCCTCGCGACGGCTGCGGCCGTCGAGCGCCAGCTGATGCTCGTGCACGCCTTCGTGATCGCGACGAAGGGCGGCCCGATGTGGTCGGCCGTCGCCGCGACGTTCGATGTGCTGCGCGCGCTCGGGCTCAAGGTGCCCTCGGGCCGAGACTTCATCGAGCGCTTCGCGACGACCATCCTGGCGCTCGTCGCGCTCCCGCCGATGCAGCTCTCGCCGGTGCAGCTCGTGCTGTTGCTCACGCACGAGGCGACGCACGTCGCGCAGTGGTACGCCGATCCCGCGCGGATGCCGATCTGGTACCTACAGCACCGCGAGAAGCGCGCGAGCTACGAGGCCGGGGCGATCGCGCAGGCGCTCGCTGTGCAGTGGGCGCTCACGGGCGAGCTGCCCGCGAACGTCGAAGAGCTGCCGAGCGCGCTCGCGTACGGCTACGACCTCGGCCCCGAGGACATCGCCCTCGCGCGCGCCGAGCTCGAGCAAGAGGCCACGGCGATCGCCGCGGGCATCCTGTCGACGGGCCCCGCGCGCACCACTATCGCCACGATCTACCGCGAGCAGCCCGACGCGCTCGACCCTCGCGCGCTCGAGCTCATCCGCGTGAACTCGCCGGGGGTGCTGTGATGGCCGCCGCGGTGGACCTCCGGCGCAGGGCGCCGGCGAAGCGCGTGAGCGCTGACAAGTGGGACGAGCTCGAGCCCGGCGATTGCGTGATCGTCACGCGCCGCGATGGCTCTGGCGTCTCGGGCTACGCGCACGCGTGCCCCGGCTGCGGCGAGACCAGCGCGCTCAACATCGAGCCGCGCGACGGTCATCCCGTGTGGTCCGTCGCGGGCGGTGACCCGGCGCACCCCGAGGGCGTCACGCTCTCCCCGTCGATTCTGCACGACCCTGTGAAGGGCGGCTGCGGCTGGCATGGCTACCTGCGCAACGGGGTGTTCGAGCCATGCTGACGCAGCACACAGACCGCGCGGGGTGCGTGCGCACGGTGTCAGTCACGATCGACGCGAACGGCGTGCGCCACGAGCGCGACGTCCTCACGCGCCAGGGGCGGAAGGAATGGGCGCGTCGCGTCGAGGCCGTGCGCAAGCGCGCCGCGGCTCGCGCGGCCGAGTTGGACTTGATCGAGAAAGAAGGTGCGCGATGAACGCTCTCACCGGTGTGATCCCGACGCTCTGGCACCCCGACGGCATCGATGCCGCGTGGTCGAGCGCGCGTCCTCTGCTCGAACGCGCGCGGCCGCGCACGGTGCAGCTGCACTCGTGGTCGCCGTCGCTCGTCGCGGACTCGATCCGTCGCGCCCTGCCCAGCGTCGAGCTCGTGTGCGGGTTCGGCATCGACGGGATCGCGCGCGACGTCGCCAAGGGACGCGTGACCGTCGCGGCCGGCGTGCGGACGTTCCTCCGCCTCGCCGAGCGCGCGCACGTCGTCGGCGCGCGTGCCGTGAAGTGGAACGCCGAAGCCGCGTGGAAGCGCCCGCCCAACAGCGCCGAGCGCAAGCGCCTGAGCGAGCTCGTGCGCACCGCGCTCGCCGAGATCGCGGCCAAGTATCCGCGGCTCGAGCAATTGCACACGGCGTACGATCACCCGTCGTTTCACTCGACGTACAACTGGAACGACTGGCTCGGCGCGCACAGTCCGATCGTCGCGAGCTTCCCCCAGGTCTACGCCGCGCCGGCGGGAGGCCTCGAAGCGCATCGCGGCGCGCTGCCGCGTCGAGAAGCGCGCGCGCTGGCGTCGTGGGGCGCTGCCGTGCGCGCGGGCTGGATCAAGGTCGACGACCCCGCGACGGCGCTGCGCGAAGGCGTGCAGTGGCGGCCGTACTACCAGATGCACCACGTGCCCGACCGGGACACCGTGTCGAGCGCGCTGCAGCACGAGAGTTGCGCGCTGTGGGCGGCGCCTGCGCGGGCGGACAGGGCGGGCCGCGCGGCGTTCGTCGCGCTGTGCGAGCTGGATCGCCGCGGGTACTGGCGGCCCGACGGGCTGCGCGATTTCCAGCGCGACAACCGGCTGCAGATCGACGGCGTTTTTGGCAACGAGAGCGCGCGAGCGCTGGGAGTCGAGCGATGAGCAACGATCTTTCGATGGTCGACGGGACCGGACACGCCTGGCACCCCCGCGAGGGCGATCTCGTGCGCAATCGCGAGAGCGGCGAGCATGGCGTCGTGCTCGAAGTCCGACAGACCGCGAACGCGCCCGCGTACGCGCACGTCGCGGTCGGCGGCGATCGCTCGTGGACGGTCGTCGAGGTCGACGCCTCGCAGCTCGAGCGCGACACGCGCGGCGACGTCGAGGTGCCCGCGCTGGCGCAGCTCGAGCTCACGCTCGAAGAGGCGGCCGCCGAAGTCCTCGCCGAGGCGCAGCTGCTGGCGCTGTATCGCGCGCGGGTGCAGTCGAGCGAAGAGCTGATCGGCGTGCTCGAGATCGAGGCTCAGCGCTGCCTGCGCGTGGGAGACACCGCGCTCGACGTGCACCGCTACGACCTCGCGGCGCGCGAGCGGGAGCGCGCGGGACAGCTCCGCTGGCTCGCCGCGGCCGTGCGCACGATCGTCGCGCAGACGGGCTGCACGCCGGGTTGACCCTCACGCCGACGTAACGCGCTACGCAGCGCAGCAGTCGGCGCCGCGTTACGTCACGTTACCCTCCGCCCCGGCCCGAAAGGGTGCGGGGCGTTTTTCAGTTGGGCTGCACAATCAGCTTCGTCCGTCGCCGAAGCCGTCGCCGTCTGGCACCACCGGGATATGGGCTGCGGCGAGAAGTACCCACGTATCCTTCGTCTTGTCGCCTCGTCGAACGGTCGTTTTTCGAAACGTAGCGATCATCTTGAGTCCTGAATTTCCACGTAGAACAACGATGTCTTCTTCGCTGAAGGCTCCGCTGATGTATCCTGAGATCTCCTGCGGAACCTCATCGGTTGGATCGTCTGGCTTGAACTCAAACGCTCGGCGCCTGTTCGCGCTCAGGAAGACGCCTTCGCGCTCAAGCTCTACGTCTTCCATCTCAACGGCGCTCGCAAGCCGAGTGCTTGCTCGTACGGTTGACTCAGCCGACACCGCGCGTGCTCGACCGGCGACCTCAAGCTGAAGAGCGCCCGCGCTCACAGTCGCAAAGAAATTTCGAAGGGCCACACGGACGCTTTTGCTTCGTACGTCAATCGCCGTTGATGCGATCTCGTCGTCGTCGGACGCAGCATGAGTGAGAAGATCAACAGCGTCGTTGAGCACCTCGACGTCGACAGCATCTTCACCTGTCTCGGGACCCTCGATCTCAAGGTCAAAGCCGAACGAGCCAGTCGCGAGGGCGCGCACGATCTGTCGTGGAGGAACGAAGCGAGGTTCGTTCGTCGAAGTGCGCTTGCCCACCCTCCCGCGGGATCGGTTGCGGAGGCGCTCAAGCGCGATCTGTTCGACCAGTTTCCCTGCACGCGACATCGTGTCGCCGAGGATCTGGGGATCCGCTCCACGGCTGCCGTACACTCGCTCGTTGTCGCGCAGCGTGACGCGGACAAGGCGATTTGTGGCCTGCTGTGCGTCGGACGCGACAGCAAGGCTTGCCTCGCACTCGACCTGCTCCGCTTCGTTCTCTTCGAGCCGAATGGCAAGCTCGCTCCGCTCAAGGAGCCAGTTGGACGGCAAATTGGCCAACATCAGCTGAACAGAGCGGTGCTCATCGCGCAGGAACTTCAGCTGTCGCTCAATCTCAGCGCGGTTCATCGTTCGATCTCCGGGCCAAGCAACACCTCTGGGGAAGGATCTGCACCGGGGCCAAACGGTACAGAGACGATGCCCCGATGCGCACCGTTGTAGTCACGAGAGTGGCCAAACAACGTCGCCCAGTAGTGAGTGTAGTACGCCAGCTCGGTGTGCTCAGCCCGCGGAATGATCGTGAACGCGTCACAGTGGAACTCTGACTTCGCCTTCCGCTTGAGCGCGGCGATCTGCAGTTGAACGTGGGGCGACGGCGCGGTGCCATCCGGCATCGCAACGACCGACACGACGTCGATGTCGTTGGGCGCACAACCACGTGGCCCCTTCTCCTTCTCTTCGACGAAACTGCCCGCGAGCCACTGCACGCCCACGACGCCAAACCGACGTAGCTCCGCACGATACCGCAGCAAACCACAAAGAATTTCACGACGAGGCGCACTCCAACCGAACCGCTCTGCGAACTCAGCAAGGGGGGCTTGATGGGGCGTTCTGTCGTGCATCTGGGTTGGTACGCCTCCAGGCCCTACGATCGGAAGAAGGCAGTTCACGAACTGAGGAATCGGCACTCCAAACGTCCCTTCCGTCCCCGCCCTCGGAGACCAGCGGGACACTACGCCTCGTGAAACTCGAGATTCAAGCCCCCATAGTCCCAGCTCCCCCGACCTCGTACCCGTCGGCCTCGAGCGACGCGCGCAGCCGATCCGCCGCCAGCGCAAGGTGCAGCGGCCGCGCGCCGACCCGTGCTCACGCTGCCCTTCCGATCGCGTCGCTGCACAGGTCGACTCGCGGGGCGCGCGGATACGGCAGCGTCGCGCTGACGGTCCCCGACTCCTGCGCCCGCGCGATGTCGGCCGCGGCCGAGGGCAGGAGCGGGAACAGGTAGCGGTGCTTCCCGCGGTGGCGACGCTTGCGCGTGACCTGCGCGCGCTGGCCCGTCGGCAGTAGAATCACCCGCCTGGCACCACGGATCTTGTCGCCGAATTCGCTGGGGATTCGCTCGAGCAGACGGCTCAAACTGCCTCCCTTGGCACCACGGAGAACCCG